>JANQMX010000051.1 GCA_028279885.1 Rhodovibrionaceae bacterium | reverse complement strand
GTTGCCAACGATTTCACCGCACTGTCCGTCGCGATCCCCGCGATCGAAAGAACGTTCAACTCAGATGTCACCACCGCGCAGTGGGTCGTCAACAGCTACGCCATGGTGTTCGGCATCGTCATCGTCACCGGCGGCAGGCTTGCCGACATGTTCGGGCGACGGCGTATGTTCCTGATCGGCGCAGGCATATTTGCCGTCTTTTCCGTGATCGGCGGACTGGCACCGGATATTCGGCTGCTTCTGGCCTGCAGAGCGATCATGGGAATTGGGGGCGCGCTGATGTGGCCAGCCGTCCTTGGAATGACTTACGAGATCGTGCCTGACAGCCGGGCGGGGCTCGCCGGCGGACTGATCATCGGTGTGGCGGGTATCGGGAACGCCATGGGGCCCTTGCTCGGCGGTGTCTTGACCGACACGCTCGGCTGGCAATGGATCTTCTTCATCAATGCCCCCGTCGCACTGCTGGGTATCGTCACAGTTCTTCTTGTCGTGCCGCGAGACAAGCCAACCGATCCAGGTCAGCGAATTGATTACGGCGGCATCGCGGTTCTTACCGTTGGACTGCTCGCCTTGTTGCTTGCGCTCGACTGGGGTGTGGACCGCGGCTGGACGGATCCTGTCATCCTGCTGCTGTTTGCTTTGGCGGCCGTCTGTCTGATTGGCTTCGGTCTCTATGAAAACCGCCTGGGCGAGACCGCGCTGGTTCCGAGGTCCGTCATGAGGAAGTTGACCTTCGCCATGGCGACCCTCGCGACGCTGATGATCGCGGCTGTCTTCTTTGGTGCGCTGATCTACTTGCCGCAATTCATGATCAAAAATCTCGGTTTCACAGCCATTGGTGCAGGCGCGGGCTTGTTGCCTGTGATGTTGACCTTTGCGCTGGTGTCCTTCGTCGCCGGTCGGGTCTATGAGGTTTTGGGTGCAAAGCTGATGATCTCGATCGGTGCGGCGTTGCTCGCCGGGGGAATGTTCCTCTTGGCGGCAATTCAGCCGGGAACCACCTACGATCAGCTTGTTCCGGGTATGATCGTTCTCGGTATCGGCATCGGTATCTTTTACTCGTCGACAACAACCGCGGGGGTCACGGCGCTCGACTCGTCCCAGTCGAGCCTCGCGGGTGCCATCATCTATATGGCAAACGTCGCTGGTGGCGCGATCGGGCTCGGCATGAACACGGCAATCGTCGTGAGCTCGGACTCGCTATCCGACGGGATCAGTAATGCCTTTATCGTCAACGGCTCGCTCGCCGTCGTCGGCGTGGTGATCGCCGTTCTGTTCATCGGCGGCCCGATCGACAAGAAGCGTTTGCGGGCTCTGCGACACCATCACCGCGCTCACACCTGACGCCTTCTGGTTCACGCAGAAAGACTACCCTCAGCCGCATTCAAACTGGCTGCCCTCTAGCGGCCGGCAGCGCTCTGGCCAACCGCGTTCGCGCCAGTACTCAACCAGCCCGACGTCCCCGATCAATTGCTGGAACTCGTCCGTCTTTCCAACCCGATCAAGCTCTGTCCAGGGGACTAGATAGTATTCGAATTTAAACGCCTGATCGTCGGCAAAGTGCTTGAATGCCTTCAAGACCAGATCCGGTCCGCCAATGGCGTCCAAGAAGGAGTACCCCAGGACACGCGAGTTCTTGTACCGATCGAAAATCGCCTCCGGAGACTCCTTTCCAACGGCCTCCAGCATCGCGAGCGCCGTGTCGCGCCAAGCCGGATTGCATTTCGTACAGTCCTTCAAGAGCGTCCGTAGCCTATCGACCTGGTCGGACGCGAAGAAATAGCCCATGGTGCTGCGCAGGATGAGCGGATCGAAGCCCGGCTGGCTTCCAAACCGTTCGAGAAACGCTTCAGCGTTTGCCGCCGTCGGGTTTGTCTGCCACGCCAGCAGCGCCTCCATGAAGCCCAAGAGAGGATTGTGGGGATCGATCTGGCGGACCTTTTCGGTCATCGCAATGGCTTGGTCGTTGTACCCCACGATGGTGAGGTGCTTGGCATAGTCCAGCATCGCAAGCGCATCGTTCGGCTCCAGCTCGAGCGCTCTACGATAGAGATCCTCAGCCGATGACCACTGCCGTGACCGTCTGTGAACATCGGCCATGGCATGATTGACGATGGGCAGGTCCGGATTGAGCTTCCGCGCCTTCACGGCAGCGGCCGCCGCCCGCCTGATGTAGGCAGCCGGCGCCGGAGTACGACCATCGATCTCGGGGGGAAACACCACGCCAAAGCCGTAGGCTAGCGAGAGGGCCGCCCAACCGGCCGCGAAATCGGGATCGATCTTCACGCTTTCGTTCAGCAACTCGATCCCGTCGGCAATCTGCGTGTTGATGCCTGGACCCTGGTAGCCGACCAGCGAGAGCGCGCTCAAGAAGAGCTCGTAGGCTCTGAGGCTCCCTGTTCTTCCCGTTTGGAGACCGCTTGCCTCTACTCCCAAGGGAGTCTTGAGCGCCGCGCCGATCGCATTGGCGATCTTTTCCTGGATAACGAAGATGTCCTCAAGCTTGTCGGAAAAGGCGTCGGACCAGACGAGAAACCCGTCATCTGCTTCGATCAACTGCGCCTCGACACGGAGGTCATCCCCGATGCGCCGGACTGAGCCTTCGAGAAGATACTCAACGCCCAGGTCCTCCCCGATGGTTCGCAGGTCCTCCGCTTGGTCCTTGTACTTGAATGTGGAGGTCTGGCCGGGAATCCGGAACTGCCCCGTTCGCGCGAGGGTGGCCATGATTTCAATGGTCAGTCCGTCGCTGAAGGTATCGTCAGCGCCGTTTTCACTGAGGTTCCTGAACGGCAGGACGGCAATCGAGGGCGGTCCGCCGCCGCGGAGGTTGGCGTGGGGACCATCTCGAAAATAATCGAAACCCTCGCGCCAAAGCGTAAAACCAAGCAGTCCAACCATGCCCAACACCACGACATAGTCGACGAAGCTCAGGCCCCGCAGCGATGACTTGCCGCTGCGCTCCGCCGGCTGTGTGCGCTGCAGGCCGCTCGGGCTCAGCTCAAACGCCCAAGCGATGATGCAGGCGATTGGAAAGCCGAGCGCCAAGAGAAGCGTGACCAGGGTATCCGTCCAGGGCGGAAGCCCCAGTGCAGGCTTGAGCGCACCGGCAACCTGCACGCAGAGCCAGGCCACGACCAGATACAGCCCGGCGATCTTGATCACATGACGCCGCCCCAGTTCCTGGAAAAAGCTCGCCTTGCGAGGCCTGGGCTCGTCAGCTTGGTCCTCAGGCTTGCGGGGCACCTTCTCAGGGCGCGCCATCACGGCCACCGGTTGCTCCGCCGCCGCTGGAGGGGGCGGCGCCTCGGTCACAGAACCGCTATCGGGTGTCCTGGCGCTCTGCTCCAGCAAAAAAGCCGGTCCATGCTTCGGCCAATCCAGCTGATTGAGCTTCACATAGTCCTTCAGGTTGGACGCCGCATAGATGAACGCCATGCGGCGCATCTCGTCGGGAATGGTCTTGTGGGTGAAGTTCAGGCCGGCGGCGACCCGGGCGAGCAGGTACTGACTTTCCATAAAGGACAGGCGATCGCCTTCGTGCCGGTCGATCCACTCCGACACCTCCTGACGCAGGGCCATGACAAGCTCGATGTGGCCGATGTCATCGCTCCGCAAACCGGACGTATCACCGCCAGAATTCGTGCGGCTGATTCGTTCGAGGACCGATTGCCACTCCGATGCACTGATGCCCCTGCGAGAGTTCAGCAGATGGGCAAGCTCAAAGTAAGCATGGTCGTAGAACAGGTACTGCTCGGACTGATAGAAAGCGAGATCGATCAGATAATAGTCGGGTTCAGGGGACTCCGGCCGCCCCACCAGAACGTTCAGGCCATGCAGGTCACCGTGGCAATGGCCGGTGGCCATGCGCAATCGAAGGCGATCGGGAAGCGCCCTGACACCGAGCGCGAAGGCAAGCGGATTGGGATACCAATTGCCTTCGAACATGATCGAGGGCTCTTCGGGCGCAAGCCCGCAACTCTCGGACAGGAAGCTGTGAATCCGCCCACCCTGTTCGGGATGAAGGCGGTAGTCCAGCCACGACTGAAGCAACGCCTGTGGCGGACGAAGCCCGCGCTGGCGCTTGTAGTCATGGTTCCAGTCCTCTAGCACGCCCCGCGAAACCTGACGCACCATCTGCAGCTGCTTCTCAAACGAGCACTCGGACCAGGGCTTGGCATACTCCAGTCCGCGCCCCGCGATCGCCGAAAGAACCGCGATCTGCTGATTATGATGCAGTGTGTGAAGCAGCCTTGGCAGGTGCCGCGTGGCGAAGTCAGGCGCATCTTCGATGGCTTGACGATGACGGTCGGCTTCGTCCTGCTCCCGCGAAGCCGGATCGGGAGCCTGGTCGAGCTTTAGAATCGCTTGCCCGGTGAACTGCTCGCTCTCGATATCCGCCGCATAGACAAGGGCGCCCGACTTGCCGCCACTCAGCTTTCGGTTGAGGTACAGATTGCCCTCAACACCCCAGAACTCCTGCAGGACAGGCAGAAGCTCTTTGTAGGAGTCGGGCCAAGGAAGCCCGAGATAAGCGGCATCGTCTGCTTCCTGCATGCCTACGCGGGATGGCGGCCGCTCGTCTTGTTTAGACAACCCACATCACCACAGGCCGTTTAACAGCTCTCGGCCTTCAGTCTGCTGCCAACCACGTCCCGGCTCCCGATTGCCCATCCCAAAAACGCCGTTCAAGCCATGCCGATGTATGGTGCAATAGCATCATATGCTCTGTTCGTGCAGAAATCTCGCACGGGCTCGTTCACTTCGCAATCGTCCTGGCCGTCTCTCAGGACGCCTCAATCGTGAGCCAAGATCACGCCACCGACTTCGAAACCAGGCAAAGACCCGACTGTCGGACGACGCAGCACCGGCGAAGCCGAGCGGTGGGAGCCTATGCGGCGTTCGGCAAGCGGTGTAGCGCTAAGGCTTAGGAGGCAGCCGACCTGGCTACGGGCCTGATGCCTTCGGCCGCTGCGAGGGTGTCCACTTCGGCCAGATGACGCGCCTTCTCCTCCTCCGTCAGGAACGAGGCCCGAAAGGAATTGCGGGCCAGCTCGACGAGAGTGACGTCGTCCAGCACGAGCGCGTCGCGCAGGGCGCGGTAGTTGGCATTGACGTAGCCCCCGAAGTAAGCCGGGTCGTCGGAGTTGACGGTGACCAACAGGCCCCGTTCCAGCATCTCCGCCAGGGGATGGCTAGGCAGGTCGTCCACCACCCCAAGCTTGTGGTTGGAGAGCGGGCATACAGTCAGCGCGATGCCGGACGCCGCCAGATCGCTGACCAGTTCCGGGTCGTCGAGCGACCGGTTGCCATGGTCGATGCGGTGGACGCCCAAGACGTCGATGGCTTCGCGCACATAGGCCGAAGGTCCCTCCTCGCCGGCATGGGCGACCAGCAGGAAACCTTCGTTCTTGGCCTGGGCAAAGACATCGGCGAACTTGGAGGGCGGATGGCCCAGCTCCGCCGAGTCGAGGCCAATGCCGACGAATTGGTTCCGGTAGACCAACGCCTCCTCGAAAGTCGCCATGGCCGCGTCTGCGCTCAAGTCGCGCAGAAAGCAGAGAATGAGCTTGGAGGTAACACCCAACTGGGCCGCCGCCTCCTGCTGGCCGCGCGTGATGCCGTTGATCACCGTGGCAAACGGCACACCGCGGTTGGTATGGGCCTGGGGATCGAAGAAGATCTCGGCATGGCGTACGTTGTCGTTTCGGGCCCGTTGGAAATAGGCCAGGGTCAGCTCATAGAAGTCCTGCTCGTGCAGCAGCACATTCATGCCCTGGTAATAGAGATCGAGGAACTCCTGCAGATTGGCGAAGCTGTAGGCCGCGCGCAGCTCCTCGACGGAGTTGTAAGGGATCTCCACGGCGTTGCGGGCCGCCATCTCGAACATCATCTCCGGCTCCAGCGTGCCTTCGATGTGAAGATGCAGTTCCGACTTCGGCAGGCGGGCTATGAGGTCGTCCGGCACGCTAAAGCCTTTCTGTTTCGAGCGGATGGCCGGCACTATAGGCGGGTGCCGACGGCAGCGGCAACGGGCGATCCGACTGATGGACGAGCCTTACACCCTGCGCACGACTCCGGCCGAGCCATCCACCTCGACGATCTCGCCGTCCTTCAACTGCGTGGTGGCATCCTGCACGCCCGCAACACAGGGCTTGCCATACTCCCGGGCAACCAGCGAGCCATGCTGCAGCATACCGCCAACCTCGAGGACGATGGCTGAAGCGCTAACAAACAAAGGCGTCCAGCCAGGATCGGTGGCGCGCGCCACCAGGACGTCGCCCGGCAACAGCGGCTTCTCATCCGGCGCATGCAAGACCTTGACCGGTCCTTGCGCTTTGCCCGGCGAAATGGCTTGCCCGACCAGCTCGCCCGGCGAGGGCTTGGGTCTGTCGGGCCTTAGAATGCGGCCGCGGGAGTCGACCACGTGTGGAAAGGCCCTGACATGGTCGAGCTTTCTCAGGAACGCGGTGTCCTGCGAGACAAGGGCCTGCAGGTCGAGGTGCGGGTCGCGTTCGGCCTGCGTCAGATCCGCGAGCGTCAGATCAAAGGCTTGCTCCGGTCGTTGCAGGCGCCCGGATGCGGTTAGTACCTCGGCTGCCTGCAGCACTCGGCGGCGAAGGAACGAGATCGTCTTCACCAGATAGTACTTATGGTTCTCGCGAAAGCCGCCGAAGCGCTCCATGACTCGATACAGCAGGTCATACTCTTTGCCTTCGAGCGCCCCCACTTCGTAGGCCGCGTTTCGAAGTCGTTCATGTGCCGCTTGGCGTCGCGCAACGGAACGTTCGTGGATCGACTGCGGATTGTCGCCGTCCGCCGTCAGCCCCATCAGCGAATAGAGCTGCTTGAAGAGCAGCTCCGGCCGGTCTCGGTAGCGCGGCGCGGCCATATCGAGCTCTCGCGGTCCACGAAAGCCGAAACGCTCCAAGAAGTCCTGCCATGCCTGCAGGGTGTCGGGCGGAACATCGGCCGCACTCAGGCGCCGGCCCAACGCGTCGGCGCTGGAGAGCCCGAGTGGCGCTAGGCCTTGAGCGATCTTATAGAGGCGCATGCCCATCTCGATCGTCACATTGTTCGGCAAGGCCTGGTCCACATGGACCAGATCGTCGGCGATCTGCGTGTCGGTCTTGGCGGCGTTCTCGAACAACTGCGTCAGCCGAGATCGCGCCGCCATGGCGGTGGCCAGCGGTGCAACCAAGGTTCCAACCAGAAGCGCGACGAACTGCGACGTCAGCCATTCGGCGTAGGAGTCTATGTCCTGCGGCGCGCTCGCGTCGGCCTCCATCCGAGCGAAGGCCTCCTCGACCTTGCGATGATAGACCTCGTCGCTGCGCTCCGGCAGCAACACAGCCTCCAGGCCCCTCAGGGGAACGCCCGGCACATGCGCGAGGATCTCCGGCAACAAATGATGCAGGTAGGCGGGGCAAGGATCGGAGAGATAGACGTCGCCATCGACCTGAAGCAGGATCTCGGCCGTCAGGGAGTCCATGTTGCCCAGGAACCCCGCCAGCTTTTGAGCGGGTACGAGGTGGAAGAGGTGAGATAGGTCAAGGTACAAGCGGTTGCCCGCGATGAAGGCTACGCCTTCGACCGGGTCCGTAAGCTTCGTCTGCCCCGTCAGTTTCTCGGCAAGTGTCCGTAGGAGGATTTCGAGAAAGTTCGCGCCCATGACCGAGAGCGGCTGCTGTATGCCCTGTATCGCAAGCGTTGCATCGAGATAGAGACGGCGACGCTGCCCCGCGGGCGTCACGATCTCATCCGGCAACGGCAGATAGGTTGTGATCGGCCGGGCCTGCAGCAGATAGAAGGCGCCGTCCTGCCAGGCCCACTCGATATCCATCGGGCAATCGTAGAGCGCTTCGATGCGCCCGATTTCCTGCGTCATGAGGGCGAGCTGTGAGGCATCGAGCGTCGCCTGGTCATGCCGCTTGTCGGGGCGTTCCTCTGTGCCGCCGTCCGGCAGCAGCCAGATCGAGGTTTCCTTGGCACCGACCGTGGTCTCGAGCAGCTCTCCCGAAAGCTTGTCGACGACATACTGATCGGGGGTGGCCAATCCGCTGACCACCGTTTCGCCCAAGCCCCAGTTGGCATTGAAGACTGCACGATCGTAGTCGTTGCTGATCGGCTCGACGCTGAATCCGACGCCCGCCACCTCTGAAGCGATCTGCGCCTGGATCACAACGGCGATAGAAGCCTCGCGGACATCGAAACCTTGCTGTCGCTTGTAGATGAAGACTCGTGGCTCCAGACAAGATGCAAAGGCCCGACGGATAGCGTCCTCGATCGTCTCATGCGTCGCGCCCAGGATCGTCTCGTAGCCACCGGCGAAAGACGCCCCCGCCAAGTCCTCGTCAGGCGACGAGGAGCGGACGGCGAAAAGCCGGAACGCATCAAAACGTTCGAGCGACTGCGCTACGAGTGCGGCCTGCTCGGTGTCGAAGACGAGCACCTTTGCGGTCGACGGCAAAGCGGCGGCGCGAGCCGCCATCTCATCCGGCGGCGCATCGAGGAAGGCACGCCAGGCGTCGGTCGCTGCCACCTGGGCAAACCAGGGTTTGAAGAAGTCGACGGCAAGCACGAAGCCCGGCGGCACCGGAAAACCTTCGCGCGCCATTCGGATCAGCGAGTAACCTTTGCCCCCGACCGCGCTGATCGGCGGCAAAGGGCCCGCGTCGTTGAAGTAGAACCGCTTCGGAACGGATGTTTCCACGCTTGCCCCTGGCAGACGCAACCTTCGACAGAGCGAATCCTACTACGAGCGGACGCAGCCGTCGCCTTCAAGCTTCCTTTAGGCGTCTCCGGCTCTGCATTGAGCCGATGCATGATAAGCTAGGTAGTTGCGCCGGATCGTTATCTGGTCCGCGAGATACTTGGCGTCGTGCCAGACCCCCCAGATGAAGGACGAGCCTCGGCGCGAAAGCCATGGCAGCCCGAGGAAATAGATTCCCGGCTCAGCCGAAACACCGCGTTGATGCTTGGGCCGGCCGTTTTCGTCGAAGGCGTCGACCTGCAACCAGCTGAAATCGAGCGCAAAGCCTGTTGCCCAGATGATCGAGGTTATGCCGGCCTCCGCGAGGTTCAGTGCGAGGATGGGGTCGGTGACACACTCCGGGTCCGGGGCGATCTCGCGGGCGCTGGGTTCCTCGGGAAGCTCCAAACTATTGCGGACGGCATAAGCGTCGGCCTCGTCCAGCATCGAGAGATAATAGGCATCCCCTTGCGCAAGATTGTCGGCAAGGTCCGGCGCAAAGCGGAGTACTCCGTCCTCGAAGCTCTGCGTCATGCCGAGGAGCGTCATGCCTCTTGACGCAAACGCACGGAAGTCGACCGTGTGCCCACCGTGGGCACCGCTGACCGAGATCGTGACATGCGCCATGTGCGGCTCAGGCGTGATCACATCCCACTTGCCGAGAACACCCAGCCACCAGCAATAGTCGAGCCCGCGATAGCGTCGCGGCGGGCGCTCGTGCGGACCGACGGAGAGATAGACGCGCCGTCCGGCGCCCAAGAGCTCATCGGCGATCTGCGCACCGGACGAACCTGAGCCGACCACCAGGACCGCCCCTTCCGGCAGCCGTTCGGGATTGCGATAGGCGGTCGAGTGAAGCTGCGTAACGCCCACCGTCTCAGGAACGACCTTGGGAATGACCGGGCGTTGGAAAGGGCCTGTGGCAGCCACCACGTTGTGGGCTTCGATGACACCATCGGACGTTTCAACCCGAAAACCGGGCTTGCCCGTGCTCTTCTTCACGCTCTTCACCTCGACGCCACAGCGGATGGGGGCGGCGATCTTTTCGGCGTAGGCCACAAGGTAGTCGGCGACCCCCTCTTTCGGTGCAAAAGCCTCGGGGTCTGTCTCCGAAAACTCCATGCCGGGAAAGCGGTCATGCCAAGCCGGGCCATTGGCGACCAGAGAGTCCCATCGCTCCGAGCGCCAACGCTCGGCAATGCGGTGCCGCTCCAGCACGAGGTGAGGCACGCCGCAGTTGGTCAGGTGCTCGCTCATCGCCAGGCCAGCCTGGCCGCCGCCAACCACGAGCGTGTCGATTTCCTCAGCCGCCATATCCGATCCCTTTCTCTTATTCCAAGACTATCGGCGGAAACACGCGATGCAGCCACGGCAAAGGGGCTTGGATAAAGTAGCGCTTTCCGCAGCTTTGCTTAGGAAATACCGAAAGAGGCCTGCGCGTTGTCGACTTGGCTTGCGCCTCTTCATCGGAGGGCCGCGCCCGCAGCCATAGCAGTGGCAATGATGAGCATGCTACTCTCGAAGGCAATGGCACAGAAGACCGATGCCAGCGAGGGGTGACTATGGAAGATCAGAAAGCAACATCACGGAAATCGATTGAGTGGTGGAACAGCGATTCTCAGATCGACCCCGACAGTCTCTTTGCGCCGGGCTACATCAATCATCAGGAGCCGATCGCCGCAACAGATGGCGAGAAAGGTGTGACGCTCGACGAACTGAAGGCCATCGTGGCGTCGTATCACAGCGCCTTTCCGGGCACGCAGGTGGCGTTCCAGATGCAGCTCGTCGACGGCAACCGCATTGCGACCCACTGGACCTTCAGCGGCACACAGAAGGGCAGCTATGAGGGCCTTGCCCCGACGGGCAAATCCGTGTCCTGGGCCGGCATCTCCATCGACGAGTACGACGCGGACGGCAAGATCAAAGAGACCTGGGTGGTGTGGGACAAGTTCACATTGTTCCGCACGCTCGGCCTTATCGAGTGATCCCTCTGAGCGTAGTCGACTAGCCATTCCATGTGCATCGGGTGGTCATACCCGAACCGACCCTCAAGTCAATGTCCGCTGGGCAGCGCGGCCGCGTCCGGTGTGGGCGGGCCGCGCAGCAGCCAGGCCATTAGGACCAGACCAAGGAGCGCAACTGCCGACCCCAGAAGCATGACGTCGGAAAAGCTGGACTCGATCGCGGTCTGCGTCGCCTGCTTGAGGGCGGTCGACCCGGACGCCGCGGCCCGCTCGAACGCCGCCTCGATCTGACCCGGCGTGCCGTGAACCAAGACCTGCACCAATCGCTCCTCCTCGGCTGGCGCGAGCCCAAGTCGCGCCACAACGGCAGACAGCGACATGCGCAGCGACACGGCCGAGACAATCCCGCCGACAACGACGCCCAGGGTCAGACCGAAGTAGAGGCAGGTGTTGATCACGCCGGACCCCTGCCCCGAGTCCCTTTCCTCCAGCACACGCAGGGCCGTACCCGGCAAAAGCGCATACGCGAGGCCCGTGCCGGTCCCAATCAAGACCATCGGCCACCAGGTGTCGTCGAAGCTGCTGGCGGACGAAAAGCCATGCGCGAACCAGTATCCGATCGCCATCACGGCCATGCCCGCCACGATCAGCCAGGTTGAGTTCGCAACGGCGGGCAGTCGGGGCACGCCGACTGCGAGCACAAACATGGCCATCGAAAAGGGCAGCAACGAAAGGCCGGCAATGATCGCCGTATAGGATAGACCGTCCGGCGATTGCGCGAAGAGGATGTAGAAGTAGACGAAGGTTGCCGTGTTCATGCCAGCAAGGCACATGCCGAGCGTGCCCGCCACGTAGCGCCGACGCCGGAAAAAGTCGATCCGAAGCAAAGGCGCCTTCGAACGCACCTCGACGATGACCAGCAAGACGCCGCAGGCGATGCCGACAGCCAGCGGCAAGACCGTCTCGATCGCGCTCCAGCCGGTTTCCTGTCCATGGGTCAATGCGAAGGTAAGCGGGCCGATAAAGAGAATCAGCAAAACAAGGCCGGCGAAATCGATCGGCGCCCGCCCGCCAGCAGTCTCCGGGGGCGAGGACAGCACAATTCGCAGCGCGAGGACAAGCGACGGCAGCACCAGGAACACATCGACAGCGAACACGGCGCGCCAGTTGATCGCCGTCAGCGCGCCACCAATCGCCGCCCCGAGGCCCATACCGAGCGCAATGACCGCGCCCCACAGGCTGATCGCCGCCGCGCGCTTGGCTTCCGGAACGGCGTTGTTCAGGATCGCGAGCGATGTGCTGAGGATGCCGGCCGCGCCGACGCCTTGGAGGACGCGCGCCCCGATCGCCATCGCCGTGTCTACGGCAAAAAGCGCCGTGAGCGACCCCAGCAGAAAGCACACCATGCCAAGGACGATAACGCGTACCTGGCCGAACAAGTCGCCGAAGCGGCCCATGGCAGCCACCAAGGCCGCGGACGCCAAGGTGTAGCCGTTCATGATCCACTGAGCCATGGTCAAGCTCATGTCGAATTCGGCCTTCATCGCCGGTATCGCTGTGATCACGGCCATGCTGTTGTAGGTCACCGCCGCGGTCGACGCGGTGACTGCGATGAAGATGAGCGTCGTGTGCTTCGACCTGGCCTCTGCCTCGACGGGTTCAGACATGGCACATCTCGGACTCGGACAAACCGAAGCGGCGCGTCACCGGCCGTCAATGTGGGATTGCTGGCAAATCCCAGTGATGCAACGGCAGTGCTTGGCCGTTCCACGCCACCCTTAGCATGTATCCTGCCGTGGCCGGCATTTTTTGTCGGAGCTCAGTCTTGCCTGCAACCGAAAGGCCGTTCCGCTGATCGGGGCCTGGTGCCGGTATCGAGGTCAGGTCTTGCCGAACTCCGCGATCATCTCGTCGGTGCTGCGGACGCGGCAATAGTGCCCGCCGACCGCGCGAATGGCAGCGTCGTGCCGCACGCCTTCTTCGGCGGCGCAGGCATCCTCCACCAGGGTGACGAGAAACCCGCGGTCGGCCGCATCGCGGACCGCGGTCTCGACGCATTGATCCGTCGAGACGCCGTAGATGACGAGGAACTCGATGCCGAGATTGCGCAGGATGTAATCGATGTTGGTGCTGTTGAAGATCCCAGAGGAGGTCTTGGGAATGACGATCTCGTTGTCCTGCGGCGCGACATCCGAAATGACCTGCGACTCCCAACACCCTTTGGGAAAGAACAGGCCTGAGATCTTGTGATCGAGGCTGATCTCGCGCCCATCCAGCGTCAGGCTTTCGATGACGGTGAAGATCACCTCGATGTTCGCCGCACGGGCCGCGGCCTGCAGTCGCCGCTGGTTGGGGATGACGATCGTCTCCAGCCGCTCCAGAAAGGAGCGCTTGGCCGCTTCGGGGGTGCCGTCCTGGCGCGCCCGCTCGGCTTGTGCCGGGCTCCATTCGGCATTCTGCATATCGATCGACAATAAA
The DNA here is from genome assembly GCA_028279885.1 of Rhodovibrionaceae bacterium. GTDB lineage: Bacteria > Pseudomonadota > Alphaproteobacteria > Kiloniellales > DSM-21159 > JANQMX01. The sequence continues at coordinate 52,627 of JANQMX010000051.1, read as the reverse complement.
GCCGTGCGCGCGGGCGCGATCGCGCGGTCGCGGTCACTTACCGATGCGTTCTGGACTGTGATATCTAGCATGGACTCGGTCTCCGGAGGTGCCGCACCACGCACGCGCGGCAGGCATTGCGCTCTTGGTGGTTTGCTGCCAAGCCGGCAGCGATGAAGGTCGAAACTCTAGGAACTGGAAACGGGTGGAGATGGCCGAAAGCGAACAGAGCATGAAGATGGTCGTGGCCAATGCGATGCCCAGCTTCACGCGCAGCGAGAAGCAGGCCGCTCGCGTGCTGCTTGCCCACTACCCCATGATCGGACTCGAGAGCATTACCAGCTTCGCCAAGGCCGCCAACGTCAGTGCCGCGACGATCCAACGGTTGGTGCAGAAGCTCGGCTGCGACGGCTATCCGGAGTTCCGCCAGAAGCTGCGCGACGAGATCGCCAAAAGCCATGAGAGCCCCCTGACGCTCTATCGCTCCGACGAGCAGGTGCCGGCGGCAACGGCGCTGCGGCAGAGTCTCGTCACCGCGCTCGAGCGTACGCTCGACGCCGTCGAACCGGCCGAGCTCGCCAAGATCATCGCGCTCCTGTCTGAGAACAAGCGCAAGATCTACATCCTCGGCGGGACCTTCACCTATCCCGTGGCCGCGCATCTGCACTTTCACCTGAGGAAGATGCGGCCCGCCGTCACGCTGCTCGAGTCCGACATGCCGCGGCGCAGCGACAGCATGCTCGACATGCGCAAGAACGACATCCTGATCGTCTTCGACATCCGCCGCTATCAGCCCGACTCCGTTCTCACGGCAAAGTGGGCGGCCGAGCGGCGCGCGACGATCATCCTCTTCACCGATCAGTGGATGAGCGAAATCGCGACGGTCGCCGATCACGTGCTGCGCTGCGAGGTTCAGGCCTCCACGCCTTGGGATACCCTGGTGGGCATCACTGGACTGGTCGAGTTGATCAGTTCGTCGCTGGATACGGTCACCTGGCCGAGCTTGAAGACCAGGCTCGAAGCGCTCGACAAGCTGCGCGGCGAGACCTTCGTGCCCGACTGGCACCAGTGATCGGCCGGGGTGAGCGCGAGAGGCGTTCATCTTATCAGCTGCGATCGACACGAGCCGGCGGGATCAGGCCTTCCGGGCGCACCAGCAAAATCAGGATGACCGAACCGAGGACGATGGCATCCCGATAGGGCGAGAGGCTTTCGGGCAGGAAAGCCTGGGAGAAGACTTCGATGGCGCCGACCACGAAGCCGCCCAGTACCGCGCCCGACAAGCTGCCCAGGCCGCCGAGCACGGTAGCGATGAAGGCCTTGAGGACGGGGAAGAAGCCCATCAAGGGATCGACCGAGCCGCGCTGCGCCGTCCAGATCACGGCGGCAATGCCGGCTAGCAGACCCGACAGCGCAAAAGCGGCCGCCACCACCCCGCCAGCCCGCACGCCGAGTAGCCGGACCATATCAAAGTCCTCGGCAGCCGCGCGCATCGCCAGCCCGGTGGTGGTGCGCCGGAGAAAGGCCGTCAGAACGGTGAGGGAAATCAGGGTGATGGCGATCGAGAGCGTCGGGATGACGCCGATCACGATGCCGCCCACCTCGTAAGAGCCGGACAGCTCGGAAGGTAAGGCAATCGGCTTCGGTCTCGCCGAGATTCCGTTCTGGAAGAGAACCTTGAGGATCTCCGAAATGGCGAAGCTGGTGATCAGCAGCGAGACCACGCTGGCGCCTTTCATGGCGCGAAAGGCCAGCCGCTCCATCGCCACGGCGGCGATAATCGACATCGAAACGCCGACGATAATCGCCGCCGGGATCGGCCAGCCGAGCAGCAAAGAGAAGAACACGCCGTAGCCGCCGACGGTCATGATCTCGCCATGGGCGAAGTTGATCAGCCGAATGATCGAGAACACGACAGCAAGGCCCAGCGCCAGCAGCGCATAGATACCGCCCAGGCTGAGCGCGTTGACGAGCTGTTGAATGAAGAGATCTAGCGGCATGTCACGTCAGATAGGCGGCATGAATGACGTCGCTCTGCGCGACCTTCTCGCTGTCGCCCCGAGCCGCCATCCGGCCGTTCGCCAAAATAACGGCCTCTTGGGCGATCTCGAGCGAGAGCGGCACATTCTGCTCGACCAACAGAACCGCGATCCCCTCTTCCCTGAGCTCGGCAATCAAATCGAAAACCCTGTCGACCATCTGAGGGGCAAGGCCGAGCGACGGCTCATCCAGCAACAGTAGGCGCGGCTTTCCCATCAAGGCACGAGCCAAAGCCAGCATTTGCTGCTCACCGCCGGACAGCAGGCCGGCCCGCTGATGACGGCGCGTCCCCAGGATCGGGAAGCGCTCCATCAGGGTTTCGGCGATGGACGAGGAAATCGCCGCATCTCCGTGAATGGCTCCTGCAAGCCTCAGGTTCTCGGCGACCGTGAGGGCCGTGAAAACCCGCCGACCCTCCGGCGAAACACCGACGCCTTGCCGGATGATCGACTCGGATGAGGTCCCGACCAAAGAGCGGCCGTCGAGACGAATGTCTCCGGCGGAGATCTTCCTGAGGCCGGCGACCGCCATCAGCGTTGTGGTCTTCCCGGCGCCATTGGCGCCGAGAAGAGCCGTGACCGTGCCCTCCTGAACGGCCAGGTCCACGCCTTTGACGGCGTGGACCGGCCCGTAGTGCACTTCCAGGCCCTCGACCTCCAGAAGAGCAGTCATGCAAGTCGGATCAAGGCTGCGGCAGCTTGTCGGGATCCGCCATGGCGCGGCGGACGAAGCTCTTGGTGCCGTCCTCTTCGATCTTGGCGATAACGACCGGGCGCAACGGCATCCGATCGGTGCCCGCGAAGGTGAAGTTCGACATGATGCCCTTGCCGTCCTTGATATCCGCAAGCGCGTCGCGGACGTCCGAGGGGTCGGTCGACCCAGCAGCGGCGATTGCCTGCTCGATCATATTCGCGATGTCGCAGCCGTTGACGTAATAGTTGTTGTCAGGGGGGCTGCCGGTCGCCGCCTCATAGCGTTTCACGAAGTCGGCATAGTCGGAGCCTTCCTCCGGGAAGCCACCGCTGGTGTGATAGACGCCGCTCACAACGTCGCCGAGACCGCGAATGGTCGGTGTGTCGAGCACGTCGCCACCCATAACCTGGGTCGTCACGCCAGCACCACGCAGCGCCTTGATGAAGGCGGGAAAGTCCGGCTCCCACGCCCAGGTGACGATCAGATCCGGCGCCGGCTCGGTCGACTTGATCTTGGTGACGATGGTCGAGAAGTCCGGCTGGTTGAGCGAGTAGAGCGACTCGCCGACCATGGTGCCGCCGTTCTTCTCGAAGACCTCAGCGAAGTACTCGGGTCCACCCAGGGTGTAGGCGGCATCCGGGGATTTCAGGATGTAGACGCGCTCGAAGCCCTTCTCGGTGGCGAAGTCGGCCAGCACCGTCGCCTGCTGATTATCCGCCGGATAGCTGCCGAAAATGTACTCGCCGACCGCCGTCAGAACCGGTGCCGTTCCGGCGAAGGTCATGGTCGGAATGCCGGCCGCCTGGGTGATCTGGCCGGCCGCGATGGTGGGATCCGCATCCGCCGGTGACACGATGAACTGTGCCCCATCGTCGACCAATTCCTGCACCGCCTTGATCGTCTCTGCGGTGTCGGAGCGCGTGTCCTTGACCTCAAGGCGCACCGGGATCTTGCCGTTCAGCCCGCCCTGCGCGTTCTTCTCCTCGATGCAGAACTTGAAGCCGGCGTAGGCCGGCTGATCGTAAGGCGCGAGATAGCCCGACTGAGCCGAGGTGACGCCGATGAAGTACTCGTCCTCGGCCACGGCCACGCTGACCGACACGCCGGCAATAACGGCGAGGCTGACTCCCGCCAACATGACATCTCTGATCGCTTTCATGGAGTTTCTCCTTTTGCCGTAAGGGTGATGGAGGGGGAAAGCGGCACCGGCTCCGGTTCTTCCGACCGGGCTCGACCCGTGCCGATGTAGGCCTCGATGACATCTGGGTTGGTCTGGATCTGCTCCGGCGTGCCGATCGCGATGACACGGCCGCGGTTGACCACAACGATCGAGCTGGACAGTCGATTCACGAAGCCGAGATCGTGGTCGATCAGCAGCGTCGCATAGCCGTGCTCGTGGCCAAGACGGGCAAGCCGCTCGGCAAGATCGGCCGTCTCTTCGGGATTCATACCTGCGGCGGGTTCATCCAGCACCAGCAGGATGGGTCGCAGCGCCAAACAGCGGGCGATCTCCAGTCGCTTGCGTGCACCGTAGGGAAGACTTCCCGCGCGATCATGCGCCACATCAAGCAGATCCAACGCATTCAGCTCGTGCGCCACCAACTGCGCGGCCTCCTGTCGTGAGGCGCCAATGGCGAGCGCAGGAACCAGAACGTTCTCATAGACGGTCAGGTCCTCGAACAGGCGATTGTTCTGAAACGTCCGCGCAACCCCGAGATGGGCGATGCGATAGGCCGGCAGGTCGAGGAGATCGACAGACCCCAGCCGCACGGCGCCCGCGCTGGCCGGCAACTGGCCGGTCATGAGGTTGACGATGGTGGATTTGCCCGCGCCGTTCGGACCGATCAGGCCGGTGACCTTTCCTGCCGGCACCGAAAAGCTGGCTTCGTCGACCGCGGTCAGACCCTTGAAGTGCTTCGTCAGGCCCTTTATGGAGACGCCGTCTCGACTGTGGTCAAGGTCCGCGTCGGTTTCGACGCTGGCCCGCCCTCGCCCGAGCGGCACAAGGCTGCCCAACCGGCTCATCGCCTGGGCTGCAAGGCGCTCGAGAAAGGGCAAGCTCGCCTCGCGGTAGCCGAGCAAGCCCCGCGGCCGCAGCCATATGACCAGCAGAATGACAATGCCGAGCGTTGCCGTCGTCAGCCCGAAGATCTGCGGCACCTCGATCGGCCCCAAGGCAAAGCCGCCTTCGATCTGTCGAACACTGTCCTGCAGCAAGGTCACGACGATGACGCCGACGACGGCCCCGCTGACCGTCAGCATGCCGCCGACCACCAGCATCGCCACCATGCTGAAGGTCAGGGCGAAATAGAAGTCGCGGGGTGAGAAAGCCCCGAGCATATGGCCATAGAGCGCACCGGCCACCGTCGCCAGTGCACCGGATGCGACCCAAGCGATAAGGCGCGCCCGGCGCGGTTCGATACCCATGGCGACCGCTGCCGGCTCGTTGTCGCGCACCGCCCGCAGCATCAGACCGTAGCGGCTTTCGCGATAAAGCCGTGCCAAGCATATGAAGACGATCGCGGCGCCGAGTGCGACTTCGAGGGTGGTCACGCGCGGTACGCCGAAGAAGGTTTGGCTGCCTCGGGTGATGTCGCGCGTGCCCACCAGCACGCTGTGCACGATGATGAGAATTCCAAGCGTGGCGATAGTGGCCGAGGCGCCGTTCAGGCGCGCGATGGGCAGCCCGATCAGCAGCGCGACCGCGGCACCGAAAAGCGCAACGACCGCCAGAGACGCGAAGAGACCGAGCTCATAGTCAGCGAGAAAGGCCGGAAGATTGGGCAGCGCGCTGCCTTGAATGGCGGCCGGCATCGTCAGAATGCCGGACAGATAGGCGCCAAGCCCCATGAAGGCGGCGTGGCCGAAGGAAACGATCCCGGAGTTGCCGCTGAACACGGCGAGAGAAACGATTGCAGCGATACTGATGCAGAGCTGCGTCGCGATCCGTTCGCCGGCGCGCCCCATGATCAAGCTCAGTGCGACCGTGATACCGACGACCAGGGCGACGAGCAGCAGCGTCTGTGCCACCGCCTCCGCTCGTCTCGACTCAGCCTCCAGAAACGCGTTTTCCGCTTGATTCATGCCTCGGTCCCACTCGGCAGGTCTAGAGAAGCGAACGGCGGATCAGATATCAATTATTTTTCAGTGTTGGACGACACAGTGAAAACTGGCAATTATTTATCAAAACAGTATCGATGGAGGAAGCCGGTGACGATCAATCGTGACAGCAGCCCAGCTCGCGGCTTTCGATGGGAGAGCGGGCTGCTTGGCCAAGATGACGTCGACCCGGTTGGCCACGAGCGCGCCGCCGGCGCCTCGGATTTCATCATCATATGCGACCATGCCGGCAACCTCATGCCGAATTCTCTCGGCAACTACGGGCTTACCGCAAGCGACTTCGAACAGCATCTCGCCTATGACATCGGGGCGCTGGCAGTCAGCCGATTTCTTTCGGATGCGCTGGACGCCGAGCTTCTTTATCAGCGCTATTCCAGGATCCTGATCGATTGCAACCGGCCTCCGCACAGCCCGGAGGCCTTCGTCACCTTCATGGACGGTGTTCACATTGCGCGCAATGAACGGCTCGACCTGCAGCAGATCGCCAGCCGGATCGCAGAGATCTTTCTACCCTATCACGCGCGGATGGAGACCGTGATCATGCAACGCCTTGCGGCAGGGCGACCCCCGGTCGTCGTCTCGGTTCACAGCTTCACGCCCGATCATTCCGACCACCCCGGTGCACGGCCGTGGCATATCGGTGTGTTGTTCAATCGAGACAGCCGCTTCGCCTTGGCGGTGATCGCGGCGTTGGAAGCCGAAGGAGATTTGGTCGTCGGAGTCAATCAGCCCTACGGCATTGACGACGACGGTGACTACGCCATTCCGGTGCATTGCGAGCGGCTGGGGCTGCTGCACGTCGAGCTTGAGATCAGACAGGATCTGATCTCCCAACCAAAGGGGCAGAAGGACTGGGGCAAGAGGCTGTCGCGCGTCCTGCCTGCGAGCCTTGCCGAGATCGATCGAACCGACCTTCGCAACTCTTTAGAGGCAGGGCGCACTCTATGAACGAGACTCTCCACCGGAATGAAGCGCCACGTGTGTCGATGTTCGGCAACCTCGATCTTTGCGGCGTGATGCGGGGGCGCTCCGTGCCCGCCGTCCGCACCGACGAGGTGCTGGCCCAGGGCCTGCCGTGGGTCCCGACCAACATCATGCTCTCCCCCTTCAACACCATCCCAGCCGGCAACCCCTTCGGCCCGATGGGGGAGACACGCATCGTCGGTGATCCCGCAACCCGCATGACCCTTCCGCCGGCCGGCGAGCGCCCGGCCCTCGATCTCTTTCTCTGCGAACTCAAGAACATCGACGGCCAGCCCTGGCCGCTCTGCCCGCGCAACCAACTGAAAGCCGCGATCGCGAAGCTGCGCGACGAGTTCGGCTTGGTGATCAAGGCCGGCTTCGAGCAGGAGTGCTACATCCACGGCGTCCAGGAGGTGCCGACCCCCGCCTTCTCGCTCGCGGGCACCCGCGCCATTTCCGGCCTGGCCGATGCCGTGCAGGCGGTGCTGGCCACGGCGGGAACGCGGCTCGATCAGTTCGTGGCCGAGTACGGCGAGCACCAGTTCGAGATCGCAAGCCCCGCCGCCGATGTCCTGTTGTCGGCGGACCAGGCGGTGATGGCGCGGGAGGCGATACGCGACGCCGCTCGCTTGCGTGGTTGGTCGGCCACCTTCGCGCCGAAGCCCGATCCGGAGCAGCCCGGCAGCGGCGTGCACATCCACCTGAGTCTTTGGACAACCGACGGGAAACCCGTGACGGCGGAACAGGATGCCCTGACCGAGACCAGCGGCGCCTTCGTTGCCGGCTTGCTGCGCGATCTGACGGCGGTCATGGGCTTCACCACGCCGTCGGGTAACTCGTTCGACCGGCTGCTACCGTCGAGCTGGGTGGGTGTCTTCAACTGCTTCGGCGAACGCAACCGCGAAGCGGCCATCCGCCTGTGCCCGCGACCGCTCGAACCGGATGGTGTCAACCCGGCCGCTTCGATCGAGTTCCGCGTCGCCGACGGCGGCTGCAACCCTTATCTGGCGCTCGCCGCCTTGATCCACGCGGGCATGAATGGCCTTCGCGACGGGCTGCCCGCACCCGAAAGCATCGACCGCGACCCCGCTACGATCGACAAAGCCGAATGCGAGGCACGCGGCATAGCGCCCATCGCCAGCTCGCTCGAAGAGGTGCTTGGCGTTCTCCGAGACAGCCCGTTTCTCGACTCCACCTTTGGTCCTCTGTTCCGGACCGCCTACCTCGCGGTGCTGGAGAACACCCGCGCCGACAGGGACGTGATCGGAGACGAATACGCGACGCGCTACAGTCGCGTCATCTGACCCAGCCCGTCACCTGAGAAAGAACTGGACCGGCACGACGAGCTCAAGCTGCACCTGCTCCATATCATCGGGCATCTTGGGCAGCGGCTGGGCGCGCTTGATCATCTCCTCCACTTCCCGGTCGAGCAGCCTGTAACCGGAGCTCTCCTGCAGGCGGTGCGTGATCACCCGGCCTTCCCGGTCCATGACGAAGTAGAGCAGAGCCGTGCCTTCTTGCCGGCGTAGCTGCGCGCGGCGGGGATACTCCTTGTGCTTTTCCAGCCAGGCCTGGAGCAAGGCCATGTAGTCGGCCTCGGCACCGGGAATGCCGCCACCTCTGCTGGCATCGCCGCTCCCTGCCTCCGGGCTCGTTTCCGTGCCGGCCTTGCCGCCCGCGCCGGCGACGGAGGGGGTGACCCTGGCGACCTGATCGGTCTCGCCCGTCGTCACGACACTTGCTTGAGCGACCTGTCTGGCGGGCGCCGGCGCGACAACCTCTCTCGGCGGCTCGGCCGGACGGCGGCGCGGGACCGGTGGCGCAAGGTTTGATACCGTCTCGACGGTTTCAGGTTCCGGCGGTGCGGCTTCGGCGACCTGAACCGTCGGCTCCGGTGGTTCTGCTTCCGTTGCCTGAATCGTCGGCTCGACCGGTACACTCTCGGCCGGCGCCACCTGTTCCGGCTGCACGGTCTCCATCGGCTCGACTTGGGTATCCTCTGCGAGGGCCCATCTCGCAGCCGTTTGAGTCTCGGTCGGCTCCGCCCGTTCGATCGGAACCTCTTGCGGCGGCTCCACCGTTGGCTGCTGAGGCTCTTCCGTCACGGCCGAAGCCACCTCGGTCTCGACGATTTCGGCCTGCTCCGGCTCGGTGATCTCCGCGGTTTCCGTCGTTTCTTCCGTCGGCGTCATCGTCGAGTCCGGCTCGACTGTATCGGCCTCCGCGACCTCCTCCGATGCCTGCGCTTCACCGCCAGGGGCACCACCGGCAGGCCCCAAGGAGAACTCGACGCCGCCGATGCCCGCCCCCACGGCGCCCGACTCTTGCGGCTGCCAGAGCAGCCAGAAGGCAACCCCGACATGCACCATGAGCGCCGCACAGAGGGCGCAGGTCCACTGCCGGCGGGCAATTCGCATCAGCCGCCCCCCGTCACGGTCAGGAGGCGCAGTCGCTCGGCACCGGCGGCGCGCAGCAGCTCCATCACCTCGACCACCCGGGTCGCCTCGGCGCTCCCATCCGCCTTGAGCCACAGCCGCATCTCTTTGTCGGGCGAAAGACGATCGGCCACCGCAGCGCCCAGCGCAGTCTCTTCTATGATCTCGCCGTCCAAGGCCAGCCTGCCGTCCGCGCCGACAAGAACGAGGATGTCCCGCTCTGTCGCTACTCCCTCGCTGGCCGAGCGCGGCGGCTCGATCTCGAAGGGATCCGAGGCGGAGAATCGGCCCGCCAGCATGAAGAAGATCAGCAGCAGGAAGACGACGTTGATCAGCGGCAAGATGCGCTCGTCATCGTTCCTCTGCCGGGGTCGGGCGAAGCGCATTGGCTCAGCGCCCTCGATCGCGAGTGAGCGATAGTTGCGCTGCGCCGGCCTCGGTCAGACGATCAAGGACGTTCACAGCGTTTTGCAGCGGCACGCCGGCGGCCGATTTCACCACCACCCGCTGATCGGGCTTGGCCTCGACCCGTTCCGTAATTCGGGAGGTAAGTACGTCGAGCGAGACGGGCTCGCCGGAAAGCAGCAGCCAATCAGGATGAATCTCGACCAAAAGCGCGCCCTCAATTGCCGGTCCCGCGGCCGCCTGCGCTGGCGCATTCAGATCGATCGAGCGCCAATCGAGGAACGAAGAGGCCAGCATGAAGAACACGAGCAGGATGAACACCACGTCGATCAGCGGCGTCAGGCTGATCAGCGGGCGTCGCCTGCCTTGCGGCTGCCCCAGCCTATTGGCCAGCTGGGGCCGGGCTGAAATGGGCCGCTGCATAGCGCTCCTCTGCCTCCATATCGACGGCATCGGCCGAGAGGTCTTCGGTGAACACGCGCGTGACGATGCTGTCCATCTCATGCGCCAGGCGATCCACTTTGCGCTCCAGCCAGTTGAGCGCCACGACGGCCGGTATCGCGACGGCTAGGCCGACGGCGGTGGTCAAGAGCGCTTCCCAGATGCCACCCGAGAGGATGGCGGGGTTGACCTGGTTGCCCGCCAGCTCCAGCTGACGGAAGGCCTCGATCATGCCCAGCACCGTGCCGAACAGGCCGAGCAAAGGCGCAAGCGAGGCGATCACCTCCAGGGGCCGGAACCAGCTGCGCAACGCTTCCAGCAGATCGCCGCCGTAGCGCATCACCTCCTCACGCACCTTCGCCTCGGGCAAGCCGCGCCGCTGACCGCGAATCGCCCGGCTGAGAACCTGGGCGATCGGGTTTCGCGAACGGTCGGCGAGGGCCAAGGCCTCACCGCCGCGCCCGGCTTGCCATAGCGCCAGGGCGCCCTGAGCGGTGTTCAGGTCGCCGGCACGTAGGCTGCGGAACTGAATGAGCTTCGCGAAGACAATGGCCAAGGCCAAAACGGACATGGAAAGCAGGATAAGCACGACGGGCCCGCCGGCCTGCAGCAGCTCCAACGCCCGCTCGGCAACGCCAGGCTCGACAACACCAGGCTCGATGACGCCCGGTTCGGCCAGTGGGGCCGCCAAGGGGTCCGCAAGCCCCTCGGTTCCAGGCGCTGCGGCCTCCGTCTCCTCACTCATGTCTAGCCGTCCCCAATTCCGTTTTGCGCGAGGTGGTCGACCTCACGTCACCAACTGCGTGTCGCGAATGCGAATGATGCGCAGTTTCATCATGAATGAGCGCTGTTTTCAACGGCAATTGCTGTGACGCAGTGTCCGGGCTGACCGGCGCTCGAGGCAAGGCACCCTTAAGAGTCGTCGTTAACTCATGACGATCCTCAGGCGCCGAACCCCTACCCTCAATCGCCATGACGAAGAGCGGCCGCGAGCCGTGCTCCTGCCGATATGCCTGGTTTTTCGGCTTTAGAACCTTACCCGCGCCCTGACGCCGAAGCGGCGGGGGGTGCCGACTTCCAGGGGCTCGGAAACGCCGAGTGCATCGGTGAATCCGCTGGCACCCGTGATACCCGTGACGTAGATCTCATCGAAGACGTTTTCGACGAAGGCTTCGATATCGAAACGGTCGGCGCGCAGTCCAATCCGCAAATTGAGCACGTCATAGGCGTCGAAATTCGGCCGCGTGGGTGCCAGGACGTTCTTGAAGCTGCTGGTGAAGCTGTACTCGCCGCGGATGAAGGCATCGGCGAAATCGTCGAAGACGGGATGGGCATAGTCCGCGATGAAGCTCAGGGTGTGGCGCGGCGCGTTCGGCAGTGGCTCGTCGCTCAAGTCACCTCGGGGCGAGTCCTCGTAGTCGGTAAAGCGTGCGTCCGCATAGCCATAGTTCAAGTTGAGCTGCAAACCCTCCAGCGGCAGAGCCGCGACACCCAGTTCACCGCCAAGACTGCGCGCGGAGGCGGCGTTGTCGAGGACTGTCACGTTGCTCAGGCCCACAGCTATGGTCTCGGGAACTTGGATGTTGTCGTAGAAGAGCGCGAAGGCGGAGGCGTTGACGAAGAGGCGATCATCGAACCAGCGCGACTTGACGCCGGCCTCATAGTTGATCGCCGTTTCGCTGTCGAATTCACGCCCGGACAAGGCGCCCGTTCCCAGCGCGTTGAAGCCGCCCGACTTGAAGCCGGTGGAGACCAAGGCGTAGGTGCTGAGGTCGTCGGTCCAATCGTAGAGGAGGCTGGCTTTCGGGGAAAAGTTGGTGAAGGACTGGCTGGCATCCTCGAAGCCCGCTTGGGATACCGTGACCTCGTTGTAGGTGAAGCGCCCGCCGACTGCGACTTCAAGCTTTTCGATCGGACGGAAACGCACTTCACCGAAGCTGCCGATGTCAAACACCTCCCTGCCCGTATCGATCTCAAAGCCAAGCACGCCGTTAGGAGCGAACCCTTTGAATCTAGTGGTCTCATCAGCCCAGGCGCCATTGGCGCCGAGAAGAAAGCTGGTCTGCCCCAACAGCGGTACCGAGAAGGCTTCGGATTCGAAGCGTATTTCCTGCCCGATTGCAGACTCCGTACTGGGCCGCTCGCTAAAGCCTGAGTCGAACTCGGTCAGGTCCGCGTCGCTATCGGCCTTCACATCCGTGTCGAGGTACGACGTGTTGGAGATCAGCGTGCCGGCATCGAAGTCGTAAGCGCCGCGAAAGGTCACAAGCGCGCGGTCGATACGGTGTTCACCATCTCTCGTGACGAGGAACTCGAGATTGTCGTCACCCTCGATGCTGTCCCGCGTCGCGAGATTGGGCACACGGTACACCGTCCGGTCGAAGGAGCCGGAAAGATCGAGCGTCAGGCGGTCCATAGGCTGGGAACGCAGGCTGAGCCGGGCGCCGTAATCCTGCTCATCGCTGGACCCGCCTATGTTCGGCGTGTCGATGAAGCCGTTGTCGTAGCGCCCGAAAGCGACCAACCGCGCCATCAGGTTGCGGTCGCCGGTCAGCGAACCGTTGATCACGCCGCGCAACATGCCGTCCGGATGACTGCCGACCTCGCCGTCGATCTCGGCCTCGAAGTCCTCCGTCGGTTTCCTGGTGACGTAGTTGATCGCGCCGCCGATGGTGCCGCGACCGAAGGCTGTGCCTTGCGGACCGTACAGCACCTCCGCCCGTTCCAGGTCGAAGAGGTTCGGATCGATGCCGATCGTGGATCCGGTCGGGTTCAACAGCACCTCGTCCAGGTACACGCCGACTGTCGGCCCGCTTGTTTGAGTCCCCGTCAGGTTGGAGATGCCGCGGATGGATATGCCGATGAAGCGCCGCTCGCCCGTATCGGAGAGATTCACGTTCGGCGTGAACAGGGCTAAGTCCTCAAGATCTTCAATGTTCGACTCTTCGATCTCCTGGGACGGCAGTACGAAAACGCTGCCGGGCACGTCCTGCACCAGTTCCTCAGTGCGCCTGGCGGTGACGGTGATGTCGCCCAGCCGCAGCGGCCCGCTCTCTGGCTCGGCTACTGCCCGCTCCAAGGTGACCAACGAGCCGTTCAGGCGATAACTCAGCCCTGTGCCGGCGAGCAGGGTGCCCAACGCCTGCTGCCAGGTCATGACCCCCGCGACGGGTGCGCTCCGGAGGTTCTGGACCAGGCTCGGGTCGGTCGAGGCTTGCAGTCCGGCTTGCCGGCCGAACTGAATGAGCGCTTCGGTCAGGGGCTGCGCGGGAATGTCGAAGCTCCGCGGTTCCAAAGCCGGAGCGTCTTGCGCCTGAGCCGTAATCGGCGTCACGGTCCCGCAGAGCAGCATCGCCAAAAGCGCAACCAACAGCCAAGCCATCCAGCCGCTCTTGGCACGCGCCAGCGCCTCCCAAATCGACATCGTCCGCCCCCGCTCATATCCGTTCGCTGATTTCTGCGAATGCCTCGCATCCGCAGGCCTTGATCAATCAACGGACAACGCCGAGAGATTTCCAATGACCGCGGCGACTTTTTTGACGAGGAGGGCGTAAGCGCTTGTTTCAGCCAGCTTTTGGCTGCTGCCTCGGGGTCAGCGAGGAGTAACGACCAGGAGCCAGGGAGAGATCTCCGTAAGCCTGGCGCCGTGAGCAGCCGCCAGGTTTTCGAGGGTCTTCGCCGGGTTGCGCAGGTCGTAGATGCCACTGACCCGCTGCGCGGCAAATGCTTGGTCCTGCAGCAGAATAGCGCCGTTGTGGTAGCGCCGCAGCACATCCACGATCTCGCTGACCGGCCGGTCACGGGCAATCAGCTCGCCCCTGCGCCAAGCGGCAACGTCGTCGGGCGCGCGTTGGCCGCGCAGCGGCTCTCCCGTATCGGCAAAGCGCAACCACTCCCCGGCATCGAGCGCGGTTGCCGAGGAAGAAGGGCTGTCGTGCAGCGCCACGCGCACGCGGCCATGCTGAACCGCGATTTGTTCGACGTCGCCCATGCGGCGCACCTCGAAGGCGGTTCCCAGAACTGTGGCGACGCTGTCGCCGGCGACGACGCGAAAGGGCGCTGCCGGGTCGGAGACGACCTCGAAGAAAGCCTCGCCCTCGATCAGACGCACCTCGCGCGCGCCATCGGCAAAGCGCAGCGCGACGGCGCTCTGCGGCGCGAGCAGAAGCCGGCTGCCGTCCTCCAGGACAGCGGAGCGCACCTCGGCCGTCGCCGTGACCATATCGGCCTGCGCGCGCAACAGCATGTCGGGGGCAAAAGCAATCACCAGGCAGAGCGCAAGCGCCGCGGCCGCTCCGATGCCCAGTCGCCGAGGCGAAAGGCGGGCAAACCTGCGCTGCGGACGAAGGGGCGGGCGGGACAGGTCGCCGGCCGCGCGGTTGCGCGTCCTTCGCGGCGCGGCGGCACGGGTCTGCCAATGCTCACGGTGGCGCGGCGCAGCCTTGCCGACAAGGTCGTAGGCCCGCGCGGTTCGCGCCCAGATCTCGGCATTGAGCTCGGAGGCGGCGCGCCAAGCCTCGAAGCCTTCGCGCAGGTCGATATCCTCCGGCGCCTCCGACAGGCGCACGAGCCAAACCGCTGCCTCCTCTTCGGCGCGTTCGCGGTCTCGGTCGGTCGTCTCTGTCATGCTCGTACGGCGCGAAAGGGCGTGTTGATCAATAAACGTTGGACGGCCGGCCGTTTCCAGTTCGAAAGGCAAGAAAGCGAATCGCTAAAGGGCACGTTGGCAGTGCTTGATCCCTTGGACGACCAGGACATGGGCCATCGAGACCGAGACACCCAGATGCTGCGCGATCTCCTTGAGGGTGCAGCCGCCGAAACGATGCATTTCAAGTGCAATGCGCGTGCGCTCCGGCAGCTCGGCCATCGCCGCCATCACCCGCTCCAGCTCCTGCCGCGCGATCGCTTCGTCTTCTGGCGATGGCGTCTGGTCGGCGACATCGACCGCCAGCCACTCCATGCCGCCGGCTCTGTCGCGGTTCTCCAGGCTAGCGCGCCGCCGGCGGTCCAGGGCGAGATTGGCAACGATGCGATAGAGATAGCCAACGGGCTCCTCGAGCGGCCGGCCCTTGTCGACCCTGCCGAAGCGCAGCCAAGCCTCCTGCACCACGTCCTCGGCCTGGCCGGGATCGCCGACGATGCCGCTAGCGTAGTTCACCAGCGCGCCGCGGTGCGTCATGAAAAGGGCGAGTGTCCTGTCCTGCGGCACCGTGCCGACGTCGTCCCTGCTCCCCGTTCTCTTGCCCGGCCGAGCGCCCGTCTTACGAACGGCACGGCCAGTTGAGAACCGTTCTCATTTAGTCTTAGAGGTAGGGACGCAACGGCGCAACCTTGCTCTGCGGCAGGTACAGGACAGGCGGTGCGTCCCTTCTCTAGAACCGCACCGTGGCCCTGACGCCGAAGCGGCGGGTAGTGCCGACCTCAAAGGGCGGGGAGACGCCGAGCGCTGGCGCCAAGGTGCCGCCACCGGTCGTTCCCGTGATGTACTTTTCGTCGAAGACATTCTCCACGAAGAGCTCGACATCGAAACGCTCCGCGCGCAACCCCAGCCGCAGGTTGAGGATGTCAAAGGAGTCAAAAAACTCCCGGTCCGCCAATGCGGTCGTAGCGAAACTGCTGGTGTAGCTGTATTCGGTCCGGATGTAAGCGTCGGCAAAATCGTCGAAGACGGGATAGGCATAGTCGGCGACGAAGCTAAGGGTGTGGCGCGGTGCGTTCGGCAAGCGCTCATCGGTCAGATCGCCGCCTGGGGCATCCTCGTAGTCCGTGAAGCGCGCATCCACGAAGCCGTAGGCCAGGTTGAGCTGCAGTCCCTCGGCAGGCAGAGCCGCGACCTCCAGCTCCGCGCCGAGGCTGCGTGCACTGGCCGCGTTGTCAATTGTTGTCGCGTCGAACCCGCTGAGGTTGACCGTCTGGATGACCTGAATGTCGTCATAGAAGAGAGCAAAGCCGGAGGCATTGACGAACAAGCGGTCGTCGAACCAGCGCGACTTGAAGCCGCCCTCGTAGTTGATGGCGGTCTCGTTGTCGAACTCCCTGCCCGACAAGGGCCCCGTGCCAAATGTATTGAAACCGCCCGACTTGAAGCCGGTGGAGATCAGGGCATAGGTGCTGAAATCCTCGGTCCAGTCGTAGAGAATGCTGGCCTTCGGCGTGAACGCGGTGAAGGACTGGCTCGCCGGCTCCAGGCCCTCTTGAGAAACTTCGATATCCGTAAAGCTGAACCGGCCGCCTAGGGATAGCTCGAGCTTCTCGATAGGCCGAACACGGAATTCTCCGAAGACGCCCAGATCGAAGATCTCCTCCTTGCTCGACGGAGGGCCAATATCGATGCCCGGCGGCAGACCGATGCGACCGCTGTCAGCACCGGTAAAGAGCGCCACGTCCGAGTCTTCCTCGTACCACATCGTGTTGGCACCCAGGAGAAACGAGGTCGCTCCCAAAAGCGGAACCGCAAAGGGTTCGGCCTCAAAGCGCAATTCTTGCGCGAGCGATGTTTCGTTGGTTTCGGTTTCAGCGAAGAAGATGTCGACCTGGGTCCAATCGCTGTCCTGATCGGCCCTGTTTCTCAAATCGAGATAGGAGGTGTTGGAGATCAGCGTACCGACATCGAAATCGTACGTTCCTCTGAAGGTGACCAACCCGCGGTCGACGCTGTTCTCGCCCCCTCTGTTGATGAGGAACTCCAGACCTCCGTCACCGTCGATACTGTCGAGCGTCGCATAGTTGGGGGCGGCGAACTCCGTACGGTCGAAAGACCCGCTGAGATCGAGCGTCAACCGATCGGTGGGCTGAGAGCGCAGGCTGAGGCGCCCGCCGTAATCCTGCTCGTCGTTCGACCCACCGATGTTCGGTGTATCGATGAAGCCATCGTCGTAGCGGCCGAACGCCACCAGTCGCGCCATCAGAGTCCGATCGCCAGTCAGCGAGCCATTCAACAAGCCGCGCAGCAGACCGTCCGGGTGGCTCCCGACTTCTCCATCGAGTTCCGCTTCGAAATCCTCAGTCGGCTTCTTGGTGACATAGTTGACCGCGCCACCGATGGTGCCTCGACCGAAAACCGTGCCCTGCGGACCGTAGAGAACTTCGGCACGCTCCAGATCGAACAGGTTCGGGTCGATGCCGGCCGTTGACGAGGCAGGGTTGAGCATGACTTCGTCGAGATAAACTCCGACGGTCGGCGATGTCCCCCTGATGCCCGTGAGATCCGAGATGCCACGGATGGAAATCTGGGAGTTGGCCCGGCTCCCTGTCTCGGTAGCCGTGACGTTCGGGGCGAGCAAAGCCAGATCTTCCAGGTCTTGCACGTTGGACTTCTCGAGTTCTTGGGAGGGCAGCACGAAGACGCTGCCGGGCACGTCCTGCACCAGCTCCTCGGTGCGCCGGGCGGTAACGGTGATATCGCCCATCCGCAGCGGGCCGCTCTCGGACTCGGCCACCGCCCGCTCTAGCGTGACGGTCGAGGCATCGACATAGCGCCAAGTGAGGCCAGAGCCGGCAAGCAGGCGTGAGAGAGCCTCCTCTGCCGTGAAGTCTCCGACGACTGCCGGGGCTTGCCTGCCCGCCGTGGCCGCGGCGTCGACCGTGACCTGCAGCTCGGATTGCCGACCGAATACAAGCAGTGCGGTGGGCAACGGCTGGCTGGCAATGTCGAAGCGGATGGTCGGCTGGGCCGTCGCGCCGGCCGACTGCGCGATGGTCGCATAAGGAGTTTTGCCGGCATTCCATGTTTCCGCCGGGCGCCCCTCTTGCGCCAGTACCGGAACACCAACGATCGTCATTGCAAGCCCCACCGCTGCCGACCGCAGCCATACCGCTTTGTATCCTGCCGCTCTGCGCCCCACTGGCGCCGAACCCGCTCTTTCCCTCTGTCCCATGTGCCCTCCCATCTGCACGCGGAATTACGAATGCCTATCATTCGCACTTCTGTTGCATGACGAGGGGGGCGGACTTTTTTTTCACGGTGGCAAACTTCGCTGTTCTGCCGGCTATCGTAAGACGCGCAGCAAGGGGGTGATTTCCTCGACTTGGCCGCCGGCCGGCAGGACCAAGGCGCGCAATGCGCTATCCGGATTGCTGAGATCGTAGATGCCGTTAACCCGCTTGGCGGCGAGGTCCTCATCGACAAGCAGAATCCATCCAGCGTGGTAGGGTCGCAACCGCTCAACGACCTCGGCGATGGAGGCATCGACGACAAGCAGCCGGCCATGACGCCACGCCGCCATGTCGTCGGGCGGCCGTTGGCCAAGCAGAACGGTCCCAGTCTCGCGATCGACGCGCAAGGTCTGGCCGCGGCTCAGGCGCTGACCGATCGGCAACCGGCCGGCGGCTGACTGCGTGTCGACCGTGCCGCTTTCGACTTCGACCTCGACCGCCCCGGCCGAGATGGCGACCCCGAAGGCCGTCCCGATCACCTCGATCTGCACAGCATCCGCCCCGACGGCGAAGGGCCGCTGCGGGTCGGCTTTCACGTCGAAAAAGGCGGTCCCCTCAAGGAGGACGAGACTGCGCCGCCCGTCGGCGAAGTTCAGCTCTATGGCGCTCTCTGGCGCCAGATGCGCAAGGCTTCCATCCGGCAAGGTCACCTGGCGGGTCTCGGCGACGGCCGTGACATGATCGGCCTGCAGATGCAGGGTCAGCGACGGCCCGAAGATCAGGGCGAGGCAAGCCGCCGCGGCCAGCGCCGCCACGATCAAGCCACGCCGTCCTCGCCGCGCTTTGGCGGTGCTGCGTTTCGCGCCGGCATCCACCGCAGGGCGGGAAAGGGGCAGTTGGACAACCTGGCCCGACGTGCCTGTTTTCTCCCAGTCGCCCGCGGTCGCTGGCGGCAGATCGCCCATCGCCTGCCACGCTCTGCGGGCCTGGTTCCAGGCGCGACGATTGTCCGGACCGGCGGCCACCCAGGCCTCGACGGCGCGGCGCAGGCCCGCATCTTCGGGGGCTTCCTGCAGCCGCAGCAGCCAATCCATCGCCTCTGCCAGGCGGCGATCGGACGGCTGTTGGTCGCTCATCTCTTGCCTCTTCGCGTTGGGGCATCACTGCCAGCGGACGATGCGCCGCCACGACCGATGCCGTTCGGCACATCCACCTCTCGTTTGGGACGAATTGCGCCGTACTTTCTTTCACTCATCGCTTTGTGCCCCGAGCCGCAAGGCGATCTTGACCATGCCATCCCGAACCAGACGGTGCGCCGTGGGAACAGAGGTGTTCAGTCGTGCCGCAATCTCGCTCAAGGTATAGCCGCCGAAACGGTGCATCTCGACGGCCAGACGCGCCTCGGGAGACAGCTCGGCGAGCGCCGAAGCAATACTAGCAAGCTCTTGACGATGAAGTGCCTCCTGCTCCGGCGTTCTCGGCCTGTCGGGCAGCATCCACCACGCCGGCTCCTCGCCCTGCTGGCGCTCTTCCCGTGTGCGCTGGCGCGTTCGATCAATGGCAAGGTTGCGGACGATGCGATAGAGATAGGCGGGCGGACGTTCCACCGCTTCGTCGGACTTTTCCCAGGCCGAGGCGAAACGAAGAAAAGCCTCCTGCACCACATCCTCGGCCCGCGCCCGATCGCCGACGATGCCGTTCGCATAGTTCACCAAGGCACCGCGATGGGCCAGGTAAAAGGTCAGTATCCTATCCTGCTGCACGCTGCCGACCTCGTCCCCGCTCCCCGGCTTCTTGTTCCGCCATGCAAGCTTTTGCGGTAAGCGCGGCCAATTGAGAACCGTTCGCATTTGGTAATAGAGGCCGGCGTGCAGCGGCGCAACCTCACTCTGAGGCAACTGTCAGACCAGGCTATGCGGCCTGTACCACAGGGTTGGCAAACCGCCCCGATCTCGGGAGACGCCCACCAATGGATGTCAGAACTGTATGGTGGCGCTAATCCGCGCGGTACGACCCGGTCCCGGCATGCGATTCACGTACAGCGGCGGCACGTAGTATTCGTCCAGCAGGTTTTCGATGCTGAAGTTAACCGAGAGGTGGTCGTTGAAGCGATAGGACCCGAAGATATCGAAGATCGTGTTGGATGCCCAATATGTCGTGACGTCGACACTGGCAAGCTCTTCGCCGTTCTGCGCGCGCCGCTCGTCGAAAAACGTCATACGCCCACCCAGAACCAAGCTTTCATCGAACCACCGCGTGCCGGCCGTCAGCGTGCCGCTGTACTCCGGCTGCTCCAAGCTTGCTATGGTCCGAACACTGTCGGGCAATTCCGTGTAATAGCTGAGATTGAGGTCGGCGAACACGCGGCCCACGTCGTACGATAGGGTGGTTTCGATGCCCGAAATCGATACATCGTCATAGTTCTGGAACGGCGCGCCCTCAAACGGTCGTCCTATGAAGTTGTCATAGTCGTTGTGGAAGTACACGACCTTGGACCGCAGGGCGTCGTTGGCGAAGAACAGGCCGTTGTCGAGATAGTTCACGCCGACTTCCCAGGTCTTGAGCACCTCGGGCTCGAGTTCGGGGTCGAACCCCGGGCCGAAGCCGAAGCTCTGGCCCAGCTCCACCAGGCTTAGCGCGCGAAAGCCCTCCGCATAGCGCCCGAACACCTGAAAACCATCGAGCGGTTCCACCATCACACCGAAGTTCGGCGAAAAGCGATCTGCACTGCTGTCGTCTTTTTGGGTAACGGTTTCCTGGGTGCCGGTCCGGAATTCACCTTCCCTAGAGCCGATATTGTTGAGTTCTTCCTCCAAAGGAGACACCTCGGCCTCATAGCAAGCATCGACGGCAGCGGAATCCGGAAGGAGACCGTCGCACCTTTCTTCTGCATCGGATATTGCGTTCTCTATCCGTGCGATCTCGGCGATAAAGGCATCTCTATCGAGCTCAACATTGTCTCGGCTGGTCGGCGTGGTGCTGCTGCCTTCAAAGCGGTCGTAGCGCACGCCGGCACTGAGAGTGAGCCAGTGCGTTGGGCGGTACGCCGCGTTGAAGTAGCTGCCGAACACCTCACGTGTACCGTCGAAGGTAAGCGCCGACCCATTGTTTGTGACGACCGGAGGCTGGCCAGCGGTGAAATCGGTGCGGTTGAGAAGAACATCCTCATCGATAATGCCATTAGAACGGGAGTACTCCGCGCCGTAGGTCATGGCCAGCTCGCCAACGCCCGTGTCGACGATGCTGGTGTTCCAAATCTCTCCGCCCCAGCTCTCGTTTTCCTGCGGGGCCTGACGGAGCTCCCCCAGTTCGTCGATCTTCGTTCCCCAGATGTTGGCCTGGAAATCGATCAGATCGTTGTCGGAATCCCATTGGTAGCGCAGCCAGCCGCGCTTGCTTTCGACGTCGTTGAGCCGTGTCTGTGATGGCGCGAACGTCACCAGGTTGGTCGGAAAAGCCATGCCGAACTGGCTGCTGTAATAGGTGGCACCGGCATGGAGGGAATGACCACCGTCGAAGCGCAAGGTACCTTTGAACAGAGCCGATGTGGTCCGATCGGAGGTGTTGGGCACTTCCTCGCCGGGGCCGATGACGCTGAATCTCTCCTCAACCACGTTGCCAAAGTTATTGCGCACTTGGAAGGTTTCTCTGCCGTTCTCGCCGGCGAAGTAGTTGCCCTCCTCGCGGCGCGCATACCCCAGGACCAGTTCGAAGCGATCGGAACGGTAGGCACCGGCAATGCTGCCGAACCAGTTGTCGTCGGTGAGAAAATTGCCGCCGCTCGACCGCAGCTCGGGGTCGGCTTCCCGGCGCCGAGCGCTGCAATCGGCACTTTCGCTATCCTCCTTACAGGTCGGACGGACCCGGCTGCTGCCAACGCCGCCGCGGATGCGCAGCCCGAAATTGCTGTCTTCGCGGACCAGGTCGTCTGCATCGAGCAGGCGCACGTTGACGATGCCGGAGGTGGTGCCGGAGCCGAAAGGGCCGCTCCCCGGCCCCTTGGAAATCTCGACCCCGCCAATGAACTCGGTATCGACGTAGCTGCGCTGGTCAGAGCCGGCATAGCCTCTGTTGCCCGTGGTTTCCTGCTGCGTTCCCTCCACCATCGTACGGACGCGGTTCAAGCCTTGCGCACCACGGATGTTGACGTTGAGCGAATTGCCGTCGTTGCTCGCCGCGGAAAAGACTCCCGGCACCGTGCGGAAGATATCGCCCGGTGCGGAGGGCGGCACGCGGTCGATCTGCTCGCGCGAGATATAGGCGGAGGAGTCGGGCGTCATGAAGGGCAGATCCGACGGGTCGACTTCCAATTCCCCTTCCACCGTGATCGGGCCGAGCTGCGGCGGCCCGCTATCCGGCCCAACAACGGCCCGCTCCAGCGTGACGGTATTGATGCTGACATAGCGATAGCTCAAGCCGCTGCCGGCGAGGAGCTGCCGCAGCGCCTGGTCGGCTGTATAGCGCCCCTGCACCCCCGGAGAGCTCTGGCCCTGGGCGATACGCGCGTCGAACAGCACCTCCAAGCCCGACTGCTCGGCGAACTGCAACAGGGCGGAAGCGAGGGGCTGCGGCTCGATCGCGAAGGTTCGCGCCTGTGCCTGCTGCGCGCCGGCCGGGCTTGGCATGAGCGCCCACACCACACCAAGCGTCAACAACAGGATGCAAGCCCAACCTATTCCGGACTCCCGCATTACCGGCCCCTCATTCCCCTGTCGCCAAGACAGCCAGCCGCGCAGAGTTATACGCGAATGCGTCTCAGTCGCATTTATCAATAGGGAAGACGGAGCTCGTTGGTCGGACCATTACACGGCGGCGAGAGAATCTTTTGCTGCGGCTGCCTTTCGCTTCGCCGGACTATCGTGCCGGTTCGGCCTCGACCAGAACCAAGAGGTCGCCGAAACGGCGCAGGCGCACCGGCAGGATCCGCTCGATCGTATCGAGCGCTGCATCGGTGTCCGCGATGGAGAAGGAGCCGGTGACAGGAAGAGACTCGACCGCGGAGTGCCGGACCAGGATGCGGCCTTGCCGGTAGCGCGCGAGCTCGGCCAGAACCTCGCCAAGCGGCCGGTTGTCGAAGACCATCCGACCACGGCGCCAGGCGAGTGCTGTCGCGACGTCGACGTTGGCGATTTCGTCGAGCCTGCTGTCGATGAGACGGAGGCCCTGACCGGCCGAGAGATGCTTGGCCGCCTCGCCCTGACCGGATACCGCGACCCGGCTCTCCGTCACAACGACCTCGACCGCGTCGCCGACACGCCTGACGGAAAAGGCGGTGCCGAGCGCCTCAATACGCCCCTCGCCAGCCTCGACGATGAAGGGGCGCGCGCTGTCGCTCGCAACCTCGAAGTAGGCTTCGCCCGCGTGTAGAACGACCCGCCGGCTGCCGGCGGTGAAGTCAACGGTCAGGGCGCTTGCCGTGTTGAGGTGGGCGGTCGAGCTGTCCTCCAAAACGATCTCGCGCTGCTCGCCGAAGCCTGTCCGGTGATCGGCAAAGAGGCCTGCCGGCGCAAAACCATAGGCACCGAAGCAGGCAAGCGCCGCGACCGAGGCGGCGATGGCGAAGCGCCGCAGGGCGCGCCGGCGGCCTAACGGCGCCTGGGGTGCTATGGCAGCCCGCGCATGCTCACCGCGGTCGAGCCTTTCGGTAGGGTGCTCGATCTGGTCCAGCCCTGCCCAGAGCCGTTCCATCTCCCGGTAGGCTTCGGCATGGGCGGGGTCGGCATCGCGCCAAGCCTCGAACGCCGCCCGATCCCCCTCGGAGACGGCATGGTGACGCAGGCGTACGAACCACTCGGACGCCGCATCCTTTACGGAAAGCTCGCTGCTTTCACGCATTATCGTATCTCGCCTGCCTTGAGACAGCAGGCCAGCCGCATCGTCGTACCCATCGAACTCTATCCCGTCTGTCGTCTCATATGACGGACAGCTGAGCGAAACCCATTACTCCACACGCGACCCCAGTCCTCTAATCTTCGGACATTCCATCGCGGCAGCGCGCCAGCGCCCGCATCATATGCACCATGACGGTGTTCTCTGAGATGCCGAGACGCGCGGCGATCGCGCGATAGCTCAGGCCTTCGAACTTGTGCAGCAGCAGGATCTGGCGCTGGCGCGGCGGCAGCCTGTCGATGGCTCGTTCGAGACGGCGCACCTCGTCGCGGCTGAGCAGCGCCCTCTCCGGGCTCGGCGTTTCGTCGGGAACCGTCTCCCAGAGGGCGGTACCGACAAGGCGAGGCTGCTGCGTCGCTCCGCGGAAATGGTCGGCCAGCAGGTTGGAGGCAATGCGATAGAGGTAGGCGCGCGGATTGTTCAAGCCACCGGCGGACTCGCTGCGCATCAATCGCAGGAAAACCTCTTGCGTCAGGTCGGCCGCGGTTTGGGCGCAGTTCAGCCGCCGGGTCAGATAGCGTTGCAGCTCCTCACCGTGCTCCGCATAGAAGCGTCTGACATCGCTGTGCCGCACCGGAAATCCAGCGTTCCAAAGACCAGTTGTCCAACCCTTATCCTAATTGAGAATTATTCGCAATTGCGTCAAAGCCTGCTCTCTTCGCGGCCGAAAGCGACGGAGCGCTGTCTCACGGTTGCGGCACCGTCTCAGTCGGCGTTGGCGCAGAGAAGGAGAAGTCGCAGCCGTCTTCCGCCTGCAAGACGGACTCCATGAAGAGATGCCGGTAGCCTGCCATCGGGGCTGAAGCCTGCGAGCTGCCGAGCGCCGAGCGCCGCTGCTCGAGCTCCGCGTCGTCGACCAGCAGGTCGAGACGACGGTTCTTGACGTCAAGCCGGATAAGATCGCCATCGCGGACCAGGGCCAGCGGCCCGCCCTCGGCGGCTTCCGGGCTGACGTGGAGAACGATGGTGCCCGCGGCCGTGCCGCTCATACGCCCGTCGGAGATGCGCACCATATCGGTGACTCCCTGCCGGGCCAGCTTGCGCGGAATGGGAAGATAGCCGGCTTCCGGCATGCCTGGACCACCCTTTGGGCCGATACGCTGCAGCACCAGAATGTCCTCCGGACCCACGTCGAGATCGGGATCGTCGATACGGCGTGCCAAATCCTCCGCATCCCGGAAAACCACGGCCCGACCTTCGTGCTGCATCAGCGTTTGCGAGGCCGCGGACTGCTTGATGATGGCACCGTTCGGCGCCAGGTTTCCGCGCAGGAACGCCATGCTGCCTTCAGGATACAGCGGCTCGGCGAAGGGCCGCACGACCTCCTGAGCCCATGGCTCGGGGCTGGCATCCAGGTTTTCGCCGAGACTGCAGCCGTTGACCGTCATGGCATCGAGGTGAAGAAGCGGCCGAAGCTCCCGCAGCAGCGTCATGAGTCCTCCGGCGCGATGCAGGTCATCCATGTAAAAGCGACCCGAGGGTTTGAGATCGACGAGGACGGGTGTTTCCCGGCCCAGGCGATCGAAGCTTTCCAGGTCCATGCGGAAACCCAAGCGCCGTGCGATGGCCGTCAGGTGGATAATGGCGTTAGTCGAGCCACCGAGCGCCAACAGCACGCGCAAGCCATTCTCGAGCGCCTGCTGCGTCATGATCTGTTGCGGCATGATCCGCTGCGTGCCGAGCCGGACCGCCTCGGTGCCGGTCATCTCCGCAAGCCGGCGCCGCTCGGCCAGCACGGCCGGTGCCGTGGCGCTGTTCGGCAGCATCATGCCCATGGCTTCGGCGATACAGGCCATGGTGCTCGCGGTGCCCATGACCGAGCAGGTGCCGGCTGTCGGCACCAGTTGATCGTTGACCTCGAGAATCTCCTGATCGTCGATCTCATCGGCGCGATAGCGCGCCCAGAAACGACGGCAGTCGGTGCAGGCGCCGACCCGTGCCCCGCGGTGCGAGCCCGATAGCATCGGCCCCGTGACAAGCTGGATCGCCGGCGTCGCGGCACTGGCAGCGCCCATCAGCTGGGCCGGTACCGTCTTGTCGCAACCGCCGATGAGCACCACCGAGTCCATGGGCTGCGCGCGCAGCATCTCCTCGGTGTCCATCGCCATCAGATTGCGCAGGTACATGCTGGTCGGATAGGCGAAGCTCTCGTGCAGGGAGATGGTGGGAAACTCGACCGGCAGGCCACCGGCGAGCATGACGCCCCGCTTCACCGCCTCCACCAAGTCCGGCACGTTGCCATGACATGCGTTGTACCCGCTGAAGGTATTCGCAATGCCGACGATGGGCCGGGATAGCGCGTCTTCCGAATAGCCCATGGCCTTGATGAAGGCCTTGCGCAGAAACACCGAAAACTCGGCATCGCCGTAGGTGGTCAGCCCCCGCTGCATCCCACGCTTGTCATCTGTCATGGACTCTCCTCGCTACGACTCATGGTGTTTGCTCTCTTATTATTGATAATATCATTGCTAATATAATTGACAATGATCGAGGCCACTCCTAGGCTCGCCTCCAATCGCAGAACACAAAAAAGGGAGGAAGTGATGAAAGCTATCAAACCGCTCGTTTTTGCCATGGCCGCAGTGGCGGCCATGAGTGGCGTCGCGAAGGCCGACTACATCGCCGGTGAGAGCGTGACCGTCCTGCAGGGCTTCAAAGCCGGCGGCGGCAGCGATGCACTGGCGCAGCTGACGCAACCCTATCTGACCAAGTACCTCGGGGCGGACTTCGTCAACCAGTACATTCCCGGCGCGACCGGAGCGATCGCTTGGACGAGACTGGCGAAGCAGACAGAGCCTGATGGCACCACCATCAGCATCACCAACACACCGATGCTGATGACCAACTACATCATGAACGACGCGATCACCTACTCGATCAGCGAGCTGACGCCGATCGCCAACATCGTCACCGATCCCGGCATCATCGTCGTCGCCAAGGACAGCCCCTATAAGACGGCGCAGGAGTTTCTCGATGCCGCCAGGAAAAATCCCGGGACGATCACCGTCGGGAATTCGGGTGTCGGGGGAGACGACTTCTTCTCCACAATTCTGATCGAGCGTGCGGCAGACCTGCAGTTCCAGAAAGTCCCGTTCCAAGGCGATGGCCCTTCCTGGACGGCGGCGATGGGCGGCAAGATCGATGCGAGCTTCAACAATCTCGGTATCACTTTCCCGCAAATCCAGGCCGGCAACCTTCGCCCGCTCGCAATCTTTGCCGAAGAGCGCGTGGACATGCTGCCTGATGTCCCGACCCTGAAGGAGCTGGGTATCGACGTGGTGGCCGGCTCGTCGCGCGGCTACAGCGCACCCGCCAACATTCCGGAAGAGGCACGCGCACAGCTGATCGAGGCCATGAAGAAGATGGCGGCGGACCCGGATTTCCAGAAAGACGCCGCGGCGCGCGCGCTCTTTATCAACTTCAAGGCCGGCTCCGACTACGAGCAATTCTTGGCCGAGCAAGAGAAAACCTTCGGCGAAGTCTGGGAGGCCGTAAAGGACGACGTGCAGGCCAAGTGAAACACTAGGACTGTCGAGCAAGCGCCAGCGACGATTGCCCCCCTGTCAACTTAACGCCCTGGGCGTCGTCGCTGGCGGCCCTGGCCAGCCGGCTTTCCTACTCCGCACGTCTCCATGGCACGTTACATTCTCACCATAGTCGGGCTGGGCATCGCCGCGTACTTCTATTTCGAGGCACAAGGCTATCCGACGGCAGCCGGCCAGCTTCCCGCACTGGTGGCCCTTGTCGTCGCGGGCCTCTCTCTTCTCATATCGGTCGAAGCCTTCTGGGCCCGGCGACGCGAGGCGGCACAGGGCCGCGCGCCCGTCACCGGGACCGCGCAGCTGCCGAACCTGAAGGGCGTTTTCCGGGCGACCGTCTTTGCCTCCATGATCGTCGCCTATGTCTGGAGCATCGAGCAGATCGGCTATCTGCTCGCGACACCGCCCTACCTTTTGAGCAGCTTCCTGCTGCTTCGCGTGCTGAGGCCATCGCTCGCCATTCTGGTTACCGCCCTGATCGTGGCCGTCGTCTACCTCGTGTTCGTCGTGCTCCTGAACCTGCCTCTGCCGTTGTTACCCGCCTGGTGATGGGAGCGCGTCGTTGGACCAGTCAGTAGTACTCATCGGGCTCGCGAACGTCCTCAGCCCCATGAACCTGGCGGTGATCGCCGGCGGAACTCTGCTCGGGCTGTTCGTCGGCGCGATGCCGGGCCTATCGGCGACGATGGCTCTGGCGCTCCTGCTGCCGCTCACCTTCAGCCTGGACCCGGCGACGGGGCTCAGCATGCTGGCATCCCTGTACCTCGCCGCCATGTACGGCGGCTCCATCGCCGCCATTCTTTTGCGGACGCCTGGCACGCCGGCCGCCGCCGCGACGATCCTGGACGGTTCCCCGATGGCGGCCAGCGGGCGGGCCGGCCGCGCGCTTGGCATCTCGCTTCTGGCGTCGTTCACCGGCGGCCTGGTCAGCGGCATCGCCCTCTTGACCGTGGCGCCGCTCTTGGGCCGGATCGTGCTGAACTTCGGACCGGTCGAGCTTTTCGCCCTCGCGGTTCTTGGCATCACCATCATCGGCTCGCTGTCGCAAGGCTCCGCCATCCGCGGCCTCTTCGCCGGCACGATCGGCCTGCTGCTCGGCACGGTGGGCATGGACCCCACCACCGGCACGCCGCGCTTCACCTTCGACAACATACATCTCTTTTCCGGGATCGAGTTTACCGTCGCGCTGATCGGCCTCTTCTCTGTGCCTCAGGCCATACGATTGATCGAGACGTCGCAGGTCGGCCAGAAACTGGCGAGCCGTGTCACCGACCGTATGCTGCCCGGCTTGCGCGATACACTGCGCTTGGCGCCCAATATGCTTCGGTCCGGCGTGATCGGCGTCGTCGTCGGGCTCATTCCCGGTGCCGGCGGGGATACGGCCAGTTGGTTCGCCTATAACGAGGCGCGGCGCTTCGCTAAGGACAAGAGCCGGTTCGGCAAGGGAGAGCCCGCCGGTATCGCGGCACCGGAGGCAGCGAACAACGCCGTTGTCGGCGGCGCCCTGATCCCGACGCTCGCGCTCGGGATTCCCGGCAGCTCGTCGGCGGCAATCCTGCTCGGCGCCCTGATGGTGCACGGCATTCTGCCCGGACCGACCCTGATGACGGATCATGGCGATGTGACCTACACGCTGATCTGGGCAGTGATCCTGGCCAACCTGGCGCTTCTTTTGTTCGGGCTTTTCTTCACCCGGATCGCGGTGATGGTCACCCGCATTCCGGACGGCGTGCTCGCGCCTATCATCATCGTGTTCTGCGTGGTCGGCACCTTCGCCATCAACAACAGCCTGTTCGACGTCATCTTCATGCTGGGCTTCGGCTTGGTCGGATACCTGCTCGACAAATGCCAGGTACCGCTGGCGCCCATGGTCATCGGACTCATCTTAGGGCCGGTGCTGGACACCAGCCTGCATCAGTCGCTGCTGATCGGCCAAGGCAGTTGGGGAATCTTCCTGCAGAGCCCCATCGCAACCGTGCTGCTGCTCTTGGCCGCCGTTTCGATCCTGCAAGCCACGCCTCTGTTCCCAATGCTGTACCGACGCATCCGGAAGCGGCGGAACGGGGACGGCACGGACCCAACTCAAATGAACAAAACCGATTGAAAGAGAACCACACCATGACCGAGATCCGTAAAGTCGAAGCACGCACCGTCAGCGTTCCGCTGGACAACCCGACCAGCTTCTCCAATCGGCAGGTGTTCAAGCGCGACTACGTCTTGGCTCGCATAACCGGCAGCGACGGGGTGACGGGGATTGGGTTCTGTTACGCCGGAAGCGGGGCCGGCACTCTGGTGGCACAGGCCGTCCGCGAGCTGCTCGCTCCCAAGCTTGAAGGGGAGGACGCCCACCGGGTCGAGGGGCTTTGGCAAGAGATGTATCAGGAAGCCCTGTTACACGGACGAACCGGGTCCGTCATGCGGGCAATCAGTATCCTCGACGTGGCTCTCTGGGACCGCAACGCCCGCGCCGCAGAGCTGCCGCTCTACAGCTTTCTCGGCGCCGTCGCCAAGGACAGCGTTCCGGCCTATGCGAGCGGCGGATACTATCTCGACGGCAAGACCCCCGACAAACTGGCGGCAGAGATGCTGTCCTACGTCGCTTTGGGCTTCAACGCGGTCAAGATGAAGGTCGGGCGCCTTGATCTGGCGGGCGAAGAGGCCCGCATCGCCGCCGTCCGCGAAGCCGTTGGGTCAAACATCCATGTCATGCTCGATGCCAACAACGCTTGGAGCGACCTTGCAACGGCGGTGCGCTACATGCGCATGTTCGAGCGCTATGATCCCTTCTGGATCGAAGAACCTTTCAGCCCCGACGATATCGACAACCATCGCCGTTTGGCGGAGCGTACGACCGTGCCCGTGGCGACCGGCGAGATCGAGGCCGGTCGCTGGCGCTTCAAGGAGCTGTTGGACAAGGATGCCGCAATGATCCTGCAGACCGATGCGGCGGTGTGCGGCGGCATCACCGAGTTCCGGCGCATCGCCGCCACGGCGGCCTCCTTCGGCGTCGTGCTCTGCCCGCACTGGTTCCACGACCTGCATGTCCACCTGGTCGCTGCCACGCCCAATGCGCACTACGTCGAGTTCTTCGCCGACGACCAAGTGCTGAACTTCCGCAAGCTCGTCGACACACAGCTCGCGTTTGAGGACGGCCACCTCAAGCTGCCGCGCACGCCGGGCCTTGGCTTCGGATTCCTCGACGCGGAACTCGACCGCTACGCCGCCGAGCCCTGGAGCTGACATCCGTCACCTGGTTCACGACCGATCAGCCCGCCGCTTCGTTTCAAGTCCGACTAGGAGATATCGCCCATGACCAGCAACCGCTTCCGCGGAGTTCTCGTGCCCGTAGTCACCCCCTTCGATGCCGACCTCCAAGCCGACCATGCCCGCTTCTCGCGGTTCTGCCGCTACCTGCTCGACGAAGGGGCCGACGGCCTCGCCATCTTCGGCACGACAAGCGAATCCAACTCCATGTCGGGCGATGAGCGCATGGCCCTCCTCGACCGGCTCCTGGGGGCCGGCATCCCCGCCGACAAGCTGATGCCGGGCTGCGGCGCAACCTCGTTTACCGAGGCGGTCCGACTGACCCGGCACGCGATAGAACATGGTTGCGGCGGCGTCTTGATGCTGCCGCCCTTCTACTACAAGGGCGTCAGCGACGACGGTCTCTTCGCCTTCTTCTCGGAAACCATCCAGCGCATCGGCTCGGACGATCTCAAGATCTACCTCTACCATATCCCGCCGGTGGCACAGGTCGCCTTCAGCCACGACCTGATCGAACGGCTCATCAGCAGCTATCCGGGTACCGTGGTGGGCATCAAGGACAGCTCCGGCGACTGGTCCAACACCAAAGCCCTGCTCGACCGCTTTCCGGGCTTCGATGTCTTTGCCGGCTCGGAGGTTTTTCTGCTCGATACGCTGCGTGCCGGCGGCGCCGGCTGCATCACGGCCACTGGCAGTGTTCATGTCCGCCAGATCCGGAAGATCTACGAGACCTGGCAGACGGCCGAGGCGGATGAGTTCCAGGCCTTTGCCACGGCGGTGCGCAAGACCATTCAGGACTATCCGGTTATCCCGGCTGTGAAGAGCCTGATCGCGCACTATAATGACGACCCGGTTTGGTCGCGTGTGCGCCCGCCGCTCGATGAACTGGACTCAGAGCGCAGCGCGCTGCTCGTCTCACGGCTGGAAAAGCTCGGCTTTCGTCTTTCGGCCATGATGGAAAGCGTGGGGTAAAGCGATTAGGCTTGGCGCAACAGTGCTATGAAGACTTGGTGCATCAAGGAGTCGATATGAGAGTGGTTGGAGAAGCGGAAACCTTGGAGCTTGACGCTTCGGAAAAACCGCTGACGCTCGACCAGATCACGGAAGCCCTCGAGGAAGACATCGTTCTCTGCCAGCTGCACCCGAAGGAGCGGCTGGTCGAGGATGATCTCATGCTGCGCTTCGGTGCGAAACGCCATCTCGTCCGGCAAGCACTCGTTGCTCTTGAACGCATCGGCTTGGTGGAACGCCAGCGCAACCGCGGTGCCCTGGTCAAAGCCTATTCGCCGGAAGAAGTGAGGCAGATCTACGATGTACGCGAGCTCTTGGAGACGACCGGCGCAAAGCTCGTGCCCATGCCGGCTCCGCCGACGCTGATTGCAGACCTGGAATCGATCCAGCGGCGCCACGACGCCGCTGCGATTGCCGGTGACCTGCGAGGCGTGTTTCGTAACAACATCGCCTTTCACCGGGTTCTTTTCGCGTCCTTGGGAAACCCCTACCTATCTCAAACCATCAACGAGTTCGCGCAAAAAGCCCACGCCATCCGCTTTGCCGTCTTGTCAGACAGCGCGGCGCTCGATGTTGTACGCCAGGAGCACTGGAGCATGATCGAGGCGTTGCGCGAAGGCGACCGGGAGGCGTTGGTGGAGGTTTGCCGGCAGCACTTGCAGCCCTCCCGCAATGCCTATATCGCAGCTTTCGAGCGTCGCTTTCCCAAGTAGCGTTTGAGGCTCAACCGCGGCTCATTCGAACGCTCGTCGTCAAATGCCAAGGCTGCGATCCATCCGGTAAAAACACCCGGCCTCGCCTTCCAGACTATAGCGCTTCCTACACAACAGACAGCAGCACGCAGGACATATGCGCTGTCGGAGAGCGGAGAGGGCAGCGGCGGCGACAATGCCGGTGAAGATGCCGCAGGCGATGCCAGGATTCGTTCGGTCACCTGGCTGCTAATCCCCGCTCGTCTCTACCCGGCCGGAGAGCCTATTGCGCAAGGCGGACATGCGCGATGTCCGCAGGAGCTTCTCCGGCCGCCACAGCAAGAAAGTCCAGACGCCGATGATGGCGAGAGTCACGCCGGTCCAGCCGAGTATGGTCGCGGCAACGCCGGGGGCGATCTCCGGAAACCTCTGTACACCGTCGATCATCGGGCCGTAGCGCCGCGCCTCCACGAGGCCGCTTGCTGCAGCAGCAGCGAGCACGGCCAGCGAGACGAGAACTGCGGCCGCTGTCCCGGGCCAACGGTGCCGGGACCGCTCCACCGCCTCCCTCGCAAGCCTCTGCGCATGGAGCCAGGTCCCGGTGAGAATCAGACCTGAAAGGATGAGCCCGAAGACGAACCACACGGCCTTGCTCCACAGCCCGCCGAAGTCGCCGAAGTGCAGCGGGTCGGCAGTGTCAGACCACCGCCAATAGAGGGAATAGTCTTGCGGCGTCTGGGCGTAGAGCAGCGCGCCGGTGCGCCGGTCGAGATGCAGTTGGTTGGCCCGGTCGCGCACCAGAAAATGCCCGGCTTGGCCCTGAAAGACAGCTGTATCGTCACTCAGAAGGATATGCCGGATTGTCAGATCGGGCCGAAGCTCGGAAGCCCGGTCGACCAGCACATCAAGAGGTAGAGGTGGCAGCGCGGGATCCGAGACCGGAGCCGAGATGCTATGCATCGCGAACTTGCTTGCGCCCGCGAAGCTCACCTTGCCATCGCCGAAATCCATGCGCGCCATCTCGAAAAGATACCAGACTCCCGTAAGGCCGATGACCAGCAGGAACCAGACCGACCAGAGCCCGGCCAGCTTGTGGGTCTCGCTCCAGAAGGCACGGCCTCGCCCCCGCGGCAGCTTGAAGAAGCGCTGCCACCAGCGCTTGTAGAAGGCCAGCGCGGCGGCAAGCGAGACCAGCATCGTCACCCCGAGGAGCGAGACGAGATAGAGGCCCACATCCGGCAGGAAAAGGCTCATGTGGAAACTGCGGAAGAAACGCTGCACGTTGAAGAAGCTGCGCGCGCCCTGCACCTCTCCAGTATAGGGGTCGACGTAAACCCACACGAGCCGCTGATTGGTCAAGTCAACCCGCACCCGAGCCACACTTCCGGCATAAAGCGGCGATTGCAAGAGGTTGATCTCGGCAGCGGGGTAAGCGGCCCCGACGGCCTCGACAATGACGCCCCAGCTCTGCGGCTGCCCACCGGCCTCGACCCGTGCTTCCTGCGTCACCAACCAGTCGAGTTCGTTGGCAATGACGGCGAAGGTTCCGCTCCAGCAGATGACGAACAGCAGCAGCCCCGTGATCACGCCGGTAAAGCTATGAACCCGGAACCACGCTCGGGTCGTCATATCGGAGTCTCTGAGTGTCTCGGTCTACCTAGAAGTCCACCGACAAGGAGAACAAGAACGTGCGAGGCTGTCCTGTCGAAAGAAAGCTCCGCCCCGTGGACTGCCAGTAGTTGCTGTCGGCCACATTTTCGACGTTGAGCCGTGCCGTGAAAGGCGTGCCGTAGGCATCGAAGCTGTACCGGGCCCCCAGGTCGAATCGGACCCATCCGGGAATGCTCTGGGTATTGCCGGCGTTCAGGAATTGCTTCGATGCGTAAAGCGTGCGGCCAAGAAGCGTCAGTCCCTCGATACCCGGAACGTCCCATTCGGCGGACATCCGCAGCTGATGCTCCGGAACGCCCACGGCGGTGTTGCCGTCGTTGATCCCGCCTGCTGTCTTGGTCAGCTCGCCATCGATAAAGGCATAGCCGCCGAGAAGCCGGATACCCTCGAGCGGCTCTCCGAAAACCTCCAGTTCGAAACCGCGGTTGCGCTGTTCCCCATCGATCTCAAAAACGTTTGTCGTAGGGTCGACGAGGGCACTGGGCTGAGTGATTTGAAACAGTGCTGCGGTGACACCCACATCGCCCAAATCCCACTTCGCACCGATCTCGAACTGCTCCGTCCTGATCGCCGATAGAGCTTCCCCCGAGTTTGCCGTACCCACAGGCGCAGTCGGTCCAGCTTCCAGTGCTTCGACATAGTTGCCATAGATCGAGAGGGTCTCGATGGGCTTGATCAACAGCCCGAGGGAAGGCGTGATTTCCGACTGCCTGTTGTCGTTCGTCTTCTCGCCGGTCGTCGCACTGAAGCTCTTGGTCTGCACGGTCTGATGTCGAGCGCCAAGCGTCAATTGAATGCGGTCGTCGAAGGCAGAGACCGTATCGGCAAGCGCAAAGCTCTCCTGGATCGTCTCGGAGGTTTTCGGCGGAGATGTCTGCAATCCCGCTCGGCTCGGTTTCGGCACGCGCGCGGGGTCGAATATATTGGAGTTGAAGTTTGTTCCCGTGATCGGCTCAAACAGCGTCGAGCGCTCTCGCCATGTGCCGGAAGCGACGAAAGCAACCTCATGGTCCAGGGGACCAGTTGAAAAGTCACCGCGCACGGACGCTTCCGCCGTGTCCGCCGTCTCTTCGTCAGGAAAAAAGAAAGCGCTGCTGGAAAAATCTCCCTGCGGATCCGCAATGGTGATAAGGCTGGTTGCGAACGTTTCGCGCTCGGTTTCTGCTCGGCCATACCTCAAGCCGACTGTCAGGTCCCGCAAAACGTCGTACTCGGCCGAGACGATACCACGGACAGACCGTTCGTCGACGAACTCCCAAGCCTGTTTGGGGTTACTGCTCGCATCGGGCGGACCCGGAAGAGCAAAGCCCAAAGCGGCCCGGTAATTGGCGCTGAATGCGTCGACCCGCGCGTCGAAATAGCGCAGGTCGAGGGCGGCGCGGAAACGCTCGCCTTGGTAGTCCAATCCCGCAGCAACCGCGGTGTCCCTCCAGCTTTGCAAGTCTATCGCCGTGTCGCCCTGCCGATGAGACAGATCGAGCCTTGCGCCAAAGGCCTTGTCGTTGCCAAAGCGCCTTCCGACGTCGGCTTGAAATCCCCCGACGGCCTCATTCTCATAACTTGCCGTCAGCCGAGTGATCGCCTCGTCCCCGGCGCGCTTCGGCACGAGATTGATCGAGCCACCCGCGCTTGAGCCGAACATGTTCATTCCGCTCAACATGGCGTCCGGCCCCTTGATGACCTCGACCCGCTCGTAGCCTGTGGTCGTGGTAAAAGCGCCGAGGTTCAATCCCGAGAGACCATCGATAAGAAACTCGGCATTGAAAAGCGGCAACCCTCGAATGAGAAACTGATTCCCCGAGGAAGGAGCCAGGTTCACATTGACCGACGGATCGTTCTCCACGACATCGACGATGGTGATCGCTTGTTGGTCGCGGATGAGCTCGTCGGTGTAAGCCTTGGTGCTGAGCGGCGTATCGAAAATGTCCCGATTGCCCAGAGCGCCCATGCGGCTGCCGCGCGCCACCTGCCCGCCCGGATAGGCGGGCGGCAAAGTTCCGATTTGCGCCGTACCATAGTCGGCCCTGCCTTCCACCGTGATCGGATCGAGCACCATCGCGCCGTCATCGTCCTGCTGCCCCGGCCTCTCGATAGCCACCGTCGTTTCGTCCGTGACGACGTAGGTCAGCCCGCTACCGGCAAGCAGGCGGGTCAAGGCCTCTTCGCTGATCATCGCGCCGCGCACGGCGGGCGCGGACATGTCCCGGGGCAGCGTGCCATCGACAGTAATCTGCATACCGGATTGCCGGCCGAAGGCGACGAGCGCATCCGTCAGCGGCTGCGCCGGAATGTCGAAGTTTCGCTCCGACCGGAGTTGTGTCGTCGCCGCCGCTGAAGCTGCGGGCTGCTGAGCCCAGGCAGGCATTGCTGCAAGCGCGGGCGTCAGGGCCGTCGTCATTATCACAGCACTGGCCAGGATCCTTCGCCGATTGCCGGTGCCAATTCGCGCCTTCACCCCCAAAACCACGGTCGATCTCCATGTTCCGTCGTTATCGCGGCCGCGATAACGCGCCGCCGCTTGTTTGCGACTGCGACGCAGTCGCGCTTCTATGGACGGAACGACCGCGGAAGAAGCTTTTCTCTAAAAAGTTCCCGGAACGAGATAACCGATTGAGGCTCGGAGTTTTTCACGACGCCGAGACGAAGATCAGCCAAGGCGTGATGCGGCGAACGACGGCGTTCTGGGCGCGGGCAATGCCACGCAGCGCGGCTATGGGATCGGCCAGATCGTAGACACCGGTCACCGGCCGCGCGGCCAGCGCCGCATCCGTGACGATGATCCGGCCGGCGTAGAAGCGGCGTAGTTCGTCAACCACCTCGCCAAGCGGCTGGTCCCGCGCAATGAGCTGATTGTGCCGCCAGGCGGCAATTCGGTCGACCGGAAGGTCGCTTCGCTCGGACCGTCCAACCCAGCTCACCCGAACCGACTGGCCCGCGGCCAAGGTCTCGGCCATCCGAGTCGCCCCGTCGTGGCTGACCCGCACCATGCCCTCTGCAACAGCGACCCTGGCCCCTTCGTCGCCGCGGCGAACGTCAAAGGCGGTTCCGAGGACGGTGACGTCGACGACCTTGGCCACGACCCGGAACGGCCGCGTGGCATTCGGCGTGACCGCGAAGAAGGCTTCGCCCGCGAGAAGCTGGATTTGGCGCTCGCCGGGCGTGTAGGAGACGGCGATGGCACTTTCCGGCGCCAGGGTGACCGCACTGTCATCCGGGAGCCGTATCGTTCTGACTTCCGCCGTGCCGGTCGCATGGTCCGCGCTCAGATCCCGCAGTAGACCTGGCCCGACGAGGAGCGCCACAAGACAGGCCGCCGCGGCAAGCCCGCCGAGCTGCAGCGCGTGCCGACGACCCCCGTGGCCAACCCCGGAGCGCCTTTGCAGATCGGCCGAGCGCCGGGCGCCAATGACTGTCGGCCGCAGATCGTTCGCGTTCTCGCCTTGCGTTCGGGCACGCAACTTGGCGAGTAACGGCTCCCAGCGATCCGAGTACGCCGGCATTGCCTTGTCCATCGCCTCCGAGGCCCGTCGGAGCGAATCCCAAGCCGCTTTGTTGACCGGGCTCCTATGGCGCCAGGCCTCGAATTCCCGCCGGAGGTCGGCATCGTCAGGGGCGTCTTTGAGCAGAATGAACCAGTCCGTTGCCTCCTTCGAAGCCCGCTTCTGAATCGGATCCGTTTTCCCGGCCATGCCGCTCCCTCAGCGCCGCTCGGCCCAGGACGGAATGCTCCTGATCCAAAGCCACTGGTTGCGACGCGTTCTATGGATGAAACGCATGCAGGACGGCCTTTTCTAAAAGTTCCTCAAGCGCCTGACGGCGTCATGGCCATCCAAGCCGCTCCTTGCAATGCTGGACGGCGTCTGCAACCAGCCTGTGAGCAAGCGGAAGAGAAATTCCCAGCACAGCGGCTATTTCTCTCAGCTTGGCGTCACCGAAACGGTGCATTTCGAAAGCGATGCGCGTGCGCTCCGGCAATTCCGCAAGGGCTTCCATGACGAGTGTGTACTCGTCCTTGTAGAGCGCGACGCTTTCCGGCGAAGGGGCCGTGTCGGGACAAGCTCCGGCAGCCTTCTCGAAATCATCGTCGGCAATGAGCTGGCTTTCGCGGGCCATGCGTCGTCTGCCATCGAGCGCCAGATTGCGGACGATCCGATAGAGATATCCCGTTGCGTCCTCCAGAAGACGGCCTTTGGAGGCCTCATCGAAACGCAGCCAAGCCTCTTGGACGAGTTCCTCCGCCTGCGCCCGGCTCCCGACGATGCTGCTCGCATAGTTCACGAGCCCACGGCGGTGCGCCATGAACAGGCCGATGGCCGTGCTGTCCTGGCCCGGTGCCAAGCCTCCCCTCCAACCGGTTTCGTCGCGCCGCGCCCCAAAGACGACCTGAGTCGCGCGCGAAAACGTATCTTATTGAGAACAATTCGCAGTGACTCTTAGCGGTCGAGGTCCAGGCTCGCAATGGCTTATGCCAAGCTGCAACTGCGCGTCCGCAGCAAATCGAGGAAAGCCTGCGTGGCGTGCCTTGTTTTCCTATGCCCGATCTATGCCCAAGGGATCGTCCGACTTGTCGTGTCGTTGGCGCGCGCGACACCCGTCGCCGCTCGCAGCCACCATCTTGACCAGTGGGCGCAGCAGGGACGGACGCCAAGTCAGCGTAAAGGCGACCGCTGCAGCGGCAATGCTGATCGCGGTCGCCCAGAGGAGGACGCCGAAGCTTGGTCCGTCCCGGACAAGGCAGAGGGCCAGCGAAAGAAGGAGAGCGAGACCGCCCAGTGTGCGCAGCACCAGCCGCCGGATGCCCGTCAGCGGCGCTGCCTGGCTGACCCGCTGCCAAGGCCGTGCCTGGGTCAAGGCCAACAGGGCGAAACCGAGATAGGCGGCGGTCACTATGCCGGCCAGGAGGAGCCATCCCGCCATCGCCGCTACTCTATCGCCACTACTCTGCCGCCTTCAGCGCGTTTTGCGACGGATGGACGGCGCGGCATCTCCGGGCGAGGCGCAACGCGATGAGGAGCGCGACCGCCGCGCCGGCGAGCAACAGGAGGTCCATGCCGGCGACCGGCCAGAGATGCCGATGAGCAAGCGAGCGGACCAGATGATCGCCGGTCGTCGCGGCGTTGAGCACGACGGCCAGCACGGCCAGGCCGGCAATCGTCCAGCACTGTTCCCGCCACGCCCGGCCGGGCCGAGCCCAGGCATGGGCGAAGGTGACGAGCCAGACGAGATAGAAGGCCCAGACTTCGAGGGCCGCACGATCTTGGCCGACGAAGCTCGTATCGAACGGCAGCAGCCGATTGGCCACGAAAAAGGCGAGCGTCGCAATGACGATTCCGGAGACGGAGCCTACGGTCAGTCCTTCGACGATGCGCACGCCTGGCAGACCTTGCGCAGCGTGGCGTTTACGGCGCGTCTCCAACCAATAGATATAGCCGGTCGCGATCATCACGCAGCCGGAGAGGCCAAGCACGAAGTAGATCCAACGCAGCGGCCAGTGTTCGAATTGAATGAAATGAAGCCCGGCGATAAAGCGCTGGACGCTCACGACCGGACCACTTGAATGCTCATGCAAAACCGCGCCCATGATGCCATCGAAATAGACCGCGTCAAGTTTATAGCTGACGCTTTTTTTGACACTGTGCCGGACTTCCACATACGCTTCCGCGTCGTTCGGATGCCATACGCGGACGAGCTGTGGGGGCTCGCCGTTCCATCGCCGCGAAGCCTCAGCCACCATGTCGTCTAACGGCGCCAAGCTCTGAGAGGCGGGCTCACCTGAGGTGTTAGTCCGGTAGATCCCGAAGGCTTCTTTGTAGAAGGCCGCCCTGTCACCGTCGTAAGCGGACGAAATAACCGCTGGGAAATAGATCGCAATAAAAATGATCAGTCCGGAGAGCGCCATTACGAAATGGAACGGCAGAGCCAGGACGCCTGTGAGATTGTGCAGATCGAGACTGGACCGCGGCAACTTCCTGTCCGGTCGGAACGTGAAAAAATCCATGAAGATCTTGCGGTGGATGACGACGCCGGACACCAGCAGCACCAACGTCGCCATGCCGGCCAGCCCGACGAGCCAGTAGCCGAGGTCGTTCCATCGCAGATGCAAGCTGTAATGAAACGGGAAGATGAACCGCGTGCCCGCCAAGGTGCCGGCATCGGGCAGCAAAGCGCCGGTCCGTGGTTCGATGTCGCGAAAGGTGAAATCACCGGCCGAATTCCGGTAGAAAATCCGGACCACCGGGACGCGCTCGCTTGGCAGGAAAAAACTCCAGAACGGGGCGTCGGGAGCCAGTTCGCGCGCGGTATCGAGCAAGGGGGGCCAGGAAAGCCGGTCGGTCGCAGCCAGCCGCGTCTCCGGCATCATCCAGCGGTCGATCTCTTTGTCGAAGACGGACAGGGTCCCGGTCCAGAAAACCGCAAAGAGGAGCGCTCCGAGCACGACGCCTGCCCAGGTGTGCAGCCAGCCCATGGATTCCCGGAAGGTGTCACCCACGAGGTGCCCCTGTCAGCGCGGGCAACATCTCCGCGCCCCCGAAGGCGAGCGCTCCGCCAAGGCCCAACACCCACCACAGCCGGGCCGACCGCCGTTCGGCGAAGGCCCACAACAGCAAGGCAAGGTAGATAACGAACGCCAGCATCGCCATGAGGGTCCCGGCTTCGCTCGGCGGCATCACGCGCGATAACGCCAAAGCCATAAGCGCCGCAATGCCGGCGGCCGTAAAATAGCCGCCGACGATTGCGAGAAGCAGGCGTTGCGTTATGCGCCAAGACGACGCAGGTGAGAACCGATTTGAGTTGTTCGGCTTGGCGAAATGCGTCGGTGATTTCATCGCGTCAACGGCACAGCTTCTTTAGAACTTGATCTGGACCGTGCCGAACACGGAACGAGGTGCACCGGGTTCTATGAAGTTCGGGCCGAACACCACACCCTCGACGTAGTCCTCGTCGAACAGATTTTCGATGTTGAGCGCGAAGCTGATGTTGTCGTTGATCTCATAACGGGCAAACAGGTCGACCCGTGCGTATCCATCGACGTCGACCTGATTGGCGAAGTCGGCTTTTCGGTCGCCGACCACGAAGACGCCGCTGCCGATCTCGAGCCCGCGCAGAGGACTACCTTGAAAAGCGTATGTTGCCCAAAGACTGCCGCTCCATTTCGGCGCGTTGACGAGCTGATTGCCGACGGGGAGCGTGTTGTCCTTGGTGACTTCCGCATCGAGGTAGGCGAGCGAACCTATTATGTTCCATCCCGGCGCCAGTTCGCCGGCGACATCGAATTCGACGCCACGGCTGCGTTGCTCGCCGACCTGTATCGAAAAGGTCGGGTTCTGGGGATCGGCCGTCGAGACGTTCGAGCGTGTCAACTGATAGGCGGCCAACGTCGTCGAAAGCCGGCCATCGAACCAATCGCGCTTGACGCCGATTTCGAACTGTTCGCCTTCTTCCGGCTCGAATTCTTCGCCGTCGAAGCTAGCGCCGCTCAAGGGCGGCAAGAATGACGTCGTATAGCTGGCATAGATGCTCAGGTCGTCAATCGGCTGATAGACGAGCCCCGCGCGCGGCGAGAAAGCCTGGTCCCATTTATCCGTTACGTTGACATCGTTGCGATCGAACCGCGTTTTCGCCGTGTCGAACCGGCCGCCGAGAAGCAGTTTCCAATAGTCTCCGAACGAGATCAGGTCTTGAAGGTAGATGCCGTAGAAATCGATCCGCCGATCCTGCGTGCCCGGCGCTGAAAGCGGGCCCGGCGTTGCGCCGTAGACCGGATTGAATATGTCGATGGGGTCGAGATCAGCGGATCGGGCCTCCGATTTGAACCGCGTGAAGTTGCTGTCCGCGCCGAAGAGGAGTTGGTGCTCAAGCGGCCCTGTTTCGAACTTGCCGGTCAGGTTCGCTTGCAGAGCATAGTTCTGATAGTCCTGGTTGAACGCGAAGAAACGCCGGTTGAGAGTCCGCCCGTCAGCTTCCAATCCGAGCGGGAACGACTGTGTCGGCGTGGCATTGGTATCCGAGAAGCGCGCCAACGCCCGGAGCGACCAATCGTCATTGAACTCATGGTCGACGCTCGTCTGGAGCCGGAGTTCGTCGGATTCGGCGCGGTCCCCTCGTTCGCCCAAGAAACGCTCGCGGGGCAGGGCCAGCGCTTTGCCGTCGACGGCAACCACGCCGTAGTCGAACTGTTGGTCTTGCCTATAATACTCAAGATCGAAATCGACTGTCGTGCGGGACGTCGGAACCCAGCGCAGCGACGGCGCGACCTGAATGCGTTCTGAATTGACGAAGTAGTCCCGGAAACTGCCAGCATTCTCATAAGACGCATTCAAGCGCGCCAGCAGCTTGCCGTCTTCCGTCAGCGGCTGGTTGAAATCGATATCGCTCTCGTAGAAATCGAAACTTCCCGCCCGTCCGGTGATGATGTAATGCGGCTCGGCTCCCGGCTTCTTGGTCACGATATTGACGAGCCCGCCGGGATCGGCGGGGCCGTACAAGACGCTGGGCGGGCCCTTCAAAACCTCCACCCGCTCCACATTGGCCAGGCCAAGTTGCCCAGCGTCGCCAAATGACGGGGCGGAGAGGAAACCGTCCCTGGAAATACGGTTCGCGGCAAAACCGCGTATCAGGAAGATATCACTGCGGTTGCCGCCGGTTCCGCCAACCTGCACGCTACTGACGTTGCGCACGACATCGGCTAGCCGCGTGGCGCCTTGGTCCTTGATGACTTCACGCGGGACAACCTGGATGGACGCCGGCGTATCGATGATCGGCGTATCGGTTTTGGTCGCGGTGGCGCTGCGCGTCGCCAAATATCCCTCGACCGGCCCGTAGGCGGACTCGGCCCTGCCTTCCACCGTGATCGGACCGAGCACCATCGCGCCGTCATCGTTTTGCTGCCCCGGCCTCTCGATGGCCACCGTCGTTTCGTCCGTCACGACGTAGGTCAGCCCGCTGCCCGCAAGCAGGCGGGTCAGGGCCTCTTCGCTGGTCATCGTGCCAAGCACGGCGGGCGCAGACATGTCCCGGGGCAGCGTGCCGTGCACCGTGACCTGAAGGCCGGACTGCTGTCCGAACTGGGTGAGTGCCGTTGTGAGGGGCTGCGCTGCGATGTCGAACGTCCGCTCTGCGGACAACTGCG
The DNA here is from genome assembly GCA_028279885.1 of Rhodovibrionaceae bacterium. Classification (GTDB taxonomy): domain Bacteria; phylum Pseudomonadota; class Alphaproteobacteria; order Kiloniellales; family DSM-21159; genus JANQMX01. Next base: position 9,480 of record JANQMX010000051.1, on the reverse strand, counting down.
CGAGACGGATCGGCGAGCCGGAGGCCTGCGCATGAGTGGGAACGCTGACCGCCAGCGTTGCCGCGGCGACCATCGCCGTTAAAGCGCCGACGAGCGTCGTCAGACGACCGTTCATTCTTGCTTGTTTTTTTGTCGCCAGTCTCACGGCCAATCCCCATCCTGCGTTGTCCGACCCGCGCAAGACGCCGCACGCACATTCTGCGAATGCGACGCACTCTCGCGTCTAGTCACGAAACGCTGTCGGGGATGGCAGATTCCAAAAAAAGTCGCCGCTGCCCTAAAAGCTCTTGATTTTACTCATGTGTCTATGAGCGTGACACGATGAGCAGCCAGGGTGTGATCTCCCGAACCACGGCGTTCTGGGAGCGCGCAATGGCGCGCAGCGCGGCGACGGGCTTGCCGAGATCGTAGACGCCGGTGACCGGTTGCTCCGCGAGGGAGCCGTCCGTTACGACAATCGCGCCGGCATGGTAGCGCCGAAGCCGGTCCAGCACGTCCCGAAGCGGCTGGTCCTGCGCGATGAGCTGGTTCTGGCGCCAGGCACCGATCTGCGAGGCCGGCTGTTTGCCGCGCTGGACAGCCCCTGATCGCTCGACCCGCACGAACTCGCCCGCTCCTAGCGCGCCCGCGACAAGCTCGCCACTGCCGCTCTGCTCGACCTGGACCGCCCCATACGCGACACCGACCTCCGCCCCGTCGTCGCTTTGCGAGACATTGAAGGCGGTGCCAAGGACAGTGACCTGAGCGCTGTCGGTCGAGACTAAGAAAGGCCGCGCGGCGTCGGGCGTCACCTCGACATAGACCTCGCCTGAGAGCAAGCGAATCTGCCGCGCGCCCTTGGCATAGGACACGGCGATAGCGCTGGCGGGTGCGACGGTGATGACGCTGTCGTCCGCCAGACGCAGAGTTCGAGTCTCGGCCGTGGCGGTCGCATAGTCCGCCTGCAGGTGCCGTGTGAGCTCAGGCCCCGCCACAACGGCCAGGATCGCAGCGACTGCCGCAAGACCGGCGAGTCCGAAGGCCCGACGCCGGTATGGGCGGCCGGTCGACGCCCGTATGCGTGCAGCGTCCTCAAGGCCGCGGCGAGTGCTGGGCGGCCAGCGCCCTGTCCGTCCTTCGTCCGGCGTCGCCCCGTTCTCAGCGCCCGCCCGCGCCTCCTTTAGGAAAGCTCCCCAGCGCGCCGCATGGCGCGGCGAGGCCGCGGCGACCGCCCGCATCATGCGCTGCATCTCTTCCCAGGCCGCCGCGTTGACAGGCTTGCTGAGCCAGTCGTCGAACTCTTGCCGGAGCATGACGTCGTCCGGGGAATCCTGCAGGCGAGTCATCCAGCCGCTGGCTTCCCGGGACGCCTGCCGAACGCTCAAATCGCTATGGTCTCTATCGTCCTCTGCCATGCCCTTCTCTCAGCCCTGCCGAGAGCAGACATCTGCGCTCCCGGTCTGCGGGCATGCGTCGCAAGACGCTCTATACACAAAACGTCTGTCGAAGGGGTGAGTTCCAAAATTGGCGGCGGTTCGCAATCATCGTTTCGCCAGCCGTTGCTTGCAGTGCTCCGCGCCGTCGATGACGAGTAGCTGGGCAAGGGACACCGAGATGCCCAGGAAGGCCGCAATCTCCTTGAGCGTGGCGCCCCCGAAGCGGTGCATCTCGAAGGCGATGCGCGTGCGCTCGGGCAGCTCCGCCATGGCCTCCGTCACGCAGCGGACCTCGTCCCTGAAAAGCGCGATTGTCTCCGGCGAAGAGGTCTCGTCCGGGCAGGTCTCGGCCGCCTGCTCCAGGTCGTCTCGCGAGATCAGCCGGTGCTCGCGGGCCGTTCGACGATGCTGGTCGACGGCGAGGTTCCGCACGATCCGATAGAGGTAGCCTTTCGCGTCCTCGAGGAAGCGGCCTTTCGAGGCTTTATCGAAACGCAGCCAGGCCTCTTGGACGAGATCCTCCGCCTGCGCGCGGCTGCCGGTGATGCTGCTGGCATAGTCGATCAGCGCGCGGCGATGTGCCATGAACAAGCTGACAGCAGTTCTGTCCTGGCCCAGCGTCACGTCTCCCCTCCGACCCTTGCCGGTACGATCGTGGGGCCGACAGCGCCAGGAGTCGCACGGGCGGACGGCCCTTATTGAGAACCGTTCGCAGCAACTCTTAGCGGCTGAGCCTCAGGTCCGCAACGCTTTGAGGTCAGATGCGCTTTGAAACGCAGCCCTCTTCGGGGAGGCGCTAGTTTTCGAGAAGCGGCCACAGCCCGCGGTGCGTTCGGCCGTCCCAGCCTTCGATCTCGACCCAGAGACGAACGCCGTCCAGCGCCTCGGGCAGATGGACGTGACCGTGGGCGATGCCTTCTGCGCCTTCAACCGGGGCGCTGTCGATGTCTTCGCCGGCGGCATCCGACAATCCAACGCGGATGAAGCGTGCATCGCGGAAGCGCCCCTCGGCGATCTCGGGGAAGACGTCGGCGTCCGCGCCGGGACGGATGGCCGGCAGGTCGGCCTCAAGGAATCCGGCGAGAGCGACCGGGGTGACTTGGAAGGGCCCTACGGCCTGCGTCTCGAAGCGCGTGCCCTTGTCGCCGATGCCCTCGGCGCCGAGCGACAGCACCAGGATGCCGCCCGAGACGATGCCGACAACTGCCAGCAGATTGACGTACTTGAAGGCGCCCATGGGGCCACCCCAAGGCTTCAGCCAGTGCCAAGTCTTGCGCAAACCCGCCGCGAGCCGAGTCCCGACCAGCAGTTCCGCGACGGCGCGGCGGGTGCGCTTCATGTAGATGATCAGGCCGGAGACCGCGAGGAAGCTGGCCACCGCCCCGCCCAGAAACCAGACCAGCTTGACCGTCAGGTCGGCCGCGCCGCTCTTGGCCCAGGTGCCGTAGTGCAGCGGATGCATGGCGGCATCGATGCGCTGCGTCGCGGTCCAGTCCTCCGACAGGCGCACGCCCATGATCTCCGCCGTGTAGGGATTGACGTAGACGATGTTGATGCCGGTCTGGACCAACACCTCGCCGCGGTCGCCACGCACCGTGAAAGGCTGGCTCGGGTTGGCCGGTGGCAGGAGCAGCGTCACCGCCATGTCGGGATAGGCGGCCTGGACGGCGGCGACGATCTCCGCCCCCGAACGCGGCGTCGGCGTCTCCGGGCCGAGCGCATCCAATTCCGCCGTGGTCAGCGTCGGCGGCTCCGGCCGCTCGGCGACGATATCCGGCGCGCCGCCCGGCTCGACGAGCGGATTCAGGTAGAACCACCAGGTGCCGGTCAGGCCGATGATCAGCAGAAACCAGACCGACCAGAGCGCCGTGAGCCGATGCAGATCGCCGAGCCACGTGCGCCCGTCCCGATGAAAGCGCGGGCGCCTCAGGAAGCCGCGCCAGAACTTCTTGTAGGTGATCAGCCCGGTGACGATGGAGATCAGCAGCATGACCCCGAAGAAGTTGACCACGTAGCGGCCGACGGCAGGCAGGAAGAGGTTGGTGTGCAGCACGTTGATGAAGCGCCCGACGGTGATGAAGGGCGTATCGCCGATCACCTGGCCTGTGAACTGATCGACCCAGACCGAGCGGAAGCCGCCCCCGGGCACCGCCACCAGGGCCGAGGCGGCCCGCCGCTCGGTCATGGCGCCGGTCTGCACGCTGTTCACCCCGACGTCGGGATAAGCAGCGAGCACGCTGTCGTAGAGCACGCCGGGATTGACCCGGTTCTCGGCTGGCGCGACCCGCATCTCGGGATAGATCAGCCAGTCGATCTCGGCGAAAAGCACCGTGATCGTGCCGCTGATCATCACCACCGCCAGCAGGATGGTGAGCCACAGACCCGTGGCCGAATGAATCAGAAAGGCGATGCTGGAGGTGGAGCGCTTGCGCCGGTTGCGCGCGACCGGCGCCATGCCGCCCACGGACTCAACGGTCATCGCCGCTCCCTCATCATCCTTGCCATGAACACGATAATGCGAGTCATTCGCATGCTGCTCACCTCTTCTACAACCACCTGCCAGGCGCCGCAATGCGCAGCCTGGCGCCAAGTGAGGTGAGCGTTAGCCGTCACCACTTGATGGAGTAGCTCGCGAAGATCGTGGTGCCTGGGAAAGGCACGTTGGCAACCTGCCCCAGCACGCCGTTGCGATTGACCTGAGCCGTCGGATTGAACTCCGTGGTGTTGAACAGGTTTTCGACGCCGAGTTGGAAGGTTCCAGGTCCGACGTCCAGCTGCGTGTAGAGGTCGACGAAGGTCAGAGCATCGGTGCCGAACTCATTTAATTCCGGGGTCCCATCGGAAGAGAACTGATGCGACACCTGAAGACGACTGCGCCACCAGCTGAAGGGACTGACTTCGACATAGCCCGTTAGCTTCAACGGCTGGATTTCGTCGGCCGTCAAGTCGACCTTTTCTCCATCTTCCAGCTTGGTCGTTCCCTCGCTGAACGACACGGTGCCGCCGAGACCCAGCGGACGCCAAGGCTGCACGTCCAGCGTCACTTCGGCACCGTAAATTTCCTGCGGCCTGCGCACGGGCGCCGCGAACGCCGTGCCGGGCACAACCGTGAACGAGCTGGCCCGGTCGGACTCGCTGAAGAAGACGGCCGCCGTGGCCTGGACTCTGTCCCAGTTGCCGCGGAAGCCCACCTCGTACTGGTCGGTCGTCGAGGGGTCCGGCCGGATTTGGTCGGCGGAGGTGATGCTAGTCAATCGTGGCGCCCGGGCAATATCGAGGATGTCCGCCGCCTGCGAGAAGCTGGCATAGAGCTCGATCTCGTCGGTCGCGAAATAGACCAAGCCGGCGTTGAAGAGCGGCTGATCGAAGCTCACACGGCCGCCCTCGAACGCGCCTCCGAACGCAGGTGCCAGGTTGGCATCGCCGATGTCGACCACGGTGTCTTCATAGCGAACGCCGCCGGTGAAGAGGAAGTCCTCCAGGAAGGGGACGCGGAGCTGTGCGAAGCCGGCGCCACTGGTCTCCTCGGCTTCGGGAACCAGAAACAGGAAGGGCACGGCCGGGTCCGAAACCTCCTCGGCGTTGTAGTCGAACCGTTGGACGTCCGCCCCCCAGGTGATGCTTGTGCCGGCGAACCAGCTGTCGTCCAAGAAGGTGATCGGTGTTTCGAAGTTGACCCGCGCACCAACCCGGCTGTTTTCCTCGCGGACCTGGAGGAATAGCGGCGGCGCGACTTCGCCCGGCGTCTGCCTCAGAACGCGGTTCTGATAAAAGACCGTGAAATCGAGGCGACTGCCCAACACGTCGTCGTTCTCGTAGCTGGCCGTTCCGATGTACTGCCGCCGGTGAGGGTCCTCGAAGGCATCGCCGAAATCCGAGAAGGGAACCGTCGAGGTCTTTCGGTTGGTATCCGGGTCGCCGTCGGCCACGGCGATGAACTCGGGATCCTGGAACGTTCTGATGAAGAAATGGCTGGTCTTGAGCCGCTGTTCCTCATCGAGGTTCCAGGTCAGGCTCGTATTGAAATCGATGACGTCGCTGTTGGAGAAGGTTTCGTCGCTGTCCGGAAGCGGATCACCGTCCGGGTCGAACAGCGTTTGGTTGATCGAGCCACCCACTTCCACCCAGTAGTCCAGACTGTCCAGAGAGCCGGTGACGCTCTGCCGCGCTCTCGGACTGATGCTGTCCTCGATATCGGTCGGTTGTACCATGAAGCCGAAGGTCGACGTCAGCTGCATCTCGCCCGGGATGGGTTCGGGGGTACGGAAGTTCACCGCGCCGCCGCTGGCGCCGAACCCGAAGGTGGCATCCGCGCCCCGCACCACCTCGACACGATTGAAGGCGTCGGGCGGCAGGTCGAAGATCGCGTTGCCGGTCGGCCGAAAGCGCTGATTGACCTCGATGTTGTTGACGCGGAAGGAGACCTCCCGCCCGCGAAGCTTGGCGCCGCTGCCCAGCGGACTGGTGAAGTTGTATCCCGGGACGGCTTTAGCGAGTCCGGCAACAGGGTCGCGCTGGAAGGTGGGCTGCTGGTCGAGGTCCTGTTGATCGAGAATTGTGATCGCAGCGGGAAGCTCGGATACCGGTGTTGCGAAACGCGCCCCGGTGACCGTGACAGGGTCAAGCTGTGCCGGCCCGTCGCCCTCCGTTTCGCCACCCTCGACCACGCGTCGCTCCAAGGTCACCGTGTTGGCGTTGGCGAAGCGGAAGTCCAGCCCGGTGCCCGCGATCAGCAGCCGAAGCGCGCCCTCCGGTGTGTGACTGCCTCGCACGCCTTGGGTCTGCAAGCCGGCGGTCAGATCTGCCGAATAGAGGAGCTGCAAGTCGACGGCTTCTGAAAACTGCAGCAAGGCCGACTGCAAATCGCCGGCCGGGATATCGAACTGCTGCAAGGGGCCGGCCTCACCGGCTTGGGCGATTTGGTACTGTGAGAAATCGATGCGGTAGGACGGGCTCGTCTCGATGCCATCCAACGACGATGGCCACTCGTCGGCTCCGGCCGGCTTGGCCGAGGCAAGACCGAGCAGCAGGAAAGCGCAGAAAAACGCTCGTGCCACACATAGACTGTCCGGCGTCGCTGCCTGTGCCGCACTCGGCCCTTGTTGTTCGCCATTGCTCGCCTGCATTCGACCCACCCCTCTCTTATCGGTGACCGATCGCAGGCAGGCCTGCGCCGGTCTTTTGGGGTTAGACCGCTGGAGGGGACGAACTCCTGACGTCGAGAATGAAAGATTTCCGAGAGCAACGTTCCAAGCGACGGAATGCGCGACGAACCAGGTCAGTCGCGGGCGCGCAATAGCGTTAGCCAGGGGGTCACGCGAATGACGTCGACGGCCAGCGTCGTCTCGATGGCGTCGAGCGTCCCATCGCTGTCCGACAGGTCGAAGACGCCGGTGAAGCGCTCATCGGCGATGGCGGACTCCAAGAAGACAATGGTACCTGGACGGTAGCGGTCGAGCTCGGCTACAACATCGCGCAGTCGCCGGTCCGCAAAGACGAGCCTTCCCCGGCGCCAAGCGGTCAGGGCTTCAACGTCGGCCGCCGCCGTCTTCACCTCTCCTGTCGGACCGTAGGCGCCAAGCTCGCCGGCGGTGAGCACGGCGCTTCCATCTTCTACTGTGCCAACGGAGTCTCCGGTTACGCGCACCTTTCCCTCTGCCACGGAGACGATCACGGCCTCTCCGTCGTTGCGAACATTGAAGGCCGTGCCGATGGCGCGCGCCGTCCCCTCTTGGGCTGCCACTTGGAACGGCCGCTCAGCATCGGCCACCACCGTGAAGAAAGCTTCGCCCCGAATGAGGCGGACGCAACGGCAGGCGCTTGTGAAATCGAGAGCCAGCGCCGTGTTCGTGTTGAGACCGACAAGAGAGCCGTCAGCCAGCGCGATCTGCTTCGTCTCACCCACGCCGGTGGCATGATCGGCGCCAAGCCGGCCGAACGTTCCAGATGTCCACAGTCCGACGGCGGCGACGAGCAGGAGGGAGGCCGCGAGCGCAGTCATGCGATAGGCGTTGCGGCGTGTCGAGCCTGCGTCGCGTCGGCGGCGCACGCTGTCATGACGCCGCACGGCAAACTGGTTGTGCCGGGTTCGCGGGTCGGGGATTTGACCGAGCTCGCTCCAAAGCGCCTCGGCTTGCGCATAAGCCTCGCGGTGGGCGGGGCTACGCTCGAGCCAGGCGCTGAAGGCGCGGCGATCGTCTGCAGCGATATCACCCGACGACATTCGGACGAGCCAAGCGGTCGCGTCCTCGGCGATGCGGTCTTCGGATGATGTCTGCGACTCTGTCATTCCGCCATGCTGCCCGCCGAACCACGGCAATGCTAGGGCCTGTTGGCCAAGTGCGCGGACTGCCCCCGCGCATCCCCCATACCCCAGACTCCCTGACAGTCAGGACTCCTGACGTCCGCCGTTCGACAAACTATCGGCTAACCACCGGCTGCGTCGAGACGGCGCCGACAGTGCAGCATCGCCTTGATGATGTGCTTCTCGACCATATTGCGGGAGATGCCGAGACGCTCGGCGATCTCACCGTTGCGCAGACCGTCCAGCCGGCTCATCAGAAAAACCTCACGACAGCGCGGCGGCAAGTCGTCGACGGCAGCAGAGAGAATGCGCAGGCGTTCGCGCTCCAGGGTGGCGGACTCCGCATCGGGCAAGGGACAGCGCAGTGTCTCCGCTTGATGCTCTCCGGCCGCGCCGTCCCTTTTGCGCTCGCGTGCCATGCGATCGCGCGCCACATTCACGGCGATCTGGAAAAGATAGGCCCGTGAGTCGTCGATGGCCCGCCCTGGCGCGAAGCGCAGCAGGCGCAGATAGGCCTCCTGCGCCACTTCGGCGGCCGTCTCCTCACAGCGAAGCATGCGTGCGAGAAACCGGCGCAAGGCCGCATCGTGACGTAGACAGAGTTCCTCAAGCCCCAGGTCCTGCGCAGAGGTTTTCATTCGCTCCCCAAGTGTCGCCTCACGGATCCTCCTGCGCGCGTCTATCCAGCCACTGTGGCCACGGCCATGCACGAACAGGCGTTGATTCCGATGGGGAGCACGCTATTGCGACTGCGAGCTATTCGCAATAGTATCTGCGGAATTTCTTAATCGGTTATGCGCAGACCGCGCCAATGCAACGGCCCGAGAACGCAGCTCTCGACGGCGATTGAGTCCAGGGTGCAAGCGTCCCAGAAATCGGCGTCCAGGCGGACCCTCGATGCTGTCAGCTGCTTTGGGCGATATTGAACAGGTCCACCTTTCCGATGGTACCGGTGATGATACGGTGACGATCAGCATCGCCGACGTGGTCGAACCTTCGAGCGATGATAAGATCCGTATCCAGGGTGGCGCTGCTGATGCGGTAAACAAGGCTGACACCTTCATTCGTGTTACCCACTGGAGTGGCGGCGGCGCTTTGCGGGAGAACGCCCATGCGTCTCGGTGTGATGGCCATTCGATTGTCGAAGATCGTGATGACCGGGGGATTGGCGGTGTGGGTAGGCTTGGTGGCGCTTGGCAACATCACTGACTACAACGCCAGACTGATCACCGTGCAGAGCGTGATGGCCATGGATGGGGTCTCTCCGGACACCGCTCTGCGATGGCGGGCGGTTACGGATCCCACGGCTCAGCGTGCCGCGTTCGTAGTCCTCATCGTCGGGCAATCCCTCACGGCCCTTGCCTTTCTCGCTGCTGCAGCCTCGATGGCTGCGAATCTCAGGGCAAGCTCAGTCCGCTTCAAACGCTCGAAAGCCTGGACTGCCGTGGCTGTCGGCCTTGGCTTCGTCGTATGGTTCTTCGGGTTTGCCGTCATCGCATCGGAGTGGTTCTTGATGTGGCAGGCGGGCAGGTCGACGATCCAGATCAAAGTGTTTCTATTCACGATCACGACCGTTCTCGTCGGAGTGTACGTCCTTCTCGACAACGACCGGGATCCGGAAGAAGAGCCGTAGACGGCAGAGTCTTGCCTGGAATGATCCGTTGCCGACGTACCGATCACGATAACAAAGTAGACATTGCCGTAGCCATGGACATGCGTCGCGGGCGATCGAACAAGCCACAGGAGCGCGAGTAATGATTG
>JANQMX010000023.1 GCA_028279885.1 Rhodovibrionaceae bacterium | reverse complement strand
GCATCGACATGGGCCCCGGCTCAAGGCCGGGGTGACGATCTTTGGTGTGGCAATGTCAGCGGTCACTCTCAGAATGTCATCCCGGACGCGGGATTCGCGTCAGCGAAGACCGTGAGCCGGGAACCATGGATGAGGCAGGCTCGGTAGGTGGCCTACTACGTCTACATCCTCGCCAGCAAAGAGCGCGGGACGCTCTACGTCGGCGTCACCAACGATCTCCTGCGGCGCGTCTACGAGCACAAGGAAGGCTTGGCCGAGGGTTTCACCAAGCGGCATGGCGTAAAGCGCCTCGTCTACTTTGAGACACATGATTCCATCGAAGCGGCCATCGCGAGAGAGAAGCACCTGAAACGTTGGCGACGCGACTGGAAGGTCGAGCTAATCGAACGCGATAACCCACGCTGGGCCGATCTCTACAAGACGCTCACACTTTGAGAGACACCAGCTATACCGAGCCAGGTATCGACATGGACCCCGGCTCAAGGCCGGGGTGACAGTCATTGGTGCATCGATGTCCGCAGCTACTCTCGGAGTGCCATCCCGGACGCGGGCTTCGCGCGAGCGAAGACCGTGAGCCGGGAACCATCTCTCCGCCCGCGCGCAACATCGACATGCGCCCCGGCTGGCGGGCCTTGCTGGCGCAACGCCCTTGACCGGGGTAACCGTCAGCAGTGCTGTGCCGGCCGGCAATACCCCACTTCCTTTGCGCCAGGGCGGCCGAGCGCATAGAGTGCCGGCAAGAAATCCAACATGCATCGGGAGGGCCTCACGACCATGACAACCATGACACTTCAAGCGCCGGACGGCGGCAGCTTCACCGGCTATGCCGCAGCACCCGACACCATCCCCGCCCCGGGCATCATCGTCATCCAGGAGATCTTCGGGGTGAACCAGGTGATGCGCGACATCTGCGACGGCCTGGCCCGGCAAGGCTATCTCGCCCTCTGCCCCGACATCTTCTGGCGCATCGAGCCCAACATCGAGCTGACCGACCAGACGGAGAAGGAGTGGGAGCGCGCCTTCGAGCTGTTCACCGCCTTCAACGTCGAGCACGGCGTGGGCGACCTCAAGGCCGCCGCCGAGCAGCTGCGCCAGCACGAAGCCTGCAGCGGCAAGGTGGGGTCCATCGGTTATTGCTTGGGCGGCAAGCTCGCCTTCCTGATGGCCAGCCGCAGCGGCACCGACTGCAACGTCAGCTACTACGGCGTCGGGCTCGACGAACTGATGAACGAAGTGCCCGAGGTGACGAACCCGCTGCTGATGCACGTGGCCTCTGAGGACAAGTTCGTACCGGCCGAGGCGCAGGCGGCGATCAAGGCCGGGGTCGCCGGCAACGCCAACATCACCCTCCACGTCTACGACGGGCAGGACCACGCCTTCGCGCGGGAGGGCGGCAACCACTACGACAAGGCCGCGGCCGAGCTGGCCAACCAGCGCAGCGCCGAGTTCTTCGCCGCGCACCTGCGCTAAGCCGAAGCACCCGCGCACCCAAAAGAGCAACCCCAGCAACAAAGAGGCGTCCCCCATGGTTCACGCCATCCGCATTCACCAAGCCGGCGGCCCGGAGGTCATGGCTTGGGAAGAGGTCACCGTCCCGGCCCTCGGTCCCGGGCAGGTCCGCATCAAGCAGACCGCCGTCGGGCTTAACTACATCGACGTCTATCACCGGACCGGTCTCTATCCCCTTGAGCTGCCGGTGACGCTCGGCCTGGAAGGCGCCGGCGTGGTCGAAGAGGTGGGCGAGGGTGTAAGCGACCTGGCCGTCGGCGACCGGGTGGCTTACGGCGCCGGACCGATCGGCGGCTATTCCGAAGCCCGCATCATGCCGGCCGACCGGCTGGTCAAGCTGCCGGACTCCATCGACGACCGCACCGCCGCGGCGATGATGCTTCAGGGCATGACGGTGCAGTACCTCATTCGCCGCACCTACAAGGTGAAGCAAGGCGACACGGTGCTGTTCCACGCCGCCGCCGGCGGCGTCGGCCTGATCGCCTGCCAGTGGCTCAAGGCGCTCGGCGTCACCATCATCGGCACCGTCGGCTCCGAGGAGAAAGCCGAACTCGCCAAGGCGCACGGCTGCACCCACACCGTCAACTACCGCAGCGAAAACTTCGTCGAACGGGTGCGCGAGCTGACCGACGGCGCCGGCGTGCCGGTCGTCTACGACAGCGTCGGCAAGGACACCTGGGACGGTTCGCTCGACTGCCTGGCGCCGCTCGGCATGATGGTCTCCTTCGGCAACGCCTCGGGTGCCGTGACCGAGTTCAATCCGGGCATTCTGGCGGCCAAGGGATCGCTGTTCCTCACCCGCCCGACGCTGATGAACTACGTCGCCAAGCGCAGCGATCTGGTGGCCACCGCCAACGAGCTTTTCGAGATCGTCGGCTCGGGCGCGGTGAAGATCAACGTCAACCAGAGCTACCCACTGGCCGAGGCGGCCCAGGCCCATCGCGACCTGGAAGCGCGCAAGACGACGGGAAGCACGGTGTTGTTGCCTTAGGCGCGGCGGTTTTTGTTTGGCGCGCCGGCGCCAGGTTAACTCAGTGTCTTCTTTCGGAGGCGCGCCCGGGCTGTTCCGTCCCGCTCCCCCTCCCGTCCACCCAATAGGGTACCATGCCATGGGTGGACGGGAGGGGGAGCGGGACGGAACAGTGCAGCGCCGTAAGGCGCCCAATATAAAGGAAAACCATGAAAGCCGAAGACCTTCGCGCGCTGCAGGCGCCGCTCAAAGCGCAGTATCGGGAAAAGCCGGAGAGCGCCCGGGTGCCCGCCCGGGCCGAGGCGCAGGTGCTGCCCGACAGCCCGAGCGCTCTGGTCAAAGGCGGCAAGGCCCAGCAGCAGGCGGGGCTCCACCCCGCCGGCGGCGGCGACGGCAGCGAGGCCTGCTCGGCGGACATGCTGCTCGAAGCGCTGGTCGCCTGTGCCGGCGTCACCCTGAAAGCCGTGGCGACGGCCATGGAGGTCGAGCTCAAAGATGCCCGGGTGGTCGCTGAGGGCTGGTGGGACGCGCGGGGTACTCTGGGCCTCGACCGCTCTGTCCCGGTGGGCCTCACCGAGGTCACCCTCACCTTCCACCTGGACAGCCCGGCCGAGACGAAGACGCTGCTAAAGCTGATCGAGCTGACCGAGCGCTTCTGCGTCATCTACCAGACCTTGAAGGCGGGGGTACCGGTGAGCACGACGCTGGAAGCCGCTTAGCGGCTTTTTCTGGGGCACGCCGTTCGCCACACCAATCATTGTCATACTTGGGCGAGCCGCAAAGCGGCGAGACCCGAGTATCCAGCGGTAGGCACGGTCCGAGCTTGTGGCTGGACCCCGGCTCGCGGGCTGACGCCCTTGGCCGGGGTGACGACTTGTGGTGCGGCGCCACCTTTGGCCAGCGCCCAACAAGAAGGCCCCGGTCACCCGGGGCCTTTTGCGTTTGTCGAACGATGCTGTCGCCAGCCTCAGGACCCCGGCTGCGGCACGATGCGCATGTAGGGCTTGGGCGCCTTCCAGCCGTCGGGGTACTTCTCCTTGGCCTGCTCGTCGGAGACGGCCGGGACGATGATGACGTCCTCGCCGTTCTGCCAGTTGACCGGCGTGGCCACCTGGTGCTTGGCGGTGAGCTGCAGCGAGTCGAGCACGCGCAGGATCTCGTCGAAGTTCCGGCCGGTGCTCATGGGATAGGCGATGACCAGCTTCACCTTCTTGTCCGGGCCGATGACGAAGACGTTGCGCACGGTCTGGTTATCGACCGGCGTGCGGCCCTCCGAGCTGGCGCCCGCATCGGCCGGCAGCATGCCGTAGAGCTTGGAGACCGAGAGGTCTTTGTCAGCGATCAGAGGATACTGAACGATGCCGCCGGTGGCGTCGGCGATGTCTTGCACCCAGCGCTTGTGGTCGTCGGTCGGGTCGACGCTGAGGCCGAGTATCTTGGTGTTCCGCTTGGCGAACTCGGGCTGCAGCTTGGCCATGTAGCCGAGCTCGGTGGTGCAGACGGGGGTGAAGTCCTTGGGGTGCGAGAAGAGGATGACCCAGGAGTCGCCCGCATAGTCGTAGAGATTGAGCGAGCCTTCGGTGCTGTCCTGGGTGAAGTTGGGCGCGGTCTGCCCGATCTGAAGTGTCATGCTAGCTGTCCTTCCCGACAAATAGCCGCGGCGGAATCGTCCGCGGCGCCATGATCAATTAACCATGAGCACGCGGCAAACCGAATTCAATACGGCATGTTCTGCGTAAATGGGCTGAAGGCTCTTGTGGCTGGACCCTCGGGTCGCACCGCTGCGCGGCGCGCCCAAGGGTGACAGTCCGAGGGTGACTGCGCGCATCGCCGCACCAAAAGCTGTCACCCCGGAGGAGCCTCGTGAGAGGCGACATCCGGGGTCCATGGAAAGGCTGGGCGCGGGCTGCTAAATGGATCCCGGCTCGCGGGCTTCGCCCTTGGCCGGGATGACAGTCTGTGGTGCTGCACCGCCCTCGGTCTCACCCACGATGTCACCCTTGGGCGAGGCCGATAGGCCGAGACCCGAGGGTCCAGACTTGGGCCACGAACGTGCAAGGCGGGCGGCGGACAGCGCGCGTCCTACTGGTTCATGCTGTCGAAGAAGTCCGCGTTGTTCTTGCTCTGCTTCAGCTTGTCGAGCAGGAACTCCATGGAGTCGGTGACGCCCATGGGCATGAGGATACGGCGCAGGACCCACATCTTCGAGAGCATGCCCTTGTCGACCAGGAGCTCCTCCTTGCGGGTGCCGGACTTGCCGATGTCGATGGCCGGGAAGGTGCGCTTGTCGGCCAGCTTGCGGTCGAGCACGATTTCCGAGTTACCGGTGCCCTTGAACTCTTCGAAGATCACCTCGTCCATGCGGCTGCCGGTGTCGATCAGCGCCGTGCCGATGATGGTGAGGCTGCCGCCCTCCTCGATGTTGCGGGCGGCGCCGAAGAAGCGCTTGGGCCGCTGCAGGGCGTTGGCGTCGACACCGCCGGTCAGCACCTTGCCGGAGCTCGGCACCACGGTGTTGTAGGCGCGCGCGAGACGGGTGATGGAGTCGAGCAGGATGACCACGTCCTTCTTGTGCTCGACCAGGCGCTTGGCCTTCTCCAGCACCATCTCGGTGACGGCCACGTGGCGGGTCGCCGGCTCGTCGAAGGTGGAGGAGACCACCTCCCCCTTCACCGTGCGGTCCATGTCGGTGACCTCTTCCGGGCGCTCGTCGATCAAGAGCACGATGAGGTAGACCTCGTCGTGGTTGCTCTCGATGGCCTTGGCCAGGTTCTGCAGGATCATGGTCTTGCCGGTGCGCGGCGGCGCGACGATCAGGGCGCGCTGGCCCTTGCCGAGCGGCGCCGTCAGGTCGATCACCCGATTGGTCATGTCGCGCACCGTCGGGTCCTCGATCTCCAGGGTCAGCTTGGAGTCGGGATAGAGCGGCGTCAGGTTGTCGAAGTTGACCCGGTGGCGCGCGTTCTCCGGCGGGTCGAAGTTGATCTGGTTGACCTTCAGCAGCGCGAAATAGCGCTCGCCTTCCTTGGGCGCGCGGATCTGCCCCTCGACCGTGTCGCCGGTGCGCAGGCCGAAGCGGCGCACCTGGCTCGGGCTGACGTAGATGTCGTCCGGGCCCGGCAGGTAGTTGGCCTCCGGCGAGCGCAGGAAGCCGAAGCCGTCCTGCAGCACCTCGAGCACGCCGGAGCCGAAGATGGCCACCTCGTTCTCGGCGAGATGCTTGAGGATCGCGAACATCAGCTCCTGCTTGCGCAGCTGGCTGGCGGTCTCGATCTCCAGCTCTTCAGCGTAGGCCAGCAGGTCTGCCGGCGATTTCTCTTTCAGTTCTTGAAGGTTCATGAAGGGGTCGGCCCGTCTTGGAGGATCCGGTGTCTTGAAGGACTAAGAGAACGGCTGAACACAGCACGTTCGGAGAAGCTGCTTGGTCTAAGGTCCGAAAAAGGTGTCGGCAGTTTCGAGGTCCGCCCCCGCTTCATGAGCGTAGCCGGTCTGAGCGGAGCTATTCGCGGCGGGGAACAGAGGCTCCAGAACGGAGCGGACGCTTGTTATTTAAGGCAGGGCGCGGCGCGCCTCAAGTGTTGTGATGGCGGCTAATCGACGATTGCGGCAAGACTGTCAAGACTTGGTAAAGCCCTACCCTCTTCCGGTGCTCTCCGCGGCCCCTCAGAAGGGCTTGGCGACGGCGAGGATGACGATGAGGATCATCAGCACCGTCGGGACCTCGTTCATCATGCGATAGAACTTGTCCGAGTGCTTGTTCTCGTCGGCCTCGAACTCCTTGCGCCAGCGGCCCATGAAGCCGTGCATGGCGAACATGCCGAAGAGCAACAGGAACTTGGCGTGCATCCAGCCGCTGGTCCAAAGCTCCTGCTGGACGAAGAGGAAGAGCCCGACCAAGAGCGAGACGATCATCGCCGGGTTCATGATGTACTTCAGCAGGCGGCGCTCCATGACCTTGAAGGTCTCGGAGGTCTCCGAGCCGGGCGTGGTCTGGGCGTGGTAGACGAAGAGCCGCGGCAGGTAGAGCAGCCCGGCCATCCATGCGATGACGGCGATGACGTGCAGCGCCTTGAGATAGGGATAGGCGGCGTACAGGCTTTCCATCTCTGAAAGACCCTCAGGGCTGGAGGACGGTGGTCTTCAGTCTTGCGGCTCGAGTGGGGAGCGCGTGGCCGCCACGCTGGGGCGCCGGTCCATGGCTTCCAGGAAGCGCAAGGGCCAGCCCGCCTCTTCAAGCAGAGCCGCCCCCTCCGGTGCAAGCTGCATGTAGCGCAGCATGGGGTAGGCGTGACAGTCGGCCAGGCTCGGCCGGTCGCCGAAGAAGAACGCATCGCCGTCCCGCAGGTCGGCCAAAGCCTTTAGGCATTTGCGGGATTTCTCGATCCCGGCGGCGATCACTGCCGCGTCGCTGGTGCCGCCCTCCTGCGGCTTTCGGACGCGCTCGACGAAGAGGTCCCAGACGAAGGGGCGATAGCCGTAGCTGTCCAAGACAGCGATGCTCTGCCGCACGCGGGCGCGCGCCTGCGGCGCGTCCGGCATCAGCGCCGGGCCGGGCAGAACCTCATCGAGGTACTGCGTGATGGCGACGGTCTCGTAGAGCCGGAAGCCGTCGTGCGCGATGGCCGGGATCTTGCCGAAGGGATGGCGTTCGAGATAGCCCGCCGGAACACCTTCGTCGGCGAAGATGTCGACCGGCTCGAGCAGGTAGTCGGCTTGCTTCTCTTCCAGGACCAGGCGGACGATGCGGACGTAGACGCTATAGGCTGCCCCATAGACGACGAGGCTGCTCATCGGCTGGCGGCAGTGGCGGCGGCGGCGCGCTCGGGCGCGCCGAGCCAGCCGGCAAGCTCCTCTTCGATCAAGTCCGCCAAGAACCGCAGATGCCCCACCGAGGCGTTGAGGCAGGGGATGTAGGTGAAGTTCTGGCCACCGTTTTCGAGGAAGGTCTCGCGCACGCCGATGTCGATCTCCTCCAGGGTCTCGACGCAGTCGGCCGAGAAGCCCGGGGTGATGACGGCGATGTTCTTGACGCCGGACTGGGCCAGCTCCTCCACCGTGACGTCGGTGTAGGGCTGCAACCACTCCTTGGGGCCGAAGCGCGACTGGAAGGTGATGCGCAGGCGGTCTTCGGGCCAGCCGAGCTCTTCGCGCAACAGCCGCGTCGTCTTGTGGCACTGGCAGTGGTAGGGGTCGCCCTTGTCCAGGTTCTCCTTCGGCAGGCCATGGTAGGAGGCCAGCAGCACCTCCGGCTCCCAATCCAGGCTGGCGTAGTGCGCCCGGATGGAATCGGCCAGCGCCCGAATGTACCCCGGATGATCGTGATAGGCTGGCATGGTGCGCACCGCGGGCTGCCAGCGTTCCTTCATCAGGGCGCGGAAGGCCTGGTCGCAGGCCGTGCCGGTGGTGGCGGCGCTGTATTGCGGATAGAGCGGAAACACCAGAACGCGCTGGCAGCCTTGCTCGATCAGCTTGCGCACGCCGCTCTCCGTCGAGGGATTGCCGTAGCGCATGGCGAACTCGACGCTGACGTTGCGGAAACGCGCCGACATCATGTGCTTGAGGCCCTCGGCCTGGTCCCGGGTGATGGTCAAGAGCGGCGACTCGTTCTTCTCGCGGTTCCAGATCTCCTGGTAGGCATGGCCGCTTTTCTTCGGGCGCACGGTCAGGATGATGGCTTGCAGGATGGGCTGCCAGAGCCAGGGCGATAGCTCGATGATGCGCCGGTCGCTGAGAAACTCCGAGAGATAGCGGCGCATGGACCAATAGTCCGTGGCGTCCGGCGTTCCCAGATTCAGCAGCAGCACGCCGATGCGCGGCGGCTTGATCGGCGGATGATCACGCGGCAAAGCGCTGACAACGTCCTGAGAAGGGGCAATAGCCTCCATCAATCCCACTCTGTTCGACATTCAAAAATCCTGGCTACCCTTACGCCGTTGCCGGCGCTGACTGGGTAGATAGGCCGTTCTCCGCCGTATTCGAGCCTCCGCGCAAGCGCTCGATCAGGCGGGAG
Source organism: Rhodovibrionaceae bacterium (assembly GCA_028279885.1). Classification (GTDB taxonomy): domain Bacteria; phylum Pseudomonadota; class Alphaproteobacteria; order Kiloniellales; family DSM-21159; genus JANQMX01. Next base: position 86,955 of record JANQMX010000023.1, on the reverse strand, counting down.
ACATGCTCCGGTGGCGTTTTCGGCAAGATGCCGTGGCCCAGGTTGAAGACGAAGGGCCCGCCCGACAGAGTGCCGACGATCTCGTCGACCGCGCGATCGAGCTCCGCCCCGCCGGCCATGAGCTGCAGCGGGTCGAGATTGCCCTGGACGCAGACGTGCGGCTGCAGGGTCTTCGCCGCCCAGCCCAGCGGCACGGTGGTGTCGAGCGAAACGGCATCGCACCCGGCTTCCTTCGCGACCGCTTCGTAGAGCAGCCCGGCGCCGCGCGGAAAAAGGATCACCGGAATGTCCGGATGGGCCGCCTTCACCTTGGCGGTGATCGCTTTCATGGGCTCCAGGCACCAGCGCCGGAAGTGCCGCTCCGGCCAGACGCCGGCCCAGGAATCGAAGATCTGCACCGCCTCGGCGCCGGCGACGATCTGGCGGCTGAGATGCTGGGCGGTCGCTTCGATCAAAAGGTCGATCAAACGCTGGAAGCGCTCCGGCGTGCCATAGGCCCAGCTCTTGCCCGTGGCGAAATCCTTGCTGCTGCCACCTTCCAGCATGTAGCTCGCCACCGTCCAGGGCGCGCCGGCGAAGCCGATCAAGGCCGTGCTTTCCGGGATGGCCGCCTTGATGCCGGCGACCGCCTGGTAGACCGGCTGCAGGGCCTCTTCCATACGCGGCAGCGACAGCGCCTCGAGGTCGGCTTCGCCCGTCAACGCCTCCAGCTTCGGCCCCTCGCCTTCGACGAACCAGAGCTTCTGACCCAGGCCGTGGGGCACCACCAGAATGTCGGAGAACAGGATGGCCGCGTCGAAGCCGTAGCGCCGCAAGGGCTGCAAGGTCACCTCGACGGCGAAGTCCGGCGTGTAGCAGAGATCGAGGAAGCTGCCGGCTTCCTTTCGGCTCGCCCGGTACTCCGGCAGGTAACGCCCGGCTTGGCGCATCAGCCAGACAGGCGGCGGAGAGACGGACTGGCCCGCAAGGGCGGCGAGGAAGGGTTTCTGATCGGTCATGAGCACCCGGGAGGCTTCGTGTCGTACCCTGTTAAAACAAAATTAATGATAATAAAACTTGGTTAAACTTGTTGTTGGCGAACGAGAGCTGGGGAAGACTCGTCCCTCACGGCGACCCGCGCTTTTTGCGCAAGCCCCGGTCCCTGTCGGGACGTCCTGTTTATCCTTTTTTCTCGACAGAGAGGGACTCGTCCTCTCTCGGCGAGTCGCTCCGCTGCTTGATTGGCGTGACAAAGGGGGATAAGCGGTTTTTCCGCGTTGTCGGGGGTCGTTTGTCCGCTGTTCTCAGGGTTGGGGCTGCAGGGGGATAAACGCCATCGAAAACAGCCTGACGGCGGGGCAAAAAATCGCGGGCGCAAGGGCGACTCCGAGTTATCCCCGTTTGCTCAATGGAGTGTGGAGCGATCAACCAGCAGCCGATCAAGCACCTTCACCTGGTGTCCGATGCGACCGGCGAGACGGTCAACTCCGTGGCGCGCGCCTGCCTCGTCCAGTTCCGCAGCATCACCGCGATCGAGCATGCCTGGACCCTGGTGCGGACCCAGCGGCAGATGGAGCGGGTCCTCGATGGCGTGCGACGCAATCCGGGGCCCGTGCTCTATACCGTGGTCAATCCCGAACTCAGGCGACAGCTCGCCGACTGCTGCCGGCAGATCGGCGTCGCCGGGATTTCCGTGCTCGATCCTGTCATGGCGGCGCTGGCTTCGGAGTTTCAGGAGGAGAGCAGCAACCGCCCCGGCCTGCAGCATGAGATGGATGCGGAGTACTTCGACCGTATCGAGGCCATGCACTACACCATGGCGCATGACGACGGGCAGTTGACCGACGATCTCTCCCAGGCCGACGTGGTGCTAGTCGGCGTCTCACGCACCTCAAAGACACCGACCTGCATCTATCTCGCCAACCGCGGGGTGAAGGCGGCCAACGTCCCGCTGGTGCCCGGCGTTCCCCCGCCCGACGGCCTGCTGCGCGCCACCCGGCCATTGGTCGTCGGCTTGACCAAGGACCCGGCGCGCCTGGTCCAGATCCGGCAGAACCGCATGCGGCAGATGACCGACGGGGAGCAGGACAGCGACTACACCGACTTCGAGGCGGTGAAGCAGGAGATCGCCGAGGCCCGCCGGCTCTATGCCAAGCAGGGCTGGATGGTTATCGACGTCACCCGCCGCTCGATCGAGGAGACCGCGGCGGCGGTGCTGACCATGCTCAAGGATCGCCGGCAAGAGGGTGCGTCTTGAGCGCCGATGGCCTCCAGCCGCTGTCGCCCTTTCCCATGGGGGAGGCAGCCGCGCCGCTGGTGCTGGCCTCGGCCAGTCCCTCCCGCCGCGCCATGCTGGAGAATGCCGGGCTCAGCTTCTCGGTCCAGCCGGCAGCGGTCGACGAGGACGCGGTCAAGGAAGCCCTGAAAGCGGAGGGTGCCAGCGCCGCGCGCACGGCGGAGACCTTGGCCGAGCTGAAGGCCCAGCGCGTTTCCGCCAACCACCCGGGCAGCCTGGTGATCGGCGCCGACCAGATGCTGGAGTGTGAGGAGCGCTGGTTCGACAAGCCTGCCGACCGCGAGCAGGCCGTCGAGAGCCTGCGCGCCCTGCAGGGGCGCAGCCATGTGCTTTGGTCGGCCGTCTGCCTGGTGCGCGACGGCAGCCGGATCTGGCATCACGGGGCACCTGCCCGCATGACCATGCGGCCGCTCTCGGACGCGTTTATCGCGGCCTACCTGGATAGCGTCGGCGACAAGGCGCTGAGCTCGGTCGGTACCTACCAGCTCGAAGGTCTCGGCGCCCAGCTCTTCAGCGGCATCGACGGCGACTTCTTCACCATTCTCGGCCTGCCGCTCTTGCCACTGCTGGACGTGCTGCGCGCCAACGGGGTGCTGGTGCGATGATCCTCTCCGGTCGTGCCGCCCTGGCTGGCGTCCTGGGCTGGCCCGTGTCCCATTCCAAATCGCCGCGTCTGCATGGCTATTGGCTGGAGCGGCACGGCATCGACGGCGCCTACCTGCCGCTCCCCGTCGCGCCGGAGAACTTCGCAACCGCGGTGCGGGCGCTGGTCGACCTCGGTTTCCGCGGTGCGAATGTCACAGTCCCCCACAAGGAAGAGGCCCTGGCGCTGGCGTTGGCCGATGAGGCGGACGACAACGCCAAACGCATCGGCGCGGCCAATACCCTGGTCTTTCGCGACGGCCGCATCGTGGCGAGCAACACCGACGGTTTCGGCTTCCTCGCCAATCTCGAGCAAGGCGCGCCCGGCTGGCAGCCGGAGGCGCCGGCTCTGGTACTCGGTGCCGGGGGTGCTGCGCGTGCGGTGATCGTCGCCCTGCTCGACAGCGGCTGTCGTGAACTCAGACTGTGCAACCGGACGGCCGCGCGCGCCGAGGTTCTGCGCGACACCTTTGGCGGCAGCGTGCGGGTGGTGCCTTGGGAAGAGCGGGAGGCCGCGCTGACCGACCTCGGCCTGTTGGTCAATACGACCAGCCTCGGCATGGAAGGCCAGCCTCCACTGTCGCTCGATCTCGCCAAGCTCTCCGCCTCGGCCGTGGTCAACGACCTGGTCTATGCGCCTTTGGAAACGCCGCTGCTCGCCGCCGCGCGCCGACAGGGCAACCCGGCGGTGGACGGTCTCGGCATGCTGCTGCACCAGGCTCGGCCCGGCTTCGAAGCCTGGTTCGGCGTCCGCCCCGAGGTCGATGCCGCCTTGCGCGACTTCGTGCTCGCCGGCTAGGGCGGTGGTGTTGGGGCAGTCATGGTCGATGCGGTGACTCATTCGGCTGGCCTTACTGCATTGTCTGTCACCCCGGCCTTGAGCCGGGGTCCATCTCGAAGTTCCACGCGGGCTGATGGATGGTTCCCGGCTCGCTCTCGCGGCCGGGATGACAATTGGTGGTACAACGTCGACCTCGGAAGAGCATCAAAGTCAGGGCATTCGCACCCATGCTGATCCTCGGCCTGACCGGTTCGATCGGCATGGGCAAGTCGACGGCGGCCGGCATGCTCCGCCAGCTCGGTGTGCCGGTCCACGATGCGGATGCCAGCGTCCATCGCCTGATGGCCAAGGGCGGGGCCGCCGTACCGCAGATCGCCGCGCTCTTTCCGGACGCGGTGCAAGACGGCCAAGTCGACCGCGGCCGCCTGGGCCAGGCCGTGTTCGGCGATGCGGCCGCGCTGCGCCGGCTGGAGGGCGTGCTGCATCCGCTGGTCCGCCGCTGCTCCGAACGGTTTCTCCGGCAACAGGCTCGGCGGCGCCGGTGGCTCGCCGTGCTGGACATCCCCCTGCTCTACGAGACTATGGCCGAAGGGCGCTGCGATGCGGTGGTGGTGGTCAGCGCGCCCGCCTGGCTGCAGCGCCAGAGGGTGTTGGCCCGCCCGGGCATGACGGCGGAGCGCTTCGCCGCCATCGCCGCGCAGCAGGTTCCGGATCGAGAAAAGCGACGCAAAGCCGATTATGTTGTGGAAACCGGCTTGAGCAAACGCAACACCTTGTGTCAGCTTCAAACGGTCCTCAAGGATATGAAAGACCGGCGGCCGCAGGCCTGGCCGCCCCGCTGACCAAACTAGATCCGGGGGACCGCCTGAGGAGAGCGCCGATGCGAGAGATCGTTCTGGATACCGAGACCACCGGGCTCGACCCCAACGCGGGTCACCGCCTCGTGGAGGTGGCCGGCGTCGAGCTGGTCAATCATGTCGCAACCGGCACCCATCGCCGCTGGTACATCAATCCGGAACGGGACATTCCGGCGGAGGCCCAGGCGGTCCACGGCCTGACCGAAGAGTTCCTCAAGAACGAGCCGGTCTTTGCCGCGGTCGCTGAGGACTTCCTGCATTTCATTGGCGATGCCACGCTGGTCATTCACAACGCCGAGTTCGACCTCAAGTTCCTCAATGCCGAGCTGGCGCGGCTCGGCAAAGCATCGATACCCAGCAGCCGCGCGGTCGATACCGTGGCGCTTGCGCGCGCCAAGCATCCCGGGGCGCGGGTCAGCCTCGATGCGCTCTGTCAGCGCTATGGCATCGACAACGCCCACCGCACCCTGCACGGCGCCTTGCTCGACTGCGAGCTTCTGGCGGAGGTCTATCTCGAGCTGCGCGGCGGCCGTGAGCCGGGCTTCGGTCTCGCGCTTGCCAGCCACGCTGAAGCGGAGAGCGCCTTGGAGGAAGAGTCGGCCGCGCGCGCGCCGCGCCCGCCCCGGCCCCACGCCCCGAGCACCGAGGAGCTGGAGGCGCACCAGGCCATGCTGGGCCGCCTCACCGACCCCATCTGGCTCGACCGTTAGGCCGCGGGCATAGACCAAACCGGGTCGACTCTCTCATTGTCACCCCGGCCCTTAGGTGAGCCCGGGACTGCTTGCAGTCCCGGAGCGCGAGCCTTGGTAGCCGGGGTCCAGCCACAAGCTAGGGCCGTGCCCACCTCTGGATACTCGGGTCTCGCCGCTTCACGGCTTGCCCAAGTATGACAGTCTGAGAGAGGCCTCAGTCCGCGCCGGCCCTCCTCTCGCCGCCTGGCCCTTAGGCATGCGAGACCGGGTCGGGTGCCAGATTGAAGCCTGGCGCTGCCAATCACTCTGTGATAGAAATACCTGTACATATGTTAAGGAATTGACGCGCTGACGGCTGGGCTCGGCGCCATCGGGTTCGGGATACGAGGGGCTAAGGGGAGTCTCAGGTAATGAAGAAAGTGGTTTCGTCCCTTCGTCGGGCGCTTATCGCCCGTGTCTTCCTCGGCGGCCTGCTCGCCCTGCCGGCCGTCGCCATGGTCGCGCCGGCGCAGGCGTCGGTCATTTACGATTTCGTCTGCACCGCGCCGACCGCCGACTGCGGTGGCGATAGCCAGTTCGGCGGCTACTTCGAGTTCTCCGATGCGGCCGTCGCCGCTGGCAGCTTCGACGGCGGCGGCGGCAACTGGGTCAGCTTCGTCTTCACCAGCGGCAGCAGCGGTGTCACATGGACGCTACCCAACCTATTCGATCAACTGGCCGAGATCGCGTTCGTTTTGACCGATGACCGCAGCCGCATCCTGTCGATCACCGATACCAAGCTATTCAGCTCGAATCTTTCATTCGTTCTGAACGGTGAGGTGCTCACCATCCGGGATGTTACTTGCCAGAATATCACCTGCGAAGTGTGGGATGACGACTTCATTACTGGCGAGTGGGTGCGGCGGCCGGCTGCACTGAGCGTACCGGGTACCCTCGCTCTCTTCGGCCTCGGGCTCGCTGGCGTCGCCGTCCTACGCAGACGGCGCGCGTAGAGTCCTTCTAAGATACTGGCGGACCGGCGGCTGCCTGCGCGGGTTCAGTTGCAGTTGGGTTCGGGATACGGGGTGCTAGGAGGAAGTTGCACATCATGAAGAAGGTCGTTTCGTCCCTTCGTCGGACGCTGATGGCTCTTGTCTTGCTTGCGGTGCCAGCCTTCGCTGCCGTCCCGGCCAAGGCCGCTGTGATCTTCGATTTCGTCTGTACCTTCCCGGTCACCTGCAACCTTGATAATCACATTGGCTTCATCGAGTTCTCAGAGGATGCCGCGGCCTCGAAAGAGTTCCGCGGTACAGCCGACAACTGGGTGAGATTCGTCTTCACCTATCCCGAAAGGAGCGTCTTCTGGACCCTCGATAGACTGACCATAGAGCCGGAAATGGTCGTGTTTCGACTAAGCCGCGACCGCAATCGTATCCTGGCGATCGAACACGCCGACCCATCCGAATCCTTTATCTTCTTCGACACGTGGGGTGCCTTTCTCCTGATTAGGGGGAGTTCGTGCCAGAACGGCCAATGCCTCATCACGCGGACCCCCGGTAACGACATCATGCTCGGCGAATGGGTGCGGCGGACCCCGTTTGTGCTGAGCGAACCGGGCGCTCTGGCTCTCTTCGGGCTCGGCCTCGCCGGCTTCGCCGTCCTAGGCGGGCGGGTCAAGCGCGCGCATGACATCCAGTCTCGCGGCGCTCGCGCGGGGCGGCCAGCACGTCAATGAAGGCGCGCAGCAGCTCGAGCCGGCGGTTCTGCTCCGGATAGTAAAGGTAGTAGGGCGGCAGCTCGGTGACGTAGTCGTCGAGAACGCTCTCCAAGCTGCCCGCCTCCAGATGGTCTTCGATCACCGGCCGCAGGGACCAGCCGATGCCGAGGCCGTCGCGCACCGCCTGCATGACCGACTGCATGCTGTCGAAGACCAACTGCGTCGGCGGATCGACGATCTTGACCTGGCCATCCTCGACGAACTGCCAGTCCCAGATACGGTTGGCGGTGACGAACTTGTAGCGCACACAGCGGTGGTGCAGCAGGTCGCGCGGATGCTGTGGCCGGCCATGGGCATCGAGGTAGCGGGGCACCGCCGACCAGCAGGGCGTCAGCGGTCCGGTCAGCCGCAGTGCCACCATGCCCGGGGTCAGGCGGTCGCCAAGGCGAAAGCCGGCATGAAAGCCCTCCTTGACGATGTCGACCAGTCCTTCGTTGATCGAGAGGTCCAGGCAAACCCCCGGATAGGCGGCCTGGAAGTCGGCGAGCATCGGGGCGATCAGCATCTTGTAAGCGCTGCGCGGCAAGGTCAGGCGCAAGGTGCCGCGGGTCGAGCGGCCGATCACCCGGCTGTCTTCGATGGCATCGAGCAGGTCCCGGTAGGCCGGCTCGGCGCCAGCTAAGAGCCGGCGCCCCGCGTCGGTCAGCTCCAGAGAGCGGGTCGTGCGCACCAAGAGGTCCACGCCGAGCCGCTGCTCCAGCGCCTTGAGCTGATGGCTCACGGCCGGCGCGCCGACACCCAGGTAGCGCGCGGCACTGCGCAGCGAGCCTTCCCGGACGATGGCGAGAAAAACCTCGAGGCCTCCCAAAGGTGCGCGGGCCACTGTTCGAATTCCCACAGCAATCTGATGCTGGCTGGAAGCCTATTTGAATAATCCTCCATCGGCTAGCGTGGGGCTTCGGCAATCGGCGGCGGACCCATGACGGACCCATGACGGACAGCGAGGCGGAACGGCCGCAGCGAACGGCGCTCGGCATCATCATCATCCTGGCCTCGGTGCTGACCATGGCCTTTGCCGATGCGGTGGTGAAGCTGGTCAGCGCCGATCTCACCCTCTGGCAGGTCTTCGTCGCCCGCTCGCTGGTCGCGGTGCCCATCCTGATCCTGCTGCTGCGCCTGACCGGCGCCGGGCTCAAGCTCAAGGCGCCCAAGTGGGCGCTCATTCGCAGCGGGCTCTTGGTCCTGACCTGGCTCGCCTTCTACGCCTCGCTGCCGGTGCTCAGCCTCTCGGTGGCGGCCGTCGCGGTCTACAGCAATCCCATCATGATCGCGCTCCTCTCGGCCGCGGTGATCGGCGAGCCGGTGAGCGGCCGGCAGTGGCTGGGTGTGCTGCTCGGCTTTCTCGGCGTCGTCGCCATTCTCAAGCCCGGCAGCGAGGCTTTCTCATGGTTCACCTTGCTGCCTTTGCTTGCCGCCGCCCTTTACGCGGTCGCCATGGTGCTGACCCGCAGCAAGTGTCAGGCGGAGGCGCCGCTCGCCTTGGGGCTTGCGCTCCATGTCTCCTTTCTGATCGCCGGGCTGATCGGTACGGCTTTGCTCTGGCTTCTGGGCCTCGCGGCGGAGACCCAGGCGGCCTTCCCCTTTCTGCTCGGCGATTGGGCGCCCATGGGGCCGCAGGCTTGGGGGCTCATGGCGCTGATCGGCGCGCTCTCGGCCGCCTACTTCGTCGGCGTTGCCCGCGCCTATCAGATCGCCGCACCCTCGATCATCGCCACCTTCGATTACGCCTATCTGATCTCGGCTGCCTTCTGGGGCTTTCTCTTCTTTGCCGAGACGCCGGACCTCTTGACCGTCGGCGGCATGGTGCTGATCACCGCCGCGGGCCTGCTGGTCGCCGCCCGCAAACGGTGATCATCCGGTTTTTGTCATGCGTCGCCCGTGCGCTGTCATCCTTGGGCGCGCCGAGTAGCGGCGAGACCCGCCTGCGGGGCCGAAGCCCTTCGGCGCGGCGAAGGCCCGAGGATCCAGCGGCAGGCGCGGTCTCGGCTTGTGGCTGGACCCCGGATGTCGCCTCTCCCGAGGCTCCTCCGGGGTGACAGGCAGTGGTGGCGGCCGAGCGCCCCTAAGCCTTCGCTTCGGCGTCGCTCGGCGCCTCGGGGGTTGCCGCCTCCGAGGCGGGAGCCTCGGGAGCTGCACCGCCCGCGTCCTCCACATCGTACTGCTTCTGGCGGAACAGCTCGGCGAAGTTGATCGGGTTGATCAAGAGCGGGGGAAAGCCGCCGTCCCGCGTGGCATCGGCGATGATGCGGCGGGCGAAGGGGAAGATCATCGAGGGCGCTTCGATGAACAGCAGCGGGCGCACCTGCTCGGGCTGCACGCCCTCCTTGATGCTGACCAGGCCGCAGTAGTCCAGCTCGATGACGAAGACCGCCCGGCCCTCCACCGTGGGATTGGCGCTCATCTTCAGCGCCACCTCGTAGATGCGATCCTGCAGCTTGCTGGCGGAGACGTCGATGGCGACCTCCATCTGCGGCGCCTGCTGCTGCAGCATGGTGAAGACGCGCGGCGCGTTGGGATTCTCGAAGGAGAGGTCTTTGATGTACTGGGTGTGCAGCACGAGGGGTTGGTCGGCGACGGCGCCGGCCGCCTGTTGCTCGGCATCGGACATGGGAAATCCTCTTGTTGGTCGGCGCCTGCTAGCATGCCCTCGCCAGGGCGGCAACGGCTGTGCTTCGCGGGGCGCTTAAGGTGTCTGGACGGCGGGAATCAACGGCCCCATGGACGGGACCTCCGGGTGGCTGTCCAGCGGATTGCAGGAGACCACCTGGCAGTTGCCCACCTCGAGGCCGGTCAGGGCGCGGATGAAGCCCCAGTGGGTGATGACCAGCGCGCCGCCCCAGTCTTCCCCCTCCCGCATCTTCGTGCGGAAGGCCTGGCTGCGTGCGGTCAAGCTGGCCTCGGTCTCTTCCAGCGGCAGCCACCAGATCTCCTCCAGATCGCCGAAGTCGTGATCGGGCCAGCGCCGCTCCAGCGCCCGGCGCGAGGTGCCGATGTCGCAGTGGAAGAAAGCGCGCTCGCCGACCAGCCGTTCGACAGAGATCGGCAGCTTGAGCCGCCGGTTGACGATCTCCGCCGTTTCCAGGGTGCGGTGATAGGGCGAGACGATCAGGCGGGAGACGGATTGTCCCGCCAAGGCGCCGGCCAACTCCTCCGCCTGGCGCCGCCCGGCCTTGGTCAGCGGCGGGTCGACGATGCCGGGATCGCGCCGGTGGCGGCCGAAATGCAGATTGAAGTGCGATTGCGCGTGACGGGCCAGAAGCATGGTTATTTGAGTTCAGTCGCGGTCCCTGTCCGGGCCCTTATCAGAAGGCTTGGGGCCTTCGCTTTCGTCGGTCACATCGACATAGTCGCCTTCCAGGGTCGGTCCAGGCTGACTGGGGCCAGGCTGCTTGGGGCGCGACCAGCCGCGGCCGGGATGCGGCGGCGGGTCTCCCGGCCTTTGCGGACCTGGTCTTTGCGGGCCCGGTCCGCCTGGCCCGCCCCCTGGCCCGCCGGGCTGTGGGCCGCCGAAGCCGCCGCCGGCGCGATGCATGCGCACCCGGGTCATGCGGCCGCCCAGGCGCTGGCGCAGCAAATCGCGGATCGGCGGCATCAGCAGCAGGAAGCCGACCGCGTCGGTGAAGAAGCCTGGAGTCAGCAGCAAGAGGCCGCCGATCAAGAGGCAGGCGCCGTCGAACAGCTCCTTGGCCGGGACCTGCCCGGCGTCCATCTGGCTCTGCGCCCGGCGCAGGGTCGCCAGTCCCTGCTGCCGCAGCAGCATGGTGCCGACCACGGCGGTCAGGATGATCAGCCCCAGGGTCGGCCACAGGCCGATCCACCCACCAACCTCGATGAAGAGGCCGATTTCGATCAGGGGAACCAGGATGAAGGCGGCGAGAAGGAGTAGTGCCATCCTTGCCCTTTTATTCGCGCTTTCTTATGTAGTGAAGGGTCCGCAGATAAGATACAAGGCGGTATATGGGTTGTGTTCCGGGCTTTGAGCGCCCAGAAATGCCCTGCCTTCCGACGAGTCCCAGAGACGTATGAGCGACGGCCTCCTAAACATAGTGTTCATTGCCGCCATTGCGGCCTTTCTTATTCTGCGGTTGCGCAGCGTACTCGGCCGTCGCGATGGCCATGAGGGGCGCTCGGACTTCGACCCCTTCCAGCAGCGCGAGTCGGCGGCGGCCCAGGGTAACGATAAGGTGATACACCTGCCCGACAGCCGGCCGCACGAGGCCGAGCCGCTTAGTGAAGAGGCGCTGGACGAAGAATTTGCCGGCAGCCCGGCGGCCGAGGGCCTGAAGGACATCAAGCGGGCCGACCCGAGCTTCGATGCCGCCGGCTTCGCCGAGGGTGCCAAGGGTGCCTTCGAGATGATCATCACCGCCTTTGCCAAGGGCGACCGCGAAAGTTTGCGCCCGCTGCTCTCGAACGACGTCTTCGAGGAGTTTGCCGGCAGCATTAAGGCGCGGGAAGAGGCCAACGAGACCCTGGAGACGACCTTGATCGGCATCCGCGAGTCGGAGATCGTCGAGGCCGAGCTGCAGGGCCGCACCGCCTTCGTGACCGTGCAGTTCGTCTCGGAGCAGGTCAACGTGACCCGCGATTCCGAGCACCGCATCGTCGACGGCGACCCCAACGAGGTGGCCGTCATCACCGATATCTGGACCTTCGCGCGCAACACCCGCAGCCGTGACCCCAACTGGGCCCTCGTCGCCACGCGCTCGCCGAGCTGAGCCGTCACGCTTGGCCGGCCTCCGCTGGTCTATCCCGCTTTTCCTGGCATTGTTTTTGGCCGCCTGCGAGCGCGCGCCTGAGGACGGCGTGCCCGATCGGCCGGTCTCCGTCTGGCAGCCGGTGGACTACGCGGCGCTGGAGGGCTGGGCCGAGGACGATCATGCCGCGGTCCTCACCGCGCTGCGGCGCTCCTGCGATCGCCTGGAGCGGCGGCCGGCGGACCGGCCCATGGGGCAGGACGCGCGCGCCGGCACGGTCGCCGACTGGCTGCCCGCTTGCCGCGCCTTGCCCGACGAGGATGCGCCGGCCGAGCTGGCCCGCGCCTACTTCGAAGGCTGGTTCCAACCGGTGGCGCTGGAAAGCGCCGAGGGGCCGGAGGGGCTGATCACCGGCTACTACGAGTCCGAGCTGGAAGGCGCCTTCACCCGCGACGAAACCTATGACGTGCCGATCTACGGCCGGCCCGCCGACCTGGTGGAGGTGCGGCTCGGCGATTTCGACGACGCCCTGCCCCGCCGCACCGTGATCGGGCGGGTCGAGGACGGGCGGCTCAAGCCCTACCACGCACGGGCCGCGATCGAGTCCGGCGCCATCGATGGACAGGCGCCGGTGGTGATCTGGGCCAAGGACATCGTCGACGTCTTCTTCCTGCAGGTGCAGGGCTCGGGCCAGGTGGTGCTGCCGGACGGGGACCGTGTCCGCATCGGCTTCGCAGCCTCCAACGGCCTGCCCTTCTACGCCATCGGCCGGGCCCTGATCGACGAGGGCATCATCGACCGCAAGACCGTCTCGATGCAGAGCATCCGCGACTGGCTGCGCGAGAACCCGGCCGAAGCCGAGGCACTGATGCACCGCAACCGGCGCTTCATCTTCTTCCGCAGGATCGAGGGCGATGGCCCGATCGGCGCCCAGGGTGTGGCCCTGACCCCCGAGCGCTCGTTGGCCGTCGACCCGGCTTTCGTGCCGCTCGGTGCGCCGCTCTGGCTGGCGACGACATATCCGGCGGAGGAGCGGCCGCTCAACCGGCTGATGGTGGCGCAGGATACCGGCAGCGCCATCAAGGGCGTGGTGCGCGGCGACTTCTTCTGGGGCAGCGGCGAGGCCGCCCTGCACTACGCCGGCCGCATGAAGCAACCCGGCCGCTTCTGGCTGCTGCTGCCGCGCAGCCTGGTGCAGGGGCTTTCGTCATAGTTTGGTGACAGCGCGGACGCCGCCGCGCCACGAACTGTCATCCCGGACGTGGGCTCCGCGCGAGCGGAGACCGCGAGCCGGGATCCATCTCGCAGCCCGCGCATGCCGTCGACATGGACCCCGGCTCGCGGGCCTTGCTGGCGCAACGCCCTTGGCCGGGGTGACGATTTGCGGTGTGGCGCTGCCTTTGGTCTCACTCAGACTGTCACCCTTCGGCGCGGCGAAGGCCCGAGGGTCCAGCCACAAGCAACGACCCGCCCTTTGCCGGGCGGGCATTCCTGCTATTTTGCCGCCGGGGCATTTGGCTTATCTCATGGGGAGAGCCCAACTGCCGATCTGTTGCGCGTGGAGCTGCTTCTAGATGATCCCTTCGACCCCCAACGTGGGCCTGTTCGTGACCTGTCTCGTCGACCTCTTCCGGCCGAGCGTCGGCTTTGCCGCCGTGGAGCTGCTCGAAGCCGCCGGCTGCCGCGTCACCGTGCCGGCCGCCCAGACCTGCTGCGGCCAGCCGGCCTACAACATGGGCGACCGCGCCGACACGCGGGAGATCGCGCGGCAGACGGTGAAGGCCTTCCAGGGCTTCGACTACGTGGTCGTCCCCTCCGGCTCCTGCGCCGCCATGATCAAGGAGCACTATCCGGCGCTCTTCACCGGCGAGCCGGAGATGCAAAGCCAGGCCGAGGTGCTGGCCGAGAAGACCCATGAGCTGATCTCCTTTCTGGCCGATGTGTTGAAGGTGGAGGGCGTGGACGCGCAGTACCGCGGCACGGTCACCTACCACGACTCCTGCTCCGGCCTGCGCGAGCTTGGCGTCAAGCAACAGCCGCGGCGCCTGCTGGCCAGCGTCGAGGGCCTTGAGCTGGTCGAGCTCCAGGAGGCCGAGGTCTGCTGCGGCTTCGGCGGCACCTTCTGCGTCAAGTATCCGGAGGTCTCCAACAAGATCGTCGAGACCAAGGCCGAGCATATCGAGGGGAGCCAGGCCGACCTGCTGCTGGCCGGCGACCTCGGTTGCCTGATGAATATGGCGGGCAAGCTGAAGCGCCGCGGCGCCAAGGTCGAGGCGCGGCATGTCGCGGAAGTCTTGGCCGGCAAGCTCGATGCGCCGGCCATCGGCGAAGGCAAGGGAAGCTAGCCCCATGGACTCCACCGCCCACGCCTTCAAGGACAACGCCCACAAAGCGCTCGGCGACGACCAGCTGCAGGAAGCGCTCGGCAACCTCCGGCACGGCTTCACCCAGCGCCGGGCCCAGGCGCGCGACCAGCTGCCCGAGTTCGACGCCCTGCGCGATGCCGCCCGCGATATCAAGAACCACACACTGGCGCACCTGGACCTCTATCTCGAACGCTACGAGAGCAAGGTCTCCGAGCAGGGCGGCAAGGTGCATTGGTGCGCCACGGCGGAAGATGCGCGCCGGACGATTCTCGACATCTGCCGCTCGGTCGACGCCAAGCTGGTGACCAAGGGCAAGTCCATGGTGGCCGAGGAGATCGGCCTCAACGACTATCTGGAAGCCAACGGCGTCACCCCGGCCGAGACCGATCTCGGCGAATACATCATCCAGCTTCGCAACGAGCCGCCGAGCCACATCATCGCGCCGGCGGTGCATCTGACCAAGGCGCAGGTCGAGGCCGACTTCCGCAAGAATCACAGTGAGCTGCCGCCCGAGCGCAGCCTGGTCGAGCCGGAAGCGCTGGTGCAGGAAGCCCGCACCATGCTGCGCCAGAAGTACCTCGACGCCGACGTGGGCATCACCGGCGCCAACTTCCTGATTGCCGAGACCGGCAGCTCGATCATCGTCACCAACGAGGGCAACGGCGACCTGACCCAGTGTCTCCCCAAGGTGCACATCGTCATCGCCAGCCTCGAGAAGGTGGTGCCGACCCTGGAGGACGTCTCGATCATCCTGCGGGTGCTCGCCCGCTCCGGCACCGGGCAGGAGTTCACCGCCTACACCACCTTCTCCACCGGGCCGAAGCGCGAGGGCGACCTCGACGGGCCCGACGAATACCACGTGGTGCTGCTCGACAACGGCCGCTCGGCCATGCTGGGCAGCGAGTACCAGGACGTGCTGCGCTGCATCCGCTGCGGCGCCTGCATGAACCACTGCCCGGTCTACCACGCCGTCGGCGGCCACGCCTACGGCTGGGTCTATCCCGGGCCCATCGGCGCGGTGCTGACGCCGAGCCTGATCGGTGTCGAGGAGGCTGGGCACCTGCCCAACGCCTCGACTTTCTGCGGTCGTTGCGAGGCGGTCTGCCCCATGCGCATTCCGCTGCCCAAGATGATGCGCCACTGGCGGGAGAAGGAGTTCGAACGCAACCTGACCCCGACGGCGGCCAGGAGCGGCCTTAAGCTCTGGGCTTTCTTCGCCAAGCGGCCGGCGCTCTACGCCATGCTGAACCGCTTCAACGCCCGCTTGCTGCGCGCACTCGGCGGCCGCAAAGGCAGTCTCAGGTCCCTGCCGCTGGCCAGCGGCTGGACCGACCATCGCGACTTCCCGGCTCCGCAAGGCAAGAGCTTCCAGGAGCTTTGGGCCAAGCGGCAGAACGGCTCGGGAGCCACGCCTAGGACGCCTGGGGCATGAGCGCGCGCGATCAGATTTTGGGCGCCGTCCGCCGCTCCCTGAAGCGCGCTGCAGGCGACGGGGCGGAGGAAACCGTTTCCGCGCGTCTGGCCGAGCATCCGCGCGGGCCGGTGCCGGCCCGCGCCCAGCTGCCGCACAAGGAGCAGGTCGCGCTGTTCCAGGAGCAGGCAGAAGCGGTGCAGACTACGGTCGATCGCTTGGCCGATCTCTCCGAGGTGCCCAAGGCCGTCTCGGCCTATCTCAGCAGCCAGAACCTGCCGCAGAGTCTGCGTGTCGCCCCAGACGGTCGCTTGGGTGCCCTGCCCTGGCAGGCGGAGGCACCCTTGCTGGAGGTCAGCACCGGGCCGGCACGGTCCGACGATGCCACCTCCCTCACCCCTGTCTTCGCGGCCGTGGCGGAGACGGGGACCCTGATGCTGCGCTCCGGCCCCGAGAGTCCCGTCACTCTCAACTTCCTGCCCGAGACCCATATCGCGGTGGTGTTCGCGAGCCAGATCGTCGGCAGCTACGAGGACGCCTGGCAGCGCTTCCGCGAGGCCGGCAACGACAGCCGCCTGCCGCGGACGGTCAACTTCATCACCGGGCCCTCGCGCACCGGCGACATCGAGCAGACGATCCTGTTCGGCGCCCATGGGCCCAAGCGCCTGCACCTGCTGCTGATCGACGATGTCCCATAAGCCCAAGGACATGGAGCTTTGGCATCAGGTTGCCCGTAGCGCCAAGCCTTTGCGCGGCCGCGACCGCCACGCGGTCTACAGCCCGCTCAAGCAGGATGGCGGCAAGGACATCGGCGAGGCCGCGCCGGGCCGCAAGGCGGCTAGCGCTCCGCGGCGCACGGCCGGCGAAAACGCGCTGCCTGCCGCAGCAGCGAAGACGGGTACGGCGAAGCATCGGCAGCCCTGCCTGGCCCATGGCCAAGTCGCCGGGGTCGACCGGCGTACGGCGGAGCGTATGAAGCGCGGCCGCATGCAGGTCGAGGCGCGGCTCGATCTGCATGGCCTGACCCAGGCCGAGGCGCACCGCGCCCTCGATGCCTTCGTTGCTACCAGCTACGAGATCGGCCGCCGTTGCGTTCTGATCATCACCGGCAAGGGACAGGGCAAGCAGGAGGGGGGCGTGCTGCGCGGCAAGGTGCCCATGTGGCTCAACCAAGCGCCCAACCGCGGCCGGGTGCTGGCCTTCGACTACGCGCAACAACGCGACGGCGGCACCGGCGCGCTTTACGTTATGTTGCGTCGCAAACGATGAGGTTGCTCACAGTCGCAACCGCAGGAGTTGCAGTGACAGCCGAAATAATGTTCCAATACCCGTTATAGTGCCATTATAGTTAAGTCATAGGCTCACAGCTGGCCTCGGGTCGGAAGGGTCTTTGAGTTTTCAAGTGGGGACCCGGGGAACAAAAAAGCAAAGCGCTTGGGGCCAGGGATTTGGGGAGACTGCACCATGACTCCGTTCGGAGCACGCCTGCGTAAGCTGCGTGCGCAACGTGGCTTATCGTTGAAGGACATGGCGGCGGGCCTGGGTGTGTCGCCGGCCTATCTGTCCGCTTTGGAACACGGCCGGCGCGGGCGGCCGAACCGCCGAACCATTCACCGCATCTGTCAGTACTTCCAGATCATCTGGGACGAAGCCGAAGAGCTGGAGGCACTGGCACGGATTTCCCATCCACGGGTGGTCGTCGACAGTGGCGGCCTTTCGCCCAAGGCGACGCAGGCGGCAAACCTCCTGGCGCAGCGCATTCGCAGCCTCGACGACCAGGCGCTGGATCAGATCCTTGCGGTGCTGGAGGCCCAGGGCCGCGCCGCCGGCGCCAAGGCCTCCTTTACACCGCCAGCGCCTCCCTCAAACGGTTCGCTTGCAGGTTAGAGAACTTCCGGGTCGGGAGAGCTCACGGAAGGTGCCGCCCCTCATTTCGTCACCCCGGCCTTGAGCCGGGGCCCATGTCCAAGCCCGCGCGAGCGTTTCCATGGTTCCCGGCTCGCGGGCTTCGCCCTTGGCCGGGATGACAGTCTGAGAGAGGCCGCGCCGCCGGCGCCAAGGCCTCCTTTACACCGCCAGCGCCCCCCTCAAACGGTTCGCTTGCGGGTTAGAGAACTTCCGCTCGACGACGATCTGGCGTGCGGTGACGGCCTGGCCGTAGTAGCCCTGCATGAAGGACTCGCGCACGATCATGGCGGCGCCGGCCAAGGAGCCGCCGCCGAACAGCCCGACGGCGCTGGAGAAGGAATAGATGTCGGCGTCCAGGTTGGTGGTCGTCGCCGCTTCGGTTCCGGCGCCGAAGGGGCCGACGGCGACGGAGAGGTCGCCGCCGAACTTGAAATTGTTCGCCAGGATGGCGTCGAGCCCGCCGTCGGTCATCACCGTGAAGCAGACCTTGGAGACCTGGCCGCCGATCTGCAGGCCGATGCTGCCGCCGGCCAGGGTGTAGAAGGCCGGGTCGCTCCAGCTGCCGTCGGTGCTCTTGGCCAACAGCACGCCGCTGCCGCCCTCGCCGCCGATGATGAAGCCGCCTTTGAAGATGGCGGGGTAGATCATCACCGCGCGCGCCTGCGCGACGTAGGTCGACAGATGCTTGAGCGCCGGTTCGTTCTTGGCGGCCAGCATCTCTTCGATGGCGAGCGCGCATTCCGTCACCAGGTCTGCGGCTTTCTTGCCGTCGGACTGCTGCGCCCATGCCGGGCTCGTGCCGGCGATACCGGCCACGCCGCCGGCCAGCGCCAGGCGCAGGAGCTCGCGGCGCGATGGCTTATGGAGAGAATGGTCCATGGGTGGCTCCTCGTTCACAGCCTCTTGGGGTGTTTCTTGATGTTCCTACGGATTGCGCGGTGTTCGCGTCCAGACACAAGTGTGGTCCGAGCCTGTAGCTGGACCCCGGCTCCTAAGTCTCGCTAGCCGGGACTGCACGCAGTCCCGGGCTCGCCTAAGGGCCGGGGTGACGATCTGTGGTGCAGCACCACCTTTGGTCTCATTCAGACTGTCACCCTTGGGCGCGCCGCGCAGCGGGGCGACCCGAGGGTCCAGCGGTAAGCGTGGTACCGCAAGTAACTGCGCCGTCACCTTATCAAGCTCTCCGCCGCTCAGCTCAGATACCCGCCCCTCGGGCTCGGGGGCACACACCAGAGTCGAGCAAGCCTTTGAGTCCGCTTTTGGTGCGGATTAGGGCAGCTTAAGGCAGAGAATTGACGGCGCTGACCCGCCAGGAGCCGCCGTCGGCCGCATGACCGTGGGTCAAGGGGCCGTCGAAATGCTCGATGCGCGTCAGCGAAAGGTTCTCGATGGTGAAGCCCAGCGCGCGTTCCGGGTGAAGATCCAGCGCCAACGCCAGAGCGGCACGGATGGTGCCGCCGTGAGCGACGCAGACGATGTCGCGGCCGGCATGCGCGACGGTCGCCTCGCGGATGCTGTCGCTGACCCGCTGCATCAGATCGACGAAGCTCTCGCCGCCGGGCGGGCGGCTCTCGGCCGGGGTCAGCCAGAAGCGATGCCACTCCGTGCGATCGGCCAGACGGAGCTGCTCGTGGGTCTGCCCTTGCCAGTCGCCGAAGCTCTGCTCGCCCAGGGCGGTGATCTCCTGCCGCGCTGGTTCTTCTCCGGGCCGATGGGCCAGGAGGCCCTCGGCGGTTTGTTTGGTGCGCACCAGGTGACTGGTCAGCCAGACCGCTTCGGCCGGGAGGCGCGCGGCTTGACCGCGGAAGATGTGCTCCTCAGAGCAATCGGCGGGCGGATCGCTGGCGCCGTAGATCACCCCGCCGCTGCGCACGGGGGCGTGGCGGATCCACCACCAGCGTGTTTCGAGGACGCTGTCCGTCATGATTACGAGCCTTGTTTGACTAGCTGAAAAGCGCGACCGCGAAGCAGAGCAGGAGTATCTCCGCCAGCTGCTGGATGGCGCCGAGCACGTCGCCCGTATATCCGCCGATCTGCGCCCGGGCAAGGCGGGTCATCAGCCAGGCGACGGTCAGCGCCAGCGCCAGCGCCACAAGGCCGTTGATCAGCCCGAGGCACAGCACAGCGATGAGCGTGCCGATCGCGAGCGCGAGAATGGCGATGCGGCGCTTCGGTCGGGTGCCTTCTGCGGCAAAGCCGTCGAGGCGGGCGGTGTCGGCAATGAAGCTCGGCAGCAGTACCAAGGCGCGGGACAGACCATGAGCCGCCAGAAGTGCGGGCAGGATTTCAGGCGCCGGGATGGCGGCCAGCGCCGCCGCGCGTGCGGCGATGGAAAGGATGAGCGCCGCGCCGCCGTAGCTGCCCAGCCGGCTGTCGCGCATGATCTCCAGCTTGCGATCGGCCGTCCAGCCGCCGCCGAAGCCGTCGGCTGTGTCGGCCAGGCCGTCCTCGTGGAAGCAGCCGGTAGCGGCGATGGAGGCGGCCAGGGCCGCGATGGCGCAAAGCACGGGCGGCAGGCCGAGCCAATGACAGAGGAAGTAGGCGGCGGCCGCCACCAGGGCCACGCTGACCCCGACCAGGGGATAGGCCCAGGCGGCGGCGATCAGCTGCCGCGGCGTGATCGTCCCCTCGACCCGCAGCGGCAGCCGCGTCAGGAAGACGTGGGCGATCTTGCAATCCCGCCACAAGCGTTGGAAAAGTCCGCCGACCAACTAATTTCCTCCCCACCGCCACCTCGGCGGTTCTTGCTTCTATGGCTGATGCCCCGGACTGGGCCAAAGAAAAAGAAGCCACCAACCGAGGCCCAGGTCGATGTCGGGCGCGTGCTGAGGAATGGTTCCCGGCTCACGGTCTTCGCTGACGCGAAGCCCGCGTCCGGGATGACAGTCTGTGGTGTTGCGCCGCCGGCAGCCACGCCCCCAGTCGTCACCCCGGCCAAGGGCGAAGCCCGCGAGCCGGGGTCCATGTCAACGCTGGGCGCGGGCTGGGGGCGATAGTTCGAAGGATGGCCAAGCGTTACGGCCGAGCAATAGGGGACAGCGTACGTGGATAGCGAGAAGGAGCCCGACCTCTCCGAGATTCGGGCACTGCTGCAGCGCATGCCGCCGGCCGACAAAGCCGCGGCCGGGGCGGTCGCGGCGCGGCAGGAGCAACTTACCAAGCCGCTAGGCTCGCTCGGCCGGCTGGAAGAGCTGGCGGCCTGGCTGGCCGCCTGGCAAGGGCGCGCGCGGCCGCGGCTGGAGCATCCGCGCATCGCTGTCTTCGTCGGCAACCACGGTGTGGCGGCGCTAGGCGTCTCGGCCTACCCCCAGGCGGTGACGGCCCAGATGATGCAGACCTTCCTCGACGGCAAGGCGGCGATCAATCAGCTCGCCGCCCTGCAGGAGGCCGACCTGCGCGTCTATGAGATGGCGCTGGAGCAGCCGACGGCGGACTTCACCCAGGGCCCGGCATTGAGCGAGGCCGACTGCGCCCGGGCCATGGCCTACGGCATGATGGCGGTGGAGGGCGGCTTCGACGTTCTGGCGCTGGGAGAGATGGGCATCGGAAACACCACGGCCGCCGCCGCCCTGTCGATGGGCCTCTTCGGCGGCGAGGCGGCCGACTGGGTCGGCACTGGCACGGGTCTCGACGAAGCGGGTCTCGCGCGCAAGACCGCCGTGGTGCAGCAGGCGGTAGAGATCAATCAGGCGGCGCTGCCCGATCCCCTTGCGGTTCTCTGCGCCCTCGGCGGGCATGAGCTGGCCGCCATCACAGGCGCCGTGATCGCCAGCCGCCTGGCCCACATTCCGGTGGTGCTCGACGGCTACGCCTGCACGGCTGCTGCCGCGGTGCTGCACGCGGTGGAACCGGGACTGCTCGATCACTGCGTCGTCGCCCACCGCTCGGCCGAGCCCGGCCATGCGCGCCTGCTCGAAGCCATCGGCAAGGACCCGCTGCTCGATCTCGGCATGCGTCTCGGCGAGGCCAGCGGCGCGGCGCTCTCGCTCTCGCTCCTGAAGGCCGCCTGCGTCTGCCACGACGGCATGGCCACCTTCGCCGAAGCCGGTGTCAGCGGGCCCAGCGACGGCGCTTAAAGGGTTTACTCCGACTGTCATCCTTGGGCGCGCCGCGCAGCGGTGCGTCCCGAGGATCCACTCGTCAGCCCGCGCCAAGCCTTACCGTGGATGCTCGGAACTCGGCCCTGGGCCTGACGGCCCAGTGGGCCTCGCCCAAGCATGACAGTTAGTGGGTCGTCTGAGCCGGCGCTTAGACCTTCCCAAACGCCAGCAGCAGGAAGGCGTAGACCAGCGCGACTTCCTGCAGGCGCTCGAAGCGGCCGGCGGAGCCGCCGTGGCCGGCTTCCATATAGGTCTTGAGCAGCAGCATGCGGTCGCCGTCTTGCGTCTCGCGCAGGCGGGCCACCCACTTGGCCGGCTCCCAATAGGTCACCCGCGGGTCGGTCAGGCCGCCCGTCGCCAGGATGTGCGGATAGGCGCGCGGCGCCAGGTTGTCGTAGGGGCTGTAGGAGCGGATGTAGTCGAAGGCCTCGCGGCTCTCCAGCGGGTTGCCCCACTCGGGCCACTCGGGCGGGGTGAGCGGCAGGTCCTTGTCGCACATGGTGTTGAGCACATCGACAAAGGGCACCTCGGCGACGGCGGCCTTGAAGAGATCGGGCGCGGCCATGTTGAGCGCGGCCCCCACCAGCATGCCGCCCGCGCTGCCGCCGTGGATGGCGATCTCGCCGCGGCGGCTGTAGCCCTCGGCCGCCAGGTGCTCGGCGGCGGCGATGAAGTCGAGGAAGGTGTTCTTTTTCTTCAAGAGCTTGCCGTCGCGGTACCAGGCATAGCCCTTGGCCTTGCCGCCGCGCAGGTGGGCGATGGCGAAGACGAAACCGCGGTCGACCAGGCTCAGGCGGTTGGTCGAGAAGGCCGCCGGGATGGTGATGCCGTAGGAGCCGTAGCCGTAGAGCAAGAGCGGCGCGCTGCCGTCCAGCGGCGTCTCCTTGCGGCGCAGGATGGAGACCGGCACCTCCGCCCCGTCGTGGCTCGGCGCCAGGATGCGCTCGGAGACGTAGTCGGCCGGGTCGTGGCCGCTCGGCACCTCCTGCTCCTTGCGCAGCGTTCGCTCCCGGCTCTCCAGGTCGTAGTCGAAGGTGCGCTCCGGCGTCGTCATGGAGGAATAGACGAAGCGCAGGTTGCGGCTGTCGTACTCGAAGCCGGGCAAGAGGCCGAGGCTGTAGGCCGCTTCCTCGAAGGCGATCTCGTGCGCGGCCCCGTCGCTGAAGCGGGTGACGACGATGCGCGGCAGGCCCTCCACCCGCTCCAGCCGCACGAAGTGATCGCGCAGGAGCATGAGATCGAGCCGCAGGCAGCCCGGCCGGTGCGATACCAGCTCGCGCCAGTTCTCGCGGTCGAGCCCGTCGAGCGGCGCCTCGCAGATCTTGAAGTCCTCGGCCCCGTCGGCGTTGGTCAGGATCAAGAGGCGGTCGCGCGGCGCATCGTGAAAGACGTAGTACTCCTGATCGCGCAGCCGCGGCGCCACCAGGCGCGGCTGGCTCTCCGGCTTATCGGCATCGATCAGGTAGCACTCGCTGGTGGTGTGGTCGTGGGTGTGGACCACGACGAACTGCCGGCTCTCGCAGGTGCCGACGCCCAGGAAGAAACCGGGGTCCGTCTCCTCATAGACCAGCACGTCCTCCGCCGGGTCGCTGCCCAGGCGATGGCGGAACAGCTTGCAGGGCCGGTGGTTCTCGTCCTGCACCACATAGAACAGCGTCCGGCCGTCCTTGGCCCAGGCCATGGCGCCGTTGTTGTCCTTCAGGCGCTCGGGCAGCAGGTCGCCGCTCTCCAGGTCGAGGACGCGGATCTCGCAGTATTCCGAGCCCTTGTCGTCCACCGCATAGGCGAGGTGCCGGTGGTCGTAGGTATGGCTGACCGAGGCGATCTGGAAATAGGACGTGTCTTTGCTCAGGGCGTCGCCATCGAGCAGCAGGCTCTCCTCCTCCCCGTCCCGCGGTCTGCGGCAGTAGAGCGGATGCTGGCCACCCTCGCGGTAGCGCCGGTAGTAGGCCCAATCGCCGTCGTTGGCCGGCACCGAGGAGTCGTCCTCCTTGATGCGACCCTTCATCTCCCCGAACAGTGTTTCGCGCAGCGCCTGGGTCGGCGCCATCGTCGCTTCCAGGTAGGCGTTCTCCGCCTCCAGGTAGTCGCGCACGTCGCTGCGCAGCTTGTCCGGCGCGCGCATCACCTCCTGCCAGTTGTCGTCGCGCAGCCAGGCGTAGGGGTCGTCCCAGCTTTCGCCGTGGGCGCTGTGGGTGACGAGGTTGCGGGTGGCTTTGGGAGGCTTGGCCTCGGAGGGAGAGAGCTCGTTTGTCATGGCGGCAATTTCTGGTCGCTGATGCTTTGCCGTGTCAACATGCTGCGGCCACGCGACACTCGGACTGACACCATGACGCTTCAGGACCTCCCGACCCCTTGCCTGCTGCTCGACCACGGGCGCCTGCGGCGCAACTGCCAGCGCATGCACTCGCACATGGCGGCGCTGGGTGTGGGGCTTCGGCCGCACCTCAAGACGGCCAAGGCGGCGGAGGTGGCGGCGCTGGCCTGCGACTCTCAGCGGCGCATCACCGTCTCCACCCTGGCCGAGGCGCACTTCTTCGCCGCCCGCGGCTTTCGCGACATCACCTATGCCGTCGGCCTGGCGCCCCACAAGGTGGCCGAGGCGGCGGCCCTGCTGCGCGCCGGCGTCGCCTTGCGCTGCCTGGTCGACTCGCCCGAAGCGGCGACGGCCGCCGGAGAGGCTGCCGCGGCGCACAACGTGACGCTACCGCTGCTCATCGAGATCGACTGCGGCGACCGGCGCGGCGGCGTCTTGGCCGAGTCCGATAGCCTCCCGGAGATCGCCGCGGCCATCGCCGCCCAGCCCAACCTCTCCCTCGCCGGCGTGCTGACTCACGGCGGCCAGTCCTACGCCTGCCGCGATCTCGACTGCGTGCGGGAGGTTGCCGAGACCGAGCGCCACGCGGTGCTGCGCGCCGCCGAGCGCCTGCGGGCCGAGGGCTACGCCATCGAAACGGTCTCGGCCGGCTCGACCCCCACCGCCTCCCACGCGGTCAACGGCGAGGGGCTGACCGAGATGCGCCCCGGCGTCTACGTCTTCGGCGACCTGGACCAGATGGCGCTCGGCTCCTGCGCGCTGGAGGACATCGCCGTCACCGTCCTGGCCACGGTGATCGGGCACAACCGGCAATACGACCGCATCATCACCGACGCCGGCGGCTTGGCGCTCTCAAAGGACGTCAGCGCCCAGGACTTCCTGCCCCAGGCCGGCTATGGCTGGGTGATGACGCCGGACGGCGAAATCGTCGACGACGTCTTCGTCGCCGCGGTCAGTCAGGAGCACGGTAAGATCGAGGCCAAGGACGGCGGCGCACCGCCCTTCGAGCGCTTTCCCATTGGCAGCCGCTTGCGGGTGCTACCCAACCACGTCTGCATGACCGCCGCACCCTACGACCGCTACCACGTGCTGATGGAGGACGGCGACATCGCCGTCTGGGACAAGGCGACGGGGTGGTGAGCGGTTCGCTCAACTAGAGCGATTGGTTGAAGCGCCAGTCCCATGGGCATCTCCCCGTTTGATGTCCGATGGCGGCCCGAAACGCGACCCACACCAGCCACTGCCGCAATGATGCAGAGAACAGGCAGATGGCTGCTGTGTCAGATGCGCCCGCCTGATCGGCGCAGTGCAACACCATTTGCGTCAAAGCAATCCGTCGATGTGCCGGGGAAAGCTCGGATGAAGCCCCTGAGTATCTCGGGATGTTCCGAGAACACCGTCATCCAGACCGAGAAGAAACCTTTTGCGGGAGCAAGTTCTTTAGCGATCAGATCACCGATCACAGCATCTCGACCGTTTTCCAAGTAAGTCTGCTTCATCTTTTCAGCCAGCTCCCAAACCTCCGCTCGGAATCTGTAACGTCTATCGCGGCGAGTTGGTCGATCTTGCGGTTGGGGCTCGTCGGGATGGCGGTGCAGCTTTACCAGCCCGACAAGTCGGCCCACGAGGTCGCTTTCCGCCTCGTTCAACGTCTGAGAGACCTCTACTCGGCCCCGACTGTAGCTAAGCCCCCGGAAGGTGTTGTCCGTGTCTGGAAAAGCAATCCGGTCGAGAGCAACCGCGGTGTTTCCCTTCGTTGAATTGCAGCTCTTGCAGCCAAGCAAGAAGTTGCTCCATTCGAGTGCGAGACCAGGCTCGAGCGATTTCGGCTGTACATGCTCAACCTCTGGCGCGTTACTGATCACCATCTCGCAATAGCTGCAATACAAACCGATCTGGTCTGCTAGATCATCCAACGCGTCTTGATACTCATCATAGATGCGACCAGCTCCATCATCTTTGACAACTGGGCGCATCGATCACCGCTCTCGCTCCGCGCGCCGTTTGATCTTCAAGAGCGCTGCCAAACCGGGGTCTTCAATCTCGGTATCCAGAATGCGGTCCATCTCATCTTCATCGGCTTTTCGCGATGCGACATCGCCTGCCGCCCGCGCGAGTTCTAAAAAGCGCGTGGCACTTTGCACTTGCTGTACATGAACGGCACTGCGCTCCGGCACGTCGACGCTTTGGATATCCTTCACGATATCCATCAGATTAAGGTTGTAGGTCTCGTCATCGATTTCCATATCGTCGAGGTTTAGCAGGCTCCCTTCGAGCAGCGATTGCACGATAAAGGGCGAGTGCGTCGTGGCGAAAAACTGCAGGCTTGGGAAAGCGCGCAGCAACGCCGGAACAATTGTCCGTTGCCAGCGCGGATGAAGGTGAAGGTCGATTTCGTCGATCAGCACAATGCCGGACGTTTGCTGTACTGCATCCGAGCCTAGGTGCGGATTGAGTATGATCGCTTTGAAGGCAATATCGCCAACCAAAGATAGGATATTGCGCTGGCCGTGGCTGAGATTGTCGTAGCTCACGACCTGCTTGAGCTCGGCAAAAGCCACTTCTATACGCTTGCGCGATAGTGAATAGCTGACTGAAACCGGGCTATCGAAGCAAGCTTCTACCGCCTTCTTCCATGCCAGGAACCGCTTCGAAGGCTGGTCGGTTTCAAGTTCCAGCAAGCGCTCGCGTTCGACCCACGCGAGCAGGTCGGCCGAGGCGACCCGTGCTTCGTGGCTATTTTTGTACGCGTCAAACCTTGATGTGCGCTTAGACTTCGAAGATTGCCTTGGCTCTTCCCAGAGCCGCCCCGTGCCGTAGTACGATAAGAGCGGCAAAGTGACGTCTTGTCCTCCTGTAATCGCCTCGTACGCCGCTTGGGCCTTAGATCGGATAGCCGCGGCCTCCTTGGAGGTGGTCCGTCCATTCGCGGAAAGTAGTTCCCGCCGCCATACGCACTTTTCCAGTGCAGTACCGTCGTTGCTCTGCAACATGCCTTCGGCTTCGACGAGAACGGGGAACGCCTGCTGAAATTCCAACAATCCGTCGTAGTTCCGTGCGATCTCGCGAACTTCGCTCCGGTGGATCGTACGGGACCGCGCCGCCGGAATGCCAAGAAGAAAAGCGCCAAATGCAACGGAAACAGCATCCAATAGATTCGACTTGCCGGTCCCATTTTGGCCAACGATGAGCATGAAGCGTCGATTGAGCCTTTGGTCAAACTCAGTGAAGCCCTTAAAATTCCGCAGCTTTAGACGATCTATGCGCATGCAGGCATCCGAGAATTCAAGACGGTAGTAAGCGACCGAGCCAAGTTTAATGAGTACCACTGCTCTTGCCGCTGGCCAAGCAGGGCAACTCCGCCGTCTGGGATAAGGCGACAAGGTGGTAGCGCGGCCGGTCGCACGAAACGAATAGCGGAGCGGCCGGCAAAGGCGCTAGCAGCGGACGCATCACATGGAGAAAGTGCGCCGATGAGCCTGACGGCAATCCGGGAGGTCGACTACGTCATCCTCCCCTGCAACGACCTGGCAGCGGCGCGGGCCTTCTATCGCGACGTGATGGGCTTTCCGCTCGAAGAAGATCACCCGGAGTGGGTGCGGTTCCGGCTCGGCACGAGCTTCCTGACCTTGCGGCCCCGAGGGCCGTGGCTCTGCTGGCATGACGGCGCCAAGGCAGCGGACGCGGTGGCCGTCCAGCTCGCCTTTCGGGTGTCGCCGGACGAGGTTCTGGCCTGCCACCAGGAGCTGGTCGCAAAGGGCGTGGAGATCCTCGACCCGCCCAAGGACCAAGCCTTCGGCCATCGCACCCTCTTCTTCCGCGATCCCGAAAGCAACGTCCTGGAGATCTTCGCCGAGATCGCTTGAAAGGGCTAGGTGCACGAGGACATTCTGATTCTGGTCGTCGTTCACACCGGCCGGGCGGGAATTATGCGGATCATCTCTGCACGACCTGCCAAGCGGGCGGAAAGGACCATCTATGAAGAAGCGCTACCACACGGAGCTCACCGCTAAAGAGCTGGCGACACTGCCCGATGAAGCCATCGATACCTCGGATAGTCCTGAGCTGGGTGAGGAATTCTGGAAGAATGCCCGCATTGCTGCCGTGCTGCCCAGCTTCTACGAGGCAAATCAGAAGGCCGGGCGCTAGGCGACGGGGTGGTAGGAGGAAGCAAAGAAAGCGGCCGGTGGCAGCATGCTGATCCGTCATCTCACTTTCTTCGTGGCTCTTGCGCGGGAAGGCCATTTCGCCAAGGCGGCGAAGGCCTGCAACATCACCCAGCCGACGCTCTCTGCCGCCCTGCGTAAGCTCGAAGAGGATTTCGGCGCCCGCCTGGTCGTCAGGGGGCAGCACTTCGAGGGCCTGACGCCGGAAGGCGAACGGGTGCTGGCCTGGGGCCAGCAGATCATCTCGGACTACGAAAGCCTGAAGGACGACATGACCAGCGTCGGGCGCGGCCTGTCGGGCACGCTCCGGCTCGGCGTCGTCCCCGCCGCGATGCCCGTGGTCAGCTTCGTCACCGAGGGCTTCCGCACGGTGCATCCGGCCGCCTCGGTCGAGATTCTCTCCATGAGCTCGCGACAGATCCAGAGCGGTCTCGATTCCCTGGAGCTGCACGGCGGCATCACCTACCTGGAGAACGAGCCGCTCGAACGGGTCTTCCGCCTGCCGCTCTATCGCGAACGCTATGTCGTCGTCGCCCGGCGCGACCGCTTCCCCGGCGACGCGCCGATCGACTGGCGGACCATCGTCGATTGCCCCCTCTGCCTGCTCGGCACCGACCTGCAAAACCGGCGTATCCTCGATTCCATCGCGCGGATCCACGGCGTCTCTCTCAAGCCCGCGGTCGTCAGCAATTCCTATCTAGCCATCTGCTCCCACTTGCGCCGCGGCGATTGGATCAGCGTCGTTCCGCATACGCTGCCCTACGTCTTCGGCTTGGCGCCGGAACTGGCCGCCTACGAGATCGCCGGATGCCCGCCGGCGCAGAGCCTCGGCGTGGTGACCCCGAACCGCCGGCCGCTGGCGAAGATGACCAACGCGCTGTTCGATGTGGTCGCCAGAGCCGATATCGCCGCCGATATCGAAGCGGCGCGCTTGGGATCATGACGCACCGTACAGGGCCGCGATGAGATTCGCTCATCGCGGCTTGGTACAGCCCGTTGATCGAGCCCTTCTATCGCGCACTGAAAAAGTTTTATTGGACGGCCTGCTCTAATCGGGCGTTTACTTTCACTGTTGGAGCTTCGAACGACTTGCCTATCAAGAGTAAGAGCTGCGGCCGCAACTCCTGAATAAAGACGCTTTCCAAATAGCCGTCGCGTCATGCGACGGTCTACCGGCAAACACGAACGCAAGTTACGCACTTGATAGGCAGCGTTTACTTGTCTGTTCGGGAGGATACGAGATATGGCCAAAGTAGTCTGTGTTCTTTACGAGGATCCCGAAACCGGATATCCGACCTCTTATGCGCGGGACGACGTTCCGACGATCACGCGCTACCCCGACGGGCAAACCGCGCCTACGCCGAGCGCCATCGACTTCACCCCCGGCCAGCTTCTGGGCAGCGTCACGGGAGAGCTCGGCCTTCGGAAATACCTTGAGGCGAAGGGCCATAGCTTCCTGGTCACCTCCAGCAAGGACGGGCCGGACTCGGTGCTCGAGCGCGAGCTTGCGGATGCCGACATCGTTATCTCCCAACCCTTCTGGCCGGCCTATCTGACGGCCGAGCGGATCGCCAAGGCGCCGAACCTCAAGCTGGCCGTGACCGCCGGCATCGGCTCCGACCACGTGGATCTGCAGGCGGCTATCGAGCGCGGTATCACCGTTGCCGAGGTCACCTTTTCCAATTCGATCAGCGTCTCCGAGCACGTGGTGATGATGATCCTCTCCCTGGTGCGCAACTACCTGCCGTCCTACAAGTGGGCGTCGACAGGCGGCTGGAACATCGCCGATTGCGTCGCGCGCTCCTACGACGTTGAGGGCATGCACGTCGGCACCGTCGCGGCCGGGCGTATCGGCCTGGCCGTTCTCCGGCGGCTCAAGCCCTTCGATGTCCACCTGCATTACGTCGACCGCCATCGCCTGCCGAAGGAGGTCGAGGAGGAGCTCAATCTGACCTGGCATCCCTCGACGGAAGAGATGGTCAAGGTCTGCGACGTGGTGACCATCAACTGCCCGCTGCATCCCGAGACCGAGCACCTGTTCGACGATGCCATGATCGCGAAGATGAAGCGCGGCGCCTACATCGTGAACACGGCGCGCGGCAAGATCTGCGACCGGGATGCCATCGTGCGGGCGGTGGAGACCGGCCAGCTTGCCGGTTATGCGGGGGACGTCTGGTTCCCGCAGCCGCCGCCGCGCGACCACCCCTGGCGCAGCATGCCCCATCATGGCATGACCCCGCACATCTCCGGAACCTCCCTCTCCGCCCAGGCGCGCTACGCCGCAGGCGTGCGGGAGATCCTCGAATGCTGGTTCGAAGGGCGGCCCATCCGTGACGAGTACCTGATCGTCGACGGCGGCAAGCTCGCGGGCGTCGGTGCACAGTCCTACAGCGAGGGCAACGCGACCGAGGGCTCGGAAGAGGCGGCGCGTTTCGCGCAATAGCGCTCTGTAGGTCTGTCTTTGGGCGGTGTGGCCCCGCGTCCGCTTCGGGCGCGGGGCCTGCTGCCTTTGGGTGATCCGTTAACCCTCGTCCGTCTCAGATTGTCGTTCCCGCG
Source organism: Rhodovibrionaceae bacterium (assembly GCA_028279885.1). Lineage (GTDB taxonomy): Bacteria > Pseudomonadota > Alphaproteobacteria > Kiloniellales > DSM-21159 > JANQMX01. The sequence continues at coordinate 56,431 of JANQMX010000023.1, read as the reverse complement.
TCGAAACAAAAAGGCTCACTGTTGGCCCGCGGGACTCGCCGGCCCAAGTTGAGAGGCGCGGGCGGCCGTGCCCGTCTTTCGAGGTTGAGAAGGCTCTCCCCGGTTACGCCGATGCGCCTGCTTCTTGTCGAAGACCATCCCTCTCTTGCCGAGGGCCTGTCCGATGCGCTCGGGCGCGCCGGCTTCGCGGTCGATCATGCCGCGACGCTGGCCAAGGCGCGCGCCCTGGCGGCCAATGCCGACTACGATCTCCTGCTGCTCGACCTCGGCCTGCCCGACGGTGACGGCCTCAATCTATTGGCCGAGCTGCGCCGCGAGCAGGCTGTGCCCGCGATCATTCTGACCGCGCGGGAGACGCTGAGCGACCGCCTGGCCGGGCTCGACGGCGGGGCCGACGACTATGTGGTCAAGCCGGTCGAGATGCCCGAGCTCATCGCGCGCTGTCGCGCCGTTTTGCGGCGCCCGGGCGGCCGCCTGGGCACGGTTCTCGCGGTCGGGGACTTGCGGCTCGACAGCGTGCAGCGGCGGGTCACGGTGGGCGAGCAGACGATCTCGCTGGGGCAACGCGACGTCGGCGTGCTCGAGCAACTCATGCGGCGCAAGGGCCAGGTGGTGCCTCGGCGGGTGCTGGAGGCCGCGGTCTATGCCTTCAGCGCCGAGGTAACGCCGAACGCGCTGGAGGCGGCCATCTCCCGCCTGCGCAAGGCGATCGAGAGCGCCGAGGGCGGAGCTTCCATTCATACCGTGCGGGGCGTCGGCTGGCTGATCGAGGCCGACACGACGGGTGAGCCGTGACCGCGCGCGCCCTCCCCATGGCGCGGCTGCTGACGCGCCGGCTGGCCTGGATCGCGCTCGCCGTGCTGCTCGCCAATCTGGCGCTGATCTGGGCTTACTACGGCTCGGACATCGAGGCACTGCAGGACGAGATGGTCGTCCGCGAAATGGCGCGCCTGGAAGCGGCCCTGGTCGCGCAAGGCGACGGGGCCTACCAGATCGCGCCCGCGGCGCGCGGCCTCTTCAATGCCCATCCGGAGGCCTATGCCTTCGCGCTGATCGATGCGGCAGGCCGCATCCTCGATACGGCGAACCCGGCGCTGATTCCGCAAGACGCGCTCGCCGACACGCCCTTCGCCGGCGACTGGATCGCCCGGCTGCCCGACGGCGCGGGGCGCATCCTCGTCGCCTCCCACGAGGTCGGGCCCTCAGCGGCGGGGCTCAGCCTCTTGTTCGTGGTGCGCTCCGATCCGGCCGACCTCCTGACGGATGCCTTGCTGGCGGAGCTGGTCGGGCACACGCTCGTGCCGCTGGTGCCGGCGATCCTGCTGCTCTTGGGGGCGAACGCCCTGATGGTCCGCCGCAGCCTCGCGCCGGTGAGCCGGGCGGCGGAGTGGGCCCGTACCCAGCGCCCGGGCCAGACCGGCAACGTCCCGCCGCCCGACACGGCGCTCACGGAGATCAACGATCTGCTCGATGCGACCCGGCGGTCCCTGGCGCGTCTCACCGAGGCGCTTTCGGCCGAGAAACGGCGGGCGGCCGAGGCGGCGCATGCGCTCAGAACACCGCTCGCGGCCCTGACCGCCCGCCTCGACCAACTCCCCGAGGGACCGGCCGCCGAGCGGTTGCGCAGCGACATGGCGGAGCTGTCCCAGACCGTGCGGCAAATCCTGGCCTCCGCCAACGCCGACGCGGTGGTCCTCGGCGAGGACGCGCGGGCCGACCTGGCTGAGATCGCCGAGGACGTTGTCGCCAAGCTTGCCCCCGTCGCCATCCGGCAGGGGGCCGAGCTGGAGCTGCTGCGGGAGGAGCCGATCGTAGCGGCAAGGGGAGATGCCGAGTCCATTGCGCTTGCCCTGACCAATCTGGTGGAGAACGCGGTCTTCCATGCCGGCGGACGGATCACCGTCACGGTCGGGCCGGGCGCCAGCCTGTCCGTCCGCGACCGTGGCCCCGGGCTGCCCGAGGGCGATACCCAACAGCTCTTCGAGGCCTTCTGGCGCGGCCCGTCCGCTTCGGTGACGGGCAGCGGGCTCGGCCTCTCCATCGTCGAGCGGGTGCTGCGCGCCCACGGCGGCAGCGTCACCGCGCGTAACCATCCCGAGGGCGGCGCCGCGTTCCGCCTCGATTTCTCGGCGGCGGGCCAAGGAAGACTCTGAGGCTTTTTCAGGGCCGTCAGGTTCCCGTCAGACAAGCTCCCCATCTCCCCGACATGACAGCGGCCGGCAAGGGCCCGCCGCGACACAGCAAGGGAGTAAAGCTGATGAACACCAAGCAGATCGAAAGCGCCGACACCCGCGAAGAGCACCGCCCGCTCGACTGGTTGAAGGAGGAGATCGTGCTGCGCCTGCCCCGCTACTGGCTGGCGTTCGCCGGGCTCGCGGCCCTCGGCCTGTTCCTCGTCGCCATCGACTGACGGAGGACGCGCCATGAAAGCCAGAGGCTCTGCCTTTGCGCTCGCTTGCCTCTTCGGCCTGCTCGCCGTCCCCCAGGCTCTCGCCGAGAGCATCACCCCGATCGGCGACGTGCAGCGCGGCAGCAATGTCACGGTGCAGGGGGCGGTCGAGCGGCTGTTGGACGAGGACGAGTTTCGCCTGACCGACGCTTCGGGCAGCATCGACGTCTATGTCGGCCCGAACATCGTGCCGGCGAACGTCGGTGAGACGGTGACGGTGCGCGGCTTCGTCGACGACGATCTCGTTCTGGAGATCTACGCCCGCGAAATGGTGCTCGCCGACGGCTCGGTGGTTCGCTTCGATCGCCGTTACGATTAAGGCGGCGGGCTTTGCATCAGTGGTTCCGCACCTCAGGCTGTCATCCCGGCCAAGGGCGAAGCCTGCGTGTCCGGGCTCGCGCAGCGAGTTGCCGAAGGCATTCATCAGCCCGCGCCAAGCTTCTCCATGGACCCCGGCTCGGGGGCCGAAGCCTCTTCGGCGCGGCGAAGGCCCGAGTATCCAGCGGTAGGCACGGACCGTGCTTGTGGCTGGACCCCGGCTGCCAAGGCTCGCGCTCCGGGACTGCAGGCAGTCCCGGGCTCGCCTAAGGGCCGGGGTGACGGGATGTGGTCTATGGACGCTCCTCAGTCACAGGTGGCTGTTCCGGTATCGAAACGAGCTGTCATGGCCGCTGAGACCTGCTTGGAGGGCACCACCGGGCAGAACTCGAAGTCGACCAGGTCCTGCCAGGCCAGCACCCAGTCCTGCAGCAGCGCCGGGTCATCGCACTCGATCAGCTGGAAACAGCGGTCGAAGTTGGCCTCGACCCAGCTGTCCAGGTAGGTCAGCCCCTCCGGCGCCAGGCGGCCTTCCGCCAAAAAGCGGCGGTAGACCGCCTCGGCTTCCCGATCCTTGAAGCGTTCGATGACCATGAAGAGCATGGCGCGGCCTCCCCTGCGCGTTGACATGTGCCGCCGCGCCAACGGGCTCGTTTCGCTCTCGCAACGATGTCCATGAGGCAGCCGGCACCAGCAAAACAAGCAGATCTCGCGGCATCAGGACAGCGCTATACTCCCGTGAGGACACGATGGCGAAGGTCGATGGGGTGCGGTGGTGACCTTGCTGCAGGCGGACAAGTTCATTGAGGCGGACGGCACGGCCTTGGCTTACGCCGAGGTCGGGGCGGGGCCTCCCGTCATCGCCCAGCATGGCTTTCCCGATACCTACAAGACCTGGAGCGGGCTGGCCGGCCCGCTGGCCGATGCCGGCTTCCGCGTCATCGCGTTGGCGCTGCGCGGCTATCCGCCCTCGGCCGTTCCCGCGGACGGCGACTACAGCCTTCGCCGGCTGGCCATGGATACGCTCTGTCTGCTCGATGCGCTGGAGATCGAGCAGGCTGTCGTCCTCGGGCACGACTGGGGCGCTTCCGCCGGCTATGCCCTGGCGGCCTTGGCGCCGGAGCGGCTCGCCTCTCTGATCACCTTGGCCGACCCGCCGCTCACGGTCTTTCCCTCCGGGCTGCGGGAACGCCTCGGGCGGCCGCACAACCTCTATCTTGGGCTGGGCGCGCTCTCCGACTGGTGGCTCAGGCGTGCCGACTTCGCCGAGGTCCGGCATCTCTATCGCAAATGGAGCCCGCGCTGGGCGGTGCCCGACGCGCATCTGGCCGAGGTCAAAAGGGCGCTGGCCCTCCCCGGCCACTCCCGCGCCGCGGTGGACTATTACCGCGCGGGGATGAGCGAGGCGGACCGGCGCGCCATCCTGCGGTCCATCACCGCGCCGACCCTGATGCTCTACGGCGCCGACGAGCCCGAGGTGCGGCAGGCGAGCTATGCCAAGGCGGCGGAGGTCACCGGCCCCGGCTCCCGCAGCCTGCGCCTCGAGGGCGTCGGCCATTGGCCCCACCTGGAGGCGCCGGACCGCTGCCTGGCCGAGATCCGCGCTTTCTTGCGGAAGGAATCGCCGGTGTGAGGTGCGGTGACTTCGCGGCTTTCTTTCATTGTCACCCCGGAGGAGCCTCGTGAGAGGCGACATCCGGGGTCCATGGATGGGCCGGGCGCAGGCCGCAAAATGGACCCCGGCTCGGGGGCCGGGGTGACAGTTGGCGGTGTTGCGCCGTCTGGGCTTACCTGGCGGCCGGCTTCCATCCCCGCATCGTGCAGGAGGTGCAGACCTCGATCTCTGTCCTGGCATGGTCGCGGCGGGGATGGGAACCGGCGTGGTCATCGCGCCGCTGGCCCAGTTCAAGCACCCGGACTTGGCTTTCCTGCCGCTCGCCGGGCTGTCCTACCGCCTGCCCTTCTCCCTCGCCTGGCGCGCAGAGAGCGACAATCCCCTGATCGACGCGCTCGTCAGCGCTGCAGCGGAAAGCGTCGGTAGGCAAGGGTGGTGCCTCTGTCCGGGGCCTCGGGCGGCAAGCCTAAGGGCTGGGATGACAGGCGTAGGGCTGCGCCGGGGGCTTCTCTCAAGGTGTCACCCCGGCCAAGGGCTTCGCGTTAGCGAAGGCTGCGAGCCGGGGTCCATGTCGAAGCCAGGCGCAAGCCGATGAATGGTTCCCGGCTCGCTAACGCGGCCGGGATGACAGTCTTTGGTGCGGTGCCGTTTACGATTGCGCTCAGGATGTCATACCGGCCAAAGGCGAAGCCCGCGAGCCGGGATCCAGCAGTAGGCGCTGGTCCACACCCTGGCCGCCGCGGCGACAGAGAGCTTCGGCAGCCCAGCGCAGCTGGGGCTCATTCCGGACTCGAAATGAGCAGGTCGGCCAAATGGCCAACCTGCAGCACTGCATTGCGATAGCGGAACGAGTGTAAGGACCGAGGTAGGGGCACCGGCCGGGGTGCCGTGGCTTGTGCCATGACCCCCACCCCGGCCGGCCCCCAATCAGCGGGAGCGGATGGCGTACGACTCCCGCCAGGCTTTACGCGTCAGATCAAGGCGTCGTCCGGCTGCCACCAGCTGTTGCTGGAGACGAGGTCGGGCTCGTCCACGTCATCATCCCGGTACTCGATGGAGGAGGAGCGCAGCTCCGTATCGCGCACCACCACGGTGGTCTCGCCATAGCGCAGCACCGAATCGCCGGTGCCGCTGTTGAAGCTGATGATGAAGGGCGTGTCCTCGTCCTCCAGCAAAATGCTGTCCCGCCGGGTATCGAAGCCGATGATCACGTCGCGGCCGTCGTCGGCATCGAACAGGAAGCTATCCCGTCCCCCTTCGCCGCGAAGCCGGTCGTCGCCGTCTCCGCCGATCAGGGTGTCGTTGCCGCCGCCGCCGTTGAGGCGGTCATCGCCGGCGCCGCCGTCCAGCAGGTCGCGGCCCCCGTTGCCATTGAGGATGTCATCGTCCTCATGGCCGAAGATAACATCGCTGCCTCCGCCGCCGTTCAGGCGGTCGTCGCCCTCTCCGCCCAGCAGGCTGTCGTCGCCGCCGCCGCCATTCAGACGATCGTCGCCGGTGCCGCCGTCCAGCATATCGCGGCCGCCGTTGCCATTGAGGATGTCATCGTCCTCACCGCCAAAGATGGCATCGTTGCCACCGCCGCCGTTCAGGCGGTCGTCGCCCTCTCCGCCGTCCAGGGTATCGTTGCCGCCGCCGCCGTTCTGGCGATCGTCGCCGCCGTTGCCGAGCAGGAAGTCGTCCCCGCCCCTGCCGTTCAGCGAGTCATCCTCCGAACCGCCGCGCAGCAGCTCTCCCCGGCCGGTGCCGACCAGGTTCTGGCTTTCGATCGGCTCGTCGGCGATCGCGAAGTTGAAGGTCGAGGTATCCCCCTCCGCGATGCCCGGATAGGGCTGGCCCGAAGCGTCGGCGAAGGCGCCGTCCTCGATCTCCACCGCATAGCGGGCGTCGGGCTGGAAGAAGTCCGGCGCGAAGACGGTGACGGTGTCGCCGTCCACCTCGACGAGGTAGGGGTTGGCGACATCGACGACGAGCACGTCCTCCGGGTCGTCCCGATTGACGAAGCGGATAGCGCCGCTTTGCGCGAGAACCGCTTCGGTGAAGGTGAGGGTCACCGCGGCCGTCGGCGCAACGTCTCGCGCGTTGTCGCCCGGAGTTGCCGTCAGAAGGTAGGGCGCAGTATCGCCGCCCAGCTCGACCACCTGCGGCTCGAAGGTGGAGCCGTCGGTGGGATAACCGAGACGGCCGTCGCTGTTCGAGCCGAAGGAATAGATCGTGCCGTCCTCGGCGCGCGCCAGGATGTGGTTCGGCCCGGTTTGGATTTCGACGATGGTGACGTCGTCGAGGCCCTCCAGCTTGGTGGGGAAGAAGGTTGCGTCGCTCTCCAGCGCCGGGTCGCCGTCGAGGCCGCCGGTCGGTCCCTCGTCGTTCGGCCCCCAGAGATAGACGTCGCCGTCCTCGGTCAGCGCCGCAACCCAACGCGCGCCGCCCTTCACGTCGACCACGTCGCCGGGCACATCGAGCTCCACAGGCATCAGCACGCTGTCATCCGTCGGCACGAAGGTCCCGTCGCCGTTGTCTTCGCCGACCAGAAGCTGGCCGAAGGAGTTCTCGCCCCAGCCGTAGAGCTTGCCGTCGGCGGTGACCGCATAGGAGGTCTGGGTGTCGGCCGTTACCGAGACCACGTTGTCCGGCAGCCCTGGGATCTGGGAGGGGCTGAGCACGCTGTTGACCGGGTCGCCCGGGCCTTCGAGCTGGTCGGGCGCGGCCTGGCCGTCCCGGTTGCCGCCGAAGCCGTAGACCGTGCCGTCGGCGGCCAGCACAAGGGTGTGGCTGGTGCCGGAGGAGACGGCCACGACGGGCTTGCCGTCCACGTCGATCACGGTCGGGACGAGCCGATCCTCCCCGTCGTCGAGGCCGAGCTGGCCGATGTTGTTCTGTCCCCAGCCGTAGAGCGTGCCGTCTTCGGTGATGGCGAAGGAGACGCCGTTGCCGTGGTTGATGGCCTCCACGTACTCCTCGTCGAGGGCGCCCTCGATCTTGGTGGCGACCAGCTGGTTCTCTTCGTCGCCGAGGCCGAGACGCCCGGAGTTGCCGAAGCCCCAGGTGTAGACGTCGCCGTCCTCGGTCAGGAAGGAGCCGTGGATCAGGCCGGCCGAGACCGACACGATATTGCCCGAGAAGTCCTCCGGCAGTGCGATGGGGAGCGGCGCGGGCACGTCGAAGCCCTCGACCCCCTGCCCCAGTTGGCCGAGCACGTTCTCGCCGGCGGCGTAAACGGTGTTCGTCTCCTCATCCAGGAACAGCGAGAAGTGATTGCCGCCGCCCAGGGTGCTGTTATCGGCGATCTGCAGGTCGAGCGGCGGCGCCTCGTAGAACTCCACCGCGCGGGGGCGATCGAGTGCACTGTCGTCGAAGGCGCGCGAGGCGAGGATGTTGGTCTCGCCCACGTCGAAGTAGTCGCCGTCGCCGTTGAGGTCGTCGAGGATGTAGACGTTGTCGCCGAAGCGGTCGGAATCGTTCGAGGTGAGGGCGATGCGCCCCTCCCCGTCGGCGGCGATGGAGAAGCCGGCGAAGTTCTCGAACACCGACGGGAGCTGCTCGGTGTTCCAGATCTCGACCGTTTCGTTCGGTTGGTCGATGGCGCCCGAGCCGTCGAGGTCGGTCAGGCGCAGGACGCTGGAGACGCCGGTTTCGAAATCGAGCGCCTCCCAGACCACAATGGACTCGCCGTCGGCAGCATGTGCGAAGTCGATCGGCCCGTCGTTCGGATCGTCGAGGGCGAAGATGGAGAGCTCCTCCGCCTCGATGGTGCCGGAGCCGTCGTCGTCCCGGAAGGTGTAGATGGCGTCGGTCTCGAGGCCGCGGGTGTCGGAGAGATAGCCGCGGTCGCCGATGAAGGAGATGTCGAAGGCGGAGGACGAGGGCACCAGCGCGCTGAGGTCGAGATAGACCGTCGCCTCGCCTTCGTCGTTGGCGTCGCCGTCGCCGTTGAGATCCTCGGTGCGATAGATCGCATCCGGCGGGACGCTGCGGCTGCCGGCGTTCACCACATAGACGGCGCCGTCCGGGCCTTCGGCGATGCCGTTGGGCGTTGGCAGGGTGAAGCCGGCGGCATTGTCCGAGCCTGAGAACCAGACGCTGGACTCGCCGACATCGTTGGCGTCGCCGTCGTCGTTGCGGTCGATCAGGCGATAAACGCTGTCCGTGGTCCCGTCGCCGATGAAGACGGCGCCGTCCGAGGCCTGCGCGATGGTGAAGACGTTGGTGGTGGGCGCTTCGATGCCGTTGGCGTTGCTCTCGTCGAAGAAGACGAGCCGCTCGCCCTCGTCGGCGGAATCGCCGTCGCCGTTGTTGTCGACGAAGAGGTAGACTTTGTCGTCACCCTGATCGCCCAGAAGAATACCCGAAGGACCTGACGTCGTTTCGCGAGACATTTCACATCCTTTTTGTAAGGTTTTTCAGCGGCGGGACACGGCCACACGGCGAACCGTGGCGGCCGCCAGCCAATGCCTCGGCTGACTGCCGGAGTGGCGAAGGTCAGCGGCGCGGATAGTATTGCGAATGCGAGTCAGTATCAATCGCATATTGAGCCTGCCGTGACCTTCTGCCGCAAGGCGCCGACGGCACTGCGTGGTGACCGTTCCGGGAAAGGAATGACTTAGTTCGGTGACAGCGCAGTAGGCTAGGCCGCGGTGTCTTTGGCTGGACCCTCGGGCCTTCGCCGCGACCAAGGGTGACGAAATGAGGGGCGGCTCGGGCAGGCGCCTCTACCTCCCATCGTCACCCCGGAGGAGCCTCGTGAGAGGCGACATCCGGGGTCCATGGATGGGCTAGGCGCGGGCTGCGAAATGGACCCCGGCTCAAGGCCGGGGTGACAGCTTGTGGTACGGCGAGGCCTCTGGCCTCACCCAAGGGTGACAAGGGAGGGAAACGGCAAACGCTGCGCCATCCCTTCACCGCGCAATTCTAAGCGTCACCCTCGGTTCAAGGTCCGCCGGGTCTTACCCGTCGGCCCTTGCCCAAGGGTGACGAAATGAGGGGTCCCACGGGCAGGCGCCTTTGCCTCCCATCGTCACCCCGGAGGAGCCTCGTGAGAGGCGACATCCGGGGTCCATGGGTAGTCTGGGCGCGGATGGGCGAATGAAAAGACGGATGGCCGCAATGCCTGGGCAGCTAGGCAGAGGTTCGCGCAGGCCGGTCAATGGACTCCGGCTCAAGGCCGGGGTGACAGCTTGTGGTGCGGTGAGGCCCATGGCCTCACCCACGATGTCATACTTGGGCGAGCCACGTCAGTGGCGAAGACCCGCCTGCGGGGCCGAAGCCCCTTCGGCGCGGCGAAGGCCCGAGTATCCAGCCGCAAGCACGGTGCTCCGAACCGAGGGGGCGCGAACGAAACTCAAAGCAGGTGTCGGTTGTTTCGATATCGCAACGAGCTGGTATCTACTCAAAACCACTCGTTACGGCAACGAAACGAGCCTCCGACGCGAGCGTCAAATCAACCGGGCGCGCTGCTCGTCGGTCAGCAGGGCGCAGTGCAGGCTCTTGCCGAACCAGCGGTAGCGGTTGCGCGCGACGACGTCATAGGCCCAGTCGCGCCAGCCCTCGGGCAGCAGCGCGAAAACCTGGAAGAGCTGCCAGGGCCCACCGAGAATGCGGGCCAGCTCGAGATAGCCGCGGCTGGCGGTGAAGGCGCGACCGCCGGCGATCAAGAGATAGCTGCCGTCGAGCTCTTGGCCGTAGTGCCGGTAGAGCGCTTGGCCGAGCGGCTCCTGCCCGGCGGCGACGTTGACCCGCCCCTTGCGGTCGACCTGCATCAGCCAGCGCACCCCGGTCGAGCAGAGCACGCAGACGCCGTCGAAGACGAAGAGCGGCTTGCTGTCGTCGAAGGCCGGCACCGCTGCGTCGTCGCGGTAGCTGTAGGGCGGCGAGACGATCTCAGGCATGGAGGGGATGTAGGGGCCGCCACCCGCGCGGGCGACAGGAAAGGCGCGGACGGCGATGATTCGCCGCTCCTGTCAACGACGGCCGGTTAGTCTAAGCGCGGCGGTTCGCGCACGGGCTCACGCCGAGGGATTTTCAGTTCGACACCGCCAAGGGGTTCGATGCGCTTACGGATCGCTTCGGCGAGATTGCGTTTCGTGGTTTTGGTCATATGAATCGCGGTAGTTCGACGATGGCCTAGAACTACGCAACGAAAACACTGCACTCAATGATCGTTGTTGCACTCCTCCGCGCCAAGCAGGTTGGGCATGACCACGATCGAACAGGGAGATCGCGATGACGGCCACTGTCTTTGCGATGGTGCTTGGCGCCGCCCTGCTGCATGCGGCTTGGAATGCGCTGGTCAAGGTGAACGCCGATCGGCTTGTCCTGGTCGCCATCATGCAGGCGAGCCAGATTGCCGTTGCCCTGCTGGTGGTCCCCTTCGTGGCCCTGCCCACGCCGGAAAGCTGGCCCTACATCTTGGCGTCCACCGCGCTCAACACGGCCTACTTCCTGTTTCTGATCGGCGCCTATCGCTACGGCGATCTCAGCCACGTCTATCCCATCGCCCGAGGGGTCGCGCCGCTGATCGTCGCGGTCCTCTCCATTGCCGTTGTCGGCGAGGTGCTGAACAGCCAAGCGACCCTCTCAGTCGTTCTCATCGCGCTGGGGATCATGAGCCTGACCCTGACCCGTGGTGCCGAGGGCTTCAGACAACCCAAGGCCATGCTCTATGCCGTGGGCACGGGCGTCTTCATCGCCGGCTACACGGTGGTCGATGGCATGGGCGCCCGTCTGGCCGAGTCTGCTCACAGCTACACCTTCTGGGTTCATCTCTTGAACGGCATCCCGATCGTCCTCTTGGCGCTCTATCTGCGGCGGGGACAGGTGACCCAATCGCTGCGGAGCTCCTGGAAGCTCGGCGCGCTCGCCGGCATCTTCTCCCTCGTGGCCTATTGGATCGTCATCTGGGCCATGACCCAGGCGCCCATGGCGATGGTCTCGGCGGTGCGGGAAACCAGCATGGTCTTCGCCGTGCTCTTCGGCGTCTTCTTCCTCAAGGAGCGTCTCAACCTGGCGCGCCTCGCCTCCATCGGCACGACCTTGATCGGGACGGTCATGCTCAAGCTGTCCAAATGAGGGCTGGTCCGAATACGGCCGGCGACGGTACTGAGCAATCCTCCTGATCCTGATGCAGCCATGGCGCATATCCTGCTCCTCACCCTCGGCTCCCGCGGTGACGTGCAGCCCTTCGTCGCGCTGGGGGCGGCGCTGGCGGCGCGCGGGCACAGTGTAACGCTGAGCACCGGCAAAGGCTTCGAGAGCTTGATCGAAGCGCATGGGCTGACCGCGGCGCCGCTGTCCTTCGACCCGCAGGCGGCCATGGCGCAGCCCGAGATCAAGGCAGCCATGGAGTCGCCGCGGGGCTGGCTGAAAGCCTTCCGCGCGAGCCAGGATGTGATGCAGCGCCAGCTCGACGAGACCTGGTCGATTGCCCAGGCTGTCCGGCCCCGGGTGATCGTCTATCACCCCAAGGCCATTCTGGCGCCCTACGCCGCCCGCGCGTTCGGTGCCGTTGCCCTGCCCGCCTTCCTGCAGCCGACCTATGTCGCGACCGGAGGCTTTCCCAACCCGCTGCTGCCGATGCCCGACCTCGGCCCGCTCGGCAACCGGCTGTCGGGGCGCGCCGTGATCGCCGCCATGCGGCTGGCCTATCGCCTGCTGCTGCGCAGGTGGTTCGCCAGACATCCGGAGGAGACGGCCCGGCCCGGCCTCGACGTTCTCGCCGGCTACGATCCGCAAGGCAAACCGGTCCCGCGCCTCCATGCCCATAGCCGCCACATCGTCCCCAAGCCGCCGGACTGGGGGCCGGAGGAGCATGTCACCGGCTATTGGTTCCCGTCGGAGGAGTCCGCCTGGGAGCCGCCGGCCGAGCTCCTGCGCTTCCTCGAAGCCGGCCTGCCGCCGGTCTACATCGGCTTCGGCAGCATGCCGCAGCGCCAGGGCGACAACGCGGTCTCCGCCATTCTCGCTGCGCTGGCTCGGACGAAGACGCGGGCCATCCTCGCCAAGGGCTGGGGTGCCTTGGCGGAGGCCGCGGCGTCCGAGCAGAGTCTTGTCGTCGACAGCGTCCCGCACGACTGGCTGTTTCCCCGCTGCCGGGCGGTGGTGCACCACGGCGGTACCGGCACCACGCACGCCGGCCTCCGCTGGGGTCGGCCAACCCTGATCTGCCCGCTGTTCGGCGATCAGCCCTTCTGGGGGCGTCAGGTCGCCCGGCTCGGGGCCGGGCCCGTGCCCCTGCCCCTCAAGCGCCTGACCGAAGACCGCTTCGCCGCCGCGCTGCGCGAGCTGCACTCGGCCCAGGTCCGGCACAAGGCGCAGGTGCTGGGCGAACGCATTGCCGAGGAAAGAGGGGCCGCGGCGGCGGCCGATCTTATCGCGCCGCTGTGTCGGGAGCCGGCGGCAGGCAGAGACTGATCCGCGTCCGCCCGAAGGGCGCCAAGGCGGCCTGGCCCTTCGTCGCGAAGGGACGGCCTTACCGGCGGTCCTCGGACTCCGCGACGAGGAAGTTGGCGCGGGCGGCATAGATGTGCGCCCGCATCAACCCCTCCGCCAGCTCCGGCTGGCGTTGCTCGACCGCAGAGGCCAGCTGGCGGTGCTCGGCGAAGCTCCGCTCCAGGTCGGGGATCTGAAACTCCCGGTAGGAGCGAATGACCATGTTCAGCTCGATCAGGCTCGTCGCCACCAGACAGAGGTGCCGCTGATCCGCCGCTTCGAGCAGGACCTGGTGAAATTCGTTGTTCAGGGGCGCGATGGCCGCGACCGCCGAGGCCTGTAGTCCGGCCAGGGCCTCCATGCGATCGCAGAGCGCGTAAAGACGTTCGACCTGCTCGTCGGTGCGATTGGCGGCCGCCAGGCGGGCCGCGTGCGGTTCGAGCAGGGCGCGCACCTCGAAGATCTCGATCATGTCGCGCGGGCTGTAGCCACGCACCACCGCACCGGTGTGTGCGGCCAGCTTGGCAAAGCCGTCGTTGGCCAGCCGCTGCAACGCGCTGCGAACCGGAGTCCGGCTGACGCCGAAGCGCTCGGCCAGCTCACCTTCCTTGAGATGCTCGCCGGCCTGGAAGTGCCCGGAGGCGATGCCGTCGCGCAGCAGGCGATAGACCCGTTCGCTGGCAGTCGTCATGCCGCCGTCACCGCTGTTTGCCGCCTCGACGGCTTCGTTGTGTACAATAAAGCCCACACCTTGACTCTGGGCATCAAGTCAGCGCTTTATTGTATACAACGATGCAATCGACGTCCAGATCATCCGGAGGTGGCATGCAAAGCTTGAAGCAACGCTTGGCGCGTGAGGGCGTCCTGATCGCACCCGGTGTCTTCGATCTGATCTCGGCGCTGGTCGCTGACGACGTCGGCTTCGAGGCTCTCTACATGACGGGCTACGGCGTCGCCGCCTCGCACCTCGGCCTGCCGGACGCCGGCCTCGCCTCCTACAGCGATATGGTCTCGCGCGTCGGGCGCATAGCCGGGGCGGTCCAGGCCCCGCTGATCGCCGACGGCGACACCGGCTACGGCGGTTTGCTCAATGTCCAGCAGACCGTCCGCGGCTACGAGGCCGCCGGCGCCGCCGCCATTCAGCTCGAGGACCAGGAGTTCCCCAAGAAATGCGGGCACGTGACCGGTCGGAGGGTAATTCCCCTGGAAGATATGACCGCGAAGCTGCGCGTCGCCGTCGAGACGCGGAGCAGCGCCGACTTTCTGATCATCGCCCGCACCGATGCGCGGACAGCCCACGGCCTGGACGAGGCCTTGCGCCGCGCCGACGCCTTCGCGCAGGCGGGCGCCGACCTGCTGTTCATCGAATCCCCGGAGTCGCCTGAGGAGATGCGCGTGATCAGCGAGCGCTTCGACCTGCCGCTGGTCGCCAACATGGTCGAAGGCGGCCGCACGCCGCTGCTGTCCAAGGCGGAGCTGGAGGCGCTCGGCTACAAGCTCGCGCTCTTCCCCGGGACCGGCTTTCTGGCGGCGGCGGCGGCGCTGCGCGACTGCTACGGCCTCTTGAAGCAGCGGGGTTCAACAGTAGGCGCGGACCTAAACCTCTACGCCTTCGAAGATTTCGGACGCCTGATGGGTTTCGACGAGGTCTACGCCTTCGAACGGCGTCACGCCCGATAGCGAGGTCCGGTCGCAGCGCCGCGGCCGGCTCTCCCGATGCAACGATAAGAACCGCAGCAGCGGCAGCAAAGGAAGACGAAGAAAGCGGCGACGAGAAGCGGCCGCACAACAAAGGAGGAAACAGTTATGAGACTCCCACTGGCGGCCTTTCTCGCCGTCTCGGCCCTGAGCTTTTCGGCCCTGAGCTTTTCGGCCCAGGCCCAGACCGTCACGCTGGCCTCTTCGGCGCCGAACAGCGGTATCAACGAGGTCTTCGTCGATAGCTTGGTCGCGGAGCTGGGACAGCGCGCGCCGGAGCTTACTGTCGAGGTTTTCATGGACAGCCAGCTCGGCGCCGAGCGGGAGCTGATCGACCTGGTGCGTCTCGGTGAGACGACGATCCAGCTCGGCGTCATCCATTCGTCTCTCTACTATCCCGAGCTCGACGCCACCCTGGTCCCCTACCTCTTCCAGAGCTACGAGGCGGTGCAGCGTTTTCTCGATGGGCCCGTGGGCCAGCGCATGGAGCAGGCTCTGGCCGAACGCGGCAACGCCGTGGTGCTCGGCTACTACTATCAGGGCGCCCGCTGGACCACCACGCGGGGCCGCAGCTTCAGCACGACGGACGAGCTCGATGGCATCAAGATCCGCATGCCCGAGATTCCCTTGTGGATTGCGATCTGGAGCGGCCTGGGGGCGACGATCGCACCGATGCCCTCCAAGGAGGTCTTCTCGGCCATGCAGGGCGGCGTCATCGATGCGCAGGAGAACATGCTCTCCAATATCTGGGGGCGGCGCCTGCACGAGGTCTCCGATTATCTGATCGCGACCCGCCACCAGCAGAGCTACATGACCGTGATGATCAACCAGGACTTCTGGGAGGATCTTTCGGATGCACAGCGCGTGGCGATGCAGGAGTCCGTCGATGCGGCGACCGCCGCGGCCGACGCCGAGGCCGAGCGGCTCAACCAGCAGATCATCGCCGACATCCAGGCCGCGGGGCTGACCGTGGTCGAACCCAAGCCGGCGTTCCGCGAGGCTGCCCTGCCGGTCGTCGAGAAGGCCGCGCAGGACCTGCTGGACGAGGGCGTCTGGGAGGCTGCCGTCGCGGCAAGCACGGAAAGCAATTGAGCATGCAGCGTTTGGCGGATGCCGCAGCGAGGGCGTCGATGGCCCTCGCTGCGCTCTGCTTCGCCGGCTTCCTGGTCATGGTGCTGGCGCAGGTCTTCTATCGCTATTTCGGCGTCTCGATGATCTTCAGCGAGGACGGCGCCCGCCTGCTGAACATCTATGCCGTCTTCCTTGGCCTGGTGATGGTGGTGCATGCCGAAGGTGACGTGCGCATTGATCTGATCGACCGCTTTGTCCTGACCGGGCCGCGCAGCCTGGCCGCCCTGCGCCTCGCCTATGCCCTGATCATGCTGGTGCTGCTGGCGGCCATCGCCACCGGTGCCTTCCTCTTGATGCGCTCCAACTGGGGGCTGTCGCTGCCGGCGATCACCTTCCTGCACCAGGGACACATCTATCTCGCCCCCTTCCTCGGCAGCCTGCTGTCGATCTTCGTTCTGGTGGAAAAGCTGCGTCAGGGCCTGCTGGCCCTCGCCGCTGCCCAGCCGCCAAAGTATCCGGAGGCGCCTCAGTGATTGCTGCGCTTTGGCTGCTGGCGGCGCTGGTTCTGCTGCTGTTGCTCGGGGTCTCGGCCGGCTTTGCGTTGGGCGCGGCCAGCCTCGGATACTTCGGGGTCGTCCGTGGGCTGGATGCCATTCCCTTCGAGATCATCGCCCAACGGCTGGTGGGGACGATCGACTCCTTTACCCTCTTGGCCATTCCGCTGTTTCTTTTCGTCGGCCACATGATGAACGAGTCGGGGGCGACGACCCGCCTGTTCGGCTTCGCCAACGCGTTGGTGGGTCACTGGCGCGGCGGGCTGGCCCAGGTCAACGTCCTCGCCTCCATGCTCTTCGCCGGCATGTCGGGCTCCGGCACTGCCGATGCCGCCGGGCTCGGCGCCATCGAGCTGAAGGCGATGCGGGAAGCCAAGTACGACGACCGCACCTCGATCGGTGTGACGGTCGGCAGCGCTTTGATCGGCCCGATCATTCCGCCCTCCATCGCCGCCATCATCTTTGCGGTCTTGGCCGAGGTCTCGCCCAGCGACGTGCTGCTGGCCGGTGCCATCCCGGGACTGCTGATGGCCGTCAGCATGATGATCCTGGTGGCTCTGATGGCGCGCCGCCGGCGCCTGCCCTCGCAGCCCTTCCCGGGCTGGCGCGCGCTGGTCGCCTGGTTCGGCCGGGCGATCTGGGCCTTGCTGACGCCTCTCATCCTGATCGGTGGCATCCTGGCCGGCCTGTTCACTGCCACCGAGTCGGCGGCGATCGCGGCGCTCTGGGCAACCATCGTCGCGGTGGTCATCCACCGCTCCGTCGACTTGCGTGGTCTGGCGCGGGTCTTCCGGAAGTCTGCCTTCGACTCCGCCATCATCATGTTCATCCTGGCCTGTTCCGGTCTCTTCGCCTGGATCCTGACTCGCGCCCGCCTGCCTCAGACCATTGCCGACGGCATTGCCGGGATCACCACCGACCCGACCCTGGTCATGCTGATGATCGTGGCCTTCCTGCTGATCGTCGGCTGCTTCATGGCGGTGGCCGTTTCGCTCAACATCCTGACGCCGATCCTGGTGCCGATCGCGGTCAGCATCGGCATGGACCCGGTCCACTTCGGCGTCATCATGATCATGGTGCTGGTGATCGGCGAGGCGACGCCGCCTTTCGGCATGGTGCTCTTCGTCATGACCCGGATCGCCCAGGTGCCCTTCGATCTGGTGGTCAGGGCCTGCTGGCCCTTCCTGTTGACCATCTTCCTGGTCGTCATGGCCGTCTGGTTCGTGCCGGAGCTGGCGCTTTGGGTCCCCAGCCTGGCCCGCTGACTCGACTCGATTGCCTGATGGCTCCGGCATCAGCCTGCGCCGGCCAAGCGAGCGGCGCGTCTCAGCGTTCGACCAACGTCCGCTCGATACCGGCGAGGATGGCCTCGACCATCAGCGCGAAGCTGCGGCCTTCCTTTTGCGCGCGGAAGGCCGGCAACAGTCGGACGTTCATGGGATAGTCGTCTGGCGAGAGACTCTCGGCCTCGGCCAGCATCTCGGCGCTCGCCGGCTGCAGCAGCCCGCCCGCCTCGGCGGCGGCGAGGCCGAGCACGCTGGCATACCAGCCGAAGCAGCAATCGACGATCTCTTCGTCAGTCAGGCCGGCATCGTCCAGCGCCTGGTAGACCATCTCGGCGTGGTGGTAGTCGGCCGGGCCGGTGACCCAGAACCTGAGCAGCAGCGGAAAGGTCTTGGGGAAGGTCAACGCCAGCGCCCGGTACTGCCAGGCCAGCTCGGCCAGGCGCGTGCGCCAGGGTGCGTCGGGGTCGACCGGCACCAGGCGCGCGTTGAGCGCGTCGGCCATGGCCCGCTCCAAGCCCTCCTTGGACTTGTAGTGATAGAGCACGGCCATGACGTCGCAGCCGATCAGCGCCGCGACCTTGCGGACGCTGAAGCCGCCCGGGCCTTCCTCCTCCATGACCGCGACGGCGGCCGTCACGATCTCCTCCGGCTCGAGGCCTCTGGGGCCGGGCCGCGCTGCTTTTCTCGCCAAAGCAAAGAGTCCTCTTGAAATTTCTATATTGCAGAGTTTATATCTTTGCAGTGCAGAAATCAAGCTTCCAGCGCCCTGGCGCCTGGGAGGCAGGCGACCTTTCTGGAGACTCTTCATGGCAACCGCTTCGACTTCTTTTCTGAGCCGAAACGAACGCGCGCTCGGCATCGCCGTCGTCGTCGTGGCGACCTTCTTTCTCGGGCTGGCGCACGGCGTCGGCTATCCGCTCACCTCGCTCACCTTCGAAGCCTGGGGTGCGCCGGCGTGGGTGACCGGCCTGGCCGCCGGCATGCCGGCGCTGGCCGCGCTGGTGCTCTTGCCCTTCGCGCCCCGCATCTCGGCCCGCCTCGGCTTCGTGCCGGCCATGGCGGGCGGCTGCGTGCTGGGGCTGATCGGCTTCGCCCTGCTGCCGCTGTGGCAAAGCGTCGAGGGCTGGATGGTCCTGCGCTTTCTGATGGGCCTCGGGCTGCTGTTCCCCTGGCTGCTCGGCGAGACCTGGATCAACACCGTCAGCAGTGAAGAGACGCGCGGCCGGGTGCTGGCGCTCTATGTGGTGGCGCTGTTCGGCGGCTATGGCGCTGGGCCGATCGCCCTGGGCTTTCTGCCGATGGACGGTCATGCGCCTTACGTCTTCGGTGGTGTTGCGTTGCTCATGGCCAGCATTCCGCTGGTGCTGGCCTGGCGCCTGGCACCGCCCATGGAAGAGCATGCCTCGGGTGGCTTTCTGACCATCGCCCGCGCCGTGCCCATCGGCATGGTCGGCGCCCTTGTCGCCGGCGTCATCGAGTATTCCTACATCGCACTGCTGCCCAACTTCTCCCTGCGCCAGGGTGCCAGTGCAGACACGGCTTTGCATCTGGTCAGCGCCTTCCTTTGGGGCGGCGTGGTGCTCGCCTTCCTGTTCGGCTGGCTGGCCGACCGCATGCGGCGGGAGCGGCTGATGCTGTGGCTGATCGCGGGCTTCATCGCGCTGGCCGTGCCTGCCGGCCTCGCGGTGGCGGAGAGTCCCGTCTTGGCTCTGCTGGCGGTCTTCGTTCTCGGCGGCGTGGCCTGCGCCTACTACACGCTCGGCCTCGCCATCCTGGGCGAGCGGCTGCCGGTCCGCGACCTCGCCTCGGCCAACGCCGCCTTCCTGGTGCTCTACCAGCTCGGCACTTTGGGCGGTCCGCCGGCCTTCGGTGCCGCCATGGAGGCCTGGGAGCCCATGGGCTTCGTTGCCGCCGGCGTGGTCTTCGCCAGCCTCGCCGGCCTGGCGGTGGTCTGGCTGATCCGGGCGGAGCGCCGCGCCGCCCGCACCCCGGCAGCGATGGCCGCGCAACGCGTCTGACGGTACTACGCTGAGCCAACCCGCTTCTCGCGCAGCAGGTCGGCGAGGAGCGGGTTGGGAAAGCGCCGCTCGACCGTGACGCCATAGAAGGGCTCGGTCAGGTTGGGCAGCTTGGCGCATTCGACCAGGCTGCCGCTGGCCAGCTCGTCGCGCACCACGATCGGCGGCAGCACGGCGAGGCCGATCCCCTCCCGCGCCAGGAGACGCATCATCGCCATGTCGTCGACTTCGGCGGCGATCTGCGGCGTCACATCGAGCCGATCGACCAGGGCATCGAAGCCCATGCGCAGGGCGCTCTCCGCCGTGGGCAGAACCAGCGTCGCCTCGGCCAAGCGCTCGGCCAAGGACAGACCTGGCGGGCAGAGCGCGGGCACGCCGATCAGGCTGACGCTCTGCTCGTCCAGGCGCTGCACGATGAAGGAGGTCAAGGCATCGGCGGGCGGCGGCTGGTTGGTCAGCACCAGATCGAGATTCAGAGCGCCGAGCGCGCTGTAGAGCTCGACCGCGCTGCCCGAGCGCAGGATGACCTCGACGTCCGGCCGGCCCAGCACCGGGCGCAGGAAGGCCAGCTGAAAGTTGCGCGACAGGGTGGCCAGGGAGCCGACGCGCAGCGCCTTCCGCGCCCGCCCGCTTTGCTGCAGCGTGGCGATCAGCTCCCGCCCGGTGGCGAAGATGGCATCGGCGTGGTCGAGCGCGATGCGCCCGGCCTCAGTGAGAAGGAGCGCCCGGCCGCGCCGCTCGAAGAGGTCTTGGCCGACCCGCTCCTCGAGCTGGCGGACCTGGGTCGAGACCGCCGACTGCGACACGTTCAGCCGCGCTGCCGCCCGGGTCAGGTTGCCCTCATGGGCCACGACCTGGAAGTAGCGCAGGTGGTGGTAGTTCAGCTCGGCCATAATCGTTCTAGAAAACAGAACGAAAAGCAAAAAACAATGTATTTTTCTTGACTCGTCGCAAGACCTAGATCCGGAGGCGTTCGATTTGCCCCCCCCGATCCGCCCCCGGAGACGACCTGCCGATGCTCTACGATCTCGTTCCGCTGATCGCGCCCGCCGTGCTGCTGTTGGCAGCGGCTTTTGCCTTCACCCGCCCGGGCCAGCGCCCGCAGTTGGTCCCTCAGCTTAGCGAAGCCGCGGCCCTGGTCGCGCTAGCCGCGGCGCTCGGCGCGGCGGCGCTGGTCGTCGCACAAGGGTCCGGCACCGGGCCGCTCATCGGCATCGGCGAGGTCGGCTTCTCGTCACGGCTCGATGCGGTGAGCGCCACCATGCTGGTGCTCGTCGCCTTCGTCGGCTGGGTGGTGGTGCGCTACTTGCGCTCCTATCTCGACGGCGAAGCGCGCCAGGGCGCCTTCCTCGGCTGGATCGCGGCAACGCTTGCCGCCGTGCTGCTGCTGGTCCAGGCGGGCAACCTCTTCCATCTGGTCGCCGCCTGGATCGCCACCAGCCTCTGCCTGCATCGGCTGCTTCTCTTCTATCGCGACCGCATCCAGGCCGTGCGGGCGGCGCGCAAGAAGTCCGTCACCTCGCGGCTCGGCGACGCGGCCTTGATCGGCGCGGCGCTGCTGCTCTTCTTCGGCTACGGCACGGCCGACATCGAGTCGATCCTCGTCGCCGCGCGCGAGGGCGTCGCCCCCGCCGGGACGATCTGGGCGGCCGGCCTGCTGGCGCTCGCCGCCATCCTCAAGTCGGCGCAGTTCCCGACCCACGGTTGGCTGATCGAGGTGATGGAGACGCCGACGCCGGTCTCGGCGCTGCTGCATGCCGGCGTGATCAATGCGGGCGGCTTCCTGCTGATTCGTTTTGCCGACGTGATGCTGCTGGCGCCCGGTATTCTGGCGGTGCTGGTCATGGTAGGCGGCTTCACCGCACTGTTCGGCGGGCTCGCCATGCTGGCCCAGCCGGCGGTGAAGAGCTCGCTGGCCTGGTCGACCATCGCCCAGATGGGCTTCATGATCATGCAGTGCGGCCTCGCCCTCTTCCCGCTGGCGCTGCTGCACATCGTCGCCCATTCGCTCTACAAGGCGCACGCCTTCCTGGCTTCCGGCACGGCGGTGGATCTGGTGGCGGCCATTCGCCGGCCGGGTCCGGTTGCCATCCCCAACGGCTGGGCGGTGGCCCGTGCCTTCCTTCTGGCGCTGGTGATCTACGCCTTCACCGCCTTCGTCTTCGGGCTCGACGGCAAGTCGCCGCAGGCCATCGCGCTCGGCGCCATTCTGATCTTCGGCGTTGCCTATCTCATAGCCCAGGGACTGGCCGATGCGGCGCCGCGGGTGCTGACCCAACGGACGGCGCTTTATGCCGTCGCCGCCTCCGTCAGCTACTTTGCCCTGCAGACCGGCGCGCAATGGCTGACCGCCGGCACCCTGCCGCCGACCCCCGCGCCGGGGCCGCTCGAATGGGCGCTCTTGACCCTGGCCCTGTTCAGCTTCGGCCTGGTCGCCGTAGCCCAGGCCATGTTCCCGCTCTGGGCCTATCACCCGGCCGCCGCCGGCCTGCGCGTGCATCTCTCGAACGGCCTCTATGCCAACGCGGTGTTCGATCGCCTGGTCGGCAACTGGTCCCGCCGCCGCTCCGCCTGACCCCCGAGAGGAGACAAGACCCATGATGACCGACGCCACGACTGCGCCCATCGACCTCTCGGCCCTGGAGGCGGCCGGCGATGCCGCGGCCCGCCAGATTCCGCCGCTCTGGCCGCTCGCCTCCTATGTCGCGGTCAACCCCTACCTCGGCCAGACCGGCGAGACGCTAGCCGAGGCGGGCGCGCGGCTCGGCCGCATCGGCGGCGTGCCGATCGCCATGCCGCGCGACTGGTATCTCGGCCGCATCGCCTCCGGCGAGATCACAGAGGACGATCTCGCCGCCGCGCTGGCGGCCTCGCCTCATGCCGACACGCCGTCCGACGTCGCCGCGCTGAAGGCCGCTGCCACCGAAGCGCAGCCGCAACCCAAAGCCCTGCCCAGCGTCGCTGATCTCGCGGCCGAAGCCAGCGGCATGGACTGGCCCGGCCTTATCGCCGAGCGCTTTGGCGCCTGGGCCGGCGGCTATTTCGACCAGGGCCAGGCGCTTTGGGCGGCCCCGCGCGGCAAGCGCGCTTGGTCGGCCTTCTGCGCCCACGGTACCCACGACCTCACGCCAGAGATCATGGGACTCGACGGCTTCGCCGCCTTCGTCGCCGAGGCGCCGCAGAACCCCGGCGAAGCGATCGCTCGGTCCGTCCTCCGGCTCGGCCTCGGGGAGGATGCGCTCGAGAGCTATTTCCATCAGCTACTCTTCTCCCTCGGCGGCTGGGCGCAGTACGCCCGCTATCAGCTCTGGCGCGCCGAGCTGGCCGAGGAGTCGGACAGCACGATCACCGACTTCCTGGCCATCCGCCTGCTCTGGGAAGAGGCCCTCTTCGCGCAGCACGAGGCAGCGATCGCCGACGACTGGGCCAAGGTGCGCGCCGCGCATGAGATCGCGCTCGCGCCGCGCGCCGCGCTGATCGTCGATGCGATCCTGCAGGAAGCCGCCGAGCGCGCCGCTCAGCGCGGTCTCGCCGATACGCTTGCCGCTCCCGCGCCCGAGGGCGACGAGGCGCGGCCGGCCCTGCAGATGGCCTTCTGCATCGATGTGCGCTCGGAGGTCTTCCGCCGCGCGCTCGAAGCCGTCGACCCCGGGATCCGCACGCTGGGCTTCGCGGGCTTCTTCGGCGTCTTCGCCAAGCATCGTCGCTTCGCCTCGGACGTGGAGGAGCTGCGCCTGCCGGTGCTGCTCAATCCAAACGTCACCTCGTCCTCCGGCGCTCCGGACAGCGAGCCCGACGACCTGGCCGCTCGCTACGCGGCGCGTGCCAAGCGGGCCTGGGGGCGCTTCAAGCTCGCCGCCGTTTCCTCCTTCGCCTTCGTCGAGGCCATGGGGCCGGTCTACATCGGCAAGCTGATTCGCGACGCGCTCGGCCTCAACCCCATGGCCGTGCCCAACGATCCCGCCCCCCGCTTCGACCCGGCGCTCGACCTGGAAACGCGCATCGGCGCGGCGGAGACAGTGCTGCGCGCCATGTCCCTGACCCGGGGCTTCGCTCGGGTGGTGGTGCTCGCCGGCCACGGCGCCAACGTGGTCAACAACCCCCATGCCAGCGGGCTGCATTGCGGCGCCTGCGGCGGCTATTCGGGTGAGGTCAACGCCCGCCTGCTCGCCGGGCTGCTCAACGATGCCGAGGTGCGCCAAGGGCTGGTCGGCCGCGGCATCGCGGTGCCCGAGGACACGCTCTTCGTTGCCGCGCTGCACGACACCACCACCGATGCGGTCACGCTCTACGACCGGGACCGGCTGTCGCCCGAGCATGCCTCGGACCTCCGGCGGGTCGGGCAATGGCTGGATGCGGCCGGCAGGGTGACGCGCGGCGAGCGGGCCTTGCGCCTGCCGCGCGCTACCGCCGAAGGCGATATTGCCGAGCGCGCCCGCGATTGGGCCGAGGTGCGGCCCGAATGGGCGCTCGCCGGCTGCAAGGCCTTCATCGCCGCACCGCGCAGCCGCACCGCGGGGCGCAGCCTGGAAGGCCGCGCCTTCCTGCACGACTACGACTGGAAGCAGGACAGCGAGAAGGGCTTCGGCGTGCTGGAGCTGATTATGACGGCGCCGGTCGTGGTGGCGAGCTGGATCAGCCTGCAGTACTACGGCTCCACCGTCGCACCGCAGACCTTCGGCTCGGGCAACAAGCTGCTGCACAACGTGGTCGGCGGCATCGGCGTCTTCGAGGGCAACGGCGGGCTGCTGCGCGCCGGCCTGCCCTGGCAGTCGGTGAACGACGGCGAGCGAAGCATCCATGACCCGCTGCGCCTGTCGGTCTGCATCGAGGCGCCGCGCGAGGCGATGAGCGACATCCTCAGCCGCCACGACGGCGTGCGCGCGCTGTTCGACAATCGCTGGCTGCACCTCTTCGCCATGGATGCCGAGGGCCGCCTGGCCTACCGCTATGTCGGCGACCTGGAGTGGGAGGCGCTGGAGGTGCCGGCGGCCGCGCCGAGCCTGGAGGCGGTGGCCTGACTCGGCCTACTGACGGTCGATCGCCGCCGAGCCTTGGGTGATCAGCCGGCCGGCGTACTGAGATCCGGTACGGGTCAGCTCAGGAGGCCGCCCGCTTCCGCCTCAGCCCAAATCTCTTCGAATTCCGCCCTGGCCCGGCCGCGGTGCTTGACCGCTTTCGCCGCTTCCAGATTTGCGAGCTTGCCGTCGCCTTCGACGATGATCAGCCCGACCATGCCGAGAGCGTAGTGGGGCGTGCAGAGATAGCCGTAGTAGCCCGGCTTATCGAACGTAACGGCCGTGTCCTTACTGAGCTTGCCTTTCCACTCCTCGGCGCCCTCAGGAAGCATCCCGTCGATCGAGGCGCTGTTGTGCCCCCGATCCACGGTGACGAAGTTCACCGTGTCCCCAGGTTGAACGGTCAGGATGCGAGGCAGGAAGACATTGCGCTTCTTTTTGTCGTCCGGGTGCCTGTTCAGCATTTCGACGCTGTGCTCCGCGGCGACGGCAAGTGAGGGCTGCACCAAGACGAGGCCGCCCGCGATCAGCAAGGCTTCTCTTCGCGAAATCAAAGCCATCTTCGATATCTCCACTATTTTGTCGTATTTCCGGGCACCAAACGACTGGCCAAGGTCTTCCGTATCTGCTAATGCGAATCATTCGCAGTACGATAAGCTGTTAAACGAGAATTGCTCTGGTGTCCACGGAATTTGCCAACTGAGAGGTGGTACGTGCTTATTCGAAGAACTTGCCAGCCATTCCGTAACCTCGTCCCGGGACTACCGCTGGCCGTTGCCGCATTGCTGTCATGGCCGCAGGCGCTGGAGGCAGGCCCGACCGACGACACCGGCGAACGCACCCGGGTCAGCGTCGCTATCGAAGAGCTTGCGCGGTCCGCCTTTGCCGGCGATCCCGAGGCGTCCTATCACTTGGGGACATTCCTCGCACTGCATTCTCGTGGCGGTGACGACCTTGTGGCTGCGGAGAAGTACCTTCGCTTTGCAGCGGAACATGACCACGCGGAGGCCCAGCACGGCCTGGGCATGCTCCTCATCGGCAACGAAGAAAGTGACGATCGTGTCGACGAGGGCCTCTACTGGCTCGGATCCGCGGTGACGCAAGGTGACGCACTGTCCGCCGTGGTTCTGGGCAGGTTGTATCAGTACGGCATGCATGGCGTGCCGCAGGACCTCTGCCTTGCAGAGGATTGGTATGAGGTCGGGGCGATGCTCGGCCTCAATCCTCCGGCAGGTTATCTTGCGCACATGAGCGCCGAACACCCGGAGAGCTGTTAGATGCTTGGCTAGGCCGGTGAGGCCCCGGCGGGTTGGCGCTGCGTCGCTTGGCGCGCCAAGCACAGTGTGCCCCCTGCCGTAAGACCGCTGCCGATCACGAAGAATATCAAGGCGAGCGCGCTATAGGGCCGTGGTCTGTCGGCGATCTTCACAATCCCACCGTCGGGAACGGTCAATTCATAGCGGCCGCTCGCCTCGCCCGCCCAGAACTCGCGAACGGTGATGTGCAGATCGCCACGGCCGGTCTTCGGCAGCCGGAGCGTGAGCGCACCAACCGCATCCTCGACGTAAGCGATGTATCCGACATAGCCTTGCAGCTCGGCGAGCGTCAGCGGTGTTGTCGGCTCCTCGACCGAGCATACGTTGAGCGCCAGTAAGGCATCGAAGGGCGTCTCCATGGGCAATGGGCTGTCGAGCGGATGCACTATCAGCGACATGGCCTCAAAGGCGACAGCTCCGCCGTCGAGCGCGGCAGGCACGCCCCTCAACAGCGCATCGCCAATCTCCCATGTTCCATTCCGGAGCGACGGGAAGTCCACGATACCGCTCTCGTCGGCGAGACGCTCCGGCGGCAAGCCGAAAATGGGCACGAAGTTCTCGGCGCGGGTCGAGAGGAAGAGCTCCAGCCTCTCGGGATTACGATCCACCAGGATTTCGAGATCTGCAGCAGCGGCGGTCGAGGCGACGAGCACGCCGGCGGCCAGGCTCAGACCGCGCATTATGGTTCGCGGGGCGGCCGTGATAACACCACGGACGCAAAGACGCCCAATTCGACGGGCGAGAGTCCAGCGCCCTAGCCACCGATGCACCAGACGCTTCTCTTCCTTCATCTCGCCGCCGGCTCCGTCTGGGTCGGCGGCCACCTGGTGCTCGCCGTCAGTCTCCTGCCGGAAGCCATGGCGAAGCGCGACCCGGACCTGGTGCGCGGCTTCGAGCGCATCTATGAGCGGATCGGGCTGCCCGCCATGGCGGTCCAGGTCGTGACCGGGCTTTGGCTCGCCTCTCTGCTGCGGCCGGAGATTGCGAGCTGGACGGACTGGAGCGACCCCGTGGCGCTGACGATTTGCCTGAAGCTCGCCTGTCTGGCCGCGACGATCGGACTGGCCGTTCATGCGCGGCTCTCCATCATTCCGCGACTCGATGCGGCGCGCTTGCCGATGCTCGGCGCTCATATCGTCGCCGTCACCGCGCTGGCGCTCGCTTTCGTGTGGCTCGGCCTCGCGTTTCGCTACGGCGGCGTTTGAGCCGCCCGGCTCGGGCCGCCTGAAATCGAGGAATGGCCGAGGGCAGGGCATAATCGCAGAATGGTATTGCGAATGAGTTTTATTTGCAATACTGGCCGATAGGCTTTAGGACGTCAGGCGGCCGGCCCGGTGCGAGGCCCCGCCGGCTCGCGGCACCCTGCGACCTACCAATGGTCTCGCCGCCTTGCCGCCAACGGCCTGTCAGGAGCATTGCCTATGGGCGTTCAGAGTCTTGTCCTGCCTCAGTCGGTCGTCCAGGTGCCCGTCCAGAGCGTGCATCATTGGACGGATGAGCTGTTTTCCCTTCGGGTCGCCCGTCCCGCCAGCTTCCGCTTCCGCTCCGGCGAGTTCGTGATGCTCGGCCTTATCGTCGAGGGGCGGCCGATCTTGCGGGCCTACTCCATCGCCAGTCCGTCCTGGGACGACGGGCTCGACTTCTTCTCGATCAAGGTGAAGGACGGCCCGCTGACCTCGCGTCTGCGGCACGTCAAGCCGGGCGACCAAGTGCTCCTGGGGCGCAAGCCGACCGGGACGCTGGTGCTCGACGCCCTCAAGCACGGCGACCGGCTTTTCCTCTTCTCCACCGGCACCGGCATTGCCCCCTTCGCCAGCCTGGTGCGCGATCCGGAGACCTATGAGAAGTTCCACGAGGTCGTGCTCACCCACACCTGCCGCGGTGTCAAAGATCTGCAGTACGGTGCAAATCTGGTGGCGGCGCTGCCGCAGGATCCGCTGGTCGGTGAGATCGCATCCACTCGGCTGACCTATTACCCCAGCGTGACTCGTGAGGACCACGTACACGTCGGCCGCATCACGGGGTTGATCGAAAGCGGGCGCCTCTTCCGGGATCTCGGCATTCTCGGTCTCGACTCGGTCGGCGACCGGGTGATGATCTGCGGCTCCATGGCGATGATCTCGGACACCCGGGCGCTGCTCGAGGCCGCCGGTCTCAGAGAAGGCTCCAACGCTGCGCCGGGCGACTACGTCGTCGAGAAGGCCTTTGTCGGCTGAGTTGCTCCAGCCCGAAAGACATCTTAAAGGAGGTCCCATGGAGTCGGCGGCGGGATTGATCAAGCTGAAGCCTGGCTCCGACACAGACCTGGGTGAGTGGCGCGACACCCTGCTTGCCCGACGGGATGAGGCGCTGAAGACGCTCGTGGATGAGGGCGTCGCCCTGGAGTCCTGGTTCCAGATCGAGATCGGCGGAGAGCCCTACTTCCACTGATTCACGCACGTGCAATGGATCGAGAAGACCTTCGTGAACTCAAAGCATGAGATCGACGCCTATCATCTGGAGACCATGTCGAAGATTGCGGAGTCGCAAATCGAAGCGGTCTCGCTTCTCGATCTGAAGAACGATCTGTGACCTTTCGGCGGCGGCGTTGACTGCGCCGCAGGTGAACAAGCTCCCTACTTCTGGCTCGACGCAGCCGAGCCCTGGGTGATCAGGCGGGCGCTCTTCTGCCCGGTCAGGTAGGACCAGAGCCAGCTGTAGGCGACGGCGAGGCGGCTGCGCGTGCCGATCAGGAAGTAGATGTGCGCCAGCCCCCAGAACCACCAGGCCAGGGCGCCGGTGAGCTGCAACCGGCCGAAGTCGACGACCGCCGCGCTGCGGCCGACGGTGGCGAGATTGCCGGCATGGCGATAGCGGAAAGGCGCATCTGACGGTTCGCCGGCGAGGCGCTGCCGGATAACCCGGGCGACGTAGGCCCCCTGCTGCTTGGCGGCCGGCGCGATGCCCGGCACCGGCTTGTCCGCGGCATCCGTCACCGCCGCTGTGTCGCCGATCACGAAGATGTCCGGGTGTCCGGGCGCGGTCAGGTCGGGCGCGACGATGACCCGGCCCGCCCGGTCCGCCTCGGCGCCGAGCCACTGCGCGGCCTTCGAGGCCATCACCCCGGCCGCCCAGATGGTCGTCTTCGCGGCAATGCGTTCATCGCCGACAACAACGCCCCCGCCGTCGCAGGCGGTGACCGGCCGGTCGGTGATGACCTCCACGCCCAGCTTGACGAGAGCACGTTCGGCGTAGCGGGCGAGCTTCTCTGGAAAGGCGGGCAGCACGCGCGGCCCGGCTTCGATCAGGAGGACGCGCGCCTTGGCCGTGTCGATGCGCCGGAACTCCGGCGGCAGCACCCGCCGGGCCAGCTCGGCGATGATGCCGGCAAGCTCCACACCGGTCGGTCCGGCGCCGATCACGGCGAAGGTCAGGCAGGCCTCGCGTTCGTTGGGATCGTCGCACCACTCGGCGCGCTCGAAGGCGGAGAGGATCCGGCGCCGGATGGTGGTGGCGTCTTCCAGCGTCTTCAGCCCGGGCGCATGAGCCTCCCACTCGTCGCGGCCGAAATAGGAATGGCGCGCCCCGGTGGCGAGGACCAGCGTGTCGAAGCTCATTCGGCTCCCGTCGGCGAAAACGATCTCCTTGCTGTGGCAATCGACACCCGAGACCGTCGCCATCAGGGTGGTGACTTCCGGCCGCTCCTTGAACAGCCGGCGCAGCGGCCAGGCGATCTCGGAGGTCGGCAGGATGGTGGTGGCGACCTGATAGAGCAGCGGCTGAAAGAGATGGTGGTTGCGCTGGTCGATCAGGGTGATCTTCACCTTGGCGCCGCGCAGGCCCCTGATGCAGGCCAGCCCGGCGAAGCCCCCGCCGACCACGACGACATGATGCTCTTGAGCCATGAAAAAGGATTCCGCGATTGGAGACAGCTACACCGTCATGATGCGCGCCCGCCAGGCAAGGATACGCCGTGCTGGGCGGCTGCGGCCGGCTGTCGCGTCGGCCCGTTCAAGCTCCATAGGCGGATGCCGAGGGCGCATTCCTGCCGGTCGGCTTACTCGGCCGGCGAGGAGTCGGTCGCGAGCGGCGTGCCGTGCCGCGCCGGCGGCTGGGCCTGCATCTCGGCTTCGAGCTTTTGCGCCACGTCGCCGGGTGACCCGGTCCGCCGGGCGAGGGCGCTGTAGGCCACCGGCACGACGAAGAGGGTGAAGAGCGTCGCCGCCAGCACGCCGGAGAAGACGACGGTGCCGATCACGGTGCGGGTCTCGGCGCCGGCCCCGAAAGCCAGGATCAAGGGAACCGAGCCGGCCGCCGTCGTGATGCCGGTCATGACGATGGGGCGCAGGCGGGTAACCGAAGCCTCGATGACGGCGCGGTCGAAGGCCATGCCCTCGTCGCGCCTCTGGTTGATGAATTCGACGATCAGGATGCCGTTCTTGGCCGCCAGGCCCACCAGCATGATCAGGCCGATCTGGCTGTAGATGTTCAGCGTGCCGCCGGTCAGGTAGAGGCCCAGCAGGGCCCCTGTTATGGCGAGCGGCACCGTCAGCATGATCACCAGGGGATGCAGGTAGCTTTCGAACTGCGCCGCCAAAACCAGGAAGACCACGGCGATCCCGAGCAGGAAGACGAAGAGCAGGGAGCCGCTGCTGGTCTTGAGGTCCAGCGATTCTCCTTTGTAGTCGATCACCACCGTGTCCGGCAGATGGGCGTCGACCAGCGCTTCCAGATGCGCCAGGGCCTCGCCCAGGGTGTAGCCGGGCGCCAGATTGGCCTCGATGGTGATCGCCCGGGTGCGGTTGTAGCGGTTGAGCGTGGCGGAGTCGGCGAAGTTCTCCAGGGTCACCAGGTTGGAGAGCGGGATGAGCTGGCCGGAGCGCTCCGAGCGGACATAGACGTTGTGGATGTCGGTCGGGGTCCGCTGCGCGTCCCGCTCGCCCTCCAGGATCACGTCGTATTCCTCGCCGGCATCGATGTAGGTGGTGACCCGGCGCGAGCCCAGCATGGTCTCCAGAGTGCGGCCGATGTTGCCGATGGTGACCCCGAGGTCGCCGGCCCGGTCGCGGTCGATCTCGACCCGGAGCTGGGGGTTGGTTTCCTTGTAGTCGTGGTCGATGCCGACCAGCCCCGGATTGTCCTCGGCCAGCCGGGCCAGCAGGATGTCGCGCCACTCGGCCAGCTCGGCGTAGGTTCCGCCGCCGATCACGAACTGCACCGGTTTCTGGATGCCTCCGCCGAAGCCCTGGCGCATCACCGGGAAGGCGCGCACGCCGGGCAGGTCGGCGGTGAGCCTGCGCACCTCGTCCATGATCTCCCAGCCCGAGCGGCGCACGGCCCAGTCGTTCAGCACCAGGATGCCGATCCCGGTATTGAAGGTCTCCAGGTTGCTGAAGGCCCGGGGCGCGCGGATGAGCAGCCGGGTGACCTCGCCGTTTTCGACCAACGGCGTGAGCCGCCGCTCGATCTCGTCCATGTACTCGGTCATATAGCTGAAGGACGCGCCCTCGGGGCCGTTCACCAGGATGAAGAAGGCGCCCCGGTCTTCCTTGGGTGCGTACTCGCTGGGGATCTCGCGGAACAGCCAGGCGGCGCTCCCCAGCACCAAAAGAAACAGGACGGCGACGACAGACGGCCGTCGCAGCGCGCCCGCCAGGGCGCTGCGGTAGCCGCGCTCGACAGCGGCGAAGCCCCGCTCGACAAGGCGTGCGATCAGCGTCCGCCGCTTGGTCGGCTGCAAGACCTTCGAGGCCAGCATGGAGGAGAGGGACAAGGCGACGATACTGGAAAAGGCCACCGCGGCGGCCATGGTCAGGGCAAACTCCGAGAACAGCCGCCCGACATCGCCCTCCAGAAAGGCCAGCGGTACGAAGACAGAGATCAGTACGACGGTCGTCGCGATCACCGCGAAGCCGACCTGCCGCGTCCCCTTGAAGGCGGCGACCAGCGGGCTCTCGCCGGACTCGATGCGCCGATGGATGTTTTCGAGCACGACGATGGCATCGTCCACCACCAGTCCGATGGCCAGCACCAGCGCCAGAAGGGTCAGGAGGTTGATCGAGAAGCCGAGGGCGTAGAGCGCAATGAAGGTGGCGACCAGGGAGACCGGCACCACCACCGCCGGCACCAGCATGGCTCGGACGCTGCCCAGGAAGAGGTAGATGACCAGCACCACCAGGCCGATGGCGATGAACAGGGTCTTGTAGACCTCGTTGATCGCACCCTGGATGAACACGCTGGTGTCGAAGCTCTGCCGGATCTCCATGCCGTCGGGCAGGTTGCCGTTGAGGCGCGCGGCCTCGTCGCGCGCGACCTGGGCCACCGCCAGCGTGTTGGCCTGCGACTGCCGGATGATGCCGATGCCGACCATGGGCACGCCGTTGCCGCGAAAGAAGGTGCGCTCTTCGACGGCGCCCTGTTCGACCCGGGCGACGTCGCCCAGGCGCAGCAGAAAGCCGTCGTCGCTGCGGCCCAAGACAAGCTGCGCGAAGTCGTCGGCCGACAGGAAGCTGCGCTCGACCCGCACGGTGAACTGCCGTTCCAGGGATTCGATGCTGCCGGCCGGCAGCTCGACGTTGTCGGCGCGCAGCGCCTCCTCGACGTCGCTGACCGTCAGGCCGCGGGCGGCCAGCGCCTCGCGGTCCAGCCAAACCCGCATGGCTTGGCTCAGCCCGCCGCCGATCCGCACGCGGGCGACGCCGTCCAGCGCGGAAAAGCGGTCGGTCAGGAAGCGCTCCGCATAGTCGGTCAGCTCGAGCACGGAATGCCGGTCGCTGACCAGGTTGAGCCACATGATCACGTCGTCGTTGGAATCGACCTTGCTGATCTCCGGCGGGTCGGCTTCGTCCGGCAGATCGTCGAGAACGCCGGAGACGCGGTCGCGCACATCGTTGGCCGCGGCATCGACGTCACGCCCGATGTTGAACTCGATGTCGATCAGAGAGCGGCCGTCCTCGCTGCGCGACTCGATCGAGCGGATGGCCTCGATCCCGGCGATGCGGTCTTCGATGATCTCGGTGATGCGGGTCTCGACGACGCTGGCGGCTGCGCCGGGATAGACGGTCTCGATCGAGACGATCGGCGGGTCGATGTCCGGGTACTCGCGCAGCGGCAAGCGGTCGAAGGCGACGAAGCCGAAGGCCAACAGCAAAAGACTGATCACCGAGGCGAAGACCGGCCGCTTTACCGAGACATCGGAGAGCAGCACGGCTAGCCCTCTGCCGCGTCGTCGAGCAACTGGCTCAGGGGCTCGCTACCGCTCTCCACCGCCGTGATGGTGACCGCCTGGCCCGGCGCCACCCGCTGCGTGCCGTGGGTCACGACCAGCTCCCCTTCCTCCAGCCCGGCGAGGATCTCGACCGCGCCGGGCCGGCGGGCGCCGACCTCCACGTCGCGGCTTTCGGCCGTGCTGGTTTCGGGGTCGACGACCAGGACCTGCGTCTGACGACCGCGTGGGATCAGGGCCTCCTCCGGCACGATGATCGCCTGGCGCGCGTTCTTCAGCAGTTCGACGGTCATCAGCAGACCCGGCTTCAGGGTCCCCTCGGCATTGGGGATCAGGGCACGGGCCATGATCGAGCGGGTCGTCGGGTCGACACGGGAGCCGATGCTGCCGATCTCGCCGGTGAACGCTTGGCCCCCAAAGGCGGAGGCTTTTGCGACGATCGGCAGCCCGGGCCGGAGCGCCGGCAAGAAGACCGCGGGCACCGAGAAATCGAGCTTGATGACGCTGACGTCGTCCAGGGTGGTAATCAGATCACCCGGCGCCACCAAAGCCCCCAGGCTGATGTCGCGCAGGCCGACGACGCCACCGAAGGGTGCGCGGATGATGCGATTTGCGATGCGGGCCCGGACGGCTTCGATCGCCGCCTCCGCCTCCAGCAGTGCCGCGCGTCGCTCGTCGAGCTGCGCGGTGGCCGTAAACCGCCGGCTCTCCAGCTCCTGCGCTCGCTCGAAGGCCAGGCGGCGCTCGGCGAGGATGGCCTCGGCGGCGCGCAGATCGGCTTCTTCCTCGGCCTTGTTGAGCACGACCAGGACCTCGCCGGCCTCGACCGCCTGGCCGTCGTCGAAGCGAAGCTCTTGCACGGTCTCGGTCACGCTGGCGGTGACGCGCACGCTTTCGTTCGCCCGCGTGGTGCCCAAAGCGTTGATGCGATCGACCATCTCGCCGCGTTGCGCCGGCGCGACGATGACGGGTGCGGCGGGACGGGCCCCTTCGCCCTGGCTCTGGCCCTGCGCGGCTGACGCCAAGACGGCCAGCAGCAGTGGGACGATCAGTGCCGCACGCCAAGCCCTATCGATAGCCCTGTCGATGCTCTGGGGCGTCGTCATTCACAGCCTCTCCACAGCCTGTGTGTCGGAGGGCTGGAAGGGCTCCGCCAACACTTTTGGAACAGCTTTTTTGAGCTGTCGTCGCGGTACACGAACATCAAGCCAAACACGGCCGTTGTGTGATGAGGATCTCACAACGGAGGCCGTCTCTCGCCTGTGTGTTACGGCGATCAACAGCCTTGTATCCACACGGCAGTTAGGTCAATTCACCGGCGAGTGAAGTGATGGCGTCGGAACCCTGGCCCAGGCCCGCCCTCTCTAGGTTGGTTAGGTCGATTGAGGCGTCGACAGGAACGCGGCGACCGGCGGCAGCGTCTCCTCCGGCGCCTCCTCCTGTGGCAAGTGACCGAGCTTGGGGAACGATACGAGCCGCGCATCGGGCAGGTGGCGGAGATAGTCCTGCGCGTTGTCGAAGGGGATCAGCGCATCCTTCTCGCCCCACAGCAGCAGGACCGGTGCCGCGATCCGCTCCAGCGCCGGTTGCGGGTCGGTCAGCACGGTCTGCGCCATGCGGTCGAGCAGGGCGCGACGGTTGCCGGGCGCCAGCATCAGGTCATGGTAGCGATCGAGGTTGGCGCGGGTCAGCGCCGCCGGGTCGCCGTAGCTCTGCACCAGATTGGCGCGCAGCAGCGGCTTGGGCAGGATGTGGCGCATCAAGGACATCATCGCCGGCACCTTGGGTGCCACGCCGTATTCGAAGCCGGGGCTGGCAAAGCCGTCGGGCGCGATCAGCACGAGCTTCTCGACGCGCTCAGGGTGCTCGGCCGCCAGTCGCCAGGCGATGCGGCCGCCGATCGAATGACCGATGATGCTGGCCCGCGCGATGCCCTTCTGCTCAAGCAGCGCCAGCAGGAGCCGCACGACGCGTCCGTCGCTGTAGTCGCCGTCAGGGTCGGGCGGCGACAGGCCACAGCCGGGCAGATCCAGCGAGATCACCCGGTGGTCGCGCGACAGGGCGCGGACCCAAGGCTCCCAGCTGTGCAGGCTGGCGCCGAAGCCGTGCAGCAGGATAACGGGCGGTGCGGTCGGCGGGCCCTCGTCGCGCAGGTGCAGCGTCGTGCCGCCGACGTCGAGCTTATCGGCGGGGCTCCGCAGGTAGTCGCGCTCCAAGACGGCCCGGCGCTTGTCCGGCGTCCACAGCCAGAGGGCTGCCGCAACGGCAGCCGCCGAAGCGGAGAGCAGGATAAGGGTGAGGAGGTCCACGGGGATCCGGGAAAGGGCTGGCGGTCGAGCCGCTAGGCTAAAGCCTTTCTCCGGGTGAGGGAACGGACTCCATTGCCCGCTCCGCCCGGCCAGAGGTGCTGAGACGCGCAACCAGTTCACTGGGCGTGTTGCAGAGCTGCGAGGCACCGGCGCCTTCCAGCTCCGCGCGGTCGCCGTAGCCGTACAGCACGCCGACAGCTTTCATTCCGTTGTTCAGGGCGCCGATGATGTCGTGGCGGCGGTCGCCGACCATGGTCGTCTGCCGAGGCTGGAGCCGTTTGCGCTCTGCAAGCCATGCCAACAGCTCCGTCTTGTCGGACCGCGTGCCGTCGAGCTCGGACCCGCAGACCGCCTCGAAGAACGCGGAGAGTCCGAAGTGATCGACGATCCTCTCGGCGTAGACCCTGGGCTTGCTTGTCGCGACGAACAGACGGCGCCCCTCGCGCTTCAGGGCCGCCAGCACCTCCGGAACGCCTGCGTAGACGTCGTTCTCGTAGAGGCCGATATCGGCGAAGCGTTCCCGATAGAGGCGCAAAGCTGTCTTGGCCGCTTCGCCATCGCCCAGCAGCGTTTCGAAGCTGCCCAGCAGAGGCGGACCGATGCACCAAGTGAGATCGTCGTCCTGCTGGGAGACAGGGTGTCCGAGCTCTTGCAAGGCGTAGCGGATTGAGCCGACGATCCCCTGCTTGGGGTCGGTCAGCGTGCCGTCGAGGTCAAAACAAACCGGCATCAATCCGAATTCGGTGAAGCGTTCCTAGGCGGGCTGCGTTTGCGGCAGCCGGCGCAATCCGAACCAGAGAAGCAGCATGCCGACGATGAGCACGGCATTGACGGCGAACTGAACCGCGAGCTGCGTGGTCGTCAACTGGCCGAGTTGCGCAAAGATGTAAAAGCCATAGGCGATGCCCAAGACCTGCTCGCCGACGGCAACCCAGATCAGGCTCAGATAGCGCAGAGGATCGAGCAGCATGATCAGGTAGACGCCGGCCAGCAGGAACATCACCATGCCGTACTGCTTGCTCATGGCCAGCAGTTCGTCGTTCCAGCCATCCGGTGTGCTCCAACCGACAACGTCGGCGCCCAGCTGGGGATCAAAGGTCGACAGGTATCCGAAGCCCAGGTGCCACAGCACCCAGATCACCAGGCCGGCCTTCAGTATGAAGAGTCTCTTCGGCATGATCCGCTCATCCTTCCCTGATGTCGTCGACCGCCTCGGCCAACTGCCGGCACCGCTCGCGTCCGCAGATTGCCGACAGGAAGCAAGCCACACTCTTCGTGTGTCTTAGTGCTGATGTAGAGGCGACAGATCGGCAGGCAAGCGCCGTTCGATGCCAGCCTCTCAGCTCCGCTGCGCAAGCCACACGCTATGCCCGCCGCAGTCCGGGTCCTCAATGGTGTGGCAGACGACCTCGAAGTCGTTTTGAGCCAGCAGTGCGCGATACTCATCGGGCCCAAGGCTCGCATGATAGAGCGGTTCGCCTTCAAGCGCACCGATGGCCTCGCCACAGGCGGGGCCGCTGGTGAACATCAGGGCGGCGCCGGGTTTGGCGTGCGCCCGGAAGATAGGGAACATTCCGCGCTGCGCCGCGGGCGACAGGTGGAAGAAGCTGTCCCACGCCAGCACGCCGTCGAAGCAGCGTTGCAGTCGCAAGCTCCGCATATCCGCCACGACGGCCTCCTGTCCCGGGAGGTTCGTCTCGAAGAGCGCGATCATCTCGGGCGCGGCGTCCACGCCGGTCAGCGCGTATCCACGGGCGACAAGCGCCCGCCCGATCGGCACGCCCGGGCCGCAGCCCAGATCGAGTATCTCGGCCCGCTGGGGCAGACGCGCGACGAAACGATCGAGCCATGTCCCCTCGATCAGTTTCGTGCCGCGCACCTCCGCCCAGGCCTGTGCGTGGCGCCGGTAGAGCTCGACGATCCGGTCGGCAGGCTCACGCATGATATGGACTCGAGAGCCTCACCGGTTTCAGGCGCCCATGTTGCGTTCGCGGTAGAGCGTCCGCGCCAGCATCAGCAGCAGCCCGATGCCGCCGGTGAACGACTGAGACAGCCTCATGACAGGGCCCCCTAGCCCGGCGATGCGGCATCCGACAATGCGGCAAGGCCGGGTGTAATCTCAGTGGCCGGGACGCCGATCGCGCCTGCCGCGGTGCGGCCGGGCTCGGCGGCGAGCCATGCGCCCACGACGGCATACCCAAGCGCGTAGCCAGCCCAGCGCGGGTAGCGGCCGGCCCCGAAAAACCAAGCATTATGGTCGTAGCGCGGAGCCTCCAGCGCGCCTTGGGCTTCTGTCGCCATGGTGGCAAGCGCTGCCCCATCGAGCGCGCGCTCCCAGAGTTCGGGGCGTGAGGCAAACAGCTGGGCGACAAAGTGCCCGGCCAAGCCCTCACTGACCAGTGCCTCGCCAAGCGTTGTACCATAGCCGATCGCGTCCCAGCGCAGCGCATGGTGCAGTTCATGGGCGATCATTCGCGCAAGCGGTTCGCCAAGGTTGTCGGCGAGCGATGGGTTTTCCGGATCAAGCGTCAGGAAGATTGCGCCGGGGTAGAATGAGTGCCCCACATGGCCGATCTCCGGAATGGCACGGCCCGGTACAGCGGACACAACGAAGTCGAGCGGCGGCAGTGCAACGATCGAGGCCGCGCGTTGACGCACATCGGCAACCGCTGCCTCGACCGCTGCGGCATAGCGGGTCACATCGTGCCGGGCGTTGAGCCAGTGGATAGCCCAGGGGTCATGGTCGCTTCGGCGTGGCATTGCGTGAGTATGGTTCGCGCCTGTTCAGGGCGCGAGTCGAAAGTCCTCTCTCGTACGCATGGCAGGTATCGGGCGGCTAACACCGTGTACGCCCTCCCCGCCCGGGCGCATGCCTGCGTCACGCCTCACCGGTTTCAGGCGTCCATGTTGCGTTCGCGGTAGAGCGTCCGCGCCAGCATCAGCAGCAGCCCGATGCTGCCGGTGAAGATGACGACGATCACCCAGACCTCCGACTTCATGCCGGCCGCCCGTGCGCGGTTTTGCAACAGGTAGAAGGCTGCCGTCACGCTCATCAGGCGGTCGAGCCAGAGCTGCAACCCCCAATCGGATCCCAAGAGCGTCGGCAGATAGTCGAAAAGCCCCTGCTCGGCGATGGCGAAACCAGTCCAGGCCGCGAAGGGAACCACGACCGCGATCGGGACGAGCCAACCCGGCCAGGACACCCGGTGCTTGGTCTGGGTGACCAGCAGCATAACGACGGCGGCGACGATAAAACCAGCGAACGCAATCAACTCGGTATGCGACATCCTCAAGCCTCCCAATCAGTCGAGAAACGGCTTGCGCCGTCCATCACCATCGGCAGGTCATTTTACAAGAGCAAGGACGACAACTCGGGCGTCGCATGTCCCGGATAAGGGATCTAGCCTCCTGTCCGACCTGTAGCGCGGGCCTTGAGGGCTGGTTCAAACCGCCTCAAACCGGGTTTTCAAACAAGCTCGGTCAGTTTGCTCAGCACGACTGCATGAAGGTTGGGGGAAGCGCTCGCGGCGACGGCTCCGCTTGATGCGATCGACAAGGCTTGCCCATTCCAGTCGGAGATCATTCCCCCTGCTTCCGTCACAACCGGACAGAGAGCACAGATGTCGAAGGCGTCCAGATCGCTTCCATTCAGGCAAACGTCGATCAATCCGCGTGACAGCGCGCCATAGGCTGGTGAGCCACCGTCGAACACTCTGAGCCGCCCAGAGGCGCGCATCCGCTCATAGCCATGCGCGGCGTCGCCCGTGAAGCTATCGGGGTTTGCAAGACTGATGATCGCAGAGCTGATGTCGCTTTGCCCGCTGCTCCGGACTAGGCGGCCGTCAAAGAGCGTGCCTTGTCCTTCGGCGGCCACGTATCGCGTGCCGCTCAACGGCAAATCGATGATGCCCAGGACTGGAGACCCATCGCGGCAAAGGCTGATGAGAGAGGCGAAGTTCAACAGCCCTGCTCCAAACTGACGTGTCCCGTCGATTGGATCGAGAACCCATGTATAGGCACTGCGTCCGGTTTCGGGGCCGTACTCCTCTCCCAGTATTCCATGGGCAGGGAAGCGCCGACGGATAAGCTCTCGCCACGTCGTTTCGATACTCAGATCGGCGTCGGTCACGGATGACCCGTCCGTTTTGTAGGTCACGGCCAAGTCTCCACGCCAATCGTCTCTGGCACGGCAGGAAGAGGCGTTTGCCAGCGCGACCGCGAGCGACAGGAATTCGGCGAGTTCAGGCATGTGAGGTCACCGTTAGGAGCTGTTCGACAATCTCGAAGCCGACCCAGGCCGGCGAGGACACCCAGTACTTGCTGTGGGTGACAAGCGCAGTTGCATGTACGGGCCGTCACCATCGGCAGGTCGTTTCACAGGTGCAAGGACGAACACTTTGTCGTCACGGCCCTCCGACGCGCCTGACCTCCACGACCGCATCATTGGCTGTCAACTCGAAGCGTTACCTATCCTGCTTGCGCTAAACCCGTCCAAACCGGATCACTGTGTGCCTGAGTAGCAGAACCCACGGAATTTCTTGCACACCTTGTTGGCGCCCTGATATGGCCACATCATTGCTAGTGGCCTAGCTGGCTGAGCAGCCAAGTTGCTACGCAACGAGTGGCTTCAAGTCATCTCGCTAGGGCCGCGAACTCCAGCGTTGAGGAACAATGCAGACTGCCTTCTTCGCATATCCAGGACAGTCGGGTGAGGTCGTCCAAACCATCCGTAGCGCAATCAGCAAATACAATGCGTCTGCACCCGAATCAATTATAGAACCCTGGGAAGTTAACGACGTTGCGGGTGTTCCACTAACAAATCCAATTTTTGAGAAAATATCTACAAGTGCGTACGTAGCAGCAGACATAACTTTCCTCAATTCGAATGTTGCCTTTGAAGTTGGCTTCGCAATTGGAAAAGGCAAGCGATGCTTGCTTTTTAGAAATAAAGCAATGACAGGAGACAAGGATTTAGCGACTTCTGTTGGTGTATTTGATACTCTAGGATATGAGGGATACTTGAGCTCTGAAGATCTAAGTAGGCTACTTCTGACTCGAAGCGGTTTCGACCCGATTCCATTAGTACCTACCATCGATCATAAAGCTCCAGTCTATATTGTTGAACCGCCATATCGCACCGATGCGTTCGGTATTCTTGTATCGCGGATCAAAAAAGCACGGTGGATGTACCGAAGCTTCAATCCTAGCGAAGATGTCCGCATGGCCGCGATGGACGCCATTCGCCACGTCTCGCAGTCCGCAGGAGTGGTCGCGCCATTGCTTGGCGATGGTGCGAATGGACAACGCGAGCATAATCTTCGCGCAATGTTTGTTGCTGGTCTATCCGTCGCATTGGAACTACCCACCCTGATTATCCATCCAACCGAATACATTCCACCGCTGGATGTTCGAGATATTACCAAGAAGTACCGACACCCCGACGATATTCGTGATGTAGTGCAAGAATTCTCGTTGGAGATTACAGAATACACACAGCGCGACGATGCTTCTGTTGCCGACGTCGCCAGTGTATTGAGCACGCTCCGCGTCGGCGATCCGACAGCAGAGAATGAAATGACTACGCTCTCTAAATACTATCTTGTAACCGATGACTACCAGCGAGCGATACGTGGAGAAGTGAATCTTGTTGTGGGGCGAAAGGGGTCAGGAAAGACAGCCTTATTTGTGCAGCTTCGCAACACAAAAAGAAAGAACAAAGCAAACATTGTAGTTGATCTCAAGCCCGAAGGATATCAACTTATAAAACTTAAGGAGCGAGTATTAAATTACCTTGCTGAGGGTGCGCGGCAACACCTTATAACAGCCTTCTGGGAATACCTACTTCTACTTGAGATTACGTACAAAGTTCTTGAGAAAGATCAAACCTCCCATCTGCACGATCACAGACTTACGAAGAAGTACATCCGACTACGGGAGCTTTACGGAGAGTCTGACCTGGCAGTCGCCGGCGATTTTTCGGAGCGACTACTACGGCTATCAGAGGCACTTTCTAACAACTATCAAGCAGCCTTCACTACTAGCGAAAAGATTGATGTAACAAGTGAAGAGTTAACAGAAATATTGTACACTCATGACATAAAAAGAGTATTCGAGCATCTATGTGAATATCTAAGATTTAAAGGCGAAGTCTGGCTATTGTTCGATAACATAGATAAGGGTTGGAGTGTTGAGGGCGTCAGTGACACTGATATATTTGTTCTTCGCTGTCTTATAGATGCCAGCCGTAAGCTAGAGAGGAATCTCCGACGGGCCGATATTGATTTTCGCTCTGTGGTATTTGTGAGAGATGATGTCTACACGTTATTAATGGCAGGCTCAGCGGACTACGGAAAGGAAATGCGCGCAACTTTGGACTGGTCGGATAGAGATTTATTGTCCGAGGTTTTGAAGCGTAGAGTGGTGTATTCGTTGCCTGATGATGTGAACTCTGACTTCCCGAGTCTCTGGGGCAGAATTGCTGTATCTCACTATTCGGGGGAGAGATCAATCGACTGCATGATTGATCGAAGCTTGATGCGACCGAGAAATCTATTAAAGATCTTCCGGCATAGTCTCGGCTACGCAATTAATCTAGGTCATGAAAGAATAGAAGTAGAAGACATTGCTAGAGGTCTGCGAACTTACTCTCAGGATCTAATCACAGAAGTAGATAGAGAACTAACTGACATTTTCCCGAAGGCGCGCAAATTAGTATACGAGTTCTCCGAGGAAAACTCATCGTTTTCTCATGAAGAACTATCTACTCTTATCCAGCTTTTTGGTTTGGAGAGCGAAGAGTCGGAAAGAGTAATATCTTTCCTCATGTATTATGGTATTCTTGGCGTGCAGAGAGCGGAACAAGATCCAATATATATTTACGATGTGGACTATAATATTGAACTATTGAGGGTTCGAATCAGAAAGTGGGCAGGCGCTACCAGATACATCGTTAACCATGCACTTTGGCCTGTTCTTCGTCTTGGCGACGAAGTCCAAGAGCAGCTTGTTTAGGGAAGTGTACTTGCATCGGAGACTTCGGTGGCTTGCCACAAAGCCGATAGGTAGTGGTGGCCAAGCTCCACTGCCCTGTCGTCACGCCTCGCCGACGCGCCTGACCTCCACAAGCGCATCGCCGGCCGAGGCAACCCGATGGTCGATGGCGATCTCGACCACGCTGTCGCGGCCTCCGCGCTGGCTGCGCCACTCCTCCCAGGCGTGGTCTTTCGCCAGCGCGAAGGTGGCGAGGCCGCGTCGGGCCGGGCGGCGCATCGTATTGCCGGTGTTGATCGGCGAGAGGCGCAGGCGGTCGAAGCTCTCCTCCATGAGCCCTGCCGTGTCGAAGACGAGGACCTCGCGCTGACGCGCCCGGTTGGCCCGCGCCTGGGTCAAGCGTTGCAACTGCTTTTCATCCGGCCAGAAGAACACCTTGCCGTTGAGCATGCCGAGCCAGTCGGCCGGCGCCATGCCGTCGTCGAGACAGCTCTCCAGCGCTTTCATCGACAAGGGGCGCTGGTCGTTCAGGATCGCCTCGCCATGGACCGGGTGTGAGAGCGGCACAGGCTCCGGCCGGCGCGCGCGCAACAGGCGGAGCCGATCGCTCTCCGGCGTCTCGAAGAGATCGAGCAACGCGACGGTCGAGAGAAGCCCGTGCCGGCGCACACTCTCGTGCGCGCCGGGCTCGGTCACGTGATAGAGCCGCGGGAAGCGGCGGACGATCTCCTCGGGAGTCATGCGGGGTCCGGGATGATCGCCGTCGCTTCAACCTCGATCAGAAACTCCGGCTGGGCGAGCGCTTGAACGCCGATCCAAGACGATCCCGGGGGGTTCTCCGTGCCGAAGACATCGACGAGAACGCGCGCGATCGTTTCCGCGTCCTCCCCCGGCCGAAAGTTCGGGATATAGAAGCGAAAGAACTGGAGGTCGTCCGGTTCGCCACCTGCCGCGCGAACGGCGATGAACACGTGCTCCAGCGCTTTCCTGAACTGAGTCTCCAGGTCGTCGGCCAAGACGCTCTCGCTCGCATCCCATGCGACCTGACCCGAGATATGCACCGTTCGTCCGGGTGGCGAGACGACAATCTGCGAAAATCCCCATTTCTTGCTGTCGAACAACTCAGGCGGCTGAAAAGTCTCTCGTGGCACGTTGGTCTCCTGGATTGCCGAGTACAGGGTGGTTAGGTAGTGAGTCTCATCGCTCAAGACCCCTCAAAACCAAAGGGTCGGGTCGATTTTCTCGGCAGGTCGGTTCGACCGGGCGCGTCGGATAGCAATGGAGGTCTCCGCAGGTGCTGAAGCTCGACCACATCACCGTGATCGCCCCGACGCTGAGCGAAGGGGTGGCGCATGTCCAAGACTGCCTGGGCCTCGCGGTGCCCTTCGGCGCACGCCACGACTATATGGGCACCCACAATCACCGGCTTCAGCTCGGCGGCGCGGTCTATCTCGAGATCGTGGCGCTTGACCCGGAGGGTCTCGCGCCCGGCCGGGCCCGCTGGTTCGGTCTCGACGACCAAGAGCAGGTCAGATCGGACTGGGCCGAAGGGCGGCGCCTGCGCGGATGGGTGGCCGGCACGGAGGACCTGGCCTCCGTTCTGTCGACCCACCGCGCCGTCTTCGGCGACGAGGTTCCGCTTCCGCCTGCCGATCCATCGTTCGCCTTCGCCATCCCCGAGGACGGCTCGCTCCCCTTCGATGGCGCGGCCCCCTCGCTCATCGACCGCCGAGGGGTGCCTGAGCCGACGTCCGCGATTCCCGATCTCGGGGCGCGGCTCCGCTCCTTCACCCTCGAGCATCCGGAGCCCGCAACCATCGAGGCGCTTTATGGCGACCTCGCCATCGACCGTCCGCCGGCCATCGTCCGGGGGGCCAAAGTCCGCTACCGGGCTGAGATCGAGACGCCGACGGGACTGCGAGAGCTGACCTGACCCGCGGGCGAGTGGGGCCCCGTTCAATTTGTGGTCTTGCCTAGTCCCGGCAATACTTGCGGTGCAGTCGAAGCCTGGAGGATTCGCCGATGTCCAAAGACGACAGGGGTGGCGTGACACGCCGATCGCTGATCAAAGCGGCCGGGCTCGCGAGCGCCTCCGGTCTGGTTTCGGCCGCGCCCATGCTGGCTGGTCGGCGGGCCTGGGCCCAATCCGCTGGCGAGCGATTCGATGTTGCGGTTGTCGGCGGCGGTGTGGCCGGCGCCTATTGCGCCTGGCGGCTTCAGCAAGCCGATCCCGGGCGCCGGATCCTTCTCTTGGAGCAAAGCAACCGCATCGGCGGCCGGCTGTTGTCCGTGCGCCCGCCCGGCATTCCCGACATGGTCGCCGAACTGGGCGGCATGCGTTTCGTTCCCGCCGCGCACACGCGGTTGGTGCGAACGGTCGAGACCATAAACGCGGCCTTGCCTGCAGACCGGCAGCTTCAAAC
Source organism: Rhodovibrionaceae bacterium (assembly GCA_028279885.1). GTDB lineage: Bacteria > Pseudomonadota > Alphaproteobacteria > Kiloniellales > DSM-21159 > JANQMX01. The sequence continues at coordinate 11,738 of JANQMX010000023.1, read as the reverse complement.
CTACGACTTCCCGGGCTCGGGTCCGCAGAACCTGGCCTATCTGCGGGGCGTTCGACTGCGCAACAGCGACTTCGTCAATGTCCCCGACTTGGTTCCTTACCAGTTGCTGGCATCGGAACGCGGTATCGCGCCAAGCGATCTGCTGGCCAGGGCCTACGGCCAACTCGTTCCCGGCATCGATGATCCCAAGACGACCGCCGCGGCACGGCAGGAGATGGCGTACTCGGCGATGTTCGAGGGGGTGCCGCTGTACGAGCAGGGTGCGTGGAACGCGTTGCTGCGCGTGCTGAGCCCGGAGGCGCTCGACATGGCCCTTCAGGGCACCGGCTACCACTCTGCGGTGTCCAACGTAAACATCGTCGGGGAGATACTGCGGTATTACGAGTCGCTGGGCCTCGACCCGACCCAGCGGGCCTTTGTCGGCGGCTATCAAAGGGTGCCGCAGTCCTTGGCCGATCTGTTCGTTCAAGCGGGAGGAACGCTCCGCATGAACACGACCGTGGTGGGATGCGAACCAGATGAAGCCGGAGTCCGGCTCGATTTGGATGACGGCGCGATTGCCGCCGACTCCGTCATCCTTGCCATGCCACAGCGGGCGCTGCGGTTGCTGTCGGGCGGCAGCAGTTTGCTGCAAGGGATCACGGGCCTGATCTCAACCGTAAAACCGATCCCGGCCTTCAAGATCTTTGCCACCTTCCAGCAGCCTTGGTGGCGCGCGATCGGCGGCTCGACGGCGCCCATCGAACAAGGCGAGTCCGTAACGAACCTGCCCTTGCGCAAAATCTACTACTGGCCGCGGACAGATGGCCGGCCGGCGAGCGAAGGGCGCGCCATGTTGATGGCGGGCTACGATGACGATGAGTTCGTCAACTTTTGGAACGCATTACAGCCGCCGCGCGATCAGCTCCCAACCCCGACGGCCGATGGGTCGGCGGCGTTCGATCTCTTCGCCGGAACCTGCACCGCTGGCGGCGGTGATTGGTGCGATCATCTCGCGCCCCGCCGCATGGTTGAGGAGGCCGCGCGCCAGCTTGCCGAAGTGCACGGGCTTCCCGAGCCGCCTGAGATCATCGATGCGGTCTTCCACGACTGGCAAGGCGATCCCTTCGGCGGCGGATGGCACTTCTGGCGCATTGGCGTGCGCGGCGACCAGGTGGCGCAGCGGATGGTCAATCCGATCGACGGCGTGCCGCTCTATATCTGCGGCGAAGCCTACTCCAATTTGAAAGGCTGGGTGGAAGGCGCGCTGGAAACGGCGGACCTCGTGTTGGCACGGTTCGGTCTTTCGCCGCTTTGACGTGCGACGGCCAACGCAGTCTCGGCGACGACGACGCTTCTTTTCCGGCGGGGCCCGTTGGGCGAGGCATCCGGACATCGTCGCGACTAGCTTGCGCTGCCGAGCTTGAGCGTAATGACGCCGCCGACGATCAGCACGATGCCAAGCACGCGGACCAGCGTGGCGGTGTCACCGAAGAAGGCCACGCCGACAAGGAAGGTTCCCGCAGCACCAATGCCGACCCAGACCGCATAGGCCGTTCCGATCGAGATCGTCTTCTGGGCGTACCACAAGAGGGCGCCCGAGATGAAAATGCAGACCGCGGCCAAGACGATGCCAAGCACGAGCCGACCGGGTTGCTGGGAGATCTTGAGCCCCACGGGCCAGCCGATTTCGAACAGCCCGGCCGTCAGGAGGGCGATCCAAGCAACCGTTACGCCGGATAGTCCGAGTGCCGTCATTTTCGATGCTCCGAGATCTGGGGGGCTTGCATTCCTTAAGGGTCCATAGTTTCAATCCGTCCGGACGGATTAATAGGACGCGCGTATGGGACGTCAACCAACCATCGACGAAAATGCGGTGCTGGATGCGGCCGAGGTGCTGGTCCGCGAGCAGGGCGTCGCTGCGCTGACCCTAGCGCGCGTCGCCGCGCGCTCGGGCATCAGCAAGGGGGGCTTGCAGTATCGCTTTGCCGGCAAGCGGGACCTGCTCCGCGCGATGCTCGCGCGGGCCTTCGACCGGCTGGACGCGGCGGTCGCGAATGAGGTCGCAAGCCTGCCCGAGGGATCCGGGCATATGGCAAAGGGCTACGTGGCGGGGATGCTGGGTCCGCGCGGCGCGCATCTCCGTCCCGACGCGGCCCTGCTCGCCGCCGCCTTTGCCGAACCGGACGTGCTGGCCGAGTTCGCCCCGCGCTATGCGCACACGCTTGCCGACTTTGCGGCCGACAGCGACAGCCCTCTCGACGCCACGATCGCGCTCTTGGCGACGGACGGATTGTGGCTCCTGGAGGTTTTGGGATTGCGTCCGTTGGACGATCGTACCCGAGATCGCGTCGTGCAACATCTAGGGTCGATGATCGACCGGGGCTGACATACCGGTCAGCGGAGGCCGGATAAGGATGCGCACTGTTCCTTCGCCATGTCGCTACGACAACGTCACAGCGCGATATGCCGCATGGCCGTGTTTTGCCAAGTTGTGCGGAAGCGCACGACGTCGGCGCATTGACCGTGAACCTTCCGAGTGTTTGCCGCCTACGACCGCTTTGAACCCTCTCCTGCCGTTCACCTAGAGCCACGATGAGCGGTCGGGCTGCACCACGTGTGGAGACAGCCCGACCTTTGGTCACTCCGGCTGATCCAGACCGAATGCCGAATGGTGACTCAGCTCTCCGCGCGGCTCGGTGCCGTCGAAGGGCAAGGCCTGAACCACCTCCGGGATGTCGCCGGCCGTTTCATTGCGGATCAGCATGTCACGCCCCCTGATTGTCGAGCTGTGCGCGAACGGAGCTGCGGCCGCGTTTCGAGATTCGATAGGGGCTGCCCGATCGAGATTCGATCAGCCGTTTCCGCCGCAATCGGTTGAAGACAGTCAGGTCGAAGTCGGCAAGGACCATCCCCTCGCGCGTGACGCATGTCACCGACGTGATTTTAGGACCCTCGCCGCGCTCGTGCAGAATGCAGCCGCCAAGGGCCAGAACGTGCAGTGCACGCTGTTCATTTCGTGAGATGTTCATGGATGTCTCGTGTGACAGACGCGAAAAAACACCCCCGAGCGCGCATGCGCCCGGCGGCTATGAATTCACGAGGCTCTCCGAGTTTCAGAGAGCCCTGTCACACAAGCTCTGACATCCAGTCTCCGTTGACCGAGCAGCGAGCCTTGTCACCGCTCAGATCGCTGATTTAGGAAACGCGCGCCTTTGGAACAACCCCGTAAATGATGGGCAGTCGCGGCCAGTGTGGCGCTTCAAGTGCCAGTCCCACGATCGGTGCCGGGATCGGCTTTCATTCGCAGCGGCGGCGCCTTTGCGGACCCGGATTTACTGACCGAGTTCGCCCTTCGCTATGCGCGCACGCTTGCCGACTTTGCGGTCGTAGCAGCGACATATCCGCCTTCGCGTCTTCGACGCTAGGGCGCGACAGCCTTCTCGCTCATTTCGCTTCGCGCTATGGCGGATGACTTTGCGCCCGCCTACGCGCTGTGCGCTTCGGCGCGGCATCCGCTTCGCACGCTACGGCTTGTCGCGCCGTAGCTAGATTTTGGCGAAGCCAAAATCAGCGAAGGCGGATGGCGGTGAGGGTGGGATTCGAACCCACGAAGAGCTATTAACCCTTACACGCGTTCCAGGCGTGCGCCTTCAACCACTCGGCCACCTCACCCGCAGGGCCTTGGGGCAGCGGACGTGCCCCGGCGTGCAGGCTGCGGAACCTATCGAAGCCGACGGCGCTTTTCAACGCGTTCTCGGCAAGCCCATGGGTGGGGGGTGACAAGCGTGGGTGCGGCCAGCGAGCGGTGCAACTCCACAAACTGTCATCCCGGACGCAGGCTTCGCGTCAGCGAAGACTGTGAGCCGGGAACCATTCCTCAGCCGGCGCCCGGCGTCGAGATGGACCCCGGATGTCGCCTCTCGCGAGGCTCCTCCGGGGTGACGAGAGGAGGAGGAGAAAGTCTCTGGGCAGACGCGAAGCGAATAGGTTAGATTCCACAGCCACTAAGAGGACTTCAATGCGCCTCCTGGCACATATCGTGGGTTGGACCTTGCTGATCGTGGCGCTGGTGATCGCCATCCGCGATGGGCTTGCCTCGCTCGACCAGAACCAATTCGTCGTGCGGCCGCTCGGCCAGCTCTGGTACGAGATCGACCCGCCCAGCCTCAATACCCTGCAGGCCGTCGTCGAGCGTTACATCAGTCCGGCGCTCTGGGACCCGGCCATCATCACGCTGTTGCAGGTGCCGGCCGTCGCCATCTTCGCCGTGCTGGGCATCGTCTTCCTGCTGCTCTCTCGCGCCAGCCGGCGCGGCCGCCCGCTGCTGGGGCGCAAGCGGGGGGCGTAAGGCGTCGGCCAAGTAGCCACGGAATCATGTCGTGAGATTCGCCCGTCGCGTCTTGTGTGTCCTCGTGCAACGACCATCTCGTTGAGCGCGACTCAAACCGATAGGGCGACGGATATGAGAATCTACGAATTCGATGGCGGCGCGAACCCCAAACGTCTCCGGGCATTTCTCTCCGAGAAGGGCATTCTGGATGACATAGAGTTCGTACAGCTCGACGTCGCGAAGGGTGAGAACCGGCAGCCAGACTTCAAACGGAAGAACTCGAAAGGAACCCTGCCCGTCCTCGAACTCGACGATGGGACGATCATCGCCGAGGGGGTCGCCATCTGCCGTTACTTCGAGCTCACCAACCCGGCCCCCAAGTTGATGGGAACCAGCGCCAAGGAGCAAGCGATCGTCGAGATGTGGAGCCGCCGTATCGAGCTGGGGCTGTTTCGCTTCGTCGAAGACGTGGTGCGCAACACGAGCGACTTCTTCAAGGATATCGTGATCCAGCACGAGGCGGTTGCCGAGGTCGGGCGCAAGACAGCCGCACAGGAATGCGACTGGCTGGACGCAGAACTGATCGACCGCCGCTACCTGGCTGGCGATGATTTCTCCATCGCCGACATCACGCTTGGCGCGGTGTTTTATCTTGGCGTGCCCTCGATTATCGACGTCGAAAGCAAATACCGGAACATCGCGCGCTGGCATGACGAGGTATCTCAGCGTGAGAGCTTCAAGCGGGCGTTCGGGTAGCTTCGCCGGGTCAATTGGTAGCGCCAAATGGCTGCTTCCGGCACCGTCTTCGCCATTGCCTTCTATTGTCACCCCGGAGGAGCCTCGTGAGAGGCGACATCCGGGGTCCATGGTTGGGCCGGGAACGAGCTGCGGGAAGAGGAGCGAGCCCATTGCAATGCCCGTGTTTGCTGACCTGATGTCGAGCAGGCTTAGGAATGGACCCCGGATCAAGTCCGGGGTGACAGTCTTTGGTGCGGCAGCGTCCTCGCCACTTTCTTCTATTGTCACCTCTAATGAGCCGTGTGCACGTCGCCAGGCAGGGTTTTTTGGCCGCTGCAGCACATCAGCTTTGCGCCGGCGACGGGCGAACGGCCTTGCGCAAGACGGGACACTGTCGCCAAACAACGCGCGCCGACGTTTACTTCAGAGCCCTGGGAGATGGAAGCGGATGCGCCCTTCGGAAACTGTTCTTGCGCTCGCAGCGCAATCGGTCGTCGCGCGGTCGCGGATCGGTGCGGCCATCGTGGAAACGCCTTGCTTGCGATCGCGGATGGAGCGGCCGAAAGGCACCGGGCTGTTTCTCAAGTGCGAGAACTTTCAAGGCACCGGCTCCTTCAAGCTGAGGGGTGCTATGGCGAAGCTGACCAGTCTTGCGGCGGACCGGCGCGTCGTGACGGCCTCTTCGGGCAACCACGGCATTGCCTGCAGCCACGCGGCGCAGACGACGGGCCATGATCTGACGGTCGTCTTGCCGGAAGGGGTCGCCAAGTCGAAGCGCGCCCGCATCGAAAGCTATGGCACGAGAACGCTTCTGCATCCGGGCGATGCGGGCCTGGCGGAGCGCCATGCGCGCGCCTTGGCCGAGACCGAAGGCTACATCTACGTGTCGCCCTACAACGACGAGACGGTGATGCAGGGCCAGGGCACGATCAGCCTGGAGCTGCTGGAGCAGGTCCGGGAGATCGACAACGTCTTCGTCTCGATGGGCGGGGGCGGCTTGATTTCCGGCGTCGGCGCCGTGCTGAAAGCCTTCTCGCCGGAGACGAAGGTTATCGGTGTCAGTGCCGAGAATTCGGCGGCGCTCGCCGCCAGCATCGAAGCAGGCCGTGTCGTCGAGACGGAGCACCTCGACACCTTGGCGGACGGCTGCGCGGGCGGACTCGATGACGACGCCCTGACGCTGCCCCTTGCGACCGAGGTCATCGATCGGGTCCTGCACTGCTCCGAGCGGCAGATCGCCGAGGCCCTCTTCCAGCTGGCCTGGACCGACAACATGATTGTCGAGGGTGCTGCGGCGCTGGCACTGGCCGGCTACCTTTCCGACGAAGCGGCCTTCGCCGGCCAAACCAATGTCGTTCTTCTCTGCGGCGCCAATTTCGATCGACAGCGCATCCAGCCGATACTGGCGCGAGGTGCGTGAGGGCTTCGTCGATAAGGGGTTGTGCGGCGACGTTCGCGGTTTCTCTAGACGTCACCCTTGGGTGGGCCGAAAGGCCCATCCCGAGGGTCCACCGTTCGGTCCGCACGGGCTGATGGGTGGACCCTCGGAACTCGCCACTGCGTGGCTCGCCCAAGGGTGACATCCTGAGAGAAGCCAAAGGGCGCCGCCCGCGGGTGCAGCGCCCGATTGCGGGCCTTCAGGACGAGGGTTAGTCTAACGCGGCGCCAATACTCACCGCGAAGGCTGCAGCCCATGATTGTCGCGCTCGTTCAGATACCGCTCGATGAGCCGAAGCGTGATCATGATTTCGTCGTCAAGCAGTCGGTCGAGGCGACCAAGATTTTTCATGACGTCAAAGGGCTCAAGCGGAAGTACTTTCTCAACAGCGAGTCCGGCGGTGGCGGCATCTATGAGTTCGCCACCAAGGAGGATGCGGAGGCCTGGTTCAACGAGGGCTGGGCCGATTGGATGCAAAGCCGCTTTGGCGTGCGGCCGACCCTGACGTTGTTCGACAATCCCGTCGTGTTGGACAATGTGGCCGGCGAGGTTCGGGTCGACGGCAAGCCCATCGAGCCGCCCTGGGCCGATGCGGACTGATGGAAAGCGTTCTAGGGAGTAGACCCTTGGATAGATGCACGCGAGCCCGCGCGGTCGGCATGCTGATGGTCGGGCTCCTCCTCGGTGCCGCTCCCGGATGGGACAGCGCGGCGCTGGCCCAGACAGGCGAGTCCGGGGCGGCTACTGAGTCGCCGACGGCAGACGAGGGAGATGATGCCGGCCCGCTAAACGTGGGTCCTGCCATCATCGTCACTTCGGCCAGCGTGCGTTTGACCGCGCCGACCGATCGCATCACCTCGATCGGCACGGGCAAGGCGATCCGCTCAGTCGAGGTCACGGCGGAAGTCGCCGGAACCATCGAGACGGTTCACGTCGCGCCCAACACGACCGTCGAGGCGGGGGCGCCGCTGGTCACGTTGGAGCGCCAGAGCCAGGAGATCCTGCTGGGCAGCGCAAAGGCGGAGCTGGAGAAGCAGGAGGCGACCTTTGAGCGCTATGAAGCCTTGCGGCGCCGCAACAGCAGCGCGATTTCGTCGGCGCAGATTGACGAGGCGCGCGCCGAGCGCGCCGTCGCCCAGGCCAGTGTCGCCGAAGCCCAGTACGAGTACGACCGGCGCGTCATCCGGGCGCCCTTCGAAGGCCGCATCAACGTCAACGACCTGACCACCGGCAGCTATCTGCCGCAGGGCGGGCCGGTGGTCACTCTGATCGACGCCTCGAGCCTGCTGGTCGAGTTCCTGGTGCCCGAAACGGTGGCCGACAAGATCGAGCTGGACCTGCCGGTGCGGCTCTCGACGCCCGCCGTCATCGGCCGCTTCTTCAACGGCAAGGTGGTCGCCTTCGACAGCTCGATCGATGCCGAGTTCCGCACCGTGCGGGTGCGCGCCGAGGTCGAGAACGACGACCTGCTGCTGCTGCCGGGCGTGACCTTCAACGTCACGGTGATCAGCCGCGATCAGCCCCTGCCGGTGGTGCCGGCGATCTCGATCCTCTGGGGCCGCGACGGCGCCTATGTCTGGCGCCTCGGCACCGACAACAGGCCGGAGCGGGTGCCCGTCGTCATTCGCCACCGCCAGGGCGACCGGGTCTGGGTCGACGCCAATCTCGGTGACGGCGACCGGGTGGTCGAGGAGGGCGCCTTCAAGATCAACGCCGACTCCCAGCTCTCCATCACCAACGAACCCATCCGTGCCGGACCGGTCGGCAGCGGGACGTCGGGATGACGGACGCGCCGACGGGCTCCGCCGCTCCGCAGGAGCTCGGCTCGGCGGCGCTCTTCGTGCGCCGGCCGATCCTGGCGGTGGTCGTCAATCTGCTGGTCATCATCGCCGGCCTGGCGGCGCTCTCCGCCGTCGAGGTCCGTGAGTTGCCGAACGTCTCGCAGCCGGTAATCACGGTCACCGCGACCTATAGCGGTGCCGCGCCGAGCACCATCGACTCCGAGGTGACGCGCGTGCTGGAGGACGCGCTGGCGCGCCTCGAAGGGCTGGAGCACATCTCCTCGCAATCGACCTATGGCCGCAGCCGGCTGACCCTCGATCTTAGCAGCGCGACGGACCCTGCCTTCGCCGCCAGCGACGCGCGCGAGCTGATCGCCGGGGTGCGCCGCGACCTGCCTGATGACGTCGACGAGCCGATCGTGCAGAAGAACGACGCCGATGCCGATCCGGTCCTGCGGCTGGCGCTGACCGGCGCCTTGTCGCTCGCGGAGCTGACCACGCTGGCCGAAGACGTGGTGTCCGACCGGCTGACGACGATCGAAGGCGTGGCCGAGGTCGAAATCACCGGCGGGCAGGACCGCATCATGCGTGTCACCTTCTCGCCCATCCGCCTCGCAAGCCACGGCATTTCGGTCGCCGACGTGCGGGAAGCGCTGGCCAGCGCCAACCTCGATATCCCGCTCGGCGCCTTGGAGACCGCGACACAGGCGCTCGTCGTGCGGTCGGAAGCCTCGACCACCAGCGTGGAAGCGATCTCGGCCATCCGGCTCAACCGTCAGACGGTGATCGGCGATATCGCCTTCGTTCAGGATACCGCCGACGATCCGGACCAGTTTGTGCGGATCAACGGCCAGCCTGCGGTCGGGCTCAATGTGAGGCGTCAATCGCACGCCAACTCGCTGTCGATCGCGCTCGCCGCGCGCGATCTCGTCGCCCAGCTGCAACGCGAGCTGCCGGAGGGCGCGACCCTGAGCATCATTGCCGACGAAGGCGTCTTCGTCGAACGGGCGATCGAAGGCGTGGTCACCAACATCGCCATGGCGGTCGTCATCGTCGTGTTCGTCATCTTCCTCTTCCTGCGCTCGCTGCGTGCGGTCATCGTGCCCGCGGTCGCGGTGCCGATCGCGCTGGTCGGCACCTTGGCGGCGATCTGGATCACGGGATTCACGGTCAACACCATCACGCTCCTGGCGCTGGTGTTGGCGACCGGCATGGTCGTCGACGACGCGATCGTCGTGCTGGAGAACATCATCCGCAAGCGGCGGGAAGGGCTCGGCGCCTACGCAGCTGCGGCGGTCGGCGCGCGCGAGGTCTTCTTTGCCGTGATCTCGACGACGGCGACGCTCGCGGCCGTGTTCATTCCGATCTCCTTTCTGCCGGGCCAAGCCGGCGGCATCTTCGGCGAGTTCGGCTTCGTGCTTGCCTTCGCCGTCGCTCTCTCGTCCTTCGTCGCCCTCACCCTCTGCCCAATGCTCTGCGCGCAGCTCGACCCAGGCGCGCCGAAACGGGAGGCGGCTCCACAAACCGAAATTGTAGCCAACGGAGCACAGTCCCGGCTGCTCGCGGCCTTCGATAAGGCGGTCGCCGGCGTGATCGCCTGGCGCCTGCCGGTCGTGGTCGTGGCGCTCGGCTTCGCCGCCACGGCGATGCTGCTCTACACCCAGCTGCCGCAGGAGCTGACGCCGCCGGAAGATCGCGGCACCATCTTCATACAGCTGCGCACGCCGCCCTCGGCCAGCCTCGACTACACCGGCGAGCAGGTGGCCCAGATCGAAGCGATCGTCGCGCCGTTGACGGAGACCGGTGAGGTGGACGCGGTGCTGTCGATCATTGGTTTCGGCGGCAAGAACACGGCCTTCGTCATCATTCGCCTGGCGCCCTGGGAGGAGCGTGACCGCAGCCAGCAGGAGATCGCAGCCTCGCTGCAGGGGCCGTTGCGCGCGGTCCCCGGCGCGCTCATCGCGCTGCGGTCCCCGAACAGCCTGCGTATTCGCGGGGCCGGCAGCGGACTGCAGTTCGCCGTGGTCGGCAATGACTATGAGCGGCTGGAGGACCTGACCATCGCGCTGGTCGAGCAGATGGGGCGCGATCCGGCTTTCATCAATCCGCAACTGACCTACGACATCAACCAGCCGCAGCTCAGCCTGACGATCGATCGCGCGCTTGCGGCGAATCTCGGGATCGCGCCGCGCAGCGTTGTTGAGACGCTCTATACGATGATCGAGGGCGACGACGTGGCGGAGATCTTCGTCGACAATCAGGCGATCGACATCAAGCTCGTCGCCGGCGGCCGCCCGGTGAACGATCAGGGCGATCTGGAAAACACCTTCGTCGTCGCATCCAGCGGCCAGTTCGTGCCGGCTTCGACGGTGGCGCAGATCACCGAAGCCGCCGCCGCCGCGACGCTGACGCGCGAGGGCCGGCAGCGCGCCGTCGCGGCGCAGGCCAATCTCGGTCCCGGCGTCGATCTCGGTGGGGCGGCGGACCGCCTGCGAGAGATCGCGGAGCCCATTCTCGATGATACAGGGCGACTGGTCTTCCTCGGCGAGGCGGCGACGTTGGAGGGCGGCGAGACGGGCACGCTGCTGGTCTTCGCCGCGGCGCTACTCATCGTCTTCCTGGTGCTGGCGGCGCAGTTCGAGAGCTTCGTCAACGCGCTGGTTATCCTGATCACCGTGCCCTGCGGTCTTGGCACCGCGCTTTTGGCGATCTGGCTGACCGGCGGCAGCCTGAACTACTACAGCCAGATCGGGCTGGTGCTGCTGGTCGGCATCATGGCCAAGAACGGCATCCTCATCGTCGAGTTCGCCAACCAGCTGCGCGGCCAGGGGCGCGATGTCGACAGCGCCATTCGTGACGCCATGCGCATCCGCCTGAAGCCGGTGATCATGACCATGGCCTCGACGGTCTGCGGCAGCATCCCGCTGGTGCTGGCCAGCGGCGCGGGCGCGGAGGCGCGCATCGCGGTCGGCTGGGTCGTCGTCGGCGGGCTCGGTCTGGCGACGCTCTTCACGCTCTTCCTGACCCCGGCGGTCTACCGGGTCATCGCACCGCTCAGCGCGCCACCCGGTGCGGCCGCCCGCAAGCTCAAGGAGCAGCTCGGCTTCAGGTGAGCGGGATGTACTGACAGTCTGTGGTGCTGTCGCTACAGCCGGTGCGGTTTTCCCTCGCTTCGTCACCCCGGAGGAGCCTCGTAAGAGGCGACATCCGGGGTCCATGGTTGGGCAGGGCACGAACTGCCGAACCATGAGCGAGGCCGCCGCATCGCCTGCGCTTGATGCCTCCATTCCGCGCTGGCCGATGAATGTTGTTGTGGACGGCCCCCGACGGCATCGGATGTGCCAGAGTGAGTTTATCGACAACTCAAACGGAGGGGACCGTCCATGGTGGAGGTTACACGGATCGGTATGGATACGTCGAAGAGTGTTTTCCAGCTGCATGGAGTGGACGCGGCGGAGCGTCCTGTTCT
>JANQMX010000067.1 GCA_028279885.1 Rhodovibrionaceae bacterium | reverse complement strand
TTGTCATGCTTGGGCGAGGCCCACTGGGCCGTCAGGCCCGGGGCCGAGTTCCGAGCATCCACTCATCGGCCCGCGCCAAGCTTATCCGTGGACCCTCGGGAACTCGCCACTGCGTGGCTCGCCCAAGGGTGACAACCTTTAAAAGTTGGGCGATGCGGTGCTCGACCAAGCGCTGTCCTTGCCCAAGGAGAATTGGGAGAGCGTCCCGCCCTCCCAACGAGAACTACGTCAGTTCTCCAGGTAGGACTCCATGGAGTCATCCATGGCGCTTACCCAGACGGTGTGATGCACCGGTGCCATGGAGCCGGTCATGACCGACTTGTAGCAGTTGTCGCGGAAGGTCATGATCCCTTCCTTCTTGTGCTTCTTCCAGGCGTAGAAGGCCTCGCAGGCGCCGTCTACGTCGAAGCTCGGGTAGTCCGTCTCGTCGATCAGCTCCTGGACGTAGTCGCCCTGGTACTTGATGGCGTCGTAGTCGGTTTCGCCCTCGTCTTCGCGCGCCACCCGCTCCTCCACGTCGGCGATCATCGCCTCCTTCGAGGGCAGCCCGATCTTGCCCATGATGCAGTCGCGCACCCACCAGGCCTGGGCATCGAACATGTTGAAGGTGAACCACTGGTCCTGCATGCCGAGATAGAACATCTTCGGATTGTGGTTCCAGACGACACCCTTGTAGAGGTCGGCCGTGGCCAGGCGGTTCGCCGTCTTGAGCCTCAGGTCGTCCGGCAGGAAGGCAAAGTGGTGCTTGTAGCCGGTGCAGAGGATGATGGCGTGCACCGTGGTGCGTGAGCCGTCAATGAAGTAGGCGGTTTTGCCGTTGACCCGCTCCAGCGCCGGTACCTCCTTCCAGTTCTCCGGCCAGTCGAAGCCCATGGGCGCGGTACGGTGCGCTACGGTGACCGACTTGCAGCCATACTTCCAGCATTGCGAGCCGATGTCCTCGGCCGAGTAGCTGGTGCCGAGAATGAGGATGTCCTGGTTGCTGAACTCCCGCGCGTCGCGGAAGTCGTGGGCGTGCAGGATGCGGCCGTTGAAGTTCTCGAAGCCCGGGTAGTAGGGCACGTTCGGCGTCGAGAAATGCCCGGAAGCGACGACCACGTGATCGAAGTCCTCGGAGGTTTCGCGGTCCGCCTCCGTGTCGCGCGAGACAACTGTAAACTTGCCGCTGCCCTCGTCGTACCGGATGTCGCGCACCCGGTTGTTGAAGCGGATCTTGTCGCGCACCCCGGCCTTCTTCACCCGGCCCTGGATGTAGTCGAACAGCACCTCGCGCGGCGGATAGGACGCGATCTGCTTTCCGAAGTGCTCCTCGAAGGTGTAGTCCGCGAACTCGAGGCCTTCCTTGGGGCCGTTGGACCAGAGATAGCGGTACATCGAGGTGTGGTTGGGAAAGCCCGCCTCGTCGACGCCGGTGCGCCAGGAGTAGTTCCACAGCCCGCCCCAGTCCGACTGCGCCTCGTAGCAGACCACCTCGGGCACCTCTTCGCCGTTGTTGGCCGCCGATTGAAAGGCCCTCAATTGCGCCAGGCCGGAGGGTCCGGCTCCGATCACCGCGACACGCTTTGTCATGCTGCTCTTCCCTGTTCCTGTTCTTGATGTTGCCGACGTGTTTGAACGATGAGGACTGGCCTCGACTTAGCTCATGCGCGCACCCGCTCCTTCTTCGGGTCGTAGAAGGGAAAGGGTACGACCCGGGCGGGGATCCGCTTCTGGTGCCCGTCCAGCTTACCGACCTCGACCTCGGTGCCCTCTTCCGTGTAGCGGATGTCGAGCCGAGCCAGCGCGATGTTCTTCTGCAGGATCGGTGAGCGGGTGGCGCTGGTCACGACACCGACTTGGGCGCGGCCGACATGGACGCAGTCCCCGTGGGCGCCGGGCTCCTGCCCCTCCAATTCCAGGCCGACCAGCTTGCGCTGCGGATGCGCCTTGCGCTCGATCAGCGCCTCGCGGCCGATGAAGTCCTCGTCCTTGCTTTTGAGCGGCACGGTGAAGCCGACGCCGGCCTCGAAGGGGTCGGTCTGGTCGCAGAACTCGTAGCCGGCAAAGATCAGCCCGGCCTCGATGCGCAGCATGTCGAGCCCGGCGAGGCCCAGGGGCTGGATGCCGTGCGGCGCGCCGGCCTCGAACAAGGTGTCCCAGACCTCGACCGCGTGCTTGGGATGGCACCAGATCTCATAACCCAGCTCGCCGGTGTAGCCGGTGCGCGAGACCACGATCGGTGTGCCGTTGTGGTCGCCGATGCGAGCGACGCTCAGGCGGAACCAGCCAAGCTCGTCCATGTTCGGCTGGGTCGGCGGCGTCCAGACGAAGCTCTTTAGGATCTCGCGGCTCTTTGGGCCTTGGACCGAAAGGTTGTGCATCTGGTCGGTCGAGGACTTGACCCAGGCGCGCAGGCCCAGTTTCTCCGCCTGCGCGCGCAGCCAAACGCCGCCATAGTCGTCGCCGCCGATCCAGCGGAAGTTGTTGTCGCCGAGGCGCAGCAGGGTGCCGTCGTCGATCATGCCGCCGGTCTCGTAGCACATGGCGCTATAGACCACCTGGCCGACGGCGAGCTTGCGCACGTTGCGTGTCAGGCAGTGCTGCAAAAGCTGCTCGGCATCGGGGCCCAGCACCTCGAATTTGCGCAGGGCCGAGAGGTCCATGGCGATGGCGCCTTCGCGGCAGGCGTAGTACTCGTCGATTGGTCCGAGATTGGTATAGGAGTTCGGCAGCCAGTAGCCGCGATACTCCACGAAGTCCCGGGTCAGCGCCGAGGTGCGCGGATGGAAGCCGGTTTCCTTAGTGAGTTCCGGGGGAGCGTCTGCCGTCATGCGATAAGCCACCGCTTTGGAGAAGGTGCGCTCAGGCCCGTAGACGCGCACGTGGATGTCGGTCGGATGCCAAGCGTTGGCGGCGCTGGTGTCGTCCGGGCAGGCCGAGGAGACGCAGACCAAATCGGTCAGCGCCCGCATCAGGACGTAGTCGCCCGGCCGCGACCAGGGCTCGTCGAGATAGAGCACGTTATGCTCGTCGACCCGGGTGTTGTAGAAGAAGTTCATGGCCTGCCAGCCGGCCCGGGGCGTAATGCCGAAGGGCTGCAGCGCGCCGTTGAAGTTGTCCGAGCAGTTGACGTGCCCCGGATAGCCCATGTCGTCGTAGTACTTGGCTGTGCAGGCCAGACCGAAGGTGTCATGCCGGCCGCAGGTGTCCTGCACCAGCTCGACCAGGGGCTGCATGTCCAGGTCGTAGAGCTTGGAGAAGAGGCCGGGGCCCGGATAGGCCAAGCCCATCAGGGTGCGGGTCACCGTGTCGTCCACCGGGCGCTCCAGGCCGCTGTCCAGCGGGCGCCGGTTGAAGGCCTGAAAGTCGCTGCACTGCCGGCCGGCAACATCGATGATCTGGATGTACTCGCCGGCCTTGATCGCGTAGCTCTCAGCCGAAGAGCTGTTGATCCGCAGCTCACGCAGCGGCTCTGCCAGAGGATCCGGTAAAGGCAGCTCGTTGACCGGCAATGGCCGGGCGCGTGTCAGGGTCAGCAGCAAATCGGTCGGCGGCGACTGCTCGTCCGCCATCATGTCACGGCCGGGTGCCGCGGCGACCAGCATGCCCGCTTCGCTGGCTTCGTAGACTGCCTCGCTGCCCGCTGCGTCGTCGTTGCCGAAGAGCCGCAGGCCGTAGAGGCGGGTGAGGTCGGCACCGCGACGGACGAGACCGTCGCGCAGGCGTCGGGCGCTCTCTTCCGACGCGGCGAGGATCGCCGCCAACCCGGGCAGCTCCTGACCGCCGCTCTGGCCGAGGATGCCGGGGGCTCCCTGCCCTGCCCGACTCAAGATCAGAAGCTCGCCCACTTGCAGGCCTTCGGGATCCGACAGAGCGATACGATCGCCTGCCTCGAAAGCCACGACGATGGCGCCCAAAGCCGGCACCCGATAGCGCTCGACTCGCGGCCCGCGATTGGCCAAGCCCGGCAGCTTCACGGCCTGGGGCTCGTAGAAGCGCCGCTCTTTCTCCGCGGGCAGCAGGCTCGGGGAGAGAAGGCTTGTCATGTCGGTGGCGACACTCATTATGGCGACGGTCCTGCTTTCTGGGCCTCTTTTGTGGGCCGGTCCCGAACCCGGATAGCCTATTGCCTCGTTTTTGTGAGATCAAGAATGGTCTAGCATGGTTGCGCAATTGGTTCATTTTGGTTCGTGATCGGACGAAATTGGGATGAGGATGACCTCCAAGCCCGGCGGTGGGGCCGACGCTCTGTCCTTGCGGCTCTACCGCCACTACGAACGCGTGCCGGAAAGCGCGCAGGACGCCGTCGTGACCATCGGCAACTTCGACGGCATCCATCGCGGCCACCAACAGTTGATCGCCAAGGCCGGCCGCTTGGCGAAGGAGTTCGATGCCCCGCACGGCCTGGTGACCTTCGAGCCCCACCCCGCCAGCGTCTTCAAGCCCGATCAGCTGCCCTTCCGGCTAACCTCTTTCCGCACCAAGGCGCAGCTGCTCGACACGCTCGGTCTCGACGTGCTGTTCGCGCTGCACTTCACCCGCGACTTCGCCAAGCTGACGGCAGAGGATTTCGCGCGCGACGTTTTGGCCGGCGGGCTCAAGCTGCGCCACGTGGTGGTCGGCAACAACTTTCGCTTTGGCAATCGCGCGCTGGGCGATGTCGCGCTGCTTGAGGACTTGGGCCGGCAGTTCGGCTTTGGCGTCACCGCCGTGCCGCTCATCCAAGAGGAAGGCACGGCCCCCTACTCTTCCAGCCTGGTGCGGCACTACCTCAAGGAAGGCAACCCGACCCGCGCCGCCCTGGTGCTGGGCCGCTACTTCGAGATCGAAGGCCGGGTGCGCCATGGCGCCAAGCGTGGCCGCGACCTCGGCTATCCGACGGCCAATCTCTCGGTCGGCCGCCTGCTGCGCCCGGCTTACGGAGTCTATGCGGTACGGGTCTCCTTCGCCCGGCAGGGCGAGACCAAGTGGCTGCCGGCGGTCGCCAACTTCGGCATCAATCCCATGTTCGAACTCGACGAGCCGCTCTTGGAGGTGCACCTCTTCGACTTCGACGGCGATCTCTACGGCCGCCATCTTCGCGTTGCCCTGGTCGATTACCTGCGTCCGGAACAGAAGTTCGACTCCCTCGACGCCTTGAAGGCGCAGATGGCGGAGGACTCGCGCCGCGCCCGCGAGACCTTGTCTTGGGAGGCCTGGGATGCCGCATGGCCGGCCGGCAACGCGCTCGCCAAGCCGGCGGAGCCGGACGGCGGCCAATGAAACAGCGGTCCTCCGGAACGGACATCGACGACTCAACGCCGGAGAGCTACGCGGACAGCCGCGCCTTGCGCTTCGCCTTCCTGCTGCTGCCGGGCTTTCCCCTCATGGCCTTCACCTCGGCGCTGGAGCCGCTGCGCGGCGCGAACCTCTTGAGCGGCGAGCGGCTCTATCATTGGCGCATCCTTTCGCCCACCGGCGGCATGGTCCGCTGCTCAAACGGCGTCGCCCTGGAAACGCAGTCGCTGTCCGACGAGGGCGAGCGTTACGACCGTATCGTGGTCTGCAGTGGGCTCGACGCGCACCGCTTCGCCGACAAGACGACCATCTCCTGGCTGCGCCGGGCGGCGCGCAACGGCGTGCATGTTGGCGCCGTCTCCGACGGGGTTTACGTGCTGGCCCGCGCCGGCCTGCTCAACGGCTATCGCTGCACCACCCATTGGCAGTGCATGGACGGCTTTCAGGAGACCTTCCCCGATATCGATCTGCGCAAGGAGCTCTATGAGATCGATCGCAGCCGCTTCACCTGCGCCGGCGGCTCGGCGGCGACCGACATGCTGCTGCACATGATCGAACAGGAGCATGGCCGGGAACTGGCCGTGCGCATCGCCGATCATTTTCTGCATGAGCGCATTCGCGCATTCGACGATCGTCAGCGCATGTCGCTGCGCCTCCGGGTCGGCGTCGGCCACCCCAAGCTGCTGCAGGCGGTGAAGATCATGGAGGACAATCTGGAAATACCGCTGTCCAGCGCCGAGCTGGCCGCGGAGATCGGCGTCTCCACCCGTCAGCTCGAGCGCCTGTTTCAGAAATACCTCGGCGTCACGCCGCGCAGTCACTACGTCGAGCTGCGCCTGTTGCGGGCGCATATGATGCTGACCCACAGCGCGCTTTCGGTCACCGAGGTGGGCCTCGCCTGCGGCTTCGTCTCCGCCTCGCACTTCGCCAAGCGCTACCGCGAGCGCTTCCACCAGACACCACAGCGCACCCGCATGGGCGTCCGCCCTCCCGTCGAGATCCCGGGTGTCCCGGCGCATTAGATTCCACTCCGCCTCCCGTTGCTTCGGCGGTGGTCTTCCCCTTCCCCCGTCACCCCGGAGGAGCCTCGCGAGAGGCGACATCCGGGGTCCATGGCAGGGCTTGGCTCGGGCCGTGAAATGGACCCCGGCTCGCGGGCTTCGCCCTTGGCCGGGGTGACAGGGAGTGGTGCGGCGAGGGCTAGCGGCTTTTCGTCGACGCAACCGAAGCTCTCAGGACGGCCCTACCCACCCTTCAGCGCCTTTGGATTGCTGATGGCGACGCGCCGTTCCACGTCGTGCTTGAGGGCGGCGTAGGTCTCGGCCGAGCCGTGCCCCTCCCCGCGCCGCAGCGCTGCTGCGAGACGTGCGGCGGCCGCGCCGTCGGCCTGCTCCGTCGGGGCCGCCAGCTCCCGGCCGGCCATCCCGAGCGCATTGGCGATCATTAGCGCTTTGAAGCGCGCCTCACCCTGCAGGCTCGGCGCCAGCTCCTCTTGCAGCACCCGCCGGCACTCGGCGATCAGCGCCTCGGCATCGGGCCGGTCACGCATGGGCCGTCCCCCAACGCTCGGGCGGCGTCATGTCGAGCACCGCAAGCTCCAACTGCGCCGCCATGCGGCCGGTGAGCGCCAGCTCAAGCGAGGCCTGCTGACCGGCGATGTGGCGATGGCCCTGCTGCAGGGCGATCACCGCCCAGCGCAGGTGCGCCATGACCTCCCAGAAGGCGACGGCCTCCCGGTCCACGGTGCGTCCACTCTCTTCCTCGTAGCCTTGGTAAAAGGTCTCTCTCTCGCCAATGCCGCCGGCCTCCAAGTCCGGTCGGCCGAAGCGCCAGCACTGGGCGCAGAACCAGCCGAGATCGCTCATGGGATCGCCCCAGGCGCAGAACTCCCAATCGAGAATGCCGGTCAGTCTGCTGTCATCGAGCATGAAGTTGCCGCTGCGGAAGTCCTGGTGGACCAGCACCGTCTCCTGTTGCGCGGGGAGATGCTCGGCGCACCAGGCCAGGCCCCATTCGAGCGCAGGCCGCAGCTCCTTCATCGCGTCGAGATAAGCGCGATAGCGCTCGATGTCGCGCAGCGCCGGATGCCCCTCGGCTTCGTCGAGGAAGGCGAGGTCCGACCGCGGCGGCACGATCGAGTGGATGCGCGCGAGCTCTCGGCCGAGCTGCGCGGTCAAAGCCTCCCGGTCGCCGCCGAGGCTCACGTCCTTGACCACCTTCGGGCCCAGGGCGACACCCTCGATGCGGGCCATGATGTAGAAAGGCGTGCCGAGGACGGAACTGTCCTCGCAAAGATAGAGCGGCGTCGGCACGGTGATGCCGGCCTCTTCGGCAGCGCGCAGCAGGACAAACTCCTCCTTCCGGCCAAGACTGACGGCGACGCCCGAGGCCGCATCTTTGCGCAGGACCCAGCGATGTCGGCCCGGCTTCGTGCCGCCTTCTAGCTCTACGGTAAGGCCCCAGTTCTCCTGGATGGCACCGCCACTCAGCGCGGAAAGCTCCACGATCTCGATCAAGTGCGCTTTGGTGACGCGGGCGAGGAACGCGAGGAGACGCTGCTGCGCCGCCCCATCCATGGAAGCTGGCATCAGGGCCAGCTCCAGTAGTCGAGGCCCTCTTGCATGAGAAAACGCGAGACCACCATGCGATGCACTTCCGAGGCGCCGTCGACCAGGCGCGCCTGGCGGGCGTAGCGGTACATCCACTCGAGCGGCGTGTCCTGGGAGTAGCCCTTGGCACCGCAGATCTGGATGGCCGTGTCCACCGTGGTCTGCAGGGCATCGGCGGCCTGTACCTTGGCCATGGAGATTTCCTTGCGGGCGAAGTCGCCGGTGTCGAGCTTCCAGGCCGCCTTCATGGTCAGGAGACGGCCGATCTCGATCTGCATGGCCGCCGTGCCGAGCAGCAACTGGATCGACTCTCGGTCGGCCAGTTTGACGCCGAAGCCGCTGCGTTCGCGCGCGTAGTCGCCGGCGATCTCCAACGCCCGCTTGGCCATGCCAAGCCAGCGCATGCAGTGGGTGAGGCGCGCCGGGCCAAGCCGGATCTGGGTCAGCTTGAGCCCCTCCCCTTCGCCGATCAGCACATTCTCGGCCGGTATCTCCAAGCCGTCGAAGACCAGCTCGCAGTGGCCGCCATGCTCTTCCGGCCCCATGATGGGGACTTTGCGGACGATCTCCCAGCCCGGCTGATCGCGATAGAACAGGAAGGCGGTCAGGCCCTTGCGTGCGTCATCGCTGGTGCGGGCGACCACGATGAAGTGCTCGGCCACACCGGCACCGGTAATGAACCACTTGCGGCCCTCGATGACATAGCGGTCGCCCTTGCGCTCGGCGCGGGTGCGCATCATGCCGGGGTCGGAGCCGGCGCCGCCGTCGGGCTCGGTCATGGCGAAAGCGGAGCGCACCCGGCCCTCGACGATCGGCTGCAGCCAGTCGCGCTGCTGCGCGTCGGTGCCGACCTTGTTCAGCACCATCATATTGCCGTCGTCGGGGGCGGCGGAGTTGAAGACCACCGGCCCGAAGATCGAGCGCCCCATCTCCTCGTAACAGGCGGCCATCTCGGCCAGGGACAGGCCGCGGCCGCCGCGCGCTTCGGGCATCTGGATGGCCCAGAGGCCTGCTTCCTTGGCTTTGCCGCGCAGGTGTTCCAGCAGGTCCGGCCGGATGTTCTCGTGCCCGTCGTAGTTCGCCCGGTCACGCTCCAGCGGCATGATCTCTTCTGCAACGAACGCGCGGATCTCCGTCCGCAGCGCATCGACCTTCGGGGGCAGCGTGAAGTCCATGAGGCTCCTTGTTCCGGCGCTTGCGGTTGCGGCGGTTTGGCAGGTCAGGCGACGGCAGTCTGACCGCCGTCGACGGTAACGATGCTGCCGGACATGTAGCGCGAGGCGTCCGAGGCGAGCAGCAGCAAGACGCCGTCCAGGTCGGCGTACTGCCCGAAGCGGCGCTGCGGAATGCGCTGCTTCAGGGCCTCTCCCTGTGGCGAGTTGAGAAAGGCCTCGTTGAGATCGGTGGGGAAGTAGCCGGGTGCGATGGCGTTGACCCGAATGTCGTAGCGCGCCAGCTCGATCCCCAGCGACCGGGTCAGGTTGGCCACGCCGGCCTTGGAGGCGCAGTAGGCCGGCACCCGGCCCGAGGCATGCTCGGCGAGGACGGAGGCGATGTTGACGATGCTACCCCCCTGCTCGTGGCGGATCATGTGGCGCGCCGCGCACTGCGCCATGAGGAAGACGCCTTTGAGATTGGTGTCGACCACCCGGTCCCATTCTTCTTCCGGCATCTCCCAGGTGCCCTGAGACTCTGCGATGCCGGCGTTGTTAACCAGGATGCTCAGCGGGCCGAGCTCGGTTTCAGTCTCGCGCACGGCGCAAGCGACGGACTCCGGGTCGAGGACGTCGAGGTGGAGCGGCAGGGCCCGCCCGTCGAAACGTTCGATCTCCTGCTTCAAGGACTCCAGGCGCTCGGCGCGGCGGGCGGCGATCGCCACCTTGGCGCCGTGACGGGCCAGCAGCAGCGCGAAGTGACGGCCCAAGCCGCTCGAGGCGCCCGTGACCAGCGCCGTGCGGCCGGCAATGTCGAAGGGATTGGTCATGCGCTCTGCCTTTGCTGTGCGGCCCCACTAACGAAGGAGAAGAGCTGGATCAGCCGGCCGTTCTCCGGCGAGTCGCCAAAGGCCGGCCCGGCCGAATGCCAGAAGAAGGGTCGATAGAGCACCAGACGGTTGAAGCGCATGGGGATGGTCATGAGTGTCTCCCAACGCGACATTTCAGGCCCGTCCCGCTTGAGCAGCTCGGCAACGGAGGTGTAGCCGGCCGCCTCCAGGTCCTCCTGGCGCGGAGTCCGGTCGGTGCCGGTCGGGCGGTGGCGAAAGAAGGTGGTGCCGCCCTGACAATCCTCCGGCAGAGTCAGATAGCAGATGCCCACCATGGCGAGGTGGCTCGGGTCCGCATGGACGTTGTAACGCCCAACTTCCCCGCCGACGGTGATGCGGAAGTGGCTATGGAAAGAGTTGGCGTTGGCGGTATCGCCGGTGATCGGTTCGTTGGCCAACTGCGAGGCGACCTGGTCGAGGCCAGGCACCGTAAAGGGCTGCGCCGAGTTGCGGCCCGGGAAGGTGCGCACCCCGGTGACGGCCGGATAGTCCGCGCTGAGGGCGGCGCGGCGCACTTCCATGGGGTTGCTGTAGAAGTCGTCGACGATCAGGAGGGACTTGTACATCTCACTCGAACCAAACTTTCGGGCTTCGGCTTAAAGGGCGCGGGCGCGCTCCCGCAAAACGAACTTCTGTATCTTGCCGGTTGAGGTCTTCGGCAGCTCGCCGAACACGACGCTGTGCGGCGCCTTGTAATGAGCCATGCTGTCCCGGCAGTGGGCAATGATTTCCTCGGCAGAGCAGTCCTGCCCCGGCTTCAGGGTAACGAAGGCGCAGGGGCTCTCCCCCCACTTCTCGTCCGGCCGGGCGACCACGGCGGCCTCCAGCACCTTGGGATGGCGGTAGAGCGCCTCTTCCACCTCGAGCGAGGAGATGTTTTCGCCGCCGGAGATGATGATGTCCTTTGAGCGGTCCTTGACCTCGATGTAGCCGTCCGGGTGCAGCACGCCGAGATCGCCGGTGTGGAACCAGCCGCCTTGGAAAGCGGTCTCGCTGGCGGCCGGGTTCTTGAGATAGCCGCGCATCACCGTGTTGCCGCGTAGCATCAGCTCGCCGATGGTCTCGCCATCGCGCG
This sequence comes from Rhodovibrionaceae bacterium, assembly GCA_028279885.1. Taxonomy (GTDB): domain Bacteria; phylum Pseudomonadota; class Alphaproteobacteria; order Kiloniellales; family DSM-21159; genus JANQMX01. The sequence continues at coordinate 180,704 of JANQMX010000067.1, read as the reverse complement.
GCACCTCTTCCAGCGTGTCCGGATTGCGGATGCTGGCGTCCTGCAGGGTGACGTAATTGACGCCTTGCCGGGCCATACGGCCCGCCTTTGCGGTCTGCTCCAGACCGTCCCAATCTTCCTGCCAGGCGCAGAGCGTCGCCGGGCCGTAGCTCTCGGTCAGGCCGTAGAGATGGAGCACGCGAAAGCCCTGACGCTCCATGTTCTCGATCACCGCGCTCGGCGGCGCAGCGCCGCCGGTGGCGATCTCCACGGTCTGCGGGAAGGCCTGCCGGACGTTCTCCGGCGCGTGGGCCAGCATGTTGAGCACGATGGGGGCGCCGCACATGTGGCTGACGCCGGTCTCGGCGATCAGGCGATAGATCAGCGCTGGGTCGACCTTCCTGAGGCAGACATGGGTGCCGCCCGCTGCCGTCACCGCCCAGGTGAAGGTCCAGCCGTTGCAGTGGAACATCGGCAGGGTCCAGAGGTAGCGGCTCTGCGGCGTCAGGCCAAAAGCGATGAGGTTGCCGAGCGCATTCAGGTAGGCGCCGCGGTGGTGATAGACCACGCCTTTGGGGCTGCCGGTGGTGCCTGAGGTGTAGTTGAGGCTGCAGGCCTGCCACTCGTCGGCGGGAAGCTGCCAGGGGTGCGCCGGGTCGCCCTCGGCCAGCAGCGTTTCGTAGTCCATCTCGCCAAGGCGCTCGCCGCGCGTGCCGCCCTGTAGTTCGGTCAAGGGATCGTCGATGTCGACCACCAGCGGCTTCGACTTGCAGAGTGTCAGGGCTTTGCCGACCACGGGGGCGAATTCACGGTCGGTGAGCAGCACCTTGGCGCGACTGTGGTCGAGGATGAAGCCGACCGTCCGGGGATCGAGGCGGATGTTGAGGGCGTTGAGGACCCCACCGGCCATGGGAACGCCGTAGTGGGCCTCCAGGAGCGCCGGAATGTTCGCGGCCATCACCGAGACCGTGTCGCCCAGGCCGACGCCGCGTTTCGCCAGTGCTGACGCGAGACGCCGCACCCGCTCGCCGAACTCGGCATAGCTGTAGACCCGGTCGTGAATGACAGCCGGCTTGTCGGGATAAACCTCGGTCGAGCGCTTCAAGAAGGAGATGGGGGACAGCGGCACGTAATTGGCCGGGTTCCGGTCGAGATCGACCTCGTAAGGGTTTTCCTCGGTCATCGACGACTTTGGCCCGCCTCTGCGCCTCTGTTGTTGTCACTCGCCTCTGCGCCGTCGTCAGCTCGCCGCGGCACAGCGCTCAAGAATTGGATGTGGAGACAGCGCGGTCAAGACTTGACGGCCGTCCGCTGGGCGTGGCGCTCCACCAGCCGCGACCAGTTCTCCTGAGAAAGCCTGTGGGCGTAGATCAGCATCAGGATGTCCCGGTCGCGCCACTCGCTCAGCAGCTCCGGCGGCAAAGCCTTGAACTTCTCTTCGTCGATCATCTTGAAGCCGCCGATGCGCATCTTCTCGCCATCCACCGTGTCGATCGAAACCTGCCGATCGATCAGGAGGTCCAGCTTCTCCAGGCTGTCGACAACCTGCCGGGTCAGTGTCTGCGCCTTGTGGTAATTCTGGCAGAACTCCATGGCGTTCTTCAGGGCCGGCGTCGGCTCGCCCTCGCTCAGCAAGGGCTCCCGGTCGCTAAGCTCGAGGATCTCCTCGTTGCGATCGAGGCAAAGGGCGAACTTCTCCCCGTCCTTCTCTCGGGCGAGAAAGAAGGGATAGCGCCGTGCGTAGGCCGGCACGTAAGTGCCGGGAAGCCAGTTCCCCTCCTCGTCGACGAAGAGGTTAACGCCGCTGCTGACGCCGAGAACGGCGATGGGAAAGGACGGCGTAGCGGCTGAGAAGGCGATGGGATAGCTGATCGCGGCGCGGGGGAACTCCGCGACGTTCAGGGGCAGCGAGACCTCGGCTGCGGCATAGCGATAGCTGCGCCGGGCGCGCAGCGAGTAGCCGGCATGCATCTCCGTGTTGATCGGCACCATCTCCGAATAAAGCGGCGGCAAGCCCGTTTCTTGCTGCTGCACTCCCGAATCGCTCATTATCAACAACCTCGTACGATATTCTTGTTTGTGGGCGTAACTCTTCCACATAGCATGGAAGCGCGACAGAAGTACGACAGGCGAGAGCCGAGGCCAATATGATCGTCGATATCTACTCAGACACCATTTGTCCTTGGTGCTTTATCGGCAAGCGCAGGCTGGAGCGCGCGTTAGCTGTGCGGCCTCAGCCGGACCTCGCCTTTCGCTGGCGCCCCTTTCAGCTCAATCCCGATATGCCGGCCGAGGGCATGGAGCGGCAGCGCTATCTCGCCCTCAAGTTCGGCGGTGCGGAGAATGCCCAGAGGGTCTACGACCACATCGCCTCCGCCGGCGAGGAAGAGGGTATCCCCTTCAACTTCGCGGGCATCGGGCGGACGCCCAACACGCTGGACTCCCACCGCTTGATCCGCATGGCGGAAGAAAGCGAGGCGGTCGAGGCAAACTCGCTCGTCCAGGCCCTGTTCGACGCCTACTTCCTGGACGGTCGCGATATCGGCGATACCGAGGTTTTGAGCGAGATCGCCGCCGCTGTGGGGATGGACCGGGCAGCGGTAGAGCGCCTTTTGGCCGGTGACGAAGGCATCGATGCGATGCGTGCCGAAGATGCCTTTGCCCGGAACAGCGGGATCACCGGCGTCCCCTGCTTCGTGTTCAACACCCGCTATGCCCTGCCCGGCGCACAGCCACCGGAGGTGCTGCTGCGCATGTTCGAGACGATGCGCAGCGAGAACGAAGCGGCCCTGCGGGCAAGGGCCTAGAGCGTTCTTCAGCTAGATAGAAACAATTCTGCTTCCGCCTGGCGAGGCGAACCGCTGGTTCGGCGCGCGCAGAGCGATGCCGGGCGCATCGGTCAAGCGCGCCGCGCCAGCGGGCGCCCGCCAGGCGGAAGCCCTTCGGGACGGGCGCCTTTGCGCCAATCTCTGCGCCTGGCCGCTCGACCATATCTCGGGATATGCTCTTCGCGCCCAGGCTTGATCTTGTCGCAAAGGCGCTCCGTCAGAATGGTTCTATCTAGCTGAAGAACGCTCTAGAAGTCCGAGGGTTCGTCTTCTTCGCGGTGTTCGGGCTTGAAGTAGAGCCAGATCAGAACGCCGATGAAGACGAAAGCGACGACATTCAGCAGGGTATCGACCAACTCGTTCATCTCTGCGCCACCGCTTCCGACTTCAGAGCCTTCAACAGGCAGACCACCAGCAGCAGCACGATGAAGATGAATGGCAGCGCGCCCAGCGCGATGATCGACTTCACGGCATCGATGCTGCCCGACAGGATCATAACCAAGCCCAAGGCGCCGAGCACCACGCCCCAGCTCAGCTTGATCTTGGTGCTGGGGTTGAGGTCGCCGCCGGTCGAGAACATGCCGAGCACGAAAGCGGCGCTGACCACGCTGGTGACGATGAAGAGGAAGGCGGCGACCACGACGGCGCCAATGGTCAGGGACGGCAGCGGGAATTGCTCCAGCACGAAGAAGGTCACGCCGCTGACATTGTCGCGCACGATGTCGAGAACCGGTATCTCGGTGCGCAGCACGCCGAAAAAGCCGATGCCGCCGAACACACCGAACCACAGGATGGAGAAGCCCGTCGGCACAAGGATAACGCCGCAGAGAAACGCACGGATGGTTCGCCCGCGCGAGATGCGCGCGATGAAGACGCCGACGAAGGGCGCCCAGGCAAGCCACCAGACCATGTAGGTCAAGGTCCAGGACTGGAACCAGTCCCCCACCTGGTCATCCATGAAGGTGAAGGTGCGAAAGCCGTGGGGAATTACCTCGGCGAGGTAGTCGCCGACCGCATGCAGTATCCCGCCCATCAGGTAGTGCGTCGGGCCGAACAGCAGCAGGAAGATCATCAGAGCCCCGGCTGTCGCCATGGCGGCGTTGGAAAGCACGGCCATTCCGTGGCTAAGATCTGTTGTCAAAGGCAGGACGTAAGCAACGACAAGAACGGTGAAAATGGCTAGCGTAAGACCTAAGCCCGTTCCCTGTAGGCCGAGCAAAGCGTCGACCCCTTCTTTCACCTGGAATACCCCCATGGCGACCGACCCGCCGAGACCGATGGCGATGGCGACGATGGCCAGGAGATTGCTGACCCAGGCGACCATGCGCACCAGCAGCCCCTCGCCGAAGACCTTGAGGAGCGGTGCGCCGACCAGAATGGGCGTGCCCTTGCGAAAGCTGAAATAGGCGATGACCAGGCCGGTCAGGGCATAGATCGCCCAGGCATGCAGGCCCCAGTGGAAATTGGTGACGAAGAGCGCCGAATGGGCAGCTTCGCTGGGGATCTGATAGTCGGCGATCAGCAGATAGTGGGTCAGAGGCTCCGCGGTACCCCAGTAGAGCAGGCCGACGCCCATGCCGGCGGCGAAGAGCATGGTCAGCCAGGAGATTGTCGAGAATTCCGGCTCTTCGTCGTCGGCGCCGAGCTTGATATCGCCGTAGTGCGAAACCGCGAGAGCGATGCAGCAGATCAGCATTGCACTGGCGGTCAGCATGATGAACCAAGCGCGGCTGGTGAACTGGATCGACACCAGGGTATCGGCGAAGGCGGCTAGGCCGTCGGTATCAGCAATGCCCCAGACGGCGATGGCGCCTGTAATGAGCAGCGCTGTCGGCAAGAGCGGGTTCTTCAGCATGCCCTAGGGTCTCCCGCCCCCTGGCCACGGCCGCGTCACAGCGGCGCTTCCTGAATGAGGGGCATGGCGATGAAGGTCTTGATCACCAGCGCATTCAGGATGTCGAGGAAGAAGGCACCCACCAGAGGAACGATCAGGAAGGCCTTGGGCGAAGGACCATACTTCGAGGTGACGGCGTTCATATTCGCGATCCCGACCGGGGTTGCGCCCATGCCAAGCCCGGAAAACCCAGCGGCAATGACAGCGGCGTCGTAGTCGCGACCCATGATGCGGTAGACGATGGCCACGGCAAAGAGCGTGATAATCATCATTTGGGCGAAGAGCACGAGCAGAACCCGGTCGATGGAATCGGCCAGAACCCAGAGCTGCATGCTCATCAGGCTGATGGCGAGAAAGAGCTGCAGGCTGATCTCGGCGACACTCTCGCGGGAGACCGGGTCGAGCTCGACCTTGAGCGCATCGGCGACGTTGGCGATGACGATGCCGGTCATCATGGCGGTCAGGAAGCCCGGCAGGGTCATGCCCCAGGAGGCCAGGAGCTGATTCACCAGGCTGCCCACCTCGACGCAGATCGCCAGCAGCATCAGCGTGCCAAGGGCGCTCGATAAGGGCGGCAGGAGCTGGGTCTTCGCCTCCGGAACGGGGTTGCTTGCGACCTGCGGTCCCTGAACATCGACCAGTGCGCCGCCGGGGTTCGCCCGGCAGCTTGTGCGCAGCTTGTCGCGCTTGATCAGAAATTCGGCGATGGGCCCGCCAATCAGGCCGCCGGCGATCAGGCCGAAGGTGGCGAAGGCGATGCCGAGCGCCTGGGCATCTTCAAGACCAGCCTCCTCGGCCACCGCACCCCAGGCGATGGCGGTGCCGTGCCCGCCGGCAAGAGAGACGCTGCCGCCGATCAGGCCGTAGCCGGGATGCGCGCCGAACAGCATGGCGAGCAGGACGCCGGTGCTGTTCTGCAGCACGAGAAGAACGCCCGCGGCGACCATGAGGATGAGCAGCGCCCTGCCCCCCTCTTTCAACAGGCTGAGCTTGGCCGATAACCCGATGGTCGAGAAGAAGGCCAGCAGCAGGAGGTCGCGCAGTTCGGTGTCGAAGATGATCGTGACGTCAAAGACGGCACGCAGCGCCGCGACGAGCAAACTGCAGATCAGCCCGCCGGTGACGGCGACCGGAATGCTGTAGCGGCGCAGAAAGGGGAGCGTCTTGTTGACGAAGGTACCGAGAAACCAAACGCCCACGGCGAGGACGATGATGCTGGTGCCCGAGATGTTGTGTTCTACCGCCACTCTGCCTGCCTAGGGGGCCTCACTTAGGAACCACGTCGCCTCGCTGCGAAACTAGACATGCCGTATCAAAGAGCAATCCGACTTTAGTGGTTTCTATTGTCGCTGGCCTTAGGCGCTGCGGCTCAGATTGCGCTGGCGATTTCGCCAAGCCGGCTGGTGAGCAGCGTGTTCTCACGGTAGTCGATGGGAATGACGATCAGCGAGGGGCCTTTGTGGGTCAGGGCCGTGTCGATGGCGCCGGCGAGATCGGCTGTGTTCGCCACGTACTGACCCTGCCAACCGAAGCTTTTGGCCAGCGCCAGCCAGTCGGGATTGCCGAACGCGAGCAGGCTGTGCTCGCCGAACTCGTCGTCCTGCTTCCAGGCGATCAAGCCATAGCCGCCGTCCTCCCAGACCATCACGGTGACGTCGGCATTGAGGCGGCGCGCCGTCTCCATCTCCTGCACGTTCATCAGGAAATCGCCGTCGCCGGCGATGGCGAAGATCTTGCGGTCCGGAAAGACCAGATGCGCCGCGATCGAGCCCGGGAGCGGCATCCCCATGGAGCAGAAGCCGTTGGGAATCAGGCAGGTGTTGGGCTCGTTGCACTGGTAGTAGCGGCCGATCCACATCTTATGCGCCCCGACGCCCGACAGCAGGATGTCGTCGGGGCCCAGCGCCTGACGCACGTCCCAGATCGCCTTCTGCGGCCGGATAGCGCCTTCGGTGCGGTCCTCGGCGTGGGCCGAGAACTCCTCCAGCATGCGTGCCCGGGTCTTGGCCTGACCCGAGAGCTCGTAGCTCGGCGCGCCGTCCCGCTCCAGCCGTTCGTTGAGCATCCAGAGCGTATGCGCCAGGTCGCCGACGCACTCGACTTGCGGGTGGTAGTTGCTGTCAATTTCGGCCGGCAGGAAGTCGATGTGGACGACCGGCTTTGTGCCGTCGGGGTTCCAGAGGCGCGGCGGATATTCGACCAGATCATAGCCCAGCGCGATAACCAGATCGGCTTCCTCCACCGCATAGGCGGTGAAGTCCTTCTGCTGCAGGCCGATGGTGAAGAGGCAGTAGTCCGCGTCGCGGTCGACGCAGCCCTTGGCCATGAAGGTGCTGAGCACGCCGATGCCCGTGGCCTCGCAGAAGCGGCGGAGCTGGTGACTCGCGCGCTTCCGGATGGTGCCGTTGCCGGCAATGATGATCGGCCGCTTGGCGTTGCGGATCAGCTCATAGGCGCGGTCGACGATTTTGTCGTCGGGCCCCGGCCGGCGGAAGCGCCGCGGCTCCAGCGGCTGGCCCTTCGCGTCTTCCTTGGCGATATCCTCGGCCAGCTCGATCAGCACGGCGCCGGGCTTCTCGCCGCGGGCCAGGCGCACGGCCTTGCGCGTGATCTCGGGGATGGTGTCGGGTTCCAGGATGCTGATCGCCCACTTGGTCACCGGACGGTACATCTCCACCACGTCCATGACCTGATGGCTCTCCTTATGTTGCCGGTAGGTCCCCGCCTGGCCGGTGATGACCAGCATGGGCGCCCGGTCCATGTTGGCGTCGGCGACGCCGGTGATCAGGTTGGTCGCGCCCGGACCCAAGGTGCCGAGACAGACCGCCGGGTTGCCGGTCAGTCGGCCATAGACCTCCGCCATGAAGGCGGCGCCCTGCTCGTGCCGGGTCAGAATGAACTCGATGGGCGAGGACTTCAGTGAGAGCACGAAGTCGGCGTTTTCTTCGCCGGGCACGCCGAAGATGTGGCTTACCCCTTCCTCTTCGAGACACTTCACCAGCAGGTCCGATGCTTTCATGGTCGCCTTCGTTTCCTTGAGGGTCTTCGCTGCCTGTCAAATTGGGACGCCGAGCGCCGCTTGCCATCGCGGGACCATGCACTTGCCTGTGATGCCTGCGTTGCGGCTTCGGTTACGGACTGCATCTGTCGAAGTAGCCAAAGGTGGTGCGATACCACAAGCTGTCATCCCGACCGCGTCTGTCGAACGAGCCAAAGGCGGCCCGGCATCACAAGTTGTCACCCCGGACGCGTCAGCGATCCGGGGGCCATTTCTCAGCCCGCGCCCAGCTGCGCCATGGGCCCCGGCTCGCGGGCTTCGCCCTTGGCCGGGGTGACGATCGGAGGAGGAGTGCGAGGCGGGGCAGCACCACCGACCGTCATACTCATGCTTGACGCGAGTATCCGTTCATCGGCTTGCGCGGTCCCCGACCGCATCTGTCGAACGAGCCAAAGGCGGCGCAACACCACAAGCCGTCACCCCGGAGGCGTCAGTGATCCGGGGTCCATTTCTCAGCCTGCGCCCAGCTTCGCCATGGGCCCCGGCTCGCGGGCTTCGCCCTTGGCCGGGGTGACGATCAGAGGAGGAGCACGAGGCGGGGTAGTACCGCTGACCGTCATACTCGTGCTTGATACGAGTATCCATTCATCGGTCGGCGCTATTCCCGGTGGCTAGTCTGTCTCAGGCGGCGATCTTGGCGAGGGCGCCGACGAAGCGTCGCGCCCCCTCCGTGCGCAGTTTGCTGGTCTCCCAGCTCCGGCGGTAGACCAGCTTATGGTCGGGGCGGAGCTGCAGGATGCCGGCCTGGCGCTGGATGAGGGCGATCAGCTTTTCCGGCCGGGCGAAGGTATCTTCGCGGAAGCTGACCACCGCGCCCTTCGGCCCGACCTCCAGCTTCTCCACACCCGCCTGCTTGCAAAGGTGTTTGATTTCCATGACATGCAGCAGGTTCTGCACCTCTTCCGGCAAGGGACCGAAGCGGTCGATCAGCTCCGCGGCAAAGGCTTCCAGCTCGCTCTTCTCGACCAAGGTCGACAATCGCCGGTAAAGACCTAGGCGGGTTTGCAAATCCGGGACGTAGACTTCGGGGATAAGGACCGAGGTGCCGAGGTTGATCTGTGGCGTCCAGGCTTCGCTCCCGGCCCCGGCCGCCTCACCCGCAGTCAGATTGCGCGCTTCGGAGACCGCCTCCTCCAGCATCTGCTGGTAGAGCTCCACGCCCACTTCGCGGATATGACCCGACTGCTCCTCGCCCAAGAGGTTGCCGCCGCCGCGGATGTCGAGATCGTGGCTGGCCAAGGTGAAGCCGGCGCCCAGGGAGTCGAGGGTCTGCATGACATGCAGCCGCTTCTCGGCCGCCTGGGTCAGGGTACGGCCCGGCCGCACCGTGAGATAGGCGTAGCCGCGTTGCTTGGAGCGCCCGATGCGGCCGCGCAGCTGATAGAGCTGCGCCAGGCCGAACATGTCGGCGCGATGCATGATCATCGTATTGGCATTGGGGATGTCGAGCCCAGACTCGACGATGTTGGTGGAGAGCAACAGGTCGAACTTGCGGTCCATGAAGCTGCCCATCACCGCTTCCAACGCGGCGGCCGAGAGCTTGCCGTGGGCCACGCCGATGCGCACCTCGGGCACCAGTTCGTGCAGCCTCTCCTCCACCTCGGAGAGGTCCTCCACCCGTGGGCAGACATAGAAGATCTGCCCGCCTCTATTGCGCTCCCGCATGATCGCCTCGCGCACCACCACCGGGTCGTAGGGCAAGACGAAGGTGCGCACGGCGAGGCGATCCACCGGCGGCGTTGCGATCAGGCTCATGTCGCGCACGCCAGTCAGTGCGAGTTGCAAGGTGCGCGGGATGGGCGTCGCCGTCAGGGTCAACACATGCACCTCGGCGCGCAGCTCCTTCAGGCGCTCCTTCTGCTTGACGCCGAAATGCTGTTCCTCGTCGACGATCAGGAGGCCAAGATCGCGGAAGCCGATGGACTTGGCGAGCAGCGCGTGGGTGCCGATGACGATGTCGATCTGGCCCGACTTCAGGTCTTCCTTGCTGCGGGCCGCATCCCGCGGGGAGACCAACCGGGATAGCTGCGCCAGCCGCACTGGCAGGCCGTGGAAACGTTCGCTGAAGGTCTCGTAATGCTGACGGGCCAGCAGGGTCGTGGGCACCACGACGGCGACCTGCCGCCCCGACATGGCGGCGACGAAGGCGGCGCGCAGGGCAACCTCGGTCTTGCCGAAGCCCACGTCGCCGCAGATCAGCCGATCCATGGGTCGACCCTCGCTGAGGTCGCCGACCACGTCCTCGATGGCGCGGAGCTGATCGTCGGTCTCGGGATAGGGAAAGCGCGCGCTGAACTCGTCGTAGATGCCTTCCGGCGGCGCCATGGCGTCCAGGGTCTTGAGCTGGCGCTCAGCGGCGATGCGAATGAGCTGATCGGCCATGTCCTTGAGGCGCTTCTTGACCCGCGCCTTGCGCGCTTGCCAGTTGCCCTGCCCCAGCCGGTCGAGCTCGACCTGCAGGTCGTGCGAGCCGTAGCGGGAGAGCACCTCGATGTTCTCGACCGGGACGAAGAGCTTGTCGCCGCCGTGGTAGAGGACGCGCAGGCAGTCGTGCGGCGCACCGCCGACGTCGAGCGCCTCCAGGCCGTCGTAGCGGCCCACCCCGTGCTCCACATGGACGACGAAGTCGCCGGTGCCGAGGGTGGAGACCTCCGTCAGGAAGTTCTCCGCCTTGCGCTTCCTGGCCGAGCCACGGGCGATGCGCTCGCCGAGGATGTCCGTCTCGGTTAGAGCCGTGAGATCGCCGCTGCCGAAGCCGCGCTCCAAGCCGAGCACGACGCAGGCGATCTGATCGTCGGCCAGCGCCTGGACCTCGGACCAGCTCTCGCAGGGTAAGAGGCCTTGAACGCCGTGTTCTTGCAGAACATGGAGCAGGCGATCGCGGCTGCCGGTCGAATAGGCGGTGATCAGGACGTGGCGCCCTGCCGCCCTCTCGCCGGCGAGGTACTGGGCCACGGCATCGTAAAGCGCGCCTTCCGAGGCCGTGCGTGCTTCGGAGAAGTCGCGGGCATGGCGGCCTTCCGCGTCGCGCACCTTGTCCGCGTTCTCGGGCAGATGGAAAGGAAAGAACTGCAGGGTGCCGCCCTCGGCCAGCGCCGCCTGCCATTCCTCGGCCGAGAGGTAGAGGCTCGCCGGCGGCAGCGGGTGATAGACGCTGCCGCTGACCTGCTGCGCGCGTCCGACGCCTTCGCGCGCCTGGTAGAAGTCCTCGATCTGCTCAAGGCGGGTATCGCGCACCTCCGCAGCCTGATGGTCCAGGCTGACCGAGGGCCCGTCGAGGTAATCGAACAGCGTTTCCATCCGCTCGTGGAAGAACGGCAGCCAGTGTTCCATGCCGGGGTGGGTGCGCCGCTCGCTGATCGCCTCGTAGAGCGGATCCTCCTTGGTGACCGCGCCGAAGGCCTCGCGGTAGCGGGTGCGGAAGCGTGTTACGCTGTCTGCGGTCAGGAAGACCTCGTTGACCGGCCGGAGCTGGAAGCCGTCGCAGGTCCCGGTGGAGCGCTGGTCCAGCGGATCGAAGCTGCGGATACTCTCGATCTCATCGCCGAAGAGATCGACCCGGTAAGGCGTCTCGCTCCCGGCGGGAAAGAGATCGAGCAGGCCGCCGCGCTGGGCGTACTCGCCGGGCTGCTCGACCGTGTCGACTCGCTGATAGCCATTCTCCTCGAAAAAGGGAAACAGCGTCTCCATCGGCAGACTGCCGCCGACCGTCAGTTCCAGGTGCCGCTCGCGCAGGGCCTCCCGCGGTATCACCCGTTGCAGCAGCGCGTTGACGGTGGTGACGACGACGCAGGGCTCGTCCTGCTTACGTTCGATCAGCCGGCAGAGGGTTGTAACGCGCTCAGCCAGCAGATCGCGGTGCGGCGAGATGCGGTCGTAGGGCAGGCAGTCCCAGGCCGGAAAAGGCAGCACGGTGAGATCGGGCGCGAAGAAGGCCAGCGTTTCGTGCAGGCGGGTCATGCGCTGATCGTCGCGGGCGACGTGGAGGTGCACCCGCGCCCCGGCCGTCTTGGCCTGCGCGGCGATATCCTGGATCAGCAGGGCGTCGAAGCCTTCCGGGACGTTGGCCAGGTCCCAGGTGCCGCCCTCGGCAAGCAACTCGGTAATCACGGTCAAAGGGTCTTTGCAGCGTAGGTGTGGTTGAGTAAAAGCGTCATGACGTCGTGGCGCAGTTCGTCAGGCGGTGCGCTGGCGCCGCTGACCCAGGCATAGAGCGCGGGGTCGCTCTCCTGCAGCAGCGCCTCGAAGCGCGCCAGCTGCGGCCCATCGAACTCGGCCAGATAGCGGTCGGCAAAGCTGCCGATCAAGAGATCCATCTCCCGCGTGCCGCGGTGCCAGCTACGATAGCGCAAGCGTTTGCGCTGGATATCCAGGCTTTGGTTTTCCGATTGGGTCATCTGAGTCATGCTGAATGGCATCAAATCGCAGTAGGATATAGCCCGCGTCCTCCGGCTTGTCAGGGCCTGGATGGCTTCCCCCAACAGATCCCAGTCAGATCGTCCAAGCATCGTGCGTCCACCCTCTCTGAACCCCCTCTTCGCGCCTGTCGAGAGTCTGCCCGGCATTGGGCCGCGCACGGTGAAGCTCTTCGCCGCCCTGGCGGGTGAGCGGGTGCTCGATCTCTGCTGGCATCTGCCCAGCGGACTGATCGACCGGCGCTATGCCCCCAGCATCGCCGGTGCCGAGGCGGGGCGCATCTGCACCCTGACCGTCCGGGTCGCCGAGCACCGGCCGGGCCGGACCACGCGGCAGCCCTATCGCATCCTGGTCGAAGACGACAGCGGCGCCATGGAGCTGGTCTTCTTCCATGGCAAGCCCGACTACCTGATGCGCAGCTATCCGCCCGGCCAAACCCGCATCGTCAGCGGCCGGGTGGAACTGTACGACGGCCATCTCCAGATGACCCATCCCGATCATGTCGGCCCGCCCAGCGAAGCCGAGGCCATCATGCGGGTCGAGCCGACCTATCCGCTGACGGCCGGCCTCACTCAGCGGATGGTGGCGAAGGCGGTGGCCGCTGCGCTGAAGCGCCTGCCGACGCTGCCCGAATGGGGAGAGCCGAACTTGCTGGCACGGGAAGGCTGGCAGCCCTGGAAGGAGAGTCTGCTGGCTGCGCACCATCCCCATGAGGCGGCGGACCTCGAGCCGCTCTCCCCGGCGCGCCGTCGCCTCGCCTACGACGAGCTGCTGGCCAACCAGCTTGCGCTGCAGCTCATGCGGCAGACGATGAAGCGGGCGCGCGGCCGCCCCCTAGAAGGCACCGGCGCCCTGCTCGCCCGCCTGCGCGATGCCCTGCCCTTCCAGTTGACCGGCTCGCAGGAACTGGCGATCGAGGAGATCACCAAGGACATGGCCGGGCCCGAGCGCATGCTGCGGCTGCTGCAGGGCGACGTCGGCAGCGGCAAGACTCTGGTGGCGCTGGCGGCGATGCTGACCGCCGTCGAGGCCGGCACCCAGGCGGCCATGATGGCACCGACGGAGATCCTCGCGCGCCAGCACCACGCCAAGATCGCCGAGCTGGCGGCGGCGACGGGGCTGGAGCCGCTTTTGCTGACCGGCCGAGATAAGGGCAAGGAGCGTGAGCGCAAGCTTGCCGAGATCGAGTCCGGCGAGGCCAAGCTGATCGTCGGCACCCACGCGCTGTTCCAGGAAAGCGTGGTCTTCCAGGATCTCGGCTGCGCGGTCGTCGACGAGCAGCACCGCTTCGGGGTCCATCAGCGGCTTTCGCTGTCGCGCAAGGGCGCCGGGGTCGACCTGCTGGTCATGACAGCGACGCCCATTCCCCGCACCCTGGTTCTGGCCGCCTATGGCGACATGGACGTAACCCGGCTGACCGACAAGCCGCCGGGCCGCACCCCCATCGACACGCGTGTTCTGGCCGTCGAGCGCCTGGAGGAGGTGATCGAGGGTATCGCCCGGCGCCTCGCGGCCGGTGCCCAGGTCTACTGGGTTTGCCCCCTGGTCGAGGAGTCCGAGGACAGCGACATGATCGCGGCCGAAGCCCGCTATCAGGTGCTCAATGAGCGCTTCCCTGGTCAGGTCGGCCTGGTGCATGGGCAGCTCAAGGGCGAGGAGAAGGACGCCGCCATGCAGCGTTTCCTGGCCGGCGAGACGCGGCTTCTTGTGGCGACCACGGTGATCGAGGTGGGGGTCGACGTGCCGCGCGCCACGATCATGGTGATCGAGCAGGCGGAGCGTTTCGGCCTCGCCCAACTGCATCAGCTCCGCGGTCGCGTCGGGCGCGGCAGCGAGGCCTCGACCTGCCTGCTGCTCTACAAGCCACCCTTGAGCGAGAACGCCCGCCGGCGCCTGACGATCATGCGCGAGACCGAGGACGGCTTCGTCATTGCCGAGGAGGACCTGAAGCTGCGCGGCGCCGGCGAAGTGCTCGGCACGCGTCAGAGCGGCCTGCCGGAGACCCGGGTCGCAGACTTGGCCAGCCACGGCGATCTGCTCTCAATCGCGCGAGACGATGCGGCGCTGCTGCTGACCCTCGATCCGGAGCTCACCTCGCCGCGCGGCCAAGCGCTGCGGGTTCTGCTCTACCTGTTCGAACGGGAAGAAGGCGTGCGGCTCTTGCGGTCGGGGTGAGAAATGATCGCGCGCCAATGTCTTAGCGCTCTCGTGCCACCTCGCGCTTCTACTCCAATTGTCACCCCGGCCAAGGCGTTCGCGTGAGCGAAGGCCGCGAGCCGGGGTCCATGGCAAGGCTGGGCGCGGGCCGAGAAATGGTTCCCGGCTCGCGGGCTTCGCCCTTGGCCGGGATGACAGTCTGAGATGAAGCGGCGACCTTCGGCCCGTTCAACAGGCGCGGTCACTGCCCTAAAGCCCAGCCAAGCGCCGTACGACGTCGTGGGAGTCGTCTTCCTTGCCGGACTGGCTGTCGGGGCCCTCTCCGTCTGCCGGGTCGGGCGGCACCACCAGCCCGCCGGAAACCACCAGCTTCAGGCCTTCCTCGACGCTCATGTGCAGCGGGATGGTCTCCTCGATCGGCACGAAAAGCAGGAAGCCGGAGGTCGGGTTCGGTGTAGTCGGCAGGAAGACGTTGACCACCTCGTCTTCCGTCAGGCTCTGCATCTGCCCTTCCGTGCGGCCGGTGATGAAGCCGATCGCCCAGGACTCCTTGCGGGGATACTGAAACAGCACGCACTCCCGGAAAGCGTTGGATTTCTGGGAGAAGACCGTCTCGAGAAGCTGCCGCACGGCGCCGTAAATCGAACGGGCGACGGGCACCTTGCTCATCAGCCAGTTGGTGATACGCAGCACCCAGCGCCCGACCAGGCCGGCCGTGACCATGCCGACCAGGATGAGGAGGATGATCAGCAACACCACGCCGAGACCGGGAATGCCGAAGGGCAAATAGCTCTCCGGGTTCCAGGTCGCCGGCACCAACCGCTGCACCTGGCCGTCGATGAAAGTGATGAGCTGCCAGGCCAGCCAGATGGTGATGGCGATGGGAGCCGTGACCAGAGTCCCGGCCAGAAGATAGTTGCGCAGGCGGGCGAAAAGACCGGGCTTGAGACGCACCGGCTCGGCCTCCTCTTCGAGCTCGACCGGTGGTGCCGCCGCCTGCTCTTGCCTCTGGCGCTCAGGCGTGACGATACCGCCGGAGATCACCAGCTTCAGCCCCTCCTCCACCGTCATGTCGAGGATGTCGATCTCCTGCTCCGGCAGGAAGAGCAGGAAGCCGGTCGTGGGGTTGGGGGTCGCCGGAATGAAGACCGAGACCAAGTGCGGCTCGGTCAGGCGTTGGACCTCGCCCCGTGCGGGGCCAGAGACGAAGCCGACGGCCCAGGTGCCGCGCGAGGGGTATTCCACCAGGCCCACCTGGCGAAAGGCCTGCGACTTGTCGGCCAGGATGGTCTCGAAGACCTGCTTGGTGGCGCTGTAGACGCTGCGCAAGATGGGCACGGCACTGACGATGCGCTCGCCTTGGCGCATCATCATCCGGCCGATAAATCCGGCGGCGAACATGCCGACCAGGATCAGGAAGGCGAAGACGAACAGCAGTCCGAGCCCCGGCACCGAGAACGGCAGATAGGTCTCGGGGTTCCACTGCAGCGGCACCAGTGGCTTGATGCGGTTGTCGACGAAGGTGATGAACTCGTAGGTCAGCCAGATGGTGATGCTGAGCGGCGCCGTGACCAGCACGCCCGTCAGCAGGTAGTTGCGCAGGCGCGCAATCAGACCGGCACGCGGTGCCGCATGCGCCTTGCGCTCGCCGCGCAGTCGCCGACGATTGTCGTTTCTCTTGCCCTTCGCCTTGGCCAAGACCGTCACACCCTCAAAAGCCCGCGGCCGCGGCCAAAGCCGCCTGCCACGCCGTAGATTGTCGCATCGCTGAGCAATCTCCGCCAGAGTATAGCACGGCTCGCATCGCGCTTAAGTGATGCAAAGCGCTCCGGGCCGCATTGTCGGCGCAATGGGCGGGCATAGTTCACGGTCGAAACACCCGCCGCCGCCAAGCCAATTCGTTTTTTCTCGATCACTGCACCATAACCCACGATGACAAGCTCTTCTGCGTTTCTCCGTTCCGTCGCGACCGCTTCACCCGACGTCCGCTACGCCCAGGAGGAAGCCAGTCGCCTCGCTCAACGAGTTTTCTCTCGAGATCAAAGCGATATCGAGCGACTTCAAGGCGTTTTCAAGAATTCTGGTGTCGGCTTTCGCCGCAGTGTGGTGCCACCGAGCTGGCTCTTGAAGCCGCACGGCTTCGAGGAAAGAACGCGCCTGTTCCGCGAAAAGGCCCTGGCTTTGGCCGAGGAAGCGGCCTTGCTGGCGCTGGAGCGCGCCGAGCTCAAGCCCGACGAGGTCGATGCGCTGGTCTTCTGCTCCTCGACCGGTGTCTCGGTGCCCGGCATCGACAGCTTCTTGTTCGACCGCCTGGCCTTGCGGCGCACGGCGCGTCGGCTGCAGATTTTCGGCTATGGCTGCGCCGGTGGAGTGCTGGGCTTGAGCCGGGCGGCGGAGCTGAGCCTGGCCCGGCCGGGCGAGCGGGTCTTGTTCGTCGTGGTCGAGCTGTGCAGCCTGACCTTTCAACCGCAGGACCAGAGCAAGAGCAATATCGTCGCCCTCGCGCTTTTCGCCGATGGGGCGGCGGCGGCCGTGCTGCAGTCTGGCGAGGCGGGGTCCATGAACGGTGAAAGCCTGGCGTTGACGGCCTGGGGCGAGCGGACCTGGCCCCAGTCGCAGGAGATCATGGGCTGGCACGCCGCCGACGATGGCTTCGGCGTACTCTTCTCGCCGCGCATTCCGCAGTTCCTTCTGCAGGAATTCGCGCCGGCCGTGGACAGCTTCCTGGCCGAGCAGACGCTGACCCGCGATGCCTTGGCCGGCTACGTCATGCATCCGGGCGGTGCCAAGGTGGTCGGCGCCTTGGAGGCCACGCTCGGCCTTGCCGACGGCGCCCTAGAAGACAGCCGCGCCGTGCTCCGCGAGTACGGCAACATGTCGGCGCCGACCGTGCTTTTCGTATTGGAGCGCGCCGTTGCGAGCGGGATGGCCGGGCGACACCTCATGGCGGCCGTAGGGCCCGGCTTCACCGCCGGCTTCATGCTGCTGGAAGGCAACGCGGAAGCGCAGCACCCGTGAGCCAGAGCTTGCTCGATCTCGGCATCGGCTGGCCACAGGTCATCGTCTTGTTGGTCGCGCTGCAGCGCGTCTCCGAACTGATCCTCGCGCAGCGCAACACCCGCCGCCTGTTGGCGCAGGGCGCGGCCGAGCATGGCGCGCGGCACTATCCGCTCTTCGTTCTCCTGCACGGCGGCTGGCTGGTCGCCCTTTGGCTCGCCGTGCCGCCGACGGCACCGATCGACGGCGTTCTGCTGGTTCTATTCTGCGGCTTGCAGGCCGCGCGCCTCTGGGTGATCGCCAGCCTTGGCCCCTTCTGGACCACCCGCATCCTGACTTTGCCGGAAGCGCCGCTGGTGGCGCGCGGACCCTACCGCTGGATAAAGCATCCGAACTATCTGGTGGTGGCCTGCGAGATCCCGCTTTTGCCCCTGGTCTTCGGCGCCTGGCAGCTGGCGCTTATCTTTGGTCTCGCCAACCTCGCGCTCCTCGCCTACCGCATTCGGGTCGAGGACGCCGCCCTTGCGGCACGTCGCGATCTTCAAACGCACCCGTAAGGTCGACATCGTCCGGCGTTTCGCCGGCCTGGCACGGCTTCGTCATATGCCGACAGCGCAACCGACACCCAGTGTGTAAGCAGCTGTCATATGGGAGTCCAACTGCAATGATATAACATTACAAATATTGTAGCCTATGAGGGGATAGACACAGATGTTGCGAGGCTTTGCCTTCTTTATCGACAACGACGGCGCGACGACCTTGACGAACATGCCGGGGCTTGGCGTGCCCTTCCCCGCTGAGCCCGGGGACAATGCCTTCGCCTTTGGATGGGAGGTCGCGCTCGCGCCCGGCGAGAGCTTTACGGCGACCCACAGCAGTGTGCTCACCGCCCTTCCCCTCCCGGCCACGTTGCCGCTGATGTTGGTCGGTCTTGCCGGGCTCGTGTTGGTTCGGCGTAGGCTGATGACTTGATGGAAAAGGGGCTGTTTCAGCCCGCCTACGCGCTTCGCGCTTCGTCGTGGCATCCGCTTCGCACGCTCTCGCCGTGGCGAAGCTAAAGCGTCGCTTTGGCGCAGCCAGGTCGGCTTGTCGCGCCGAAGCTAGATTTCGGCAAAGCCGAAATCAGCGAAGGCGGATGGTGCGGCTGAGTGGACTCGAACCACCACGGCATTGCTGCCACAGGTACCTGAAACCTGCGCGTCTACCAATTCCGCCACAGCCGCACACTGGGCCATCCGAACTCCGGTAAATGGTGCGGCTGAGAGGACTTGAACCTCCACGGGGTTTCCCCCACAGCGCCCTCAACGCTGCGCGTCTACCAATTCCGCCACAGCCGCCGATACCGAACCGCCAGAATTTAGGATGACCTGCTATTTCAAGCGGACGGCCTATGTAACGAGGATGTTGCGGCGCTTCAAGGGTAAATCCGCGCTTGATGGCAGCTTGGCGTGCGCCGCCGTACACCTATACTGATGCGGATGAGATCTTACATCCTGCCCGGCTGTCTATTCGTCATTTTCGCGCTGACCGCGCTCCTCATGGCGCGTCGCTGGATCGAGCTCGGCGACGCGGAGATATCCCCGATCGGGTGGGTTCTGATGGCCGGCGGCGGGGTATTCGCCATTGTCATGGGCGGCGGGCTGATGGCGCTGGCCTTTTACAGCGACCGCCGCGGCCATGATGACGCCCACCACGATCAGTCGGTTTTCGACCCGCGTAAGGAGAGGTCGGACGAAGAGGTCGATCAGGACGAGCAGCGGTGAGGCGCCTGCCTTAATGGTTAAAACCATTTAACCTCTGAGACAAACGTTGAGAACGCGCCTCCGTCCGAACTTTCACCCTGGAAATCCGCAAAAAATGGCTGAATATGCATAAGCGGGTCGGCCGGCAGGCGTAAGTCGGATGCTTCGTCGGGCCGGGTTAACCATGAAAACCGGAGTTCGGCTGAGACCCATGAAGCCGCATATCTTGTTGATAGAGGACGATCCTCTGCTGGCCGAGAGCTTGGCAGCCAACCTGGAAGCAAGTGGTTTTCTGGTCCCCTCTACCTATGCCAACGGTCTCGAGGCCTTGGCCGCCAGCGAGCGTCAACCACCCGATTTGGCTTTGGTCGACATTGCGTTGGAGGGGACTCTGCGCGGCACCACCGTCGGCGCCTACCTCGCGGAGCGCGGCATACCCGTGATTTACCTTTCGGGATACATGGAGTTGGCCCTGGCCGAAGGGCGCGACCATGCCGTCGAAATCCTGCCGAAAACCGCGCGATTCAGCGATATCCTGGCGGCCGTGCGCGCCGCGACCGATGGTTTGCTGATGGAAACCTCGGCATCGGAGCGCGCGATCGCATCGACGCTCGACGGTTAACTTACAAAGTTAACGACGCTACGCCAGCGCACGGCAGGCATTCCGGATAGGTGTTCGACCAGGCGTTCCAGAAAGCGCCAGGCCTCTTCGTCATGCACAAGGTGATGGGTCATCAGGCCTAGGGGGGCGGCTATCGTGCCATTCTGGCTGGATGATGCCTGGCGTCTCCGCGCCACCTCCCGTGCCAGCGCCGCAAGACAGACTTCGGCGCCGAGGAAGCGCCGCTCGGGCCGCCACTGCATGATATCGATGTGCACGTTGGCGGGTTGCACCCCATCCGGCAGCGTCGGTGCATCCCCGAAGCCGGAATAGACCTTGAAGCCACAAGCTGGCAGCAGCGCGCAGTGTCGCTCGGCAAAGCGATTCCAAGGCGGCACGAAGATCGGCAGCCAAGCCCGCCCGAACAGGGCATCCATGCGGCGGCGGCCGGCGTGCAGCAGGTTTCGTGCTTCCTCGGTCGAGAGCCGGTCGGGAAACTCGCACGACTTGCTGCCGGCTGCTGCGTGATTGGCATGGGCGTAGCCATGCTGAGCGGCATCGGCGTTGGCTTCGGCAAGCCAGTTGGCCAGGTTCGGCGACGCCTTCGCCGGAATCACGGCCAGCAAGGGGCGTATGCCAAAGCGGTCGGTGAGCGCGATCAGGCGCTCAAGCTTGGACGAGGGATGTACGGCATCGTCGTCGCGCCACCAAAACGGCAGGCTCAGCCCCTGATCGGCGGCGCGGCTCAGCTCCTCCGTCAGTGGCTGAAGCGCGCTCCGGCTAAACGGCATTGGCTTGCGCCTCTTTCAGTTCTCCGGCCAGCAGATCGGCGCTGCGCTCGGCGCCGGAAAGATCGATGGCCGGCCGTGCCGGCTTGCCCTCTCCACTCAACGCCGCGTCGATCGCGTCATCGAGGCGGTCCGCCGTCAATTGCTTTTCGAGCACCACCTCGAAGCCAGCAAAGCGGCTGAGCAGCTCGGCACGCATCCGCTGCTCGGTTTCGACGCCTCCTGCATAGGGCACCAGGATGGCCGGCACATCCGCTTGCAGCAGCTCGACGACGCTGTTGTAGCCGGCCTGGCTGATCGAAAGGCGGGCAGTGGCCAAGAGGCTATAGAAGTCCGGCCTGTTGGTCTCGACCTTGGCCCAGGCCGGCAAATCGCGGCGGAGTGCGCTCAAGCGCTGTTCCGGAACCTGCTCGCCGACAAGAACAAGCCAATCGCCCAAGGCGGGGCCGCGCCGGCGACAGACCTCCAGCGCGCAATCCAGCAAACGCTCGCCGACCGCACCGCCGCCGCAAGAGACGATGATGCCGTCTCGCACTCGCTCCGGTCGCGGGGCTTGCCGCTCTTGTGCGATGTAACCGGTGTACCGCAGGCGCGCGCCCAAGGCCTCGGCTTCGGGAAAGCTGCGCTTCAGCCTTACCAGGCTCGGGTCGCCATGGACGAGGACGCGATCGTAGTAGCGCAAGGCCCAGTCGAGGCTCTCCTGCCGGCGCGACTCCCGGCGCTGCTGCAGGATGTCCCTGACGGAACAGAGAATGCGAGGCGGGTTGCGGTGCCCCCTCGCCTCCTCGAGCAAGGGCAGCAGCTCGTGGCGCAGTTGCTGGCGGCCGAAGGGAAAGTGCTCGGTCATCAGCAGCTTGGGTGCCGCCTCGCGAAAGCCTTGCAGCAAAGCCTGCAGGCGCGCCGCATGATAGGCCGCATCGGCATCCGCGCCTTCCTCCGTCAGTAGCCGGGTGAACGCACCGGGGCGCACTCTATAGGGTGGCAGCTGCAGCAGCGTGACGGCCGGGTCCAGGCCGAGGCTCGCGACGGGTCGGCCGCCGCTGGCCAGGGTGACCGAGAGCCCGCGCTCGGCACAGGCATTGGCCAGCGTCGCCGCCCGGCGGAGATGTCCAATTCCCAGCAGGTGCTGGACGTAGAGAAAGAGGTCGCTCACCCGAGCGCTCCCTCGCCTCGCGAACGCCTAGGCAGCCTTCGAGTCGCTGTCGGACGTCTGGTCCTTCGCTGCCTTGGCCTCGGACTCGCTGTACGCCTTGTCCCACTTCAGCACGTTGCGCTTGGCGTCCTGCACGAAGGGCGACCAGCGAATGCCCCGCATAAAGGCCTTGTAGAGCAGGTTGCCGGGGAAGCGCAGCGGCCGGTCGAACTGCACCAGCAGGATGACGCGGTCGTCTTCCGTGTCGTTCCAGACTTCGTGGTTATAGGTGTCGTCGAAGACGAAGCTCTTGCCCTCTTCCCAAACCAGCTCCTGGTCCTCGACCATCATCCGGCACTTGCTCCGCTCCTTCGGCACCGCCAGGCCGAGGTGGCAGGTCAGCATGCCTTTGGTCACGCCCTTGTGGCGCGGGATGTGCAGATGCGGCGCATGGATGGAGAAGAAGGCCGAGCGCAAGCCTGGAATCCGTTCGACGATCTTGGCCGTCTGGGGGCAGCGGTCGCAATTCATGTGCATGCGATAGCCGTAACCCCAGAGGAAATAGGACTGCCACTTCTCGTCCACGGCGATGCGGTCGTGATCGGGCGAGACCTCGCGCAGAACCGGCACGGCCGAGCGGTGGCTGAGCACGGCCAAGGCTTCGTCGCGGATGACCTGCCAGTTCGCCTCGATGTCCTTCTGCCAGTCGAAGGTGTAGGCGGGATAGACCGGCGGGTCGCCGACCTTGGAGTACTTCACCAGGATACGGTTGGTCGGCTTGCGCAGTCGCTTGCCGTACCGCACCAGCCAGGAATGGCCGAGCGGACCTTGGTTCTTCTTCTTGTCTTTGTTCTTTGAGCCGTTGCTCTGATTGTCTGGTGAGGCCGCTGTTTGCATCTTCGCTTCCTCTCTCCCGGCCGCGCGCGCTGTCGCCGGCCGAGTCTTGTAACATCCTTGTCTTCTGCATGCTCAGCTGCCGTGGCCAAGGCAAGCGCTAAACGCGAAAGACAGCGTAATAAATCGTGAGTTGGCCGAGTCGAGACAGCTGTCTATTTACGCCAAGGTATTCATAGGTTTCGACAAATTCAAACAGGCGTCACATGTCAGCACCCTACGCAGCTTCCAGCAGCGCCGCGGGCGTCGCACGAGCGAGTCAAACCCGCTCCAACAAACGCGCACCGCAGCGCCAAGGGCTCTTCACCAAGCTCCTGAAACTCTACACCGGTCCGCGCGCCCGGAAGCTGGCGCAGGAGGACTGCGCCGCCTCGCAGCAGGAGGTGCTGCGCAAGCTCGTCGCCAAAGCAGCCAACACACAATTCGGCCGAGACCACGGCTTCGGCGAGATCAACACGGTCGAGGACTATCAGGCCCGGGTGCCGCTTAGGACCTACAACGAGCTGTGGGACGCCTACTGGAAGGATTCCTTCCCGCGTCTCGAGAACTGCACCTGGCCCGGCGTCCTGCCCTACTTCGCGGTATCCTCCGGCACCTCCACCGGCAAGGTGAAGTATATCCCCTGCTCGCGCGACATGGTCGCCGCGAACAAGCGCGCGGCGCTCGACGTCGGGACCCACCATCTGGCGCATCGCCCTGACAGCGCGGTCTTCGACGGCAAGTCCTTCCTGCTCGGCGGCAGCACCGACCTGACCGAGCATGCGCCGGGCATCTTCAGCGGCGATATCAGCGGCATCGCCGCCAACGAGCGTCCTTGGTGGAGCCACTTTGCCTATTTCCCGCCGAAGGAATTCGCTTTCCTGACCGACTGGGAAGAGAAGATGGCGAAGATGGGTCCGGCGTCGCTGAAGGAAGACATCCGCATGCTGACAGGTGGCCCCGGCTGGCACCTGCTACTCTTCGAAAAGCTCGCGGCCCTGAAGCCGGATACGGCCGGCCGTGTCGGCGACTTCTATCCCAATCTCGAGCTGATCGTACACGGCGGCGTCAGCTTCAAGCCTTACAAGGAGCGTTACGAGGCTCTGCTCGAGGGCAGCAACCCCGATATGCGTGAGGTCTATGCCGCCAGCGAAGGCTTCATCGCCATCGCCGACCGCGGCCCCGGCATGGGCATGCGCCTGGTCACCGACAACGGCCTGTTCTTCGAGTTCATTCCGGTCTCGGAGCTCGACTCCCCCAACCCGACGCGCCGTTGGCTCGGCAATGTCGAAGAGGGCGTCGACTATGCAATCGCGCTGACGACCTGCGCCGGCCTCTGGAGCTACATGATCGGCGACGTGGTGCGCTTCGTCGACACCGAGCGCCCGCGGGTGCTGATCACGGGGCGGACCTCGCACACGCTTTCGACCTTCGGTGAGCATCTGACCGGTGAGCTGGTCGAGTCGGCCGTTCTTACCGCCGGGAACGGCGTTTCGGCGCCGCTTGCCGAGTTTTCGGTGAGCACCGAGGTCTTCCAAGGCCGCGGCGAGGAACTGGGTCGCCACGTCTATGTGGTGGAGTTCCAGAACGAGCCAGTCGACGAGGCGCGGCTGAGTGCGTTTGGCGACGCCATCGACCGTTATCTCGCCGAGGCCAATGAAGACTACCACGAGCGCCGCATTGTCGACGGCGGCGTCCAGGCGCCGCGCGTGGTGCAGATGGCGCCGGGCGGCTTCTCGGCCTGGATGAAGAGCATCGGCAAGCTCGGCGGCCAGCACAAGGTGCCGCGGGTGATCGGCGATTGGTCCCGGTTCGAAGAGCTGATCGCTTTCGCCGAGCGCTATCGCGGCAACTGATCTGACACGCACACTTTGCTGCAAGGCTGCCATTCGCAGGCCGTTGCTGCTTGCCCAAGCCTCGCCTCTCTCCATTCTTAGAGTAATGGAACGCGTGTCCGCCGGCGATACCGGTCGCTCCACGCTGTTCACTTGATCAGGGAGGCAGGGCCATGCAGGGCCTTTCAAGAGCCGTTGCGGCTGCGTTGTTGGGCATGACGCTGTCCGGCGTTGCCGCCGCGCAGGCCGACACCGTCAAGATCACGCCCCTCGGCAGTCATGTCGGTGAGTTCTGCCGGCTCGACCGGGCCCTCATCCTGGAAGATCCGGATGGAACGCGGCTGCTCTATGACGCTGGGCGCACCGTGGCTGGCCCGGACGACCCGCGGCTCGGCCGTATCGACGCGGTGCTGGTCAGCCATGTTCACGGCGACCATATCGGCGATCGCCACGCTTCGGGGCTGGACGCCGGCAGTTGCGCAATGCCGGAGAGCGATGTCAGCGCCATGCCGAACTCGAACTCGGTCAACATCGCCGTCGCCAAGGACTCGCTGATCGTCACCGGCAGCGAGATGCCCCGCTTCTTCGCCAACCGGCTGCAGCTCGCGGGCGGCGCTCCCGAGAATTCGGTGCTCGTGCGCTTCGGCGCCTCCACCCAGATCGGAGGCGTCACCATCACGACGGTGCCGGCAACCCATAGCAACGGCCTTGCGCCTGGCTTCATTGGCGGCCCGCTTGGCGAAGCGCTGCAGCAGGCCGGGGTCACTGTCTATGTCGGACCGCCAACCGGCTATGTGCTCACTTTCAGCAACGGGCTGGTGGTCTACCTCTCAGGCGATACCGGGATCACGGCGGAACAGGATCTGGTCGTGCGCGGCCACTACGGCAGCGAGCTGGCCGTCATCAACATCGGCAACACCTTCACCACGGGTCCGACCGAGGCCGCCTATGTGATCAACGAGCTGGTGCAGCCCAACACGGTCATCGCCTCCCATGCGAACGAGGAGGCGACGCGCAATGGTGAGGTGCTGCCCGGCACCCGCACCGCCGCCTTCATCGAGGCAACGGCCGTACCGGTCTATGTGCCGCTCAGCGGCCTGACCATGGCCTTCGACGGCGACGGGCGCTGCGTGGAAGGCTGTTCCTAGAGCTCGGCCGTGGGGCGCGGTCCAATGCGCCAATACCTACCACGGAGTTATCCCCGCAGGCTTGGCGCGGCGGTCGCTCTCGTCGTCTTTCTCTGGCCGGTCGGCCTGTCGGGAGGATTGGCTTGGGAGGCTTTGGAGCAGCCCGGCACGGTCGTCATCATGCGCCACGCCTTTGCGCCGGGCAGCGGCGATCCGGAGGACTTCACCCTGGGCGACTGCACGACACAGCGCAATCTCGATGCGCGCGGTCAGGCCCAGGCCCGAGCCATCGGCTCGGCCTTCCGCGAGCACGCTGTCGCCGTCGACCGCGTGCTGACCAGTCAGTGGTGCCGTTGTCAGGAAACGGCCGTGCTGCTGGGGCTCGCGCCGGTGGAGGACTTTCCGCCGCTCAATTCCCTCTTCAGCGAGCTTGGCCAGTGGCGGGAGCAAACCGAGGAAACTCAGGCGCTTCTTGCGAGTCTGCCGGCCGACGAGCGTGTCGTACTCGTGACCCATCTGTTCAACGTCATCGCGCTCATCGGCCGCATTCCTTCTCCCGGCGAGGCCTTCGTCGTCGAGGTTTCCGACCAGGGCAACTTCAAGGTTCTGGGGAAAGTCCTCATCGCCCCTTGAGCGACGATTTGAACGGGGAGTCGTCGATCAGGCTTTGGCGGTCTGGTCGTCGACCGCTGCGGTGGGCGCGTTCTTCTTCACGGACGCGATGCCGTTATCGCGCGCCGCCTCGGTCTTGTAGCTTTCGCTGGTTGCGATGATCTGCCGGTTGCCGGCGTGCAGGTTGAACCGGTAGTTGCCGGCCTTGGTGTCCTTGCGCTCGAAACGCTCGTCCAAGGTTGCGTTCTTCTTCACCGAGGCGATGCCGTTCATGCAGCTCGGCTTCGCTTTGTAGCCTTCGCTGGCCAAGATGATTTGTCCATTGCCCGCTTTGAGCCTGAATCGGAACGCGCCGGCTTTGTCTTTGAAGACTTCGAACTTCCCTGCCATGCCATGGGCCTCTCTTTTGAGTTGAGAAAGCTCTATTTCCTCAAAACGGCGGGGCAATACTGTGAGATCTGACTTTGGCCCTCAAATTCGAGCATTGGAACGAGGCCGATCGGAGTGGGCTCAGGGCGAAAGCCTTTTGACAGATCGGATGCAAGCGCCATTTTTTGCTGCCATGACTTCATCGACGCTTCCGAAGCTCTGCTGATTGCATGTCGTGGCTTAGAAAGCTCATCGGCCTCGTCGCCGTTCTCTTCATCGCGCTCGCCGTCTGGCGGCTCGAAGAGTCGCGAGCCGGTTTGGAGATCGCAAAGGATTGGATCGGCGAAACACCGGTGTCGCTCTATCGCGCGCCGGATGCCGCGGGCCCAGTAGTGGTCATCGCCCACGGCTTCGCCGGCTCGCGCCAGATGATGGAAGCCTATTCCCTGACCCTGGCCCACGCCGGCTACCTGGTTCTCGCCTTCGACTTCGCCGGTCACGGGCAGAACCGTCTGCCGATGATGGGCGACGTCGGATCGGTCGATGGCGTGACGCGGCAACTCGTCAGCCAGACCCGCGCCGTTATCGATCTCGGGCTCGCGCAACCCGGTGCCGACGGCCGGGTCGCCTTGCTCGGCCACTCCATGGCGTCCGACGTCATCGTGCGCACGGCGCTGGCCGACCCGCGCGTTGGCCCGGTCGTTGGCGTCTCCATGTACTCGGAGGCTGTGACGGCGACCCATCCACGGAACATGCTGATGATCGCCGGTGAGTGGGAGCCGGGCCTGCGCGCCGCCGCCCTCGACGCCCTGCACCTGGTCGACCCGAGCGCCGGCGAAGGCGACACGGCATCGAACAGCGAAACCGAGGTCGAACGCCGCGCCGTCGTCGCGCCCAAGGTCGAGCATGTTGCCGTGCTCTACAGCACCACGGCCCTAAGCGAAGCCCGTGCCTGGCTCGACCAGGCCTTCGGGCGCACCTCCGAGAGCGAGCCGGCGGAGACCGGTCCCTGGCTGCTGCTGCTGCTCGGCAGCATCGTCGCCCTGGCCTGGCCGCTCACCGGTCTGTTTCCGCAACGCGCCTTTGCACCGACCCAGGTCTCGACCCGGCAGTTTTTCATCCTGATCGGTCTGCCAATGGTGGCAGCACCCCTGCTCGCCTCTCTGGTCGAGGGGCCGCTCTTGCCGGTTCTGGTGGCCGACTATCTGGCGCTTCACCTGCTGCTCTACGGCGGCCTGCAGTTGCTGCTGCTCTGGCGCTTTGGTGCCAAGACCGGCCCGATCGCGCTTTTCGCAGCCTTTATGCTCGCGCTCTACGGCATCGGCCTCTTCGGCGGTGCGCTCGACCGCTACGCCGCCAATTTCACGCCCCATGACGGGCGCTATGCCGTGCTGCTCGCGATCGCTATTGGCGCGGTGCCCTTCATGCTGGCGGACAGCCTGGTGACGGAAGGCGGCCGCGCGCCGATTTGGCGGCGTCTGTCGGCGCGCTTCGCCATCCTGCTGTCCTTCGTCATCGCCCTGCTGCTCGATTTCGAGGGGCTTTTCTTCCTGATCATCGTGCTGCCCGTCATCGTGCTCTTCTTCATTATCTTCGGGCTGATGGGGCGATGGCTGGCCAGGCGCAGCGGGCCGGTGGCGGCTGGCTTGGGGCTCGGCCTTATTCTGGCCTGGTCGCTCGCGGTTACCTTTCCGCTGCTCGACCCTGATGGCGACCCAACCGAAACCGGCTTGGCGCGAGAGCAAGCACACTTAAGCGACTAAACAAACACCGCCGAGCGGATTGTCGCAGCCGGAACGGAAGTCTTGCTGCAACACAGTCGCATTCTATTATTTCAGTAAATTCTGAAATCACAGAAACACACGAAGAGAGTGTCCATGCAGCTGTCGCCCCTCCAGCAGGAGTTCGTCCTGCATTTCGGCGAGATGGGGTCCCGTTGGGGGATCAACCGCACGGTTGGCCAGATCTACGCCCTGCTCTTCCTCGAAGCGGCACCGCTCAATGCGGAGCAGATCGTCGAGCGCCTCGGCTTTTCCCGCTCGAACGTCTCGATGGGCTTGAAAGAGCTGCAGGCCTGGAACCTCGTCCGCCTCAGGCACCTTCCGGACGACCGAAGGGACTACTTCACTACCCCGGACGACCTCTGGGAGATCGTCCGCACCTTGATCGACGAGCGCAAGAAGCGCGAGATCGACCCGACGCTCAGCAAGCTGCGCGAACTGCAAATGCAGACACCGTCCAGCCCCGCAGAGGAACACGCGCATCAACGCATCGGCGAACTGCGCGAGCTGATCGAGCTTCTGACCGGATGGTACAGCGATATGAACCGCCTCGAGACCGAGCGGCTGGTTCAACTCTTGGCGCTCGGCTCGAAGCTGCAGAACCTGCTCGGCAAGGCTGAGAAGATCATTCCGTTGTCTCGCAAAGCTCCAGCCAAGGGTAAGGAGAGCTAGGCGATGGACGCGCTCATCCTTTCGCGCATCCAGTTCGGCGCCAACATCTCCTTTCACATCCTCTTTCCGACCATCACCATCGCGCTCGGCTGGGTGCTGCTCTACTTCAAGCTCCGCTTCAATGCGACGGGTGAAGAGCGCTGGATGGCGGCCTACCGCTTTTGGGTGAAGGTCTTCGCCCTCTCCTTTGCCATGGGCGTGGTCTCCGGCATCACCATGAGCTTCCAGTTCGGCACCAACTGGCCGGGCTTCATGGAGACCGTCGGCAACATCGCCGGACCCCTGCTGGCCTATGAAGTCCTGACGGCGTTCTTTCTGGAGGCGGTGTTCCTCGGGATCATGCTGTTCGGCTTCTCCCGCGTGCCCGGATGGCTGCACACCCTCTCTACCTTCCTGGTCGCCTTCGGCACGACCATGAGCGCCTTCTGGATTCTGGTGCTGAATTCCTGGATGCACACACCCGCCGGCTTTGAGATGCGTGAGGGCGTGGCGCACGCGACCGACTGGTTGGCGATCGTCTTCAATCCCTCCATGCCCTATCGCCTGGTGCATATGCTTTTGGCCAGCGGCCTGACCGTCGCCTTCCTCATTGCCGGGCTCTCCGCCTTTCGCTGGTTGATCGGGGATCGCGGGAGCGAGGTCCGCCTAACGCTCAGAACCGGTGTCGTCATGGCGGCATTGCTTATTCCGGTGCAGATCTTCGCCGGCGATCTCCACGGCCTGAATACCTTGGAGCATCAGCCACAGAAGGTGGCAGCCATGGAGGGCAACTGGGAAACGGATGACAACGTCCCGCTCCTGCTCTTCGCATTGCCCGACCACGAGGCGCGGGAGAATCGCTTCGAGCTCGGCATACCGAGCGGCGCAAGCATCATCCTGATGCATGATCCCGACGGCGTGGTGCCGGGCCTCAACGACTTCCTGGCCGAAGATGGGACGGTACTGCATCCGCCGGTCGCGCCCGTCTTCTGGTCCTTCCGCGTGATGGTGGGAACCGGCGTTTTGATGCTGCTGTTGTCCTGGGGCTGTGCCTATCTTCTTTGGCGCCGCCGCAACGAAGGCCTGCCGCGCCCGCTCCTCTTCGCCTTGGCCGGCATGAGCTTCTCCGGGTGGGTCGCCACCCTGGCCGGCTGGTACACCACGGAGATCGGTCGGCAGCCCTGGCTCGTGCACGGCGTCCTCAAGACGGCCGACGCGGTGGCGGCCGTCCCGGCGCCCATGGTGATGACGACGTTGGTGGCTTACTTGCTGGTCTACGCCGTGCTGATCGTCGCCTACATCGGCGTGCTGCTCTACCTCGCCCGCAAGGCGGTACAAGGCGGGCGAGAGGTACCCGCCCCGCCCAGGTCGGGCGCCGCCCAAGTCGATGTCCTCCCGGCGGAGTAAGCGGCCATGATGACCCTTTTCGGCGACCCGGCCGTCTGGCTCCCGTTGGTCTTCGCGGGCCTGATGGGACTGTCTATCCTCATCTACGTCGTCTTGGACGGCTTCGACCTTGGGATTGGGGTGCTTTTTCCCTTTGCGAGCGAGGCCGAGAAAGACCGCATGATCGCCTCCATCGGCCCCTTCTGGGATGCCAACGAGACCTGGCTGGTTTTGGCGATCGGCCTGCTGCTGGTGGCCTTTCCTGTCGCCCACGGGGTGATTCTCACGGCGCTCTATCTTCCCGTGGCGATCATGCTGATCGGGCTCATCCTGCGCGGCGTCGCTTTCGAGTTCCGCGCCAAGGCACCGCTGCGGCGCAAGTCTTCCTGGAACACCGCCTTCTTCGTCGGCTCTCTCATGACCAGTCTTAGCCAGGGATTCATGCTGGGCCTCTACATCATGGGCCTGAGCTATACGCCGGCCACCGTCGCCTTTGCCGCCCTGACGGCGCTCTGCCTGACCGCCGGCTATGGCTTCATCGGAGCGACTTGGCTGATCGTCAAGACGGATGAGGCGCTACAGCGCAAGGCGGTGCGCTGGGCCAAGCGCGGCTTGGCCGGCGTGATCGGCGGCCTGGTTGCAGTGTCGGCGGCTAGCCCTCTGGTCTCACCGCGTATCTTCGAGAAGTGGTTCTCCGTTCCGGAGATCCTGCTGCTGGCCCCCTTGCCCATCGTATCGGGAGCGCTGGTGATCCTGCTGTGGATCGCGCTCCGCCATCTGCCCGACCCGGCGGACCGTTGGCGGCACGTTCCCTTTGCGACGGCAATCGCCTTGTTCAGCCTCGCCTTCGCCGGGTTGGCCTACTCCTTCTATCCCTACGTGGTGCCGGAGCGGCTGACGCTCTACGAGGCGGCCAGCGCGCCGGAGAGCCTCTTCATCATCCTGATCGGGACGGTCTTCGTGCTGCCCGCCATTCTGGGCTACACCGCGCTGGCCTACAGCGTCTTCCGCGGCAAGGCGAGCGAGCTGCGTTATGACTGACGCAGCTCGCTGCCAAACCGAAAGAGTTTAGGCTATGCGCCCCAGCCGCTGACGGCCTTGACTTCGCAGAAGTCCTCGATGCCCCAGACGCCGCCCTCGCGTCCGTTGCCGGAGGCCTTCATGCCGCCGAAGGGGGCACCCGCGCCGCGCGGCTTGCCGTTCATCTCGACCATGCCGGAGCGCAGGCGGCGCGCCACGCGGTTGCGCTTTTCGCCATCCTCGCTCTGCACGTAGTTGGTCAGCCCATAGGCGCTGTCGTTGGCGATCTTGATCGCCTCTTCCTCGCTCTCGAAGGACATGATCGAGAGCACCGGGCCGAAGATCTCTTCCCGGGCAATGGTCATGTCGTTGGTCACGTCGGCGAAGACCGTCGGCCGCACGAAGTAGCCGCGGTTGAGGCCTTCCGGCCGCCCTGGGCCGCCGGCGACCAACCGGGCGCCCTCGTCCATGCCCTTCTCGATCAGCGCTTGGATTTTGTTGTACTGCATTTCGCTGACGGCCGGGCCGATGTGGCGCCCTGCCTCATGGGCCAGGCCGACGCTTGTGGACTTGGCCACGGCGGCGGCGGTCTCCACCGCATCGTCGTAGATCTCCCGCTGCACCAGCATGCGGCTTGGCGCGTTGCAGGATTGCCCGGTGTTGTTGAAGCAGTGCAGCGCGCCGCGCTTCACCGCCTTCTCGTCGGCGTCGGCGAAGATGATGTTGGCGCCCTTGCCGCCAAGCTCCAGATGCACCCGCTTCAAGGTGTCGGCGGCGTTCTTGGAGATCGCCGTGCCGGCCCGGCCCGAGCCGGTGAAGGAGATCATGTCGACATCCGGATGGCCCGAGAGCTGGCTACCGACGCCGGCCCCGTCGCCGTTGACCAGGTTGAAGACGCCGGCCGGCACGCCCGCCTCGTCCAGCATCTCGGCGAACAGCATGGAGGAGAGCGGCGCGATCTCGGAGGGCTTGAGCACCATGGTGCAGCCGGTCAGAAGCGCCGGGATGACCTTCAGGGTCACCTGGTTCATCGGCCAGTTCCACGGCGTGATAAGCCCGCAGACACCAACCGGGTCATAGAGGATGCGCGTGTCGGGCGCGTGGTCGCCCAAGGGGCGCTCGAACTCGAAGTCCTTCACCGCGCGCAGGAAGTTCTGAATGTGGCCGAGGCCGGCCGGCGCCTGCTGCGTCTTCGCCAAGTCGACCGGAGCGCCCATCTCCAGGCTGATCGCCTCGGCCATCTCGCCGATCCGGGCCTGATAAGCCGCCAGGATCCTCTCGACCAGGGCCACCCGCTCATGCTTCGAGGTCGCCGACCAGTCCCAGAAAGCGCGTTTGGCCGCGGCGACCGCCGCATTGGTATCCGCCTCGCCGCCCAAGGTGATGACCGCACAGGGCTCCTCGTTCGAGGGGTTGATCACCTCGAAATCGTTGGCCTGGGCCGGGGAAACCCAGCCGCCGTCAATGTAAAACTCGCGCTTCTGCAGCATCGCGTCACTCCTGCCGTATCGAAGGGGCCCGGTGCCTAGGCCGACGGTGTTCTCCGGCGGCGTTTCGGGGCCGTTGTGAGATCGTTTCTCAGGTAAGACTTTCGAGCGTCAGCGCAAGCGGGTCAATTGCGCACGGAACATACCAGAAAGCGCGCCGCAGCATGAGCAGCCCTCGGCGCCTAGCCGTCAGCCGTAGGGGCGAAGACGGTCACCGGGGCCGGAACGCCCCGCAAGCTGTGCTCTCCCATGGCATCGAGCGGCCGCTCCAAGAGCGCCGCGACCGGCTCGGTCACCAGGATGGGCCGCTCCAGCACTTTGCTTAGTGCCTCCACCCGGCTTGCCGTGTTGACCGCGCGGCCGATCACCGTGAAGTCGAGCCGGCCCGGGGCGCCGACGTTGCCGAAGAAAACCTCCCCGCGATGCAACGCGATGCCGCTGCGCAGGGGGCGCCAGTCTGCCACGTCGCCCAGCCGATCGACGCTTTCGTTGAGCGCATCGAGCTGGGTCAGCGCGAAAGCCGCCGCCTCGAAGGCCGCCTCAGCCGCCGCTTGCTCGCTCTTGAAGTTTGAAAAGGGAAACACCGCCAGGAGACCGTCGCCAATGAACTTCAGGACCTCGCCGCCGTGACTCATCACGGCCCCGGCCAGGAGGTCGAAATACTCGTTCAGAACGGCCAGGACCTCCGGGCCCTTCAAGCGGTTGGCCAGGTCTGTGAAGCCGCGCAGGTCGGAGCTCCAGATGATCGCGCTGATCGGCGCACCGGCGCCGCGCTTGATCGAGCCGTTGAGCACCTGGCTTCCGGCCGCCGTACCCAAATAGGTATCCAGAACGTTCTGGGAAATCCGCATGGCGATATGCCGCTCCACATGGAGTGCGAAGGGCTTCAAGAGCCGGTCGATTTCAGCCAGCTGGTCCTCGCGGAAGCCGCCGGCTTGCTTGGTCGCGATCGTCACCGCGTTGTGATAGGCACCGCCGGTGCTGAGCGGGAGCCCGATGTAGTCGGTCATCCCCTTCTCTGCCAGCTCGGAAAACAGGGGGTAGCGCGCCACGTCGTCCGGTGAGTCCAACCGGGCGCGCACCGTCGCGCCTTGCCCGACAACTTCGAACATCGGATTGCGCCGATAGGCGTCAGTGGCGAGCACCGCCTCGCTGACCTTGACCTCGTCGCAGAATCCCTCCGTGGCGGACCAGTTCCAGGCGTAGCCGTAGAGCTGCGGATGCAGGGTGCCCACGTGCAGGGTACCACGTTCCACAGGAAGGTCGGCCGCCGCCATGCGCAGGACCAAACCGTGGAAGAGGTCGATGAGACTGTCTTCGGACAGGGCATCGCCGAGCAACCAGGCCTCGACATCGGCCACCGAGACCCTGCCCAGCGCTTTGTCCGCGTCGTGGCTGCGCCGAATCAGTGTCACGAAGTCCGGGTAGTTTCTTCCCTGCGTCTGTTCCGCCCGTGCGGACATTCCGACCTCCCTCTGTCTGCCTTAGAGGTGGCGGTCCCGCCGGCGAAAGCAACGTCTGACGGCCGGGATCCGCGCCGCACGGCCGTCGGGAAGCCCCGCCCGCAGCGTGTTGTGACTTGTCTACACGAGTGAGACGAAAGTCACGCAAAAGCGTAACGCCGCTGTCATGCCGCAGCACTACCGTCCGCTCGAACCGCAAGGGAGGGCGCCGATGGCGGCTATCGAGATCAGTAGGCTCTCCAAGACCTTTCGCGGCGGCACACGGGCTTTGGACGGCGTCTCGCTTTCGGTCGACGAAGGTGAGATGGTGGCGCTGATCGGCGCCTCCGGCTCGGGGAAATCGACCCTGATCCGGCACATCGCCGGCCTTCTGCCGGCCGACCGGGACGGAGAAGGCGGTCGCGTCGCGGTGCTCGGCCGCAGCGTGCAGCAGGACGGGCGCATCGCCCACAACGTGGTGGCGACCCGCGCCGACGTCGGCGTCATCTTCCAGCAGTTCAATCTGGTGCCCCGCTTGAGCGTGCTGATGAACGTGCTCGCGGGCCTGCTCGGCCGGGTACCGCGCTGGCGCGGCTCGCTCTGCTATTTCCGCCGCGAGGAGAAGCTCCTGGCCATGCAGGCGCTCGACCGGGTCGGCATCGCCAAGACCGCGCGCCAGCGGGCGGCCACCCTCTCCGGCGGACAGCAGCAGCGGGCCGCCATCGCGCGCACGCTGGTGCAGGGCGCCAAGGTCATTCTGGCCGACGAGCCGATCGCCTCGTTGGACCCGGC
The DNA here is from genome assembly GCA_028279885.1 of Rhodovibrionaceae bacterium. Lineage (GTDB taxonomy): Bacteria > Pseudomonadota > Alphaproteobacteria > Kiloniellales > DSM-21159 > JANQMX01. The sequence goes on along the minus strand of JANQMX010000067.1, from coordinate 145,737 downwards.
TTCCGCCAAACGGGTGATGGAGACCCTGGCCGAGATCAACCGGACCGACGGCATCACCGTCCTCGTCTCCCTGCATCAGGTCGAGTACGCCCGGCGCTACTGCCCGCGCACCATCGCCATGCGTGACGGACGCATCGTTTTCGACGGGCCAAGCCGTGAGCTCACCTTGGCCTTCCTGCGCGAGATCTACGGAGAAGCCAGCGAGGAGCTGGTGCTGCCCGACGCCTCCGACGGAGAGATCCTCCCGCCCGAGCCGAAGCAGCTCGCCTACGCTTAGACCCTATCGAACCAACCGTGCGAAGGAGCCTGTCATGAGAGCTTTTGCAAAGGGAGTGGTTGCCGCGGCGGCGGTCGCCGCGATCGCCACCACCACGGCCGTCGCCGAAGAGATCAAGGAGTTGAACTGGGGCATTCTGGCGGTGGAAAGCCAGGACAACCTGATGAAGCGCTGGGGCCCGATCATCGAGGCCATGGAGGTGAAGACCGGGATCAAGATCAATCCCTTCTTCGCCACCGACTACACCGGCGTGATCGAGGCCATGCGCTTCGACAAGGTCGATCTCGTGCTGTTCGGCAACAAGTCGGCCATGACGGCGGTGGACCGGGCCGGCGCCGAGGTCTTCGCCCAGATGATCGAGACCGACGGCTCGAAGGGCTATCACTCGATCCTCGTCACGCATAAGGACAACGACGAGATCAACTCGCTCGAAGACGTGCTCGCCACCTGTGATGCGCAGTCGCTCGACTTCGGTATCGGCGACCCGCAGTCGACCTCCGGCTTCCTGGTGCCGACCACCTTCATCTTCGCCGCCCACGACGTGAACCCGCGCGACTGCTTCAACACGGTGCGCAACGCCAGCCATGAAGCGAATCTCCTGTCAGTCGCCAACAAGCAGGTGGACGTGGCCACGGCCAACAACCGCGCGCTCTATTTCCGCCTGAAGCGCAACAAGCCGGAGGCCGCCGAGCAGATCAAAGAGATCTGGCGCTCGCCGCTGATCGCCGCCGATCCCATGGCCTGGCGCGCCGACCTGCCGGAAGAGGTCAAGGCCAAGATCCTCTACGCCTTCATGTCCTTCGGCCGCCTCGGCTCCATCGACGAGGTGAAGCAGGAGCGGGCGGTGCTGCAGAATGGCGGCTTCATGGGCTTCGTCCCTTCCTCCAACGCACAGCTCCTGCCCTTCCGCGAGATGGAGGCCAACAAGCAGATCCTCCAAATCCAGAGCGACGAGACCCTCTCGGAAGCCGAGAAGGAAGAGAAGATCGCCGAGCAGAAGGCCAAGATCGAGGAAGTGCGGGCACTCGTGAAAGAAATACCCAGCATGTAGTCCAGCGCCAAGCGCGCCTGTAGCGACGGCGCCGCACACCGCGGCGCCGTTTTTCTTTACCTGAAGGAGCGAAGAGATGGCGGACACCACGGCCAAGGGCCTGCGTGAGCTGGATGTTGCCGTGCCACAGCCCGAGCTGACCCAGCGCATCTATGGCTGGGTGATCTGGGGCAGCCTGGCCGTGCTGCTCGCCTGGAGCTTCTTCCCGGCGGAGATGGACCGCCTGCCCGAGCTTTGGACGGGTGCCGGCAACATGGCGGTGCTGCTGTCGGACTTCTCCGAGCCGAGCTTTCGCTACTGGCGCGACTACCTCGACCTCATCCTGGAGACCGTGCAGATGGCGGTCTGGGGCAGCGTCATCGCCGTGGTGCTCTCGGTGCCTTTCGGCCTGCTTTCCTCGGCCAACATCACCCCGGCCTGGATCCGCTTTCCCGTGCGTCGGCTGATGGATGCCTTCCGGGCGATCAACGACTTGGTCTTCGCTCTGATCTTCGTGGCCGCCGTCGGCCTCGGCCCCCTCGCCGGTGTCATGGCGCTGGCCGTCCACACCATCGGCACCCTGGCCAAGCTCTTCTCGGAGGCGGTGGAAGCCATCGACCCGCGCCCTGTGGAGGGCATCCGCGCGACCGGCGCCTCGAACATCCAGGAGATCGTCTTCGGCGTGATCCCGCAGGTGCTGCCGCTCTGGATTTCCTATTCGCTCTATCGCTTCGAGGCCAACGTGCGCAGCGCCACGGTGCTCGGCTTCGTCGGCGCCGGCGGCATCGGCATCGCGCTCTACGACACCATGCGCTCCTTCAACTTCGCCGCAGCCTCGGCCATCCTGCTGATGATCATCGTCATCGTCTCGCTGCTCGACATTCTCTCGCAGCTCCTGCGCAAGGCGGTGATCGATGGCGAGGAGGTCGAGCGTCTGGTGGCTTTCCTCGGCTTCCTGCTGGTGGTCTTCGTCGCCGCGGAATTGCTGCTCGCCCGGGTGATCGATATCGACCCGCTGCTGCGCAGCCTGTGAGGCACATCGCTCAGGTCTACCAGTCGCCTTTGGCGAGACCGCGCAGCTCTTCGATCAGCTCCGGGTGGCGGTAGCCCAGGTCGTTGCGCTCGCCGGGGTCGGCCGAGAGGTCAAAGAGGAAATCGAAGGTGCCGTCCCAGAGGTACTTCCAGGGACCGCGCCGCAGGGCGCGCTGCCTGCGCGGCAGCCAGTCCTCGCCCTCGCCCGGCAGGTCGATGCGCCAATGGAGCGTGCGATCGCCGTCCTGGCTGTCGCCTAGCAGGTTCCGCCCGTCGAGTGCTCGGTCCGCTGTCAGTCCCGCAGTGGCCAGCAGTGTCGGCGTCACGTCCATGATAATCGCCGGCGCGGCCGAGACACTGCCGGCTTCCACGCCATCCGGCCAACGCAAGACCATCGGCACCCGGATGCCGCCTTCCCAAAGAGTGCCAAAGCCGTGGAAGAAGCCGCCCTTTGTGGCCAGCTCACCGCCGCCGTGATCGTAGGTCAGCAACACGGCGGTCTCTTCGGCGATACCCAGGCTGTCCAGCGCCTTCAGCACCCGGCCGACGCTCTGGTCGAGGTACTCGACGGCAGCGACGTAGTCGGCCCGGGTGCCGTTGACCCAGCGGTCGGCGAAGTCCGCTTCGCGCCCCGGCGGGGCATAGGGCGGCAGCATGGCGTTATAGGCGAGGTAGAGGAAGAAGGGCTTGCCCGCCTCTCCGCAGCGGCCGACGAAGTCCAGCGCGCCATCGGTGAAGAGGTCGGTGGTGTAGCCCGGCCGCTCGACAATCTCGCTGCCCTCGTAGAGTGCCGGGTCGCCCTCGCGCGTGCGGTGGGAGTAGTAGTCGATGTTCCAATAGTCAAAGCCCAGGAACTCCTCGAAGCCGTGAGCCATGGGGCTGTCGTCCTCCCCGTGCCCAAGGTGCCATTTGCCGTAAAGCGCGGTGCGGAAGCCGGCGTCCCGGAAGTAACGGGACAGCGAAGTTTCGTGGACCAGCAGGCCCGGTTCGCCGGGTTCGACATTGCGCTCGATGCCGAGGTGGCGCGGATAGCGGCCGGTCAGCATGGCCGCGCGGCTCGGCCCGCAGATGGGCGCCGCGCCATAGAAGTCGGTGTATCGCCGACCCTGCTCTGCCAGGCGCTTGATGTTCGGCGTGCGGATCGCGCCGTCGCCGAAGGGCTCGATATCGCCGTAGCCCATGTAGTCGAACACGATCAGCAGAACGTTCTTGGCCGCCTGGGGCATGGCCGAACTCCCCTCTCCCGTTGCGGCGGGGAGGCTAAGACGAAGACGGTCGTCTGGGAACTGCCAAGCTCACATGACAGCCGATCAGGCGAGCGGCGGCGGTCCCTCTCGGAACGTCATCCTTGCGCGAGCCGCGCAGGGTCGTAGACCCGAAGTGGCGAGTTGCGAGGCTCGCGGAGCGAGATGCCGAAGGCACTCCTCGGCTCGCACGGAACCCGGCCGTGGATGCTCGGAACTCGGCCCCGGGCCTTACGGCCCAGTGGGCCTCGCCCAAGCATGACAACGAGAGGTGCGGTTGAGGCCAGCCCTGGCGGCCCTACACCACCTCGGGGATCATGGCGATGGCGCCGCAGGGGCACTCGGCGGCGCAGATGCCGCAGCCCTTGCAGTAGTCGTAGTTGAACTGGAAGCGCTTGCCCGGGCCGAGCTTGATCACCGCGTTGTCCGGGCAGATGCCGTAGCAAGTGTCGCACTCGAAGCAGTTGCCGCAGGAGAGGCAGCGCCGCGCCTCGAAGAGCGCGTTCTCCTCGTTGAGGCCCTGGAGCACCTCCTCGAAGCCGCTCTGTCGGCGCAACAGATCGAGCTGCCCCTGCACCCGTTGCGGGGCATCGTCGTAGTACCAGGTGTTCAAGAGGTCGAAGTCGGCCAGCTCGTGCTTCTCCGGCGCTTCATAGGTCTCGCCGCGCAGCCAGGCATCGATGTTGCGGGCGGCTTTCTTGCCGTGGCCGATGGCAACGGTGACCGTGCGCTCGGAGGGGACCATGTCGCCGCCGGCGAAGAGCCCGGCGCGGCCGGTCATCATCTGGGGGGTAACCTGGACCACGCCGTCGCGGGCGATCTCCACGCCCGGTACCTCTTCCAGGAAGCTGGTGTCGACGTCCTGGCCAAGGGCGAGGATGAGGGTGTCGGCCTCCAGGGTCTCGAACTCGCCGGTGGGCTGCGGCCGGCCGTCCTCGTCGATCGCCATCTTCTCGACGGTGAAGGTGGTCTCGTCGATCTGCTTGATGGTCCGCAGCCAGTGGATCATCACCCCTTCCTCCTCGGCCTCGCGGGCCTCGAACTCGTGGGCGGGCATCTCCTTGCGGGTGCGGCGGTAGACGATCATGGCCTCGTCGACGCCCAGGCGCTTGGCGGTGCGGGCCACGTCCATAGCCGTGTTGCCGCCGCCGTAGACGACGACCCGGCGGCCGAGCTGCGGCGGCTCCGCACCTGTCTCCATGTCGCGCAGCACCGAGACGGCATCGAGGATCTTGCCGGCGGCGTGCGCCGGGATGCTGGTTCGCTTGGCGAGATGCGCGCCGACAGCGATGAAGACCGCATCGAAGCCGTCTTGCGTGAAGGCCGCCTCGATGTCCTCCACCTTGGTCTCGAGCTCCAAGGTCACGCCCATATCGAGGATGCGCTGGATCTCGCCGTCGAGAATGTCGCGCGGCAGGCGGTACTTGGGAATGCCGAAGCGCATCATGCCGCCGGCCATGGGGCCGGCCTCGCGGATGGTGACCTGATGGCCCATGCGGGTCAGGTGATAGGCGGCGGACAGGCCGCTCGGCCCTGCCCCGACGATCAGCACCCGCTTGCCGCTGGGCTCTGCCTCGAAGCTGGGCTTCAGGCCGTGCTGCAGGGCGTAGTCGCCAAGAAAGCGCTCGACGGCGTGAATGCTCACGGCCTGGTCGAGCTTGGCGCGGTTACAAGAGGTCTCGCAGGGATGGTAGCAGACGCGGCCCATCACGCCCGGCATGGGGTTGTCCTGCATCAGGACCTGCCAGGCGCCGGCGTAGTCCCCCTCCTCTGCGTGATAGAGCCAGCCTTGGATGTTTTCGCCGGCCGGGCAGGCGTTGTTGCAGGGCGGCAGGCGGTCGATATAGGTCGGCCGCTCGTCACGCCAGGAGCCAGTCTCGTTGGCCAGGCTGGTGCCGGGGTCGAGGGTGATGGCGAAGGGCAGAACGGTGTCTTTCATGCCGGCTGCTCCACAGGCTGCGCGTCGGGTTGCTCCTGGGGCAAAAGCCCGTACTTCCTGATGTTGGTATCGGCCATGCGCTGGATGCGTGCGATGCGCTCGTGGTCTTCGGCGCCTTTCTTGAAGAGATGAGCGAAGCGGCGCTGCAGGCGCAGGTAGGCTTCGACCGGCACCTTGCGGCGGATCTTCTTGACCGCCGTCACCTCGCCGTGCTCGGCCTCGAACAGCGGGAAGAGCCCGCATTCCACCGCCAGGCGCGCGACCTTGATGGTGTCCTCGGACTTGGAGCCCCATCCCAAGGGACAGGGCACCATGATGTGGATGTAGCGGGCGCCGTGCATTCCCATGGCCTTGGTCACCTTGGCCTCCAGGTCGTGCAGGTCGGCGACCGTCGCCGTGGCGACATAGGGGATGTTATGGGCCATGGCGATCTGCGGCAGGTTCTTGCCGGTGCCGAAGACGTTGCCCGGTGCGTCGCCCACCGCAGGCGTGGTCGCCGTGCGGGCCGTCGGCGGCGTCGCCGAAGAGCGCTGCACGCCGGTGTTCATATAGGCCTCGTTGTCGTAGCAGACGTAGAGCACATCGTCGTTGCGCTCGAACATGCCAGACAGGCAGCCGAAGCCGATGTCGACGGTGCCGCCGTCGCCGCCCTGCGCCACCACCCGCACGTTGTCCCGTCCCAGGCGGCGCAGGCCGGCGGCCACGCCCGAGGCCACAGCCGGGGCATTGCCGAACAGCGAGTGCAGCCAGGGGATCTGCCAGGAGGTCTCGGGGTACGGCGTGGTGAAGACCTCGAGGCAGCCGGTGGCGTTGACGGCCACGAGATTGCCGTCGGTGGCCCGCATGGCGGAATCGAGCGCATAGCGCGCGCCGAGTGCCTCGCCGCAGCCCTGGCAGGCCCGGTGGCCCGAGGTGATGGCGTTGGAGCGGTCGATGGAGGCCTGCACCGTGCGGTTCGCTTCGCTCAGGAAGCGGTTGCCGACGGTGTGGGTGCCGGTCTGGTAGAACTTGACCTTCTGCAGGGCGCTTTCTTCGGTCATGGATTGGTTTCCTGTGGTGGCGAGACCCGCTCCACCAGGCCCGGGTTGAGGGCCTTCAGCAGGTTCTCGGCAATGGGTCCGGAATGGCGCAGCTCGCGGGCGCGGGCGATCTGGTCCTGGACCACCTCCCAATTGAGGTCGAGGAAGGTGACATCTTCGAGGCTGTCGCGCCCGGCGCGCTCGAAGAGCTCGCTCAAGGACTTGCGGGTGATCACCCGGCCGCCGAGACCGGCGATAACGGTGTAGACCGGCAACGGATGGCTGCGCAGGGCCATGCGGACGTTGGAGGCGAGCATGCCGCCTAGGCCCGGCGCCAGGCTCTTCTCCAGGCAGACGATGCGCTTGGCGCCCTTCAGGGCCTCGTTGAGCGCAGCCAGCGGGAAAGGCCGGAAGGAGCAGATGCTGACGCTGCCGATCTTCACGCCTGCGTCGCGCTGGGCATCGACGACCTCTTTGATGGTGCCGTTCACCGAGCCTAGGGCGACGACGATGGTTTCGGCGTCCTCGGTGCGATAGCTGCGGACCAAGCCGCCGGCCTCGCGGCCGAAGATCTCTCTGAACTCCTCGGCGATGGGCGGAATGCGCTCAAGCGCTTCCATCTGCTTGTGATGGGCCAGGTAGCGCACCTCGGCAAAGGCGTCGGGTCCGACCATGGCACCGATGGAATAGGGATTGGCTGGGTCGAGCTGCTGCACCGGCTCGAAGGGCGGCAGGAAGCTGTCGACCTGCTCCTGGGTCGGGATGTCGACCTGCTCGTAGGCGTGGGTCAGGATGAAGCCGTCCATGCAAACCATGACCGGGCAGCTGAGGGATTCGGCCAGCTTGAAGGCCTGAATGTGCAGGTCGGCGGCCTCCTGGTTGGTCTCCGCATGGAGCTGGATCCATCCGGCGTCCTTCATCGCCATGGAGTCGCTGTGGTCATTCCAAATGTTGATCGGCGAGCCGATGGCCCGGTTGCCGATGGTCATGACGATGGGGAGACCCAGACCGGCCGCGTTGTACACCGCCTCGGCCATGTAGAGCAGGCCTTGGCTGGCCGTGGCGGTATAGGCGCGGGCACCGACCGCCGAGGCGCCGATGGCGACGGACAGCGCGGCGAATTCGGATTCCACATTGATGAATTCGCAGTTCTCGAGGGTGCCGGCCTTCACCATGGCGCCGATGCCCTCGACAATGTGGGTTTGCGGCGTGATGGGATAGGCGCAGACGACCTGCGGCCGGCAGAGCGCCACCGCTTCGGCGACAGCCTGGGAGCCTTCGATCTGCTTCAGCATGGCTGCTGTCCTTCCTTGGGCTGCGGCCTCACGCCTCTTTGGCCTGATCGTAGGCTTCGCGGGCGGCGGCGACGTTGGCTTCGGCGACGGCTGGCGGGAACTTGTCCCGGATGGCCTTGCTCACGGACTCGAAACCGATCTGCCCGGTGATCGCCGCGAAGCCACCAATCAGCGCGGCGTTGGGCACCGGGCGGCCGACGTGCTGCATCGCCAGCTCCGTGGCACCGATGTCGCAGACGTGATGCGGCGGAAACGTGGCGACGAAATCGGCGATGCCCAACTCCTCGAAGCTGCGCGTCGAGTTGATGATGATGTAGCCCTCCGGATTGACCCCGGAGAAGACATCGACCGAGTGGAGCAGGGTCGGGTCCTGGATGATCAGGGCGTCAGGCTCCATGATCGGCTCGCGGCGGCGGATTGCCTGCTCGTCCATGCGGCAGAAGGAGACCACCGGGGCGCCCATGCGCTCAGAGCCGAACATGGGAAAGGCCTGCGCGTGCTTGCCTCCGTCGAAGGCCGCGACGGAGAGCAGCTCTGCGGCGGTCACAACGCCTTGGCCCCCCCGACCGTGAATTCTTGTTTCGAACATTGGGCGTGCCTCCGATGGCATGGGTTATGCCCGTCTTTCGGGCGGCAGCCCTTGATCCCTATCAAAAGCGAGGTTTACCGCCCTGATCCGCCGCTTTCCGTTGTCTGGCCGGGTCCTCCATGGTCGAATGGCGCGTCTGGGATGACGTCATAGTGGAGTTAGAAACACCATGAGAAGCGCGCCTGTTCTGGCGGCCGCGGCGGCGGCCGGCTTGGTTTTTGCCGCACCGGCCCTGGCCGCCGATCCCGTCAAGGTCGGCATGATCACCACCCTGTCGGGCGGCGGCGCCTCGCTGGGTATCGACATCCGCGACGGCTTCGAACTCGCCCTCAAGGAGCGGGAGGGCAAGCTGGGCGGCGTGCCGACCGAGCTGATCGTCGTCGACGACGCCCGCAAGGTGGAGAATGCCAAGCAGATCGCCCAAAGAATGCTAAGACAAGACGAGGTCGACGTGGTCACCGGGATCGTCTGGTCGAACCTGGCCATGGCGGTGGTGCCGACCGTCACCCGCGCGGGCAAGTTCTACATCAGCCCCAACGCCGGCCCCTCGGCCCTCGCCGGCAAGCGCTGCCATCCCAACTATTTCAACGTCGCCTGGCAGAACGACAACCTGCACGAAGCCATGGGGCAGTACGTCACCGACAAGGGCTTCAAGAACGTCTACCTGATGGCCCCCAACTACCCGGCCGGCAAGGATGCGATTTCCGGCTTCAAGCGCTTCTACAAGGGCGATATCGCCGCCGAGGTCTACACCAAGCTCGGTCAGGTGGACTACGCCGCGGAGATTGCCAACCTGCGCGCCGCCGGCCCCGATGCGGTCTTCTTCTTCCTGCCCGGCGGCATGGGCATCAACTTCGTCAAGCAGTACGCCCAGGCCGGCCTGATGGCCGATGCACCGCTCTTCGGCCCCGCCTTCTCCTTCGACGAGGGCATCCTGAAGGCCGTCGGCGAAGCGGCCTTGGGCACGCTCAACACCTCGCAGTACACCCACGATCTCGATAACCCGGCCAACCAGGCCTTCGCCACGGCCTTCACGGAGGCCTACGGCCGCAAGCCCTCGCTTTATGCGTCCCAGGGCTACGACGCGGCCCTGCTGATCGACAGTGCGGTCGCCAAGGTCGGTGGCGACCTGAGCGACGCGGACGCTTTCCGCGAGGCGCTACGGGCGGCCGACTTCGCCTCTCCGCGCGGTGCTTTCCGCTTCGGGCCCAACCAGCATCCCATCCAGGACATCTATGTGCGTGAGGTGGTGCGCGACGGCGAAGGCGTGACCAACCGGACACTGGGCAAGGTCTTCACCGACCACGCCGATGCCTACGCCGCCGAGTGCAGCATGTAGCTCTTAGACGGTTCCTGAGGCGGGGGCCTTGCGCCCCCGTTTCGCTTTCCACCCTCCACTCTCCTGATCTCACTTCGCGCACGCCGTCATGACGGTCGTCCTCTTTCTCGAACAGACGCTCAACGGCCTGCAGCAAGGCGTCATGCTCTTCCTCATGGCCGCCGGCCTGACGCTGGTGTTCGGGATCATGCACCTGATCAACCTGGCGCACGGCTCGCTCTACATGCTGGGCGCCTACGTCACCGCCACCGTGACCATGGCGAGCGGCAACTTCTTCCTCGGTGTGATGGCCGGCATGGCAGCGGCGGGCTTGGCCGGGGTCGTGATCGAGCTCGTTGCCATGCGCCGGCTCTACGCGCGCGACCATCTCGACCAGGTGCTCGCCACCTTCGGCATCATCCTGACCTTCAACGAGCTGACCAAGATCATCTGGGGGCCGCAGGCGCTTTTCCTGTCTACACCGGAGTGGCTCTCCGGCACCGTCGAGATCATTCCCGGCGCCCCCTACCCCGCCTATCGCCTCTTCATCATCTTCGCGGGCCTGGTGGTCGCCATCCTGCTGCGCCACCTGATCGTCAACACGCGCCTCGGCATGCTGATCCGCGCCGGCGCGACGCACCGGGAGACGGTCGGCGCCATGGGCGTCGACATCGACCGCCTCTTCACCGTGGTCTTCGCCATCGGCGCCATGCTGGCCGGTCTTGCCGGCGCTATGGCCGGGCCCATGCTGGCCATCGAGGTCGGCATGGGCGAGCAGATCCTCATCCTCACCTTCGTGGTCATCATCATCGGCGGCATCGGCTCGGTGCGCGGCGCCCTGGTCGGGGCGCTGCTGGTCGGACTGGTCGACACCTATGGCCGCGCCTTCCTGCCGGTCATCATGCGCAACCTCTTCGAGCCCTCCGTCGCCGACAACGTCGCCGCCTCGCTCTCCAGCATCACCATCTATCTCTTGATGGCCTTGGTGCTGATCTGGCGCCCGCGCGGCCTTTTCCAGGCCTACGGGAGCTAGCGGCATGGAGGGACGCCTCACCCGGCGCGCCGTCGTGCACGGCCTGGCTCTCATCATCCTCGTGGTGTTACCGCCCTTGGCGGATGCGGCCGGCGAGCCCTTCCTGACCACCGTGGCCAGCCGCATCCTGATCTACGCCATCGCCGCGGTCAGCCTGGACGTCATCCTCGGCTATGGCGGCATGGTCAGCTTCGGGCACGCCGCCTTCTTCGGCATCGGTGCCTATACCGTCGGCATCCTGATGCATCATGCCTTCGACGGCACGGTCATCCCCTTCCTGCCCTGGGACTGGACCGGCAGCGTCAGTGCCTTCGTGCAGTTTCCGCTGGCCATCCTCGTGTCTGGCCTCTTCGCCCTGGTGATCGGCGCCCTCAGCCTGCGCACCCAAGGCGTCTACTTCATCATGATCACCTTGGCCTTCGCCCAGATGCTCTACTACTTCATGATCTCGCTGCCGACCTACGGCGGCGAGGACGGCCTGAACCTCTGGGAGCGCTCGTCCCTGCCGCCCCTCGACCTCTATGACGAGTGGCAGTTCTACTATCTCACCCTCGTGCTGCTGCTGCTCTTCCTGGCGCTGATGCAGCGCCTGGTGAACAGCCGCTTCGGCATGGTCATCCGCGGCTGCAAGCAGAACGAGGCGCGCATGAAGGCGCTGGGCTTCGCCACTTATCGCTACAAGCTCGCCGCCTTCACCATCGCCGGCATGGGCGCGGGCCTGGCCGGTGCCCTGGCCGCCAACCACACCGAGTTCGTCGGCCCCGACATGATGCATTGGACCCGCTCCGGCGAGATCATGATCATGGTCATCCTCGGCGGCATGGGCACGCTCTACGGCCCCGTGCTGGGCGCCGCCACCCTGCTCCTGATGGAAGAGGTGCTGCAGCAGATTACCGAGCATTGGATGGTTGTGCTGGGCCCCTTCCTGGTCTTCGTCGTGCTCTTCGCGCGCCGTGGCGTCTACGGCTGGCTGGTGGGGAAGGCGACCGACGATGACTAGAACCCCCGAGGTGCCGCTTCTCGAGGTCGTCGATCTCAGCAAGTCCTACGGCGCCGTCGTCGCCTCGGACAACCTCAGCTTCGCCGTGCGGCCGGGCGAAATTCATGCCCTGATCGGCCCCAACGGCGCCGGCAAGACCACGGCCATCGGCCAGATCTCCGGCGAGATTCGACCCAGCGCCGGGCGGGTGCGCTTCCAGGGCCGCGACATCACCCGCCTGCCGACTCACAAGCGGGCGCAGCTCGGCCTCAAGCGCTCCTACCAGATCACCAGCCTCTTCCCCGAGTTTACAGCCGAGGACAACGTGGCTCTCGCCGTCCAGGCGCAGCAGGGGCACAGCTTCCGCTTCTGGACCCGGGCGCGTCGCGATGCAGCTCTGCGCGCGCCGGCCACCCAGGTGCTGGAGCGCATCGGTCTCGCGGACAAGGCCAAGCTCAAGGTCACCGAGCTGGCCCACGGCGAGCAGCGGCAATTGGAACTGGCCATGGCGCTGGCCAGCGAGCCGTCTCTGCTGCTGCTCGACGAGCCCATGGCCGGCATGGGCCAGAGCGAAAGCCGCGCCATGATGGACCTGCTGCGGCCGCTGAAGGGGCAGATCGGCATCCTGCTGGTCGAGCACGACATGGACGTGGTCTTCGCCCTGGCCGACCGGGTCAGCGTGCTGGTCAAGGGCGCGCTCCTGATGACCGGCACGCCGCAGCAGGTGCGCGACGACCCGGAGGTGCGCCGCGCCTACCTGGGCGACGAGGATTAGGCTATGGCGTTGCTCGAACTGGACGCCGTCGAAACCTTCTATGGCCCGAGCCAGGTGCTCTTCGGCGTCGATCTTGCCATCGAGTCCGGCGAGGTGGTGACCCTGATGGGCCGCAACGGCATGGGCAAGACCACCACCCTGCGCAGCATCATGGGCCTGACCCCCGCCAAAGGCGGAGCCATCCGCTTCGCCGGACAGGATATCCGCACCCTGCCCGCGCACCGTATCGCCCAGCTCGGCATCGGCTACGTCCCCGAGGGACGGCAGGTCTTCCCCAACCTCACCGTCGAGGAAAACCTGATCGCTACGGCGGCGAACCGCTTTGGTGCCGACAGTCCCTGGACCGCCGAGCGGGTCATGGAACTCTTCCCCCGCCTCGCCGAGCGCGCCGGGCAATACGCCCGCACCCTCTCCGGCGGCGAGCAACAGATGCTGGCCATCGGCCGGGCCCTGACCACCAATCCCCGCTTCATGATCCTCGACGAGGCGACCGAGGGCCTGGCACCGATCATCCGGCAGGAGATCTGGGACGTGCTGGAGTTCAAGCTCAAGGAGTCCGGCCAAGCCATCCTGGTGATCGACAAGCACCCCAAGGCCATGGCCCGCATCGCCGACCGCCACTACGTCATGGAAAAAGGTCGCGTGGCCTGGAGCGGCAACTCCGCCGCCCTCCTCGCCGACGAAGCCATGCAACACCGTTACTTAGGGGTATAGGGGGAAGCGAGCCCGCCGGCAGCTTACCACAACCAAATGTCACCCTCGTGCTTGACACGAGGGCTCGCGGAGCGAGTTGCCGAAGGCATTCTTCGGCCTGCGCAGGCTTCTCCATGGACCCCGGATGTCGCCTCTCACGAGGCTCCTCCGGGGTGACGAAAGAAGGGCTGCACTGCCGGCGGCTTCTCTCATAATGTCATCCCGGCCAAGGGCTTCGCGTAAGCGAAGACCCACGAGCCGGGAACCATTTCTCAGCGGGTGCGGGCGACTACCTGAAAGCCAAGTTCTTGAAACCTGAACCCTATTCCGTACTCATCGGCTGTCGTTCTTGATCGAGAGCAGCACCGCCAAGAGCACGACCGAGCCGCCTACGAACGTGGCGGTGCTCGGAACTTCCGCGAACAGCATGAAGGCGAAGATGGGAGCCAGCGGCGTTTCCAAGGCGCTCAAGAGCGCGGTTTGGCCGGACGGCACGCGTTTCGCGCCTTCGGCCAAGGTCACGGAAGCAATCGCGAACAGCAGTCCGAAGGCGGCGAGAATGGCGATCTCGATGGGGTCGATATCGAAGGGTCTGCCGAGCAGGGCGGCAACGGGCAGCAGGAAAAGCGACTGCAGCACGGCCGGCCCCGCCCCCGGCGTGTTGGGGTACTTTCGATAGATCACCATGATCGAGGCCATGGCGGCGGTCATCACCAAAGCCAGCAAGTCGCCCGTGAGGCTTACATGGCCGAGAGACCCGGAGACGATGATGGCAACGCCGCCGAGCGCGAGGCCGCACCCCGCCATGGTCCGGCGCGACGCGCGTTCGCCGATGGCGAGCCAGGCGAGCAGTGCTGCGATCAAGGGCGCCACGGCATAGATCAGCGAGACATTGGCGATGCTGGTCAGCTTGAAGGCCGGGATGAAGGCCGTCGTCCCTAGCGCGCCGACGATCCCAACCGCCCAGCCGCTATAGCCCATGGCGAAGAAGTTCTGTCGAAAGGCCCCTCGGTTGATCGTCCAGGCTGTCGTAAAGGCGGCAGCAAAGACACCGCGCCAAAAGATGACCTCCCAGGACCCGGCTGCCACGCCCTTGGTGAAGAGCCCCGCCGTGCTGTAGGTCACCGCGGCAATCACAACCAGCACGACGCCGACAACATACTGAGATCGAAGGGGCCGGTTCGCGCTCTGAGTTTGCCTTTTAAAGCTAGAAATTTTTGATTGGGTAAGGCGATTGTTGGCCTTGAGTTTCACGACTTTACTCCCTTGAATCAGAGCGAAAGTGCGTGCAACTGTGAAACTGAACAAACGAGAAGATCTCGGTTTATGCCTGAGAGAAATTAGAGGTATAGACGATGGCGCGACCACTTCCGCCGCTGAATGCGCTGAAGGCTTTCGAGTCGGCCGGCCGGCATCTCAGCTTCACCAAGGCGGCGGCTGAGTTGAACGTGACGCCCGCTGCGGTGAGCCATCAGGTGAAGGCGCTCGAAGACCTGCTTGGGGTGCCGCTGTTCCACCGCCTGACCCGGGCGCTGCGCCTGACGGACGCCGGTCAGGCCGCCCTGCCGACCTTCGCGCAGGGCTTCGACAAATTGCTCCAAGGGGTCGAGCAAATACGGGCCTTCGGCGAGAGCGAAGTGCTGACCATCAGCGTCAGCCCGTCCTTCGGCGCCATGTGGCTGGTACCCCGGCTCGAACTGTTCCGCATCCGGCATCCTGACATCGAGATTCGCCTCGACGGCACGGACCGCCGGGTCGACCTGGCGCGGGACGACGCCGACGTGGCGCTGCGCTACGGCCCAGGCGGCTACAGCGGCGTGCGGGTCGACCGGCTGTTCGGACAGGCCAACACGCCGGTCTGCAGCCCAGCGCTCTTGGATGGAGAGCATCCCTTGCGCAGGCCTGACGATTTGCGTCACCACACCCTGCTGCACGTGGACTGGAAGGACGCCGAGGCGAGCTGGCGCATGTGGCTGCTCGCGGCCGGCCTGCCCGACATCGACCCAACCCGCGGACCGCGCTTCACCATGGAGAGCATGGCGGTGCAGGCGGCACTCGACGGCCAGGGCGTGGCTTTGGTTGGCGACATGCTGGTGGCCGATGAACTTGCCGCCGGCCGGCTGGTGCGGCCCTTCGACCCAAGCCTCAGCACCCCGCTCAGCTTCTCCTATTACCTGTTGAGCCCGAAAGACGGCGCCGAGCCGCCCAAGGTCGCCGCCTTCCGGGACTGGCTGCTCGAGGAGGCGCGCGCTTCGGGCCCGCAGGCCAGCGAGACGTCTTGAGGTCAGGCGCTTCCGCCTTCGCCCCTACAGTCTGCGCGCTTGTTTCGAATCAAGAAGTCGGCCACCCTCGAAGTAGCGTGCGCGTTCCGGGGGTAAGATGGAAATCCTGGGTCTTGTGCTGCCGATCTTCGGGGTCCTGCTGACGGGCATGGCCTTTGCGCACTTCAAGATCCTGCCCGAGCACACCGCCGATATCCTCGTCCAGTTCGCCTTCAAGGTGACCATCCCGGCGCTGCTGATCATCGTCATCGCGCAGGAGCCGGTGGACCGCCTATTCGATCCGCCGTTCATCGCCGCGTTCGGCGGCGGCGTCCTCGCCCTCTATCTGCTCATTCTACTGGGCGCGTTGTTCTGGAAGGGCGACAAGCTCGGACCCGCGACCATGTTCGCGACCGTCTGCGTCGCCTGCAACACGGGCTTCGTGGCCTTGCCGATCCTGCACACCCTATTCGGCCACAAGGCGGTGCTGCCGGCGGCCATCGCCAATATCCTGGCTGTGGTCCTGTTCCTGATCACCATCGTGCTGTTGGAGTTGGCCGAGGAACGGGAGAAGGGCGAGCGCGAGCCGATCTTCGTCAGCATCAAGCGGGTGGCGTTCAATCCGGTGATCTATTCGACCGTGATCGGCATTGTCTGGGCGGTCTCGGGACTGCCCTTCCCGAAAATCCTGTCCGATTATCTGGGCGTGCTGGCGGCCGCCCTGACGCCTTGCGCCCTCTTCGCCATCGGCATGTCCATTCGCTTGGATGAGCTGCGCCAGAGCGGCTCGGCCATCATCTTCGCCACGGTCGTCAAGCTTGTCGTGCTGCCCGCCCTGGTCCTGCTGCTAAGCCAGCTCTTCGGCCTCAGCCCGTTGCTGGCGGTCGCGGCCGTCGTCGCGGCCTGCGTCCCTACTGCCAAGACCACCTATATGCTGGCCAATCAGTACGGTCAGCGGGTCGAGCCCGTCGCCGATACCATCTCGGTCACCACCATCTTCAGCGTCGGCAGCATGTTCGTCTGGCTGGTGCTGCTGTCACACCTCTACCCGACCCTGTTCCACGGGACATGAGGTGCGCGGTCTTTGAGGCACCACAGACTGTCACCCCGGCCTTGAGCCGGGGGCCATCCATCGGTCCGCGCAGGCTTGTCCATGGACCCCGGATGTCGCCTCTCGCGAGGCTCCTCCGGGGTGACGATGGGAGCCAGAAGCCCGCCGCCCTACTCTTCCGTCATGAGCTGCGTCAGCAGCGCGCGGGCCTCGTCCGTGTTCCAGTCGGTCTCGCCGACCACGCCACCCAAGATGCGGCCCGAACGATCGACCAGGAGAGTCGTCGGCAGGGTCTTGGTCTCGAAGAGCGCCATCAGGCTGGCGTGCGGGTCGGTGTAGAGCGCGAGCGCGTCGAGCTGATGTTCTTGCAGGAAGGCATCCGGGTGCTTGCCGACTTGCTGCCCCGAGGCGATGGCGACCACTTCGAAGTCCTCACCGCCCAGGTCGCGCGCCAGAGCGTTCAGCGCCGGCATCTCCCGCACGCAGGGGGTGCACCAGGTGGCCCAGAAGTTGACCAGCAGCGCCTTGCCGCCGAAGGCCTTCAGCGAGGTGCGCTGTCGCGCGGCGTCGAAGAAGGGCGTATCGGGCACCGACGGCTTGTTCACGATCATCCGGAAACCGGGGACGTCGCGGGCCAGGTCCTCGAAGGCCTGCGCATCGCCCGCTTGTTGGGCTGACGCCGTGCCGAACGAAAGCAGGCCGGCGGCCAGGGCGATCAACGCCGTGCGAAACCTCATTGCGCGCTCTCCTTGATGGGATGGCTGTCGAGCCAGGCGGTGGCCAGGGCCTTGCCCTGAGCAATCTCCTCGTAGGTCATCTCGTTCTTGAGGACGGCGAAACCCTCCTCCACCGCCGCCCGCTCCGCGCCCTCGTCGAGCTGCGCCAGCACGATGGTGAACCACTTGTAGGCCCGCGGCCGGTCTTCGTCGGCGCCGTATTCCTTGCTGTGCGCCAAGCCGGCGGCGTGCATCAGGGCCAGATTGTACTGCGCGGCGATCAGCCCGGCTTCGGCGGCCTCAGAGAAGAGCGTCAGGGCTTCGGAGAAGTTCTTGGCCGTGCCCTTGCCGTTGAACAGCAAGGAGCCGAGCGCGAGCTTGGCTTCCGGCACCCCGGCCATGGAGGCCTTGCGGTACCAGCCAATCGCCTGCTTCAGGTCCTCCGGCCCACCAAGACCGCTGTGATGCAGGGCGCCGAGATGATACATGGCCTCGGCGTTGCCGTCCTCGGCCATCTCGAAGAATACAGCCCGCGCCTCGCCGGCGCGCCCCTGATGGATCAGGGTGACGCCGTCCTCGATGGCGCTCTCCGCCTGCGCGGCGCCAGCGGTCGCCAAAGCGAAAAGAAGCGCAAAGACAAGGCGCAGCCCCACACCACCCTGCGGGTGCGCCGGATAGAGTCGCGATGAAATGGCCCAAGCCTCCCGGTTCCTGTCTTTGGCGGGCAGCTTCGGTAATGGCCGGTCCGGAGTCCTTGATCCGGCTCAAGTTTCACCGGAGAGGCACTGTACTTTAGTGCCGATTCGGCCGTCGTCGCCGCTCCCTTCACTTGTCACCCCGGAGGAGCCACGCAAGAGGCGACATCCGGGGTCCATGGTTGGGCCGGGCGCAGGCCGTTGGATGGACCCCGGCTCAAGGCCGGGGTGACGAGAGGAGGGACGTCGACAGCCAGAACGCTCTCTGGTCAGCCTACTTCGATCCAGCCAGAGATGGTCCTAAACCACGGGCGCGGGCATCGCGTGGCTGGAGCTTGTCTTCCGTCCGACGATCAGCAAGGCCACGTAGGGAACGACATTAAAGACAAGCCAGAAGATCTTGAAAACGGCGAGGAAAAGATACGTGGCGGTAGCCACCTCTTCCGGTGCGACATGGAACCATTGGCTCTGGAGCAGCAACCCTGGCTGAGGCGCCAGCGCCGTCGCAAAAATCGCCAGAGCGAGCAGGACTCCATTGATGATGCTGCACCAGAGGAAGAAGGCGCTGAGGCGTTGGATTGGCATCTTAGTCCTCCACAATGGTTCGAGATCGAACGACGTGGCGGTTCCCACCGCTCAGCTTCGCCAGCCAATCGGGAGACGGCCGCGCCAACTATATACATAATAACACTGTGGTGACTGGTCCAACACAACCGCCGAAGTTGAGGTTCAGGTCAAAGACACCGCCCCCACTCCGCCGCTCTAGCCGCACCTCCACTCGTCACCCCGGAGGAGCCTCGCGAGAGGCGACATCCGGGGTCCATGACTAGGCAGGGCGCAGGCTGACGAATGGTTCCCGGCTCGCGGCCTTCGCTCACGCGAAGCCCTTGGCCGGGATGACGATAGGAGGGAAGAATTAACCGCTGGAGATCCCCCTATTCAGCCGCCTTCTTGTCCGGCGCGGCGTCAGTGGCGGGTGTCTCGTCCGTTGAGGCCTCAGGCGCCTTCGGTTTCTCCGGCGGGCCGCTCTTGCTCGGTTCCATGCTTTGCACGTGGGGGAACTCCGCCTGCACCTTTTCCGCCGTCAGCGGCATGCGGATGTAGTCCCCGGCCTGCCACATCGAGACCTGGTCGGTGTAGTTCTCGCTGCCGATCCAACCGTCCTGCCCGCCGACGATGACGAACCAGTTGGCGTCCGGGTCGGCCATGTCGGAGATGTGGCGCGCCATCTGCCCAAAGTCGGTCGTGTGCGCCTGGTTGTTAAGCGCATGAGCCATCTTCATCGGCGTCTGGCGGGAGCCGCCGATGGGAATGCGCTCGATGAAGTAGGCCTTGCCGACGAAGGGCAGGTTCGCGAGCACATGCGCGATCTCGAGTTGGTGCATCTCGCCCCAGCTCTCGAAGCGCTTGGCATCCTGTACCGCCGCCTCGATGGCGTTCTTCAGCAGGATGCGGCGTTCCTCTTCGGGCAACTGCTGAAGGTCCTGGATGAGGAAGGTGGTGAAGAAGTTCCACTCGCTCATGTGGTCGCTCAAGGAGAGGTCCCGCTCCTGGGTGTAGAGCAGGCCGACCACGTGGTAGAGCAGCATCTCGAAGGCGACCGGGCCCTTGGAGTCGGCGCGGTAGTCGCCGTCCCAGTCCCTGAGCGCCTCGAGCAAGATCTTGGCCTCACCGTTGATCGCAAGCTGGTCGATCTCCGCGAGCAGGCCCTGGCCCAGGGTCGCTGCCTCCGGCGCCCGGGTGTCCTTCTGCAGATCGAAGAGGTCTTCGAGGGAGAGCTTCTCGGTCTGCTTCAGGATTTCATGGATGCGCAGGAAGCGGCCTTCGCCGGCATAGAGAAAGCCGATGGGGATCTCGCCGTCCTCGGGCCGGTTGTTGGCCGAGACCAGCACGCCGTCCGGCGGATTGATCACCTGCGGCAGTTGAAGCACGCCGACCAGGCCGTTCCAGTCGTTCTTGGGGTCGGTCGCGTCCATCACCGGGTCGTCCTGGGGGAAGCCGCCGCGGTTGGGGTGGTTGACCGCCATCACCTTGCCAATGTCGCCGTCCTTGGCAGCGAAGAGGAAGTTCTGCCCCGGCACGCCGTAGTTCACGAAGGCATGGCGGAACTCATCGGCGTTGCGCGCACGCGCCAGGCGCAGCATGGCGGTGATCTCGTCGGTCGGCTGATAGCCGACCCAGCGCATGGCGATGTCCTCGCCCTTTTTCGAGGGGATGAGCTTGGAGTCGGAGATCACCGGGCCGAAGCGGGTGCGCCGGATCTTCATCTTCGAATTAAAGCCGAAGCGGTTCTTGATCAGCGTCTCTTCGCTGCTGAACTCCTCGGGCGGTAGCTTCGAGACGTCGTACATGTCGGTCGAGGCCGCGCGCAGGTTGGTCGCCCCCCAGGCCAGGTCGGGATTGCGCCCGACGCAGACGAAGGGCATGGCCGGCAGCATGAAGCCGACCACGTCATAGCTCGGCGACTTCATCCCGGCGAGCACCCAAAGATTGGGCAGCGCAAAGCCGAGGTGCGGGTCGTTGGCCAGCATGGCCGAGCCACTGGCGCTGCGCTCCGGCGAGATGGCGACCGAGTTGCTGCCGGCGCGGTTGGTCTTCATGATCAGCCCGCTCAGGGCCTCGCGCTGCGCTTCGCTGCGGAAGGTGCCGCTGTTGCTGGCGCCGGCTTCGAGCATGCGGCGCCAGATCTCCTTGAAGTCCGGCTGGCCGCGCTTTTCCAGCAGCGCCACCTGGGTCAACCAGTTGAAATCGGCGCCGATCAGCCGCCCGGCGATCAGCACGTCGCGGATGCTCCAGGGCTCGAAGTCGACGCCGAGCAAGGCCATCTCAGGCGGCCGGTCGGTCAGCCGCTCCTGATAGAGCGTGATGCCGTCGGCGAAGGCCTGCGTCCAAACCCGGGTGGCCTCCGGCATCTCGCGCTCGATCTCTTCGGCCGGCAGGCTGAAGCTCATGATGCGCAGGGTATGGTCGACGTGCTTGGCGAAGGGGCCGCCCATCTCGGAAAGCCGGCCCTGCGATGCGCGCTGGAACAGCATCAGCTGCACGCCGCGCAGGTGGGCGTGGACCATGCCGAGGGCGAAGGCCAGGTCCCGGTCGCTCTCCGCCTCGATGAAGGGGACCTGGTGCTGGTTCCAGCGGATGGTCAGCTTGCCGTCGAGCGGCAGGTTTTCGGTGGGAAACTGCGCCAGGCGCTGTTCGAGGCTGCGCTTCTTGGGTCGCAAGCCTGGAATCAGCCGCCAGAGGGCCCGGGGCACCCCCGGAAGGCCGTTGCGCGTGGCGAAATCCATAAACAAGGCGATGACCTTTCTCTTACTCGCTTACTGCGCCGCGAGGCCCGGGCGCCGCAAGGCCTCGGTGGCCGGCCGGTCGAGCCGGTAGGCTGTCTCCCCAGCGGCCGGCGGCAGAAGGACGACGCCGAAAAGCTCTTTTGCCTGATCTATGGTGTAGTAGCCACGAGCCACATCGCGCAACACCTGCTCCGGAGGGCGTGCCAAAGGATCGCCGTAGCCGCCGCCGCCCGGCGTGTCGATCACCACGCGATCCCCGTCTTCGATGCGGATGCCCTGATCCTTCGAGAGATGATCGGGGCGGTAGACGTCTCCGTTGCGGCGCTCGATGCGCACCCGGTTGGGCGCGCCGTCTCGCCCACCCACGGCGCCCTGCGGGCCGAGGCGGCCATGGTCCATGACGAAGGAAGCGGTGGCTTCGCCGCGGCGCAGGCTGACCGCATAGCTGAGGCCGAAGCCGCCGCGGTGCTCTCCCGCCCCGCCCGAGCCCTCGCGCAGGGCGTAGCGCTCGAAGAGCACCGGGTACTGCTGCTCCAGCACCTCCAGCGGCGCGCTCTTGGAGATCCCGATGGTCGAGCAGCCGTAGGAGAGCCCGTCGTGCTCGGCGTTGCCGCCGTAGCCGCCGCCGGTGATGTGGTACATGACGTAGCTCTTGTTGCGCGCCGGGTCGCTGCCGCCGAGCGCGAAATTGCCGCTGGTGCCGGCCGGTGCCGCGGTCACCCGCTCAGGAATCGCCTGCACCAGGGCGGCAAAGACCGCCTCGGCGATGCGCTGTGAAACCTCGGCGGCGCAGCCCGAGACCGGTTTCGGATAGCGGGCGTAGAGGAAGGTGCCCTCCGGGTCGGCGATTTTGATCGGCGCGAAGGTGCCGGCGTTGATCGGCACCTCCGGGAAGATGTGCTTCATGGCCAGGTAGACCGAAGACCGCGTGGTAGCAATCACCGAGTTCATCGGCCCGCGGCAGGGCGGGCTGGAGCCTTCGAAGTCGAAGGCGATCTCATCGCCTGCCACCTTGGCCGTCAGGGCGATGCGCAGCGGTTCGTCGACCACGCCGTCGCTGTCGACGAAGGCCTCGGCCCGGTAGGTGCCGTCCGGAATGGCGGCGATCTTGGCCCGCATGCGCGTCTCCGCCGCCTCGCGCAAGGCACCGAGAGACTCCCGCACGGTCGGCTCGCCATAGCGGTCCAGCATGGCGGTCAGGCGGCGCGCGCCGACGTCCAGCGCCGCCGCCTGGGCCTTGATGTCGCCGATGCGCTGCTCGGCAATGCGGATGTTGGCGGTGATGATGGCGTAGATCTCCGCATCCATCGTGCCGCGCTTGAAGAGCTTCACCGGCGGCAGGCGCAGCCCCTCCTGCTCGATCTCCGTCGCCTGGGCCGAGAAGCCGCCGGGCGTCATGCCGCCGATGTCAGGCCAGTGTCCGGTGTTGGCCAGCCAGCAGAACAGCGTGCCGTCATGGAAGAACGGCCGGACGAAGCGCACGTCCATCAGGTGGGTGCCGCCGAGATAGGGGTCGTTGAGGATGTAGACGTCGCCCTCTTCCGGCGCCGCCGTGCGGCCCTCGGCGATGTACTGGATAACCGCGGCCACCGACTCCTGCATGGTGCCGACGAAGATCGGCAGGCCGAGTTCGCCCTGAGCGATCAAGGCGCCGGTCTCGGCCTCGTAGATGCCGTCGGAGCGGTCGTTGGCCTCGGCGATCACCGGGCTGAAGGCGGCCCGCGAGAAGGCCATGTCCATCTCGTTGCAGACCTGCTGCAGCCCGTTCTGGATGACGGTGAGAGTGACGGGATCGACGCTGCTCACGCCCTGCCCTCCCCGATCGTGATTATGAGGTTGCCGTGGGGGTCGATCTCGGCCCGGTCGCCCGGTTCAACCACCGTGGTGGCGTCGAGCTGCTCGACGATGGCGGGACCGGCGAAGACCAGGCCGGGCGTCAGTCGCTGGCGGTCGTAGACAGGCGTGTCCTGCATGGCCCCGTTGAACCAGACCGAGCGCCGCTCCACCAGCGTTTCCTTGAGGCTGCCGTCGCCTGCGCCCCCACTCTGGCCGGCCAGGTGATCGGCGTGGCGGCCCACCAGAGTGGTGTTTAGGTTGACCACCACGGCCTCGATTTCCGGCAGGCGGACGGCGAAGCGGGCGAAGAAAGCGGCGTCGAAGAGCCGGGCAAGCTCATCCTTGCTCACGTTGGCACCTGGTAAGGCGACGCGCAGCAGATGAGTCTGGCCTCGGAACAGCATGTCGGCGCTGTGCTGCGCCTCGATGGCGGCGAAGTCAGTTTTCTCCTCGGCCAACGAGGCCTCACCGGCGGCGACCTGCGCCGTGAAGGTCTCCCGCAGCTCCGCTTCGTCGAGCTTCGAGAGCGGCACGTTGAGCGTCTTGACGAAATCGCGCCGGGCATCGGCCACCAGACAACCAAGCGCATTGGCCACCCCGGGGCGCGGCGGCACCAACACGCGCGGCACGGCAAGCTCCCGCGCCAGGGCGGCGGCGTGCAGGGGCCCGGCACCGCCGAAAGCGAAGAGCGTGAAGTCGCGCGGGTCGTGGCCGCGCTCCAGGCTGACCAGGCGGATGGCGCCGGCCATCTTCTGATTGGCGATGCGCAGCACCGCCTCGGCCGCCTCCAGCGGTCCGAGCCCGAGGCCGGCGCCGATGTCGCGCACGATGGCCGCTTCCACTTCGGCCGCCGTGGCGGGCTGTGCGATCCCCGTGAGCCGAGTCTGCGACAGGCGCCCGAGCAAGAAGTTGGCGTCGGTTACGGTCACCGCCTGCCCGCCGCGGCCGTAACAGATCGGTCCCGGCAGCGCGCCGGCGCTCTGCGGGCCGACCTGCAGCAGCCCGGCCTCGTCGAGAAAGGCGATGGAGCCGCCGCCGGCGCCGATGGTGTGAACGTCCACCATGGGCACGTGGACCGGCATGGCATAGTCGATCTCGCGCTCCGAGCTGATGCTGGGCTCGCCCTTCAGAATGAGTCCCACGTCGGAGGAGGTGCCGCCCATGTCGTAGGTGATGACCTGGTCGAGCCCGCTCTGCCGGGCGATCCAGCTCGCCGCGATGACGCCGGAGGCCGGGCCGGACATGACCGACTTCAGCGCCTCCTCCCAGGCGATCTCGGCCGAGGTCGCGCCGCCGTTGCCCAACATGACCAGAAGGTCGTGCCGATAGCCGCCGGCGCGTAGCCGCCGTTGCAAGCTTTCGAGATAGCGCGCCAAGGTTGGTTGCACGGCAGCGTTGATGCTGGCGGTGCAGCCGCGCTCGTACTCGCGGAACTCTGATAGCAGCTGATGGCCGGCGGTGACGAAGGCGTTGGGCCAGACCTCCCGCGCCGCCGCCAGTGCCGCAAGCTCGTGGCTGGGATTGGCGTAGGCGTGCAGGAAGTGGATGACCAGCGCTTCACAGCCAGCGTCGACAAGCTGCTGTGCCTTGGCCCGCACTTCCTCTGGGTTGAGAGGCAGCAGCACCTGGCCCTCGGCATCGATGCGCTCAGCCACCTCCAGGCGCAGCTCACGCGGGATGAGCGGCTCGAACTCCCCGGTCATGCCGTAGGGCTGCGGCCGGGTGCGCCGGCCAAGCTCCAGGATATCGCGGAAGCCTGCCGTGGTGATCAGGCCGACCCTGGCGATGCGGCGCTCGATGAAGGCGTTGGTGGTGATGGTGGTGCCGTGGACGATGACATCGACGGCGCCGAGGTCGAGCCCCGCCTCCGCCAGGGCATTCATCACCCCTTCCGCCGGATCCTCTGGCGTGGTCGGCGTCTTAGCCAGGCGCACCAGCCCCTCCGCTCCACCCTGGGCGATGAGGTCGGTGTAGGTGCCGCCGATGTCGACGCCGACGCGCAGCGTCGCGCCCTGCGGCGCGGCTTTGGCTAGAGGCTGAGCCACCGGCGCCTCCCTTCCTCGTCGGCCAGCAGTTGATCTACGGTCCCAGCAAAGCGCACATGCCCGCTTTCCAGCACATAAGCGCGGTCGCCGATGGCCGAGGCGAACTTCAGGTTCTGCTCCGACAGCAAGAGCGACAGGCCCATGTCCTTGAGCTCTTTGATGGCCGCGCCGAGCTGCTGAACGATGATTGGCGCCAGCCCTTCCGACGGTTCGTCCAACAGTAGCAAACTCGGATTGCCCATCAGGGTCCGCGCGATAGTCAGCATCTGCTGCTCACCGCCGGAGATGTGACCGCCCAGGCGGCCGCGCAGCTCCGCCAGGTTGGGGAAGAGCTGAAACAGACGCTCGAAGCTCCAGGGATTGGTCCTGCCGTCGCCGCTTTTCGTCTGCTCCTTCTGGCCGACTAGCAGGTTCTCCTCCACCGTCAGGGCGGCGAAGACCCGGCGCTCCTCCGGCACATAGCCGAGGCCGAGGCGGGCAATGCGATAGGCCTGCATCGCGGCGATGTCGCGTTCGCCGAAGCGCAGCCTGCCTTCCCGCCGGGGCACCAGGCCCATGATGCTCTTCAGCGTAGTGGACTTGCCGGCCCCGTTGCGGCCAAGCAGCACCACCGCCTCGCCCGGTGCGACCTGGAGTGAGACGTCGAACAGCGCCTGGGCGCTGCCGTAGTAGCTGTTCAAGCTCTGCACCTCGAGCGGCTCTGCCATGTTAGGCGGCCCCCCGCACGCTGCCCGGCACCGGCTCGAGCGAAAAGTCCTGGCCCAGGTAGACGGCCTGCACCTGGCGATTGTCGCGAATGGCGTCGGGCGGTCCCTCGGCGATGCGACGGCCGGACTGCATCACCAGGATGCGGTCGGCATAGCCGAAGACGACATCCATATCGTGCTCGGTGAACAGGACCCCGCATTCGCGCTCGCGAGCCAGCCGGACCACCAGGTCCATCAGGGCCCGACGCTCGTCCGGCGCCATGCCGGCAGTGGGCTCATCCATCAGCAGCAGTCGCGGCTCGTTGACCAGGCTGAGCGCCAGCTCGACCCGCTTGAGATCCCCGTAGGAGAGATAGCCGCAGAGCTTGTCGGCGGCTTCGCCGAGTCCGACCAGCCTG
The DNA here is from genome assembly GCA_028279885.1 of Rhodovibrionaceae bacterium. Lineage (GTDB taxonomy): Bacteria > Pseudomonadota > Alphaproteobacteria > Kiloniellales > DSM-21159 > JANQMX01. Next base: position 119,518 of record JANQMX010000067.1, on the reverse strand, counting down.
AGCAAGTGTTCGGCCTCCTCGCGATACTGCTTGCGCGCCGATCTCAGGATGCTCCAGAGCCGGCCGTAGCGCCGCATCAACCCGACCTGCAGGTTCTCGCAGACGGTCATGGAGGGAAAGGTGGCGGCGATCTGGAAGGCACGGCCGACGCCCCGGCCCCAGAGCGCCCGCGACGTCATGCCGGTGATGTCCTCGCCGGCGAGCGAGACGCGTCCGCTGTCAGGCTTAAGCTGCCCGCCCAGCATGTTGAAGCAGGTGCTCTTGCCGGCGCCGTTGGGGCCGATGATGGCGAACATCTCGCCGGCTGCCATCTCGAAGCTCATGGCATCGACGGCGATGACACCGCCGAAGTGCTTGCTGAGTCCGTCCGCCGAAAGCAGCGCCGTCATGCCAGCCGCTCCCGCGCTGCGCGGAAGGCCGCCGGGATCCCGGCCAGCCCGCGCGGGAAGGCCAGCACCAGAACAACGATGAGCAGGCCGAGGATGCCGCGCCAGTAGCTGAGGGTGGAGAGTTCGTGCGCGGCCCAGCTGAACAGCCCGGCCCCGAACAGCGGGCCGAGCAGCGACTGGACGCCGCCGAGCATGACGGCGATCAGGCTGTCGAAGGACATCTCGATGCCCATGTAGTCGGGAAAGGCGCTGCCTTTGGAGAAGGCGTAGAGCGCGCCGGCTAGACCCGCGAGCGCCCCGGCGAAGACCATCGCCACGTGCTGCACCTGCTTGACGTGGAGGCCGAGAGCCTCGGCGCGGAGCATCGAGTCCCGACCGGCTCGGGTGGCGAAGCCGAAGGGGCTGTGCACGGCTTGGCGCAGCAGCAGGATGCCACCGATCGCCAGCACGGTGACCAGGTAGTAGAACACCGTGTCGTCGTTCGCCCACGTGTCCGGCCAGACACCGAGCAGCCCGTCGTCACCGCCAGTGACCGAAGTCCACTGAAAGACGATAGACCAAAGAACCTGAGCAAACGCGAGTGTCAGCATGGCGAAGTAGACGCCGGAGAGGCGGACGCAGAACCAACCGACGATGATGGCAACGCAGCCAGCCAGCAGCGGCGCCAAGAGCAGCGCCAGCACCATGGAGCTCTCGGCATAGGTGACCAAGAGCGCGGCAGCGTAAGCGCCGCAGCCGAAGAAAGCAGCGTGGCCGAAGGACACAAGCCCGCCGGGACCGAGCAGGAAGTGCAGGCTCGCCGCCAGCAGGACGAAGAGCAGGATGTCCTTGGTCAGCACCAGGGCGAAGGCGTCGCCTGCAAGTGGCAGCAGGGCCAGGGCGGCGATGGCCAGGGCCCAGAAGCTGCGCTCCCATACACCCGGCGCCGGATAGGCCGCCTCGATCAGGGCGCGGCTCTCGATGCGGCTTGCCCCCTCTGCCTTGCCGAGCAGTCCCTTGGGCCGGATGACCAGCACCACGGCCATGACCAGGAACATCAGCACCAGCGTACCTTGTGGAAAGATCAGGATGCCGAAGGCGTTGAGCTGGGCGATCAGCAGGGCAGCCAGGAACGCGCCGGGAATACTGCCCATGCCGCCAACCACTACGACGACGAAGACGCTGGCCAGGATATTCAGCCCCATCAGAAGATCGGCGCCGCCTTTGGGGAGTTGCGCCGCGCCGCCGAAAGCGGCCAGCGCGGTACCGAGAAAGAACACGGTGGAAAACAGCAGGCGCTGATTGACCCCCAGCGCACCGAGCATCTCCCGGTCCTCGGTCGCCGCCCGCACCAAGGCGCCCCAGCGCGTGCGGTAGAAGAGAAACCAGAGCCCCGCCAGCACCAATGGGCCGAGCACAATGAGCGCCAGATCGTAGCTCGGCAGAGGATGCCCCAGCACCGTGACGCTGCCGTCGAGCATCGGTGCCCGCGGCCCCAGCAGATCCTCCGGCCCCCAGATCGCCAGGGTCACATCCTGCAGGATGAGAAAAACGCCGAAGGTGGCCGTGAGCTGGAAGAGCTCCGGCGCCTGGTAGATGCGGCGCAAGACTGTCAGCTCGACCAGCAGGCCGACTACCCCGATCGAAAGCGAGGCAACGATGAGCGCCAGCCAGAAGCCGAGCACGCTGTCGCCGAACTGGGACGTCAGGGTCCAGGCCATGTAGGCGCCGAGCATGTAGAACACGCCGTGGGCGAAGTTCACGATGCGCGTGACGCCGAAAATGATGGACAGGCCCGCCGCCGCGAGAAAGAGCGCGGACGCCGAAGCCAGTCCGGTCAGGGCCTGGACAACGTAGAAACCCAAAGTGCTGTTACCTTCTTCAGCGGGCCGGAGGCGCTCCCCGGCCCGCTCAGGTTCTGCTTCTAGCTGCGCTCAGTTTTGCGGCCGGCGGGCACGGACGGTGTCGTCCTTGGGCAGGTAGTTCTCGCCCGGGGCATAGCGCCAATCGACCATGACGCCCTTGCCGTCCTTGACCGCGGTGCGCCCGACGTAGGCACCCATGGTCGACTGGTTGTCGATATCTCGCATCAGGACGGGCCCGAGCGGCGTATCGACCTGGAGGCCGCTCATCGCCTCGACCAGATCTTCCGTGTCGGTGCTGCCCGCTTCCTTCAGAGTGCCGATGATCACCAGCATGGTGTTGTAGCCGACGATGGAGCCGACGCGCGGGTAGTCGTCCCAGCGAGCCTGATAGGCCTCCACGAAGGCGTTGTGCTCCGGCGTGTCGATCTGCTCCCAGGGATAGCCGGTGACGATCCAGTCGTCCGGCGCTTCGTCACGCAGCGGGTCGAGATACTCGGGTTCGCCGGTCAAGAGGCTGGCAACCACCCGGTCCTCGAAGAGGCCGCGCAGCTCGCCCTCGCGCACGAACTTGGCAAGGTCGCTACCGAAGGTAACGTTGTAGATTCCGTCCGGTTCGACGCGCTGCAGCGCCTGCACCTCGGCGCCGGCGTCGATCTTGAACAGCGCCGGCCACTGCTCGCCGACGAACTCGACCTCAGGCTTGAGCTGAGTGAGCACCGTCTGGAAGGCCGCTACCGCGTCCTTGCCGTAGGCGTAGTTGGGCGCGATGGTCGCCCAGCGCACGGCGTCGGTCTTCGCCGCCTCTTCCGCCAGCATGGCCGCCTGCATGTAGGTCGAGGGCCGCAGACGGAAGGTGTAGCGGTTGCCCTTCTCCCACACGAGTGCATCGGCGAGCGGCTCGGCGGCGAGGTAGAGCCGCTCCTTCTGACCCGCGTAGGAGGCGAGCGCCAGGCCCACGTGCGAAAAGAAGGAGCCGGTGATCAGCGCCACCTCTTCCTTGACGAAGAGCTCGTCGGCCAGGCGCACGGCGGTGCCAGGCTTGCCGTCGTCGTCGCGGGAGATGACCTCGATGGGCCGGCCGTCGATGCCGCCCGCCGCATTGATCTCCTCTACCGCCAGCATCAGTCCCTTCTTGTAGGGCTCGGTGAAGGCCGGCATGCGTTGATAGCTGTTGATGTCGCCGATGCGGATGGGCTCGGCGGCTTGCGCGAAGCTGCCTGCAGCCATCACGCCGGCCAGCAGCAGCCCCGTTAATCCGACTCTTTTCCCTGTCATTGTCCTTCCTCCATTGGCCCCGGCTTAGGGGGCTGACATGTCTATGATTGCGATGGTGCCGACTGTCCGCGTCTCTCCTTGCAGGCAGAGCAGCGCGCCGGCGATCAAGTCCTGTGCAAGCATCTCTGTGGTGCAGCGCGCGCCCCTGTCGAGTGCTTCTTCCACGGACGCCAGCGGCAGCGGCGGCACCTCGATCGTGACCAGGCGCGGCCCCAGATCGTTGTCTGGGTCCATGTCCTGCGCCGACCGGCGTCGGATGGCGGCATGGTCGCAATCGACCGCATTGGCGATCAACGTCGCGGCTGCGTCGGCGGCTGCGGCGCTCGCTGCCACGACCGTCACGGCATCGGCGATGCCGAGCGAGAAGGAATGCCCACTCCAGCCGCTGGTGGCGATGCCCTGGATGCCGTCCTGCCAAGAGACTGTCAGCTTGGATGTGGGCTGTCCATGCGCAAGGCTTTCGACAACCCCGAGCGTGAAGCTCTGCTCGTTCGCCAAGCGCAGTGCGATGTCGCCGCCGTTGTTGACGAAGGCGCGCGTCAGACCCGGCGTCGGCCAGATCGCATCTGCGATCTCATCGGCGACGGAACCGGCGACGGCCGCCATCGGTGTGACGAAAGTATTTTCGAACGGCGTGACGGCACCAACCATGCGCTCGGCTGTCCGGCTCGACCACGCACTCTGCTCGTCGCCATCAAGCGGTTTGCGCAGGCGCAGCAGGTCTTGCGCGAGGGCGCCGAGTAAGCCTTCGAAGGCACGGCAGGCTTTGCCATAGGCAGCCTCGACCGCGGCGCGCGAGCCATCGGCAGAGATCACCAGGTGAATAGGACCGTGATCGAGATGCAACGCACCGTTGGGCAGAAAGGCGGCGGTTGCCCCATCGGCGAGTTGCCACGGTTGGGGCGCGGTTGCTTGGACGGCAGTCTTCATCGCCGACCTCCGCCGTTGCGGCCGTTCGCTTCCAGCGGCCAAGGATTGCCCTCGCGCCAAGGGGTCACCGATGCAGTCTCGCCGTAGCTCGCCAGCACCTCGCCCAGGCTTTGCACCTGGTCCATGTGACCGCCGAGCCCTTGATAGAGGCTGGCCGGCAAGGTGAACTCGATGGGGGCCACCAGGGCCGGGGTCGGCACATAGCCGAAGGCGTCCTTGGGCATGGCCAGGACATCGACCATCACGGTGATACCGCCGCCCGGCCAGTGATAGACCGGGGCGCCGCCCATGGTGACCCGGCAGTCGCCCGACTTCACTGCGCGGGTGAGCTGCACCGGGTTCTCGGTGACGCCTGACCGCAGCGAGCCGCCGGCCCCCGCCATGAAGAGCACGGAGACCAGCGAAGGCTCGCAGTTCTCGCCGATGCGCGTGACGACCGCTTCCAGCTCAGGCGGCAAGTCTTCGGGCTGAAGCTGAAAGTTCTCGTCGAGCCGGCAGAAGAGCGCGTCCTCGCCGGTGGTGCTGGTGAAGAGCACCCGCATGCCAGGCCAGGCCTTGCCCTGGTCGATGCGCTCGATCAGGCGCAAAGGATCGGTCAGGTCGGTGCCGCCCCAGCCCGCCCCCGGCTCGGCGACCTGGAAGTAGCGGCCCGGCGTCGACTTGCGACCACGCACACGCAAGCCCGAGGGCGGCATGTCGAGGCAGCGGCCGGCCTGATGCTCGGTCAAGACGGCGGTGATGTGGTCGTCGACCACCACCACCTCGTCGGCCTTGCCGAAGAACTGCTGGGCGAACATGCCGGCCACCGCCGAGCCGCAGCCGGCGCGCATGCGCTCTTCCGGTTCGCCGTCGACCACCGGCGCCTGTCCGGCCTGCAGCCTTACCTCGGCGCCATCGTCGATGCTGACCTCGAGCGCTTCGCCGTTGCAGAGCGCGAGAAGGCTCTCGCAGGTGGTCCGGCCTTCCGCCTTGCCACCACCGGTCAGGTGGTTGACCCCGCCGAGCGCCAGCATCTGGGAGCCATATTCGGCTGTCGTGACATGGCCGATCGGTTCGCCCTTTGCCCGCACGACGGCCTGCTCGGGGCCGAGGTGACGGTCGGTGTCGATTTTCACCTTCGCGCCGCAGTAGGAGAAGATGCCCTCCGAGACCACGGTCACCGTATCGACGCCGCGGTGCTGGCTGGCGACGATGTGCGGTGCCGGCTTGTAGTCCGGATAGGTGGTGCCGGAGCCGATGCCGGTGACAAAGGTCTCCGCCTGGTGGACCAGGCTGCCGTCCCAGGCGGCGCCGGCGAAAGGCACCATGGTGCCGCCCTCCTCCGCCACGCGCTGGGCGAAGACCACCGGGTCGGTGCGCACCAGCTCACCATCCCGGTTGGCGTAGCGGCCACAAGCGCCGAGCTTCTCCGGCCGGATGCGGCAGAGCACTGGGCAGGCGTCGCAGCGTACGATGCCGTCAGCCTCACGTGCGCCGAAGCGCTCGGTGAGATCAGGCCGCCTGGGTGTGTTTGGCGTGTCGCTCATTGTTTCGCCTTGAGCGCAGCGAGCACGCGATGAGGCAAAGCCGGAATGCGGGTCAGGCGCACGCCGGTCGCGTCATCGATGGCGCCGAGGATGGCCGGTGCCGTTGGGACGAGCGCCGGCTCACCGACGCCCTTGGCGCCGAAGGGCCCGAGCGGCTCTGGGCTTTCGATCAGCAGGGTCTCGATCTCCGGCATGTCGCCGACGGTCGGGATGAGATAGTCGTGCAGGTTCTCGGTGCGGCCCGGGAGATACTCCTCCATCAGGGCCATGCCGAGGCCTTGGGCGATGCCGCCGTGGATCTGCCCCTCGACCAACTCCGGATTGATCGCCCGGCCCACGTCGTGGGCGGCAACGATGCGCCGGACCTGCACCGTTCCAAGCTCCAGGTCGACAGTCAGCTGTGCGATCTGCGCACCGAAGGCATAGGTCGCGTAAGCCGTGCCTTGCCCTTGCGCATCGAGGCTTGTGGTCGGCGGATCGAAGGTTCCGACACCCTCGGCAACCTCGCCGTCTTGCCCGGGGATTGCCGGCAGCGCGGCGAGATCGATGCGGCGGCGGTTGCCCGGCTCGATCACCTCGATGGCGCCATCGTGGAAGCGGACCTCCGCATCCTCGCCGGCATTGGCGATGCGGCGGAGCTGCGCCTTGAGCGCATCGCCGGCGAGCTGGGTCGCGCGGCCGGAAACGAAGGTCTGGCGCGAGGCCGATGTCTTGCCGGCATCGAGGGTCAGGTCTGTGTCGGAGGTCGTGACCTCGATCTTCTGCGCAGCGATGCCGAGCGTCTCCGCCAGGATCTGCTGCATGACAATGCTGGAGCCCTGACCGATTTCCTGGGCGCCGTTATAGAGGGTCACACGGCCATCGCGGCGCAAGGCAACCCGCATGCTCGAGGGATTGCTCAAGGCGGTGTTGCCGCAGCCGTACCACATACAAGCGACGCCGAGGCCCATCCGTTCATGGATCGCCGTGCGATTGAACGCGTCCGCTTCGGCACGCAGCGCAGCCCAGCGCGGCTTCAGTGCATCAAGGCAATCGACGAGGCCGACGGAGTGTTCGAGAACCTGCCCGGTCGGCGTGGTATCGCCGACACGCAGCGCGTTCTTGAGACGCAGTTCCAGAGGATCGATGCCAAGGCGCTGCGCCAGGGCATCCATCAGACCCTCGTGGACCAAGGCCGCCTGCGGCACGCCGAAGCCGCGGAAGGCGCCGGCCGGCGGGTTGTTTGTATAGATTGCGCGGCTCTTGGCCCGCACCCGCGGCACCCGGTAGGGCCCGCTGGCATGCACCGGCACGCGGCCCGCCACCGTCGGCCCCCACGAGGCATAGGCGCCGGTGTCGAAGTCGCCGGAGAAATCGAAGGAGACCAGAGTCCCGTCGTCTTTCGCCGTTAAACGCGCGGTCATCTCGGCCGGGTGGCGCTTGGTGGTCGCCGCCATGGACTCGCCGCGGCTGTAGGTGCAGCGCACCGCGCGCCCGAGCGTCTTCGCCGCGACGCCCAAGACAGGTGCCACCGAATGATCGAGCTTACCGCCGAAGCCGCCGCCGCAGACCGTCGGGCGGATGCGGACCTGCTCGGGGGCTACGCCGAGCACCAGGGCGACCTCGTCACGGTCCATGTAGGGGGTCTGGGTGGTGACCGCGACCTCGACACCGCCATCGGATAGCGGACGCGCCCAGCCGGCCTCCGGCTCGATGTAGGCATGCTCGACGAAGCCGGTCGACCAGGCGCCCTCCACCGCTAAATCGGCGGTTTCTTCGGCCGTCGCATCACCGCGCTCGACCAGGCCTTCGATGAGAATGTTCTTGGAATGTTTCACATGAAACACCGGGGCGCCCGGCCCCAGCGCGGCCGCCGGCGAGTCGAAAACCGGCAGGATGGACCAGGTGATGGGGATGTCCTGCCAGGTGACCGCCGCGACGGCCTCGGCCGTGCCGACCAAGGCGAGCACCGCCTCGCCGCGGTAGCGGACATAGCCCTCGGCCAGCACCGGCTGGTCCTTGACGTCGGGGTAGATGCCGAAGCCGTTGGTGCCCTGGATGTCCTTGGCGGTCAGGATCGAAACCAAGCCCGGGTGGCGCAGCATCACGCCGTCGAGGTTGCCCAGACGGAACTCGGCGTGGGGATGCGGCGCGCGCAGCACGCGCAAGGAGAGCGCATCGGCCGGTGCGCCGTCGGCGCCGTAAACGGCAGTGCCTTCGGTCTTGGCCACGGCATCCGGGCGGGTGAAGCGTTGGCCGACCCCGCCATCCGATTCAACCTCAACGGGTTGCGATGCAGCAGCCGCCAGAACGCTGGTGACGATCTTCTTGTAGCCGGTGCAGCGGCAGAGCACGCCACCGAGCGCGTCCTCAACGGCGGCCTGGTCAGGCGCCGGGTTGCGGTCGAGCAGCTCGGCCGCGGCCATCAGCATGCCCGGGGTACAGATGCCGCACTGAACCGCGCCGCCCGCCTGAAAAGCCGCTTGCAGCTTGGCGTAGCGCGGGTCGCCCGCCAGCCCCTCGACGGTGACCAGCTCGGCGCCTTCGAGCCGCGCCGCCGGCGTCAGGCAGGCGCAGACCTGCTGACCGTCGAGCAGCACCGTGCAGGCACCGCAGTCGCCGGCATCGCAGCCGACCTTGGTGCCGGTGAGACCCAGGTCCTCGCGCAGCAGCTCCGAGGTGCGGCGGCCAGGGTCGGCCTCCACCGACACCGCCTGCCCGTTGAGGGTGAAGGCGATGCGCGGCCGCTCGTCGCTCGCGCTGTCGGTTTTGGGAAGCGGATAGGCCGTCATGCAGCCACCTCGCTCACGCTCGAGTCGGCGAAGCCCGCCAGCACGCGGCGGGTCAGCACCAGCGCAGCCTCGCGGCGATAGTCGGCGTCGGCTCGCGCATCGGAGATGGGAGTCAGGTCTGCAAAGTCTTCGGCTGTCGGCAACGTCGCCAGTGAGTGGACAGGTTGACCCACGGCGCGCGCCTCCAGCGCCGGCAGGCGTTGCGCCACCGCCGAGCAGGCACCGACGGCCACCCGCAGATCTTCCACACGCCCGTCCGACGTCGGCACCACAACGGCCGAGACCATGGCGATGGAGATGACCAGGTAGCGTCGGGCGCCAAGCTTGAGGAAGTTGGCGCGGGCCGCCTCCGGCAGCTTGGGCACCAGGATGGCGGTCATGATCTCGTCGGGCCGCAGCGCGGTTTCGCGCACGCCGGTGATGAAATCGGCCAGCGGCAGCTCGCGGGTGCCGCCGTGCGACTGCAGCCGGACCTGCGCGTCGAGCGCCAGCAGTGCCGGCACGCCATCGGCCGCCGGCGAGGCGTTGCAGAGGTTGCCGGCCAGGGTGCCCTGGTTCTGGATCTGGCGGCCGCCGACCTCCCGCGCGGCTAGCTTCACCCCCTCGAAGCAAGATGGCAGCTCGGCCGCGATCAGCTCGGACCAGGTGACACCCGCGCCCAGCTCATAGGCCGCCTCGCGCTCGGCGATGCCGCGCAGCGCCGCGAGCCCGCCGAGGTCGACCAGGTCGCCCCCACCCAAGCGCGCAGGCGCAGGCTCCGCCCAGGCATCGGCCTGCGCCACGGCCGGATAGATATCCGTGCCGCCGGCCAAAGGCATGGCGTCGCCTGCCGCAAGCATGTCCAAAGCTTCGTCCAAAGTCGCGGGACGGTGGGTCCGCCGCATGGCCCCTCGTGCTGTCCTTACCTCTTGGCTTGAGAAGCGTCGTCGGCTGCGATGCCGGCCGTCGTTGCCGGTTCTGGGCCGGGTCTGCCAGCGGGCGTGATGCCGCCGCAGCCCTCTGCGAGTTGACGCCCCCAAGAACGCGTTCATGTTCTCTTAAGCTGCCTGGACGGTAGTCATCGCCTCGTGGCCGATCAATCTGGCAGCCGGCGCGCGCGAAGCATAAGAGCTTCAATTAATATTTCACCCGATTACACCGCAGCGCCTGCTGAGACCGCCTAATTTATTGAAATAGTTGCTTAATTTCGCGTTTCAGAAGTGTTGCAATGCAGCAGCCGAGCGGCTGTGGATACACCAGTGTTGTCCAGTCATCCATTGCGCAGCAACGGGTCGGATTGCAATGTTCCCTCCAACAACGCGACCCCAAACTTTTGAATTCCTTAGAAACATAACAAAGCCAATCCAACGATGAGCCCCAATCTTCTCGGCACCCAAGAACCGAGCAACAAAGCCAACATCTCCACCCTGTCGATGCGCTGCCTGAAAGGCTGCGTCGGCGCCGAGGTGCAGGACATCGACCTCTCGGCCGAGATGCCCGAGGGCGCCTTCGACTGGCTGCGCAATGCGCTGGACCGGCAGGCGCTGCTGCTGTTCCGCGGCCAGAGCCTCTCGCCTGACGATCTGATCGCCTTCAGCCGCAAGTTCGGCCCGCTGCAAGAGGTGGCGCAGAAGCACTACCAGATGGAGGGCAAGCCGGAGATCTACATCATCGGCAACGCCGAGGAAGGCGGCCGCCGGGTCGCCGACAAGAGCGTCGGCCGGCTGTGGCACTCCGACCAGTCCTTCATCCAGTACCCGGCCATGGGTTCGGTGCTCTACGGCCACCAGTGCCCGGCGGAAGGCGCCGACACCCTCTTCGCCAACATGTTCATGGCCTACGACGCGCTGCCGGAAGAGACCAAGCAGCGCATCGAGGGCCTGCACGCGCTGCACAGCTTCGCCCAGTACTACGAGCTGCTGCGCGAGCGCGACCCCTCGCAGCCGCCGCTGACAGACGAGCGCCGCGCCGCCTACCCCGACGTGGTGCACCCGCTGGTCCGCAAGCATCCGCGCACCGGCCGCAAGGCGCTCTACGTCAACCCGGCCTATGCCACCCGCATCGTCGAGCTCGGCGAGGCGGAGAGCCGCGCCCTGCTCGACCAGCTCTTCGAGTTCCAGGTGCGCGACGACTTCGTCTATCGCCACAAGTGGCGGGAGGGCGACGTGCTCTTCTGGCAAAACGTCGGCCTGCTCCACAAAGGCACGGCCTTCGACGAGAGCCGCTATACCCGGCGCATGCACCGCACCACGGTTGCCGCCCTGCCGGACGACTACGCGCGCTCGCTGCTCGAAACCGACGGCCGGCTGGTCTCATGAGCCCGCCGGTGAACAACGCCGTACGAATCTTCGAGCCGGTGCCGGACCCGTCGGACACGATGCCCGCGCCCGTCCGCGAGGTTCCTGTGCAGGAGCAGCCGCGCGAGGCACCGCGTGCGACGCCGGCGGACACGGGGCCAGCGGAGACTCCGACCGACTTGCCGCATGGGACCCCCCGTGTCTGGGCGCTGGAAGCCTTCCGCGCCGGCGACAACACCCAGGTGCTGGCCCTGGCCGAGGCCCTGCCCTATCCGGTGCGCCGCATCAAGCCGAAGTACCGGCGCTTCGAGGCGCTGATCAACTGGCCGCACCTCGGCGGCCACCTCTTGGGCTGGAAAGCCGAGAGCGCCTCTGAGCTGAAGCAGCCCTGGCCCGATCTCGTGATCACCGCCGGCCGGCGCAACGAGGCCGCGGCCCGCTGGATCCAGGAACAGTCGGGCGGCAAGACCAAGATCGTCCACCTCGGCCGCCCCTGGGGGCAGCTCACCGTCTCCGACCTCATCGTCTCCCCGCCGCAGTACCGCCTGCCCGAGCGGGATAACGTGCTGGAGATCGAGGCCCCGCTACACCGGGTGACGGCGGAGCGCCTGGCGCGCGAGTCCGAGATCTGGAAAGACAAGATCGCCGACCACGCGCGGCCCTTCATCGCCGTCTTGATCGGCGGCGACAGCGGCTCCTACATCCTCGACCGCAGCGCCGGCGAGCGCCTGGCCGACGAGCTCAACAGCTTGGCCGAGGCGGAAGGCGCGACTCTGCTGATCACCACCAGCCGGCGCACCCGCGCCGATGCGGTGGAAGGGCTGCGCAGCCGCCTGCAGAGCCCTTACGTGCTCTACGAGTGGAAAGAGGACGCGGCGGCCAACCCCTACTTCGGCTTCCTCGGCCTGGCCGACAGCATGGTGGTGACCGGCGACAGCGTCTCGATGATCACCGAGGCCTGCGCCACCGGCAAGCCGGTCTACCTCTTCGACGTGGGCACCGGCGAGAACTCCATGCGCCGGGCGCTGAAGCCCTTCCGCAAGGCCGACAAGATGACGCGCAACCGCTCGTCGATCTCGATGCGCCGCCTGATCGGCAAGGCCTACCGCGCGCTCTTGAAGTACGGCCCCAAGCGGGTCACCCGCGACATCACCCTGGTGCACCGCCGCTTCCTCAAGTCGGGCGCCGTCGCCTGGCTCGGCGAAGACAAGCCCGAGGGCCGTACCCCAGCGGCCGACCAAATGCCCCGCGCGGTGGAGCGGGTCGAGGCTCTCCTCGCGCCCACCTCCTCCCGCGTGGTGCCCTTCACGCCCACCCGCAAGACGACCGTGCAGGCCCAGGCCGCCGAGTAAGGTGGGTCGTGGGTGGCGATTCGGCTCTCTGTTAACACCCAACCATCAGGGGGGAGCCAGGAACGTTGTTGGCGCGACGTCCCCTTCATCGACCTTGGCTGCGATGCGTTGCAGGCCTTCATCGATGAAGTACTCCATCAGTCTTATCTGCATGGTGCTGTCGGGGTACATCGCCCGAAGCAGTGCCCTAATCTCGCCGGAGGGGTCAAACAGATCGGGCGACCAACGTGTCTCAACCGCTGCAGATATCTGACCAGGCTCAACGCCCGCTCTGATGGCATAAGCGAGTGCAAACCGCCCCGCCGCCTGCGCCTCATCGAACCAGCCAAGATCCCCTGTCAGCAGAGCAACCGCTTTTTTGCCTTCTTCCGTGAGCCCGATCTGTTTGCGATCTTCCTCAGCCATCAGCGGGCCTCCGAAATTAGAGTTCGGCGAGCCGTCTGCTTATCGAGTTGGTACTCCTTGAGAAGATGGCTTCCGAGGAGTTCACGGACGGTAGCGCGCTCAATCTCACCTTCTTGAACCAGCAAGACTACTTGCTCAGCCATCGACGGCAGGGTCTTGACCACATTCGCTGTATGGTGCGGATCGAGCCGACCGAAAGGAGTGTCCATTACGATGGGACCACGCAGCGGCGCGTTCGCCTGAAGGGCACCCATGAGCGAGAGTGCAACGACCTGCTCGGCGCCAGCGGAACGACTGTCTTCGGCTCGACCGTCCTTGTGGATGATCGTCAGTCCATAGTGGTCGTTGATGGAAAGGGAAGCATATTCGTGCTTTTCCGTCGTCATCTGAAGGAACAGCTTCGTCGCACTGTCCTCCACGCGCGCGCGGAGTTCCGCTTTGTAGCGCTCGACAGCATTCTCGAAGACGGCCCGCGCACGCGCCAAAACCCTTTCGCGCAGCTGGAACGCAGCGAGTTCGGGGGTTCCGGCGTTCTCGAGTTGTCTGGTCAACCGGGCTATTGCGGCGTCCTGATCTCCGATGAGCTTCTGCTCGTCCTTTATGGCATCATGCGCGGCATGTATCTTCCCACCTATTTCGGTAAGTGTCGTTTTGCGACGGCGTAGTTCATCAGGGTCGTGACCTTCTAGCGTCTTGTTCGCATCTGCAATTCGGCCCTCAGCCTCAGCCTCATCGATACGGGCCTGTCGGAGTGCTTCTGAGACTAGTCGCACTTCGGCGCGCACGTCCTTCTGTTTGAAGCCATCAAGCTCGGACGTCCACGCAAGCGCAGTCATGCCGGTATAGTCTACGCTCCTCGTAGGTGTCGCGTTCTCGGGAAGAGATGCTGCTAAGCGCACACCGACTTCCTTGGGAACACTCTGATCGCAGATACGGCAGTGGTTACTCTCTATGGCGTCGACTCGCAGCGACGTGACAAGTCGCGCAACGGCGTCTTTTGCGATCCCCTGAGCTTCAGCTTTTGCGGCAGCGACAGGCCTAGCGAGCAACGTGCGCCAAGCCTCCCTCATTGCCACCTTAAGCTCGCTCGCCTTGGCTTCTTGTATCTTTCTCGCTCGTTTGCGATCCTTGCGAGCCGTGTCGAGGCGCTCAATGGCAACTGCATAGATCTCTTGTCGGCGCAGCTCGGTCTCGATCTCGTCACGTTCGGCTAGCAGGTCCGCAAGCTCCACATTCTTGCGTTCGAGTTCCTGCTTGTGGGCTTCCCTGATGTCGTTGGCCTCCTGGAGAGCATTCCCAATCGCTTCGGTTTTCTGGTGCTTGGATGCCTCTTTCGCTGACGCTCGACTGGCTTTCAAGGCAAGCATTGTCAGGTGGTCTCGGGCGTCTCGGATAACCGGCACCCCAAGGATATGCTCGATAGCCTCGCTGATGAGCCGCCCAGAATCACTCTCACTGATGAGCAGTTCTGCGTACTGATCAAGCAGTTCACCATCGAACAGAAAGAACCGGGCGACATCCTTCGGCAACATCGCGTGGAGCAAAGCCGTCCTTTCGGTAGGCCCCAGCACTATGCCGCCGCGACGTAGAGCGACCGTAGTGGTGAAGTCTTCGTCGTTCTCCGGCGCGCCTACCTTTGGAGTAACCACCCGGATGAGGTCAAAGTTGTCGCCTTCGTAGCGAAGTGACAGCCCGACGGTAAACCGGTAGATGCCTGCAGCGGCAAGGTCCCGATTGCACGCAGTCAGAATTCTGCGCGTGCGATCGCCGCGCCCGTGTACTTCGCCAAAGAAAGCGTAGCGGATCGCGTTCATAAGGCTGGTCTTACCGCGCATATTGTCGCCATAGATGACGGTCACGCCGGGCTCGTCGGGAAACTCTAGAACAGCTTGGTCGGCGTAAGGCCCAAAGCCCTCAACTTCGAGGCGACGGAGGGTGAGCATTAGGCCTCGCCCTCGGTGCCATTTACGTTCGCGGCGTCAGTTGTCGGCTTGGCTTCTTGGAGGTACCCGCGCCGCTCTATAGCGTCGGTCACTGCTGAATCGATAGCGCGCATTGCAGTATCACTATCGCCAAAGGCATCAGCCTCCGCATTCACAATTGCTTCCAGTAGGCCAGTCTCCAAGTCTGGGTCAATCTCGTCACGGCTCGCGAGAACGGCGAGCATCAGATGCTTGCGCTCAATCTTCGTCAAGGTCTTCCACTCCCACGCCAGTCAGTGTTTCCCAATCAATACCGGCGTCGATAGCGATAGCCACGAGGTCCGCGCTAGCCGCCGGGTTATCGGCGCTTTGCGCAAACTCGATGGCTCGCGCGAGTTCACCTGCTGTGATCGGGTCAGGACCGGAGTCCTCATCAGCATGCTCCGGTGGCACGACGATAGCGTCATAAATGAATGCCAGAGACTTGTCCCTCGCGCGTCGGAGCACACGACCACGTCGCTGGACGAACTCCCGTGGATTCTTGGAAGAAGCAAGAATTAGCGCATGGGTCACTGATGGTATATCGACGCCCTCATCAAGACACCTAATGGCAATGACGATTCCGCCGAACCCGTCGAGCCAACGCAATGTCTCGAGTCGATCACCCTCCATCGCCGAATGGAAGGGCATTGCAGTATGACCATTTGCTGCGAGCGCTGCCACTACTGCATTAAGTTGAGATTCGTCGTCGCAGTATATTATCCATCGCTGTCCGAGTTCGTATGCTGCGTTCACAAGAGTGACGGCGAGCTCAAGCTTGCCTTCGGCCTGCTTGACAATCCGCGCTCGAGCAAACTGAAGCCTGTCGAGCCGGGGATCACTGGGCGCGTTGTCGCCGAGCCGTGCGCGTAGCTGGGCAATGCGACGCGATAGTCCGTGCCACTCGGAAGCCTCTCTTTCCGAGAGCGAAACTGTCTGCGGCCGGTAGAAGTAGCGGGTGAGCACGCCGTCACGAACCGCGTCAGCAAGAGTGTAACGAGGCTCAAGCACGCCACGAAAGAAGCTTAGAATAGCGGTCGTGCCGACAACATCTCCGGCGCGTTCTGGAGTAGCGGAGAGACCGAGCCGGGGGCCAAAGAGGGTTTCGTCGAGCAGCAAACGGTTTGCGGGAGAACCGAGACGGTGAACTTCATCAGCTACAAGAAAAAGGTGGCTGCCACGAGTAACGCGGGTAAGGAAGGCATTAGAGCGTGCCGTCTGCATCGTCGCGAGAACGAGCCTCCGCTCACCCGGCGTGGTCCAGTCCCTGAGAGCATCGCGCCAAGCGTCGAAACCAGCACCTACCCTCAGGATGCGAGCTTCCAGCGGACCGAAAGCGGTTTGGATCTCTTCATACCATTGACCAAATAGGGTTTTATCAGGGACAACGATGACCGGCGTTTCAGCGAACTTCGTGAAAGACTCGCGAATGGCGTCTAAAGTGGTGAAAGTCTTTCCTGCTCCAGTTGCAAATGCGAGGATCCCTCGTCGGCCATTCGCTCGCCAAGATGCTAGCCCGGCGGCTTGATGGGGTTTGAGTGTTCGGCCCTTGGGATCTGCCGGCTGACCAACCAGTGGTGAGGTCGCTACGGCGCGCTCCTGCAATAGTCGCTCGATGGTGTTCTCCCAGTTCATATCCGCGGCGGACACGAGCACTTCACGAGCGACGTCAGGAAAAGCGCGAACTTCCAGCCCAGGGTACGTATTAGTCCACAGGTCCATAAAATAAGCGGTCTCCTCGACAGTGCGTTCCTGGTCTCGTCCACCAAGCCATGAGCAGGCGACATCGACAGACTCAAGATTTCCATCGGCTGCAAGTCCAGACCATGTCTCGTTCATAGAGCCTTTAAAGACTATGACCGCTCCTTCACGGTCTCGCAGGATACCGAGCTTGTCGTGGAATATTCGAGTTACCGACGCGCCAGGCGTTGGTCTGAGGATGGCAATCTTTAGCTGGACCACGTTGGTCGCTACGAGGGAGGCGAGGATTCGTGCGGGCGCCGCCATCACCTCGTCCTCTAGAAGTGTGGCGACCTCGTCCCGCAGCCTGGCGACAACTTTCTCGTCAACTCGCGCTCTGTACCCCGCATCGAGCGCCTCGACATCTTCAGCCGAGAGAATTTGCGAGCACAGTACTCGGATGCGCCCACCGTTGGCTACGAATTCGCGTAACGCAGGCCAGGCAATGATGAACGCGGCGCTTCGAAAATAGCCAACGGCGCGGTCGTACTCGGTAGCAAGGCGCATCGCCGGCAAATAGAAATCGTTGGCTATGTCATCGCGCCCCTTGTGATAAGAGGTGCGCAGGTCAAGTCTGGCGAGACCGCTCACTCTGTGACACCCCCTGTCCACAGGGTGCGCTGGGTAAGTGCACGAGTAAGTGACCCTGATCGACAGGCGAGCACAACCTCAATGATACCTGAGCGTAGTGGACGTCTTTGTTCCGCCCAACCCGTCGCGGCCGCTTGGGCAACAACTGTGTCCTTGACTTGCATGTTGCTGCCGTTCTTGAACTTTTGATGGAGACTTGAGTCCCAGAGTACGAATACATCGAGATCGTCGCGGTAAGCAGCCAACACCGCTAGCCGGCCGCCGGAGTGATCGAAGTTGCCATACTCTCCGATGACTTGTCCGGGGACCCGGAGCACCGCCTTGAACTCCCCCGGACGGGCCTTGCCGCCGACCACAAGCGAGTAGAGGTAGATCCTGAGGCGCTGGGGCAGTGGTAGAGCGAGATCCAATTCGAGGGGCTTCTTATTAAGCTCGCCGTGAGCAATAACGTGCCCACCGAGGGCCGCCAAAAAAACACTATGCAGGCGCACTGTAACTGCGCTCATGTAGGCTGCTCACGCGTCCGCAGGCTTCGCGTGGCTGGGGTTGTGGCTTGCTCACTAACCCAAGCTACCTCGATAGAGCGCGAGTTAGCGCGCGTGGTCTTGACATCTGCCAGCGGTGTAAAGGGGAGCCAGTTTGCGCCGTAGTTCTCGCAGACGATTGCCTGCCCCTGTCGCATCTGGCACCATTTGCCGAGTGCTGCGAAGTCAATATCTTCAGGCCCGTGGTGGTAGTGCTTACCCTGGTTTTGGTACGGTGGGTCGATAAACCATGTAGCTTCACCAGAAAATGGCAGGTTCTCGTATGAGCAGTTGAACACCTGCCAGTGGCGAATACGATCGACCTGGGATGCAATGGTTTGACGTACCCGCTCGCCCCAAAAAGATCCGGGGCGGACACCATTGCGCATCCAGGCAGATTGACCCGTACGCGGACGCGACGTTCCACGGTTCAGCCAAAAGCCGACTAGCCATCGAGCCTCCTGACAGATAGGCAGGTCCGAAACCGTCTGCCCAGGCGCGAGATCGGGTATGGCTAAGATGTCGCGTGCGGAGACGTTTATTAGATAGTCCCACACGCCGAAGATGACGGAATCCTTCTCACCGAGGATCACCTTCCGGTCGGCGTACCGGACGGCGTAGCCAGCAGATCCCGCAAATGGCTCGACGATGATGTCATGCTTGGGAGGTAGGTAGTGCCTAGGAACATCGCGCCACTTACCGCCGTAAAACCCAAAGAACGGGCGCATGGCAGCCGAGCCATGGCCTCTGCACAATACTTGCTCTCTCCCAACTTCACGTGTGCCCTTTGGAAGAGGCGAGGTCGGACTCGTTTGCGTAAGCTTCATACCGACAGGACAACCACTTGCTTCCGTCCGAGTTGCCTTTCTTCGGGCAGGAGGCCGCACAAGCTGAAGAGCGCGAGGCATAGTCTAAGGCCGGACTGGCGGTCTTCTTGGTCACTCCACAGCAGTGCTGTGAAACGGCTCTGTGGAACTATTCTGCCATAAAGGAAGGTATGCAGGTGACGCATATTGCTAGACCTAACAAGGACCGAAGCGCCGCCATGATCCCAAAGCTCGAACTCTCGGCAAAGAGTTAGCGCGTGGCTAAACACCGCATATGCCTCCTGGATGCACGCCGCCCAACAATCACAAGCCCCGCCCTGTCTATGCACCCGTGGATTGCGAGTCGACAAACTGCACTGTCAACCAAGCGATTTCCATAAATGCTACAGTCGCACCAAACCGCAGAATCAGTGGAGCGTCGGGCATGAGCTCTTCGTCGACCTGACCGCCGCTGTCGGGCAAGTTCGCCGACTACAACGCGGCGCACGCCACCTGGGACAGGAGGGGCAACTCGATCGTTCTCGTCAGAGACGGAGCCATCGTGGCCGGCGGCCGTGGCATCCTCGACATGGGGGCTCCGGACGTGCGCCGGTCCGGCCTCACCGTCCGCTGCAGCGAGGGTGCCGGCCTTACTGCGCTGGCCTCATCGGCGACGGCTTGAGATCCGGCGTGTCGCTGCCCGCGAACTTCACCGGAAAGCCGACCGTTTGCGCCCTGCCCAGCTCCGCGTGCTCGGCTTCGACGATCATGTCGCGGGCCAGGACTTGCGGGTGCTGGACCATTTCCGGGATGGTCAGGACGGGGCCGCAGGGGACGCCGGCGGTGGCCAGTTTGGCGACCCAGGCATCGCGGCCGTCCGCGCCGAAGCGCTCCGTGAGCGCGGCCGTCAGCGCATGGCGATTGGTCACGCGCAAGGGTGTCGTCGCGAACCTGGGGTCGTCGGCGATTTCCGCTGCGCCGAGTGCCTCGAGAAGCCGTCGCCAGTTGGCCTCGTTGGCGGTGCCGAGCGCGATCCAGCCGTCGGCACAGCGGTAGCACTCATAGGGCGAATAGAGCGGATGGGCCGTTCCCATCGGGGCCGGCGTGACGTCGGAGGCGAGCGTGAGGGCCGACTGGAGATAGGTCAGCATGACACCGGCTTCGAGCAGGGAGGTTTCGACGTGGTCGCCCTGCCCGGTGCGCGCCCGCCGGTTGAGCGCGGCGAGAACGCCCATGGCGGCCAGCACGCCGGCCATGATGTCGGTGACCGGTGGCCCGCACTTCACCGGGCGCTCGTCGCCTTCGATGCCGGTGAAGCTCATCAGGCCGCTCATCGCTTGGGCGATGAGATCGAAGCCGCCCCGTTCGGCCCAGGGCCCCGTGCGGCCGAACCCGGAGACGGAGCAGTAGACGATGTCGGGCTTGCGCGCGGCGATGTCGGCATAGCCGAAGCCGAGCCGGTCGAGCACGCCGGCGCGGTAGTTCTCGACGACGACGTCCGCCTCGTCGATCAGCGCCCACAGTGCGGCGCGATCCGGTTCGCTCTTGAGATCGAGCATGCGACCGTCCTTGCCGCGGTTGAGGGTGAAAAAGCTCGCGCTGTCCGTGCCGAGCCGGTCTTCCTCCGCAACATCCCAGCGCTGGCCATCGCCCTTCGGCGGGCGTTCGACCTTGATGACCCGGGCCCCCAGATTGGCCAGCATCAAGCCGCAGATGGGCCCTGCCAGCACGTGGCTCAGCTCCACGACGGTCGTGCCCGCAAGCGGGGTATCTGCTCCGTTCACGGGTGATCCTCGACGTGCGGCGGAAAAACCGGTCGGCGCTTCTCGACGAAAGCCGCGCAGCCTTCGGCGAACTCGCGCGCGCTGTAGCAATCGCGGGACTCGTCCGGTAGCTGGCTGTCTCTCCCATCGAGCAAAGCCAGGACGGCGCGCTTGTGCCAGCGGGCCGCACTGGGGGCGCCGGAGGCGATCCGCCGGGCCGCAAGACGCGCCGCCTCCAGCGGCGCATCACTGAGCCCGTGAAGAAAGCCCCGCGCGCTCATCTCCTCCGCATCGGCGGTGCGTCCGGTGAGCAGCAGGTCGAGGCACAGCGGTCCGCCAAGGGCGCGCAGCATGGCGCGCAGGTCCGGCAGCTCGGCGCGCATGCCAAGGTCCTTCACGGGAATGCCGAACGACGCGGAGGGTGCGGCGAAGCGGAGATCGCAGGCGCAGGCGAATTGCAGCCCGCCGCCGAAGCAGGCGCCGGAGATGGCCGCGACCACGGGCACCGGGCAGTCGAGCAGCGCGTCCCCGGCCCTGCGGCCGATCTCCGCCGCGTCGCGCAGAGCGTTCGCATCGCCGATCGAGGCCGCGAACTCCGCAATGTCGCTGCCGACGCAAAACGCGCGTTCGTCGACCCCGCGCAGGATGATGCAACGGACGGCCGGGTCAGAGGCGATGCCTTCGAAGATCTCGGCGAAGTCGCCATACATGGCCGAGGTCATGGCGTTGAGCTTGGCCGGCCGGTCGAGCACGACCTCGACCACGCCCCCCTCGCCCACTTCGGCATACACGGCCCCGTCCGTCATGCCGCTCCGCCGTCCTGCGTTGGCGCGGCCTCGCGGAGGTCGTCGTCAAGGCTGCGCAGGCAGAGATCGAAGGCGAGCTTGGCCGCTTCATCGGCGTCGCCGCGGCAGATCGCGTCGGCCAGCGGGGCATGCCAGGCAACGAGATCGATCCGTGCGGGGCTGCGCCGCTCCGAAACCGCATAGACCCAGCGCACTTGATCCATGATCGAGGCGTAGGCGTCGATCAGCAGCCGGTTGCCCGAGCGCTGCACGATCGTCGTGTGAAAGTCGAGATCGCAGGCCAGTCGCTCGGCGGCTTTGGCGCCACGCTCGGCCGCGTCCAGCTTCTTCTCTGCGGCGCGTATGGCTCTGATGTCATCGTCGCTGACATGCTGGGCCACCAATCTGGCGGCGCCGCTCTCGATCGTCGCGCGCATGGTATAGATTTCCCAGAGCCGCTGCGCGTCCAGCGTCGCGACCGACCAGGCACTGTAGCGCGCGCAGGTGACGAGCCGGTCCCGCTCAAGCTCGGACAGCGCCGCACGGATTGTCCCCCGGCTAACCCCGATCTCCTCCGCCAAGGCCGCTTCGACCAGACGGGCGCTCGGCGGCAACGCGCCGGACAGGATCGCCGCGCGAATGCGATCCGCCGCCAAGTCCGCCATGCTTCGTTTGACGATCTTCAAGTGCGGCTTGGCCGACATGCTTGCGCTCCATAACCAGCTTGACGGCAAGGCTGAATTGGCTTTGGATGATTGTCAACAATTAATCATTATGAGATGACCATGGGCCATTGCATCATCATCGGGGCGGGACCGGGGCTGGGGCAGGCCATCGCCCGCCGCTTTGGCGCCGAGGGACATCGGATCGGGCTCGTCGCCCGCGACCCCGCGTCTCTCCAGTCGATGGCCGAAACACTGAGTGCACGCGGCGTTACGACGGCCAGCGAAGCGGCCGATGCCGGTGACCCGGACGCACTGACTCGTGCGATCAAGGCGCTTGAGCAGCGCCAGGGTCCCTGCACGACGCTGGTCTACAATGCCGCGGTGCTGAAGGCGGCCGGCCCACTCGAACTGAGCGTCGCGCGGCTTCGCGCGGAGTTCGACGTCAATCTGGTCGGCGGCCTGGTGGCCGCACAGGCCGTCGCCCCGGCCATGATGGCGCGCGGGTCGGGGGCAATCCTCTTCACCGGCGGTGGGTTAGCGCTCGAACCCTATCCCGAATGGTCATCTCTCGCGCTCGGCAAGGCGGCCCTGCGGAACCTGACATTCTCTCTCAACAAGACGCTTGCGCCGAAGGGCGTGCAGGTCGCGGTCATCGCCATCTGCGGGATCGTCGCCGAGGGCACGCCCTTCGACCCAAACGTCATTGCCGACGAGTACTGGCGTCTTGCGCAGGCTCCGGCTGGCGCAAGCCATCGCGAGCTGATCTTTCAGCCGGAGGGGACCGATCCCTTCTACAACGATCCGCAGCGCACGCATCGGGCGACGACCGTGACGCCTGCCCACGCAAACAGAGGCGACGACGGCTCGTGACCGTCAGCGTGACCTGCAGCGACGGCGTAAGACTGTTCGTCGAGGATCAGGGGCCACGCCACGCCGCAACGATCCTGTTTGCACATGAGTTTGGCGGGGACTGGCGAACCTGGGACGGCCTGATCTCCCACCTCGCCATGGAATTCCGCTGTGTCCGCTACGCGGCGCGCGGCTTTTCGCCCTCGGACACGCCGGAGGATCTGCGTTTCTATGGCCAGGAGAGATCGACCGAGGATCTTACCGAGGTTGCCGACACGCTGGGGCTCGATCGCTTCCATCTCGTCGGCTGCTCCATGGGCAGCTTCACGTCGTTGATGTTTGCACTCGAGGCGCCGGACCGCCTCCGGTCCCTGACCCTGATCGGCTGCAGCAGCGGACCGCGGGATGATGCGGAACGCGCGCGCTATCGCACGGCGCTTGGCGAGGAGCTCGGCCTCTTGCGCAGCCTGGGCGGCGACGGCGCCGTACAATGGTTTTCAAACGACCCGGCTTATCGCCGGATGCCGCAGAAGGCACCGGACGTCTGGCGCGCTTATCTTGAGCGCCTGCGCCGCCAGTCCGTGCAAGGGGCCGTTCAAACACTGAAGACGGTCCATTGGAACCGTCGCTCCTTGTTCGACATGGAACGGCAGCTTCAGGCCCTGCGCGTTCCCACACACCTCATCCATGGCGAAGAAGACCATCCCCTCGTCGCGCCGACCAATTCGTTTCTCTCCAAGGTCCTGCCGTGTTCGCAAGAAGTGAAGGTTCCCACGACAGGTCATCTCGTGCACTTGGAAGAAGAGCGAAGCGTGCTGGAGCTTCTTTCGGCGATGCGCTGGGCATGAGCTTTTCGCCGGCCTGAACGCTGTTCTTGGACCTTGCCTTGCGCCGCCGATGGATGCGTGACTGCTCCTATCGGTGGTGACGCGCAAGCGGAGGTTCAGCCTTGAGTGATTTGGAACTGGTCGAGCCGGATGACGCGGCCTATGCGGTGCTGTCGGGCAAGTTCGCGGACTACAACGCGGCGCACTCCACCTGGGACTGGAAGAGCTACTCCCTCGTTCTCATCAAGGACGGAACCATCGTCGCCGGCGGTCGCGGCATCCTCAACATGGGGGCTTTGGAGGTGCGCGGGCTCTGGGTGGACGAGGCTCTACGCGGGCAAGGACTGGGCGAAGAGATCCTGACGGGACTCGAAGAGGAAGCCCGCCGCCGCGGCGCACGGCGCGCCATGCTCTATACCTATTCCTGGCAGGCGCTGAGCTTCTACGAGCGTTTGGGCTACCGCGAGTTCTCCCGCTTCCAGTACCCGGACGGCCCGGAGCGGATAGATCTTCAGAAGGAGCTGTGAGATCGCGGCATTTGGCTCAGCAGGTCCATGCGGCCACCCGGCTTCTCAGTCCGAGGCCCGCGCCCAGCCGTTCCATGGATCCCGGCTCAAGGCCGGGATGACGGCCTGAGAGAGGCCGCAGACTGTCGTGCACCACGAGCTGTCACCCCGGACTTGATCCGGGGTCCATCTGTCGGCCTGCGCCGGGCCAGGGCGCGCGAGCGCAGCGCCTGCCCCCTGCCCAGCAGCAAAGGCAGGTCACTTAAAGTTCGTCGAGATGTAGACTGAGAGGCTGGCGATCTCGTCGTCGGAGAGCTCTGTGGCCTGCGGCATCATCAAGGGCGTATTGGGGCCGACCTTCTCGCCGGCGCGGTACTGCTTGAGACGGTCGGAGATATAGGTCGCATCTCGGCCGGCCAGGGAGGGAAAGCTCGCCATGCCCTTCCCGGTCCGGCCATGGCAGTTGGCGCAGACCGTCGCGTAGGTCTTTTCCGCAACGGTCAGGTCGATCGCTCGGGCCTCGGCAGTCCCCATCGTCAGCAGAGCGGCGACGGCGAGCAACGTCGGTCTCTTCATTCGGCACCTACCTGGAGAGTGTCGGGCGTTGGGAAGCAGCCGCGCTGCCGGGGAGACAGCGCGGCTGAGATGAAGGCCAAGACAACTCAGTTGGGGCTGAGCATGTAGATCTCGCCTTGATCCACGGCCGTGTAGAGATTGCCGTCGGGCCCCTGCACGACGGAGCGGTAGCGACCGGTCGCCATGGGAATGGCCATGGTCGTGACCTCCTTGACGGACATGCCGTCGTCCGAGAGGTCGATCACATCGATGCGCTGACCGACCGGCGTGCCGCCGAAGCCGATCCCCATGATGCCGACCACCAGACGGCCGTCCCAATCGCCCCACTGCTCGCCGGTGAGGAACTCGGCCGAAGAGGTGCCCTGCGACAGGCCGTTGTTGGTCCAGGCCGGCTGCATGGCCTCGGGAAAGGTCTTGCTGTCGGTCATCGGCATGTAGGCCGCCCGCTCCGTGGCGTCCATGCCTTTCATCTGGTTCGGCTCATAGCCGCAGTAGTCATCGGGGCAGTCGCCACGCCCAGCCATGTTCGGGCGCGGGTCCCAGCCGCCATTGCCGCCGTTCTTCAGCACGGTGATCTCATCCGTGTGCCAGGGGCCGTGCTCGGCGACGACCGGTTGATTGTCGCCGGGCCGGAAGGCGATGCCCTGCACGTTGCGGTGGCCATAGGTGTAAGTCCGCGCATCGAAGCCCTCGGGCGGCGTATTGCCGGTAGCGGCATTGCCGTCCCGGTCGACCCGCAGCACCTTGGAGCCGATCAAGGTCGGGCTCTGCGGCACCTTGCCGTTGTGGGTGTCGCCGGTGGTGACATAGAGGAAGCCGTCACCCGGATTGAACCGGACGCGTCCGCCGTTGTGCGCGCCGGGGCCGCCGAAGGGATGGTTCGTCGCCGCCGGCTTGTACTGGATGTCATCGATGATGTCGGTCCGGTCCGACACGCCGGTGAGATCGTCGTTCACCTTCAGGCGCATGACGCGGTTGGTGACCGGGTCGGACAGGCTCGAGGTGGAGTAGACGTAGATCTGTCGGTTGCTGGCGAAGTTGGGATCGACCGCCACACCGTTCATCCCCGCCTGCCCCTCACAGAAGAGGTCGTCGTTGGTGCTGGCGTAGCCTTGGCTATCCTTCATGCCCAAGAGCGCGTTGACCTCGCCCGAGGGGAGCATCACGGAAAGACCGCGACACTTCTCGGTGAAGAACATCGTCCCGTCGGGTAGGAATGCCATGTCCCAAGGGTTATCCAGTCCGGACAGGACCGTGGTGGGGGTGATGCTGGGGCCGTTGCTTTGAGCGGCCGCAACAGCCGGTAGACCCAGGATCACGCCAGAGGTCAGGGCGGCGCAGAGCGACCACGCGATTGCATGTTGTTTCATTGAAGCTCCTCCCTTGTGCAGTGGTTTTTTTAGTTTTCCACAGTGCCCACATGTATAGACCTTATAGCAGGGCAGCGGAACGTCAAATCGCTGTGACAGGGAAGAAGGCGCGTGGCGGTCGCGCCAATAGCGTCGGCACGCGCGATTTGCCATAGTCGCGCATTGCTTTGCCAAAGGCATGGGCTGCAACAGCGGGGCGTCGGATCATGGGACAAACCATCGTGCTGATCCACGGGGCTTTTGCCGGACCCTGGTGCCTGGACACCTACAAGGGCTTCTTCGAAGCGCGCGGCTGGACCGTCCACGCGCCGGCGCTGCGCTATCACGACGGCGACCCGAAGGCGGAGCGGCCCCCCGCGTTCGCCGACACCAGCATCATGGACTACACCAAGGATATCGCCGCCTTCGTCCGGGATTTGGATGAGGCACCCGTTCTACTCGGCCATGCGGTGGGCGGCTTGGTGGCGCAGCAGGTCGCCGCCATGGGCCTCGCCAGTGGCGTGGTGCTGATCAATCCCAACTCCGCCTGGGGGATGCTGCCGGAAACCGATGACGAACGCGCGGTCGCGCGGAGCTTCATGGAGCAGGGCCCCTTCTGGAAGGCGCCCGTGCACGTCGCCTTCGACCTTATCGCGCCCTTCGCCTTCAACAAGCTGGACGAAGCGACCCAGCACGCGGTGTTCGACCGCCTCGGCCCCGAGTCAGGCCGGGTGATGTTCGAGATGTTCTTTTGGATGTTCGACGACCATCGCGCCGTCGCCGTCGATTTCGACAAGGTGACCTGCCCCGTCCTCGTCGTCTCCGGCGAGGAAGACCGCGCCGTCCGCCATGCGGTCGGCCAAGAGATCGCGCAGAAGTACGGCGCCAAGGGCAGCTTCCACCTGGCCAAGGGCCACGCACACTACCTTTTCATGGAGCCCGGCTGGGAGCAAATCGCCGGCTTCTGCGCCGACTGGCTGGAAGAGCGCGTTTAGGGCTCAGCTGGCTGTCGGCGTGAAGATGACGGTCTGGATGCGCCAGCGCTGCTCGCCGTCACGGCGCAGAACGATCATCTGATTGAAGGATGTCGCGGCGTCGCTACCGTCGGTGCTCAGCGCGATTCGGTTCGTGACGACCGCAAGGTCTTCCCGCCCGGTGAAGGACCAGTTCGAGAAGCGATCGGAGAGGCCAGGCTTGAAGGCCTGGGTCACGAAGTCTGAGATCTTGTCGAGACCCGTGATGCGCTCATGACCCGGCGGCATAAGGACAGCGTCCTCCGCCCAGAAACTCCTCCACTCCGAGGAATGTCCCGTGACCAGATCCTCGGTCCAGGTCTCGATGAGAGAGCGGAGCCGATCGCTCTCGCCGTCAGGCAGCGTGTTGGCGCCGAGCGCCGGGATGGAGTTGTCGGGCATGCTGGCTGCTTCTTTGCTTCCGGTTCGAGATCGCGGTGGCGCCGCAACGCCACCCTACAGTCACGGATGCGGCTGGACCACAGGCTCTTGCAACTCTTCTCTCGCTGCGGAGTCGCTTATCACCAGCAGCGGCCAGCGGAGGTGAGCGCCGCTTGTAACGTTGGACAGGATGGGCAGTGTTCCACACAACAACCGGATGCTGGTCGCGCCACGACAACGTTTGGTCTGCGAAGCGCAGACCCCCGAGGCGGCCAGAGGAGGACCGCTGCGTCGTTGTGCCGATACTCTTAGCTGCCAGCCTCAGTTAGGATTCTTACAGAAGCTGTCCATGTGCATCTTAACCGTGTGTGCCTTGGGTGTATCGCTTTGGCAGTAGCACTTACTCTTGTCTAGGTCCCATTGGCATATGATGCCCGCTTCCGGCGAGCTGCACTTCACCGTCCATCCGCCATCATTGTGGTCTTTTGTGGCTTCTTGACCATAACAGGTGACGTAAAGATTGGTTCCACCCTTGTCTATGGTCGTGTCGTACGTGCAGTCACCACACTCAAAGTTATGGTGCTGGTCCGGATTGTGGTGAATGCCAACGTCGCTCGCCGCACCCGAAGTCGCCCATAGCATGACGCAAGCCGCCACCACGGCCATCAGAACGTGAAGCTTCATGGCAGGTCTCCTCGTCTCCAGTGTCCGCAGATATGTAACGCGCTGGAGATATATATAACCCGGTTTCGTTAACGGTACAATACTGATCCGACATCCACCCGATGTAGCGCGGCCCGCACCTACCACTTTTGGCAATGTCTGAGCGACAGGCTGGTCAGCGGCCCGTCCTTGATCGGCTCCGGCGTCGCCGGCCTGCGGTTGCCTAGATTGTAGGCGAGCGCCCGAAGCTGGAGCCGGACGTCCTGTGCACGGTCGAACTGTCAGGTTTTTTTACAGATTGGGGGCCTCAACCCGTACGAGTGTAAAATATACTTAACACAGCTCTTGCGACCCGAGACCAAGTCAGCGCCAAAACATTGAAAACCAACACTATCCTGAATTGGCACAAAGATTGCTGGTATTGGATGTCGACTTCACTGATGAGCAATGGAGGAAGACATGATGTCGTTCCGAGGAAACGCCTCTGTCCGGCTTGCTTCCATCGCATCGGCCATGGCAATCGCGCTTTTGCTGGTCGCGAGCGACGCCTCGGCTGCGCTGATCACCAAGGGCTTCAAGTGGACGGGAACAGCCGGATACACGGTGGAAGGCGTCATTACTTATGACGATAGTTTTTTGGTCGTCTCGGCAATCGATTCCGGTCCTACAACAGGTATCGAAGCGTTGAGCGTATCGTTTTTCGATCCGACAAATACGCTTCTCTCGACTCAGGTGAATGTCGCAGGTGGTGTTTCATCCTACGCGTTCCTGCTCATCACATTCGACACTGCGTCCATGCAGTTCTCGGCAGGCACTGTCTTCAATCTCGGGTCGGAGACTGCGGGAGAGCATTTCCTGCTTGGAACGATCCTCGGGGTATCGCAGTTGTTTCTGGCCGCTCCGGACCTCAACGACAGCGAGGTGTTGGACTCCATTCCAACGGGAACCACGATCGACGTCTTTGCACTCCCCGCGCCTGCCACGCTGACCCTCTTCGGACTGGGTCTCATGGGTCTCGGCCTCAGGGGGTGCCGGCGGTTCGCCTGACGCGACGGATGTGCCGCACGGACGGTGACGACCCTTGGGTCGCCGCCTTCATGTCGACTTAGAGCTTGTCCCGTAGCGCGTAATAGCTCATCGCCAGCACCAAGAGCGGCCAGCGCAGATGGGGCCCGCCTGGAAAGGGGCGGACCGGCAGGCGGCTGAGGAGATCCATGCGCTCTGCGGTGCCGCCGATGGCGTCGGCCACGATGCGCCCGGCCATGGTGGAGAGCGCCACGCCGTGGCCGGAATAGCCGCCGGCCGAGAGGTACTTGGGCCCGAGGCGGGCGAAGTACGGCAGGCGATAGGCGGTGATCGCCAGCGTGCCGCCCCAGCCATAGTCGATCTTGGCCTCGGCGAGCTGCGGGTAGATCTTCAGCATGTAGGGACGGACGAACGCCTTGATGTCGTCTGGGAACTTATAGCTGTAAGTCTCTCCTCCACCGAACAAAAGCCGGCGGTCGGCGGAGAGGCGGTAGTAGTTGATGACGAAGCGTGAGTCGGCGACGGCCACGTCGTCGCGGATGAGGGTGCGGGCGGTCTCTTCGGAGAGCGGCTCGGTCGCGATGATGAAGTTGTTGATCGGCATGACCCGCCGGGCCACCCGCGGCTCCAGCTCGTCAAGGTAGCCGTTGCAGGCCAGCACGACGAACTCGGCCTCGACCTCCGCCTGGGCGAGTTTCACCCGGTGGGGCGTGCCCTCCTCGATAGCGAGCACCTGCGCCTTCTCAAAGAGGCGTGCCCCGGCCCGGCGTGCCGCATCGGCGAGGCCGAGGGCGAAGTTGAGCGGATGCAGGTGCCCTGCCCCCATGTCCAGGGCGCCGCCGTAGTAGGCGGTAGTGCCGAGCATCGCGCGGACCTCGGCCTTGTCGAGCGGCCGGATCTGGTCATAGCCGTATTGCTCGCGCAGCAGCGCCGCGTAGTCGTGGGAGTCCTTGACGAAGCGCTCGCGATGGTCGGCGTAGAGGATGCCGGGCTTGAAGTCGCAGGCGATGCCGTGGCGGAGGATCAGGGTCCGCACCAAGTCCTTGGCGTCCTCGGCAATCTGCCAGAGCGCCTTGGCGTCGTCCTTGCCCAGCCAGCTTTCCAGCTTGTCCTGACCCAAACGCTGGCCGGAGCCGACCTGGCCGCCGTTGCGGCCCGAGGCGCCCCAGCCGATGCGGTGCGCCTCCAGCAGGACCACGTCTAGCCCGCGCTCGGCCAGGTGCAGCGCCGTGGAAAGCCCAGTGAAGCCGCCGCCGATGACGCAGACATCGCAGCGCAGAGGCTCCTGCGCCTCCGGAAAAGGTGCAATCGGCTTGGCCGTGGCCGCATAGTAGGAGTCGGGATAGCGGCCCGGACGGTCATTCGCGGTCAGAAAGCTTGGCGAGAACAGCGGGCCGCTCCGGCATAATTCCAATCTCTTGCCGTTCTTTACCCCTGCCCCGCGGATCGGTCGAGACCAGCTTGCCGCGGCGCCGGCTGGGGCTCAGATTGAGGGCACCGCGCATCCGAGAGTCTTTCCGTGGCAAGAGTGACTGCCAGCCCCTCCCCGCCTATGCCGGCCTTGCCGGAGCCGTTCCACGACTGGTTCGCGGCGCAGGGCTGGGCCGTCTATCGCCATCAGCTCAACATGGTCGAGGCGGCCGAGGCCGGGCAGTCGGCGCTGCTGATCGCGCCCACCGGCGCCGGCAAGACGCTGGCCGGCTTCCTGCCCAGCCTCTTGGCCCTGGCGGAGCGTCCGAGCGCCGGACTGCACACGCTCTACATTTCGCCGCTCAAGGCGCTTGCGGTCGACATCGAGCGCAATCTCGAACGGCCGATCCGCGAGATGGGCCTCGAGATCACGGTTGAGACGCGCACCGGCGACACGCCGCAAGGCAAGCGGCAGCGGCAAAGGCACAAGCCGCCGCACATGCTGCTGACCACGCCGGAGTCCCTCGCCCTGCTGCTCTCCTACCACGACGCCGCGGAGATCTTTGCCGGCCTGCAATGCATCGTCGTCGACGAGCTGCACGCGCTGGCCAACAGCAAGCGCGGCGATCTCCTGGCACTCGCCATGGCGCGCCTCGACCGCCTCTCCCCCGGCCTGCGCCGGGTCGGACTCTCCGCCACGGTGCACGACGAAGACTATCTGCTGCGCTGGCTTGCCTCGGGACTGGACGCGGCAGAAGCCTCCGTGCGCAAGGTGCGCGGTGACAGCGGCGCCAAGCCGGAGATCGAGATTCTCGACACCTCGGCCCATCTGCCCTGGTCGGGACACATGGCGGTGCATGCCCTGGCCGAGGTCTATGAGCGCCTGAAGCCGGCCAAGACCACCCTGGTCTTCGTCAACACCCGGGCCCAAGCGGAGATCGTCTTCCAGGACCTTTGGCGCCGCAATGAGGATGGGCTGGCGATTGGCCTGCACCACGGCAGCCTGGCGGTGGAGCAGCGCCGCAAGGTGGAAGCCGCCATGGCGCGGGGTGCGCTGCGGGCGGTGGTGGCGACCAGCTCGCTCGATCTCGGCGTCGACTGGGCAGCGGTCGACCAAGTGATCCAGATCGGCGCGCCCAAGGGGGCAAGCCGACTGCTGCAGCGCCTCGGCCGCGCCAATCACCGCCTGGACGAACCGAGCCGGGCGCTCTTGGTGCCGGCCAACCGCTTCGAGGTGCTGGAGTGCCAGGCCGCCCTGGAGGCCGTGCGCGCCGGCAGCCTGGACGGCGACCCGCCACGCCAAGGCGGCCTTGACGTGCTTTGTCAGCACATCCTGGGGACCGCCTGCGCCGGCCCCTTCGATGCCGACACGCTCTATCACGAAGTTTGCAAGGCCGCCCCGTACGCGGCACTGACGCGAGAGCTTTTCGACAAAGCGCTCGGCTTCGTCTGCGACGGCGGCTATGCGCTGAAGAGCTACGACCGCTTCCGTCGCGTCGCACACGCGGCCGACGGCCTCTACCGGGTGACCAACCCGCGGCAGATTCAGCGCTATCGCATGAACGTCGGCGTGATCGTCGAGGCGCCGACCCTGAAGGTGCGCTTGAAGGGCGGACGTTCGCTCGGCGAGGTGGAGGAGTACTTCGTCCAAGGCCTCAGGCCCGGCGACACCTTCATCTTCGGCGGCGAACTGCTCGTCTTCCTCGGCATCCGCGAGCTGACCGTCGAAGCGGTGCGCGGCAAGGGCGGCGAGCCCAAGGTGCCGGCCTATGTCGGCGGCAAGCTACCGCTGACGACCCACCTGGCCGACCGGGTGCGCGCCATGCTGGAGACGCCGGCCGACTGGGGCGACCTGCCCCCACCGGTGCAGGAGTGGCTGGCGCAGCAACGCCGCCGTTCGGTGATGCCGCCCGAGGAAGGTCTCTTGGTGGAGACCTTTCCGCGCGGCGAGCGCGAGTACCTTGTCGCCTACTGCTTCGAGGGGCGCAACGCGCACCAGACCTTGGGCATGCTGTTGACCAAGCGCATGGAGCGGGCCGGGCTCTCGCCGCTCGGTTTCGTCGCCACCGATTACGTCATCGCCGTTTGGAGCTTGAAGGCGGCCAAGGATGTCGATGCCCTCTTCGACGAGGACATGCTGGGTGACGACCTGGAAGAGTGGATGGCCGAGTCCTCGCTGCTGCGGCGCACCTTCCGCAACGTGGCGGTGATCGCCGGGCTGATCGAGCGGCGCATGCCGGGGCAAGAGAAGAGCGGTAAGCAGGTCACCTTCAGCGCCGACCTGATCTACGATGTGCTGCGCAAGCACGAGCCCGACCACGTGCTGCTGCAGGCAACCCGTGCCGATGCGGGGGGCGGCTTGACCGACATCCGCCGATTGGCGCAGATGCTGGCCAGGGTGAAGGGCCGGATTCGCCACTGCCGCCTGGACCGCGTCTCGCCCCTGGCCGTGCCGGTTCTGCTGGAGGTCGGCAAGGAGCAGGTCTACGGCCAAGCCCTGGACGAACTTTTGGACGAAGGCGCGCAGGCCTTGATCGACGAAGCGATGAGCAACGAGACGGTGCAGGGCCTGCTGCCGATATGAGCCAGTTCTGCTACATCAACGGCGCAGAGCTGGTCATGGATCGGCGCGGCGCCCTCTACTGGCCCGACCGTCAGATGCTGGTGGTCGCCGACCTGCATTTCGGCAAGGGCGCGGCCTTTGCGGCGGCCGGGCAGCTGCTGCCGCCCTATGACACGGCGGCAACGCTATCCCTGCTCGAGACCCTGATCGCGGCCTACAAGCCACGCCAGGTGGTTGCGCTCGGCGACTCCTTCCACGACGAAGAAAGCGCGGCGCGGCTGGACGAGGAAAGCGATGCACGCCTGCGCGCCATGGTGGCGGGCGTCGACTGGACCTGGATCTTGGGCAACCACGACCCGGCGATCGAAGCCGGCCTGGGCGGCGCGGTGACGGAAGAGCTGGTCGTCGGCCCTCTGCTGTTCCGCCATGAGGCGAGCCTCGGCTCGGCGCAAGCCGGGGAGATCTCCGGCCACTTCCACCCGAAGGCCTGCGTGCGGGTCAGGCAAAAGCGATTGACCCAGCGCTGCTTCGTCGGCGACCCCATGCGTCTGGTGCTGCCGGCCTTCGGCGCCTTCACCGGTGGCCTGGACGTGTTGGACGAAGCGATCAGCCGACTGTTTGCCAATGACTTCCGGGTTTGGCTGCTCGGCCGACAAGGCGTCTATCCCTTCCCCTCCCGGGCCTTGCAGCCCATCGCGCCCTACTACGCCCTGTGATCCGGGGCGAAGGCGCGCGCGTAAAGCCCTGACAGAAACAACCGGCAATCCAGCCGGCCGATAAATCAACCCGTCTGGGGACGCAGGTTACATGGGCTCCGCTCCGCCCGTGCTGGTATGGTTCCGTCAGGACCTCCGGCTCACCGACAATCCGGCCTTCCGTGCCGCCGCCGACAGCGGCCGGCCGATCGTTTGCCTCTTTATCCTGGAGGACGAGGACGCCGGCGCCTGGGCCCACGGCGGCGCGTCGCGCTGGTGGCTGCATCAGTCCCTGACCTCTCTGCAGGCAGACCTGAGCAAGCTCGGTTTGAACTTGGTGCTACGCCGCGGTCCGGCCGAGCGGGTCTTGGCCGAGGTGATCGAGGAAAGCGGCGCCACGGCGATCCAATGGAATCGCTGTTACGAGCCCTGGCGCATTGCCCGCGACAAGACGATCAAGACTGCGCTGCAGGACAACGGCGTTGAGGTGACGAGCCACAACGCTGCCTTGCTGCAGGAGCCCTGGACGGTGAGAACCCAGGGCGGCCACCCCTTCAAGGTCTACTCGCCCTTCTGGAAGACGCTCCGCCAGATGCCGGTGCCGGCCCCGTTGCCCAAGCCCGCGGAGGTAAAGGCTGCGCCGGCTCTTAAGAGCGACGATCTCGCCACCTGGGCGCTGCTGCCGCGCAACCCCGATTGGGCGAGGGCTTTCCCCGCACACTGGACACCGGGCGAAGCCGGCGCGGTCGAGAAGCTGGAGCGCTTCCTTGAGGATGCTCTCAAGGGCTATGGCAACGACCGCAACCGCCCGGACAAGCCCTCGACCTCCCGCCTCTCGCCACACCTGCACTGGGGCGAGATCGGCCCGCGGCAGATCTGGCACCGCACCCTGGCGCACATCGAGGCGCACGGAGGCGGCGACAAGGATGCCTGGAAGTTCCTGAGCGAGGTGGGCTGGCGCGAGTTCTCCTACCACCTGCTCTATCACTGGCCGAACCTGCCGGAGCAGAACTGGCGCTCACAGTTCGACGACTTTCCCTGGAAGGACGACGAGGCGCTCTACGAGGCCTGGTGTCGCGGCCGGACCGGCTATCCAATCGTCGACGCCGGCATGCGCGAGCTTTGGGCCACCGGCTGGATGCACAACCGGGTGCGCATGATCACCGCCTCCTTCCTGATCAAGGACCTCTTGGTGCCTTGGCAGCGGGGCGAGGCCTGGTTTTGGGACACGCTGGTCGATGCCGACCTGGCGAACAACGCGGCGAGCTGGCAGTGGGTGGCTGGTTCGGGTGCCGACGCCGCGCCCTACTTCCGCATCTTCAATCCGGTGAGCCAGGGCGAGAAGTTCGATCCCAAGGGTGACTATGTCCGCGCCTGGGTGCCGGAGCTCGCCGAGCTGCCGGACGAGGTACTTCATCAGCCCTGGACGGCGAGCGAGGATCAGCTTCGCGCCGCTGGGGTCACGCTCGGGGAGAGCTATCCCCACCCCATCGTCGATCACAAGGAAGCACGCAAACTGGCGCTCGACGCCTTTGAAACGATAAAAAGGAAAGCTGCATGAAAATCGCTGTTGTCGGCGCGGGTGCCGCCGGCTTGGGAGCTGCTTGGGCCCTCTCCCGCCGTTATGACGTCACACTCTTCGAAAGCGCCGCCCACTTCGGCGGCCACGCCCATACGGTGGAGGTGCCGGACCGCCAGGGCGAGATCGCGGTCGACACCGGCTTCATCGTCTACAACGAGCGCAACTATCCCCACCTGACGCAGCTCTTCAGCCATCTCGGCGTGGCGACCCAGCCGAGCACCATGTCCTTTGCCTTTTCCCAGAGCGAGCCGGCTTTCGAGTACGCCGGCGACCTGAAAGGCCTGTTCGGCCACAGCGGCCAGTTCTTCCGCGCCGACGCCTGGCGGCTGCTCTGGGAGATCAAGCGCTTCTACGCCGATGCCTATGCCTTTTTGGAGGCGCCGGACCCGGAGCTGACCCTGGGCGCCTTCATGGAACAGAAGGGCTATTCGGCGCGCCTGATCGAACGGCACATCCTGCCGATGAGCGCCGCCATCTGGTCCTGCCCGCTCGACGAGGTGAAGGCCTTTCCCGCCCTCTCCTTCTTCAACTTTCACGACAACCACGGCCTGCTGCGCTTCAACGGGCGGCCGAAATGGCGCACGGTGACCGGCGGCAGCCGCGAATACGTCGCTCGCCTGCTGCAGGACTTCCGCGGCAAAGCCTATGCGCAGACCGCGGTCACGGCGATGCGCCGCACACCGGTGGGTGTCTGGCTGACGCTCGACGACGGCAGCGAGGCGCGCTTCGATCAGGTTGTGATGGCCTGCCACGCCGATCAGACCAAGGACATCCTCGGCCAGGACATGTCGGGCCAGGAGCGCGCTCTGCTCGGCGCCTTTCGCTACCAGGCGAACCAGTGCTACCTGCACCGCGACAGCCGTTTGATGCCGCGCAACAAGGCGGTTTGGTCGAGCTGGAACTATCTTATGGGCGAACAGACGGATGGTGAGCGGGCCGTATCCGTCACCTACTGGATGAACCGGCTGCAGAGCCTGGAGACCAGCGAGCCCTTGCTCATCTCGCTCAATCCCCTGCAGGAACCAGCCCCTGAAACGGTCGACTTGGCCTACAGCTGCGATCATCCGGTCTTCGACCGCTTGGCCGTGGCGGCGCAGCAGGAGATGGGCCAGATCCAAGGTGAGAACCGCACCTGGTTCTGCGGCAGCTACCTCGGCTACGGCTTCCACGAGGACGCGCTGCAGTCGGGCCTGACGGTCGCCGCGGCCCTGGACGCGGCACCGCCCTGGTGGAACGATGTCGTGCCGGCTTCGCCCGCGGCCGCCAATGCCGCGCCGCAGCCGCGCAGCGACCTTGGCGAAGCCGCCTGAAGGAGCTTTGAACCCAGTTGGACAAGCCGCACGACAGCTTGAACTCGGCGCTCTATTTCGGGCGGGTGATGCACCACCGGGTGCGCCCCTTCCGCCATCGCTTCACCTATCGGGTCTTCAGCCTCTTCGCCGACCTCGATGAGCTGGATCAGATCGGCCAACGCCTGCCCGGCTTCTCGCACAATCGCTGGAACATCCTCAGCCTGTGGGATCGCGATCTGGGCCCGCGCGACGGCAGCGCCCCGCGCCCCTGGATTGCGGAGCAGCTCGCCGCCGCCGGTCTGCCGAGCGACGGACCGGTGCGGGTGCTCTGCTTCCCGCGCGTGCTGGGCTATGTCTTCAACCCCATAACGCTCTGGTTTTGCTACGACTCTGACGAAAGGCTTATTGCCGTTCTTTATGAAGTGTCTAACACGTTCGGCCAGCACCACGCCTATCTCCTCCCCGTCGAGCCGGGGGACGAGCGGGTGCACCACGCCTTCGACAAGCACTTCTACGTTTCGCCCTTTATCGAGATGTCGGCCGACTACCGCATCAAGGTAAAGGCGCCTGACGCCCGCTATGGCCTCTCCATCCTGGAAGGCGGCGAGGAAGGCCGCCTGCTCTATGCCGGGCACACGGGCGAGCGGGCTGAGCTCGGCTGGCGCAGCTTCCTGCGTGCCGCTTTCGGCTATCCGCTGCTGACCTTGAAGATCATGGGCGGGATCCACTGGGAAGCCCTCTGGCTGTGGATGAAGGGCGCCAAGTTCCATCGCCGCCCCGCCAAGCCGGCCGAGCTTGTGAGCTTGGTTCGCCGCGACAGCTCGGCTAGCCTTTCCAATGCTTCCATGAACACCCCCGCGCCGCTGCGGGAGCACGCCTGACATGACGACGATGTCCATACCCAAGATGACCCACCGCCCGCGCTTGAAATCACGCTACGGCCTTCTGATCGATGCTTTCGGCAGCCGCCTTCACGCCGGCGAGTTGAAGCTGACCCTGCCGGACGGCAGCCGGCGCCAGCTCAGCGGCAGTGAGCCGGGGCCGCACGCCGAGCTGATCGTCAACGACGAGCGCATGTTCCGCCGCGTGCTCTTCGGCGGCAGCAACGGTTTTGCCGAGAGCTACATGGCCGGCGAATGCGATACGCCGGACCTCGCGGTCTTCCTGCGGCTCGCCGCGATCAACTTCGACCACTGGCAGGAAAGCCTGCAGGGCTCCACCCTCTATCGCTCGGCAGCCCGGCTCTATCACCTGCTGCGTCCCAACACCCGGCGCGGCGCGCGACGCAACATTCTGCAGCACTATGACCTGGGCAACGACTTCTACGCCGAGTGGCTCGACCGCGGCATGGCCTATTCCGCCGCCCGCTATCCGAGCTTCGACATCAGCCTGGAGGACGCCCAGACGGCCAAGTACGCCGCCATCGCCGATGCGGCGGAGGTCGAGCGCGGCAGCCACGTGCTGGAGATCGGTTGCGGCTGGGGCGGCTTCGCCGAGTACGTCGCCAAGGAGCGTGGCGCGCACGTCACCGCCATCACCATCTCCGATCAGCAGTTCGACTACACGCGCGAGCGCATTCAGTCGGCCGGCTTGACGAAGAGCGTCGAAGTGCGGCGGCAGGACTACCGCGACGTATCGGGGCACTTCGACCGCATCGTCTCCATCGAGATGTTCGAAGCGGTGGGTGAGCGCTATTGGCAAGCCTTCTTCGAGAAAGTGCGGGACCTTTTGTCGCCGGAGGGGCGCGCCGCGCTGCAGGTCATCACCATCGATGAGGCTTCCTTCGAGCGCTATCGTCGAGGCACCGACTTCATCCAGCGCTACATCTTCCCGGGCGGCATGCTGCCCTCACCCACCGCTTTCCGCTCGGCAGTGCAGTCGGTCGGCCTGCGCACGGTCGCCGAGCAGGGCTTCGCCAGCGACTATGCCCGCACGCTATCGACCTGGCGCAACCGCTTCGACGACGCTTGGCCGCGGATTCGCGAGCTCGGCTTCGACGAGCGCTTCCGGCGCATGTGGACCTATTACTTCGCCTACTGCGAGGCTGGCTTTTCGACCGGCCGTATTGACGTGCAGCGCGTCGCCCTGTCGCACGCTCGCTAGGCGACTTTTTCTCATCCAAAAGTGATCGATTGCCCCTATTCCTTCGTAGGAATTGAGTAATTAACGGCTGGGATTACCGGCCGGGTACGCCCAAGGGACAAATCGAGACTGACGCTATGACCGAAGACCTGCAAGAGATGCTATCGCAACGCAAAAACCTCTCTGTGCTGCCCTTTCCGAAGCCGCCGGCCCTGCGCCTGGAAGAGTATTTTGCCGGCGAGACGGGAGCGATCGGCCTGTTTCACGACCGCTTTGGCCGCCTGCGGCGCCAGTTCTCCGCCGAGATGGTCGGCACCGTGGAAGGAGACCGCCTGCGTCTTCACGAAGTTCTCGCCTACAACGACGGTGAGCAGGAGACGCGCGAGTGGCTGGTGAAGCAGGTCGGCGCGAACGGCTATGAAGGCACCTGCGAGAACGTGGTCGGCACGGCCCGCGGAGAGGTCTCGGGCAACACCTTCCGTTGGCAGTATGACTTCCAGCT
Organism: Rhodovibrionaceae bacterium; assembly: GCA_028279885.1. Lineage (GTDB taxonomy): Bacteria > Pseudomonadota > Alphaproteobacteria > Kiloniellales > DSM-21159 > JANQMX01. The sequence goes on along the minus strand of JANQMX010000067.1, from coordinate 80,599 downwards.
CCGTGTCGGTCAGCGTCTGGTCACCATGCGCTTCGATGACGCCATGTACCTTCAGGCCGGCGGACTGCTGATCAATCGGGTCAAGGTCTCCAAGTTCGGCCTGCTGGTCGGCGAATGCACCATCGTCTTCTTCAAGGATGCGGCGCAGCTTGGTCAGGCCTTCTGGAACCAGGGCGCACCGACCGCGGCTTTGAAGGCTGCTGCCGAGTAGACGCTCACCCGAATTGCAATCGGATCAGGCGGCGCTCTTCGCGTCGCCTTTTCTTTTGCTGCGCCGGTCGCGCGCCATCGGTCCGGTGACCTTGAAGAACAGGCGGTAGGGCAGACTGCGCAGGCTGGCCATGGTGCAGGCCATGCGGCGCGGGAAGACGATTTCGAAGCGGTCGGACTGCAGGCCGTCGTAGAAGGCCGCCGCGGCATCGTCGGCTTCCATCAAGAACGGCATGTTGAAGTCGTTCTTATCGGTCAGGGGCGTGCGCACGAAGCCCGGATTGACCAGCTGCAGTTGGATGTTGTCGAGCGCCAGCTCAGGCTTCAGAGCCTCGCACATGTTGATGAGCCCGGCCTTCGTCAGGCCATAGGCGGAGGCACTCGGCAGGCCGCAGTAGCCGGCGACGGAGGCGACCACCGCGATGTGGCCACGCTGACGCGCCCGCATGCGCTCGATGATCGGTGCCAGGCAGTTGACCACCCCCATGACGTTGACGTCGATCAGCTTGCGGAAAGCCTCCGTGTTGAAGTCTTCGACGTCGAGAGGGATGTGCGTGCCGGCGTTGAGGACCGCCAGTGCGATCTCGCCATGCTCCTTTTCCATGGCCTCGACAGCGTCCCGCACCTGGGCCTCGTCGGTGACGTCTAGCGGCACCGGGTAGAGGGCACCACGGAGCTTTTCCCCTTCCTTGACCACCTCCTCCAGGCTCTCTGCCTTGCGTGCGGAGATGGCCACCCGGTGGCCGCGTTTCACCATGAGCAGCGCCAGAGCCCGACCGAGGCCGGAGCTTGCGCCCGTGATCCAAACCAGCCCGTTGCGATCGAGCCTCGCCATCGTATCTCGTCCTTATCGCTGAGACCCTTTGCGCGACAGCCCAATCCCCACCCGTCCGCCAAGGCCCATGTGTCTATAAGGCTTTTTACGTCCCAACAGGTGCCTACAGATCAGCGCGAGCCGGGAAGCGCGGAGGAAGATCCACACAGTGACTTAGTACTGTCACAAGAGGATCAAGCTTCAGGCGTAGCTTGTCGATGGCGGCGTTCGGGAGATGCGCACCTTCGGGGAGATCGTAGGATCGCATCCGCCGCCATGAAATGGAACCGGTGCTTGTGGAGTTCTTTTTGATGGGCCTCTTCGGGGTCCATCAGCCTTCCGGTCGTCTGACGGCCGGACTTTCGGATTGGCCGATCGTCTGCTTGGGAGATGGCCGGCCAGTCCGACCTTACAGCCCCTCTTCCTGACTACGGCGGATGCCTTGGCGTCCGCCGTACTTTTTAAGGGATGGAGGGCTCTAGTCGATCAGCCGTCGTTTGACGCGGCCGACCAAGCGGCCGGCGAACTCAGCCGGCTTCTCGCGTGGATCGACCTCCTGCGAAGCCTGGCGCCAATCCTGCCGGGCGCTTGCCAGTTGCTCCCGGCCGACACGGGCGGCCGCTTCGACCCGCGGCTTGACTTCCTTTCGGGCCACGTCTGCTGCTTTCGCCCGCACCCGCGGGTCTTGCAGCGCGCGCTTGACCCCTGCCATGACCAGCTGCCTGATGATCGGCACTGCGCTGTCCCTCTGCTTTGCGTCCACGAATTGCTCCCTAAGACATAGGGACCAACAGGCTGAGCATAAAGGAGAAGCGGTCCGCTTCGGAACCGCTTTCGTACCGGATTGGAGAGCCTGCCGACAGCGGCTGGGCTACTCCGCGGCCTTGGCGTCCGCCGCGTTGGCGCGCTCGATGGCCTCGCTGATCATCTTCTCGGCCTCCCCGGCCTCACCCCAGCGCTTCACCTCGACCCACTTGTCCTTCTCGAGGTCTTTGTAGTGAGCGAAGAAGTGGCTGACCTGGTCGAGCAGAATCTGCGGCAGATCGCGGTAGGAGGAAACGTTCTTGTAGTAGGGGTGCAGCTGATCGGCCGGCACCGCCAGCACCTTCTCGTCGCCGCCCTTCTCATCCTCCATCATCAGCACACCGACCGGGCGGGTGCGCACCACCGCCCCCGGGACAATGGGATAGGGTCCGACCACAAGCACGTCGACCGGATCGCCATCGTCGGACAGCGTATGGGGGATGAAGCCGTAGTTGCAGGGATAGTGCATTGCCGTGTGCAGAAAGCGGTCGACGTAAAGCGCGCCGGTGGTCTTATCCAGCTCGTACTTCACCGGGTCGCTGCCGATGGTGACCTCGATGACGACATTGACGTCAAACGGCGGATTTTCGCCAATCGCGACTTTGCTGAGGTCCATAAGTCTGCTTTCTGCCCCGAAGACTCCGGCTCACGTGATCTCGATGAAGCACCTTTTTGCTGTGAAAGCAATGTTGCATTGCAGCATGACAAGGCAGCTCAGTCGTCCGCCGAGGCCTTTCCGAGTCGTTCCGCCAAGCCTTCGCAGGGGTCATCCCGCTCGGCGCGCGGCGTGAACCAGAGGAAATCATGGTCGCCCCGTCGCTCGTAATCGCTCGGGTCATCCGCGCCTTCCATCACCTCCAGCATGGCAATGCTGAGCACCTCGCCTTCGGCCTGGCGCGCCGCGAGATACCAGGGCACGGCACGGCGATGACCGGTATGGCCGGTGCCGGCAACCAGAATGACCGGGCTGTGCCCTTCGGCCTGCGCCGCGACCATGGCATCTGCCAGTTTGGCATCGCGCATGCGCTGAACTTCGGCCATCCGCGGTAGCATGTCCGCCGGCAGCAGGTCGCAGTGCGACCGGCCGAGCTCCTCATGAAGCTCCGCCGTGAGCGCTTCCGGCCAGTCCTGCGTCAGGGCCAGGCGACCCAGCTCCTCAGGCGACAGGCTCTCCGCCAGGCCACGCATGCCGATCTCCCTGATCGCGCTGTTCGACAGGCTTCCCGGCTTCAAGGCCGCACCGCTGGCCAGGGCCGCTTCGGCGACGGGTTGATAGAGCGACCAGTCGGGCCAGCCGCTGTCTTGCCAGCCGATGGCCGGCCCCAGCCCTGCCGCGGTCGGCGTGCCCGAAGCGAGATAGCGTTCGAGCGCCGGCGACTGATCCTCGTCGATCATCTCGAACACCACCGCCGGCTTGCTGCCCTGCCCGGCCTCTCGGATCAGCCAGGCTTGCAGGCGGTGATGGTCGGCGTTGTCGTGGGTCTCCCCCAACAGCAGATAGTCGGCCGAGCGCAGGCGTGGCAGCAGCGCCTCCGGGGCGACGAACTGCCCGTTGGCGGCGTCCCACAGCCGACCGGCCAAGGGGTGCCCCTGCTCCAACGGCGATTGCCAAGCGTCGATCGGCGGCGCCCCCTGTGGCGTGCTGGCCGTCGCCGCCGTTGCGGAGAGGAGCAGAAAGATGACGCTCAAAAGCTTTGATTTCATTGCGTTTACCTAAGTGCGACAGTGGAAATCACTCGACAAGTCGGGCCGGGAAGACCATTTCTTCGCCACATCCGGTCAACCACACGCCAGACTGCCGACAGCCCCATAATGCGCCCCACGCCCGGTAAGACTTTCACGCCTGTCGGCAGGCGAAACTCGGGCTGGCAGCCGCCAACGCGCTCTCCAATGATCACCCTGCCACCGGCCATAAAGATCATTCTCGGCGTCATGCTTGCCATTCAGGTGCTCATGACCGTCCTGCAGCCGAACCAAGCCAACTGGCTGATCGGAACGTTCGGCCTGATTCTCTTCTGGAACGGCGAGTTCCAGCCAGAGCGGCTTTACTCGCTGCTTACCTATGCCTTCCTGCACGGTGGCTGGCTCCATCTGCTGTTCAATGGACTTTGGATCGCCACGCTCGGCAGTCAAATCTACCGGGTGCTCGGACTGGACCGTTTTCTGATCTTGTTGCTGACGACCAGCGTACTCGGCGGCCTCACCCAGGCTTTTCTCCACTGGGGCGAGCCGACCCTGACCATTGGCGCCTCGGCGATCGTCTTCGGGTTGATCGGCGCTGCGGGGCACGTCTGGGTGGCCCCCTTCACCATGAGCAGTGGCGAGCGGCTGCGGAAGCTCTTCGCCTTCTCGGCCATCATGATGCTGCTCAATCTCGGCTATGCCTACTTGGGCGCGCCCGGCGACGGGGGCAGCGCCATTTCTTGGGAAGCCCACGCCGGCGGCTTCTTCGCTGGCCTGTTGATCTTTCCCCTGCTGGTGGTCCGGCGCCCTACCCTTGTCTGACAAGCTGAAGTGCGCGGCCGACTAGGCTGGGAAGAGCGCCTTGCGCACCAGGTTGGCCGCGATCACCAGCAACATCAACATGATGACCAGGCGGAACGTCTCTTCCGGAATCAGGCCGCGCAGCCGGCGGCCGAGCGCCATGCCGAGCAAGACAGGCACGACGAGCAGGAGAGAAAACAGGCCCTCGTCCCAGCCGAGAATGCCGTAGACCGCCAAGGCCGAATAGAGCGGAATGGTTCCGGTCAGCAGGATGACCGCCATGTAGGCGATGAAGGTCTCCCGCGGCGGCCGCATCGACAGGACGTAGAGAATGATCGGCGGGCCGTAGATGGATGTCATGCCGCCGAGCAACCCGCCCAGCCCGCCGGCAAGAAAGCCGAGCGGCCGCTCCAGCCGCGGCGGCATGGCCAGGCGGGGGGCGATGAAACTGATGGCGACGAAAACGACGATCGCCACCGCGAGCAGCAGCAGAACAATCTCCGAATCGCTGCCGGCAAGCAGATGCACGCCGATGAAGATGCCGGTCACTAGGGCCACGAGCAGCGGCCAGAGGCGCTTGACGATGGCGCGCCGCCCTTTCGCCTGATGCAACTGCTGCAGGTTACCGATCAGCACCGGTGCGACCATGACGGCGATCGCCGATTGAACCGGCATGATGAACGTCAGGAGCGGAATGCCGACCAAGGGCAAGGCGATGCCAATAACGCCTTTCACCAAGCCCCCGGCGAACAGGACGGCGGCGGCAAAGAGGAAGGCGGCCGGCGGCAGATCCCAAAGCGACATCACGGCTGGCCGGCGCGGCGCCGCCCGGGCTCGTTAGGCGTCGATCAGGATGTCGTCGCCCTCGACCTTGGTGGGAAAGACCTTGAGGTCGTCCTCCACCGGCCCGTCGAGGGCTTCGCCCGAGCGCACGTCGAAGATACCGGCATGCAATGGACACTCGACGCAGCCGTCGTCCAGCACGCCCTCGGTCAGCTTGGCAAAGGCATGGGTGCAGATGTTGTCGGTGGCGAAGAAGCCGTCGTCCAGACGGTAGATGGCAATCGACTGGTCGCCGATCTCGACTTCCATCATCTCGCCCTCGCTGAGGTCGCCCACGCTGCCCACGCGCTGCCAAGCCATCCTAATCTCCTATCTTCTTTTTTCCTGGGAGGTCGGTCGGCGAATGCCTTACCTCACGTCGACACCCTCGGCGACATGGCGCACCCGCGTGGGCAGGTCAAGCCGTGAGCGCTTTTTCGACCACTTGCTGCAAGGCCGTCCGGTCGCAGATGGTGACGCGGCTGCGGCCCAGCTTGACGAAGCCCTGGCGCACCCATTCCTGCAGCTGCTTGTTGATGCTCTCGCGGGAGGTGCCGAGCATTTGCCCGAGATCGCTCTGGGACAGCTTGAGGCCGATCATCTCGCCATCCTCGCAGGTCTGGCCATAGATCGTCGCCAGGCTCAGCAAGCGCTTGGCCAGGCGGGCCGGCAACCCGAGGAAGGCTACGTCTTCCAACATGGCATTGGTGTTGCGCAGGCGCTCGCACAACAGCTCGAGCAGATGCACCGCAAGCGACGGCTCGCGCTCCAACAAGCTCGTGAAGTCGCGCCGGCGCATCATGATCAGTTCGCTGCTCTCCAGCGCCCGCGCATCCGCCGTGCGCGGCAAGCCGTCCAGCAAGGCGATCTCGCCGAAGACGTCACCCCGCTCCATGACGCTCAGGATGATTTCCTTGCCGTTGGGCGCCGTGGTGCTGATGCAGATATTGCCGGAGCGCACGCCATAAAGCGCGTCGCCCTCGTCGCCCTTGTTGAAGAGCATCTCCCCCTTCTTCAAACGCCGCGTAACGGCCAAGGCGGCCAATCGCTCCAAGGCGTTTCGATCGAGATCACGGAAGAGAAAGTTACGTCCGAGAAGTTCAAGCTTGTCCATCGCAGCAAAACACCAAACCGATGTCAGAGTCCCCAAAATCACAATACATCGTAGTGCAGAAGGCGAGGAAGTTGAAAGCCTGTGAAAAGGAAGGTTTCTGACGTCCATGAACGAGAAGAACCCGACCAACTGGCTGGCCTACTACGACCAGACCCGGGATCGGCCGCCACACGACACGCTGAAGCGGGCCATGACGGCGCTCGCCGCGGAGTCGCAGGGCCCGTTGCGAGCCATCGATCTCGGGGCCGGAGTCGGTCGGGATAGCCTGCCCTTGCTTGAAGCTGGATGGCAGGTTCTCGCCACCGACAAGACAGAAGCGGCGCTGATCGAGCTGCGCGAGCGGGCGGCAACGCTTGGGGTTGAGGGGCGATTGACCACGCGGCTGTCCCCCTTCGAGACGCTTGGGGCGCTCGGCGAAGCCGAGCTCGTCAACGCCAGCTTCTCCCTGCCCTTCTGCCCGCCTGAGGCCTTCGAGCGCCTGTGGACGACTATCTGCGCCGCCATTGTGCCGGGCGGCCGCTTTTCCGGCCATCTCCTCGGGCCGCGCGACGACTGGTCGAAGCAGAGCGGCGTGACGATCCTATCCAAACAGCAGGTCGAGGCGCTGTTCGACGGCTTCACCATCGAGCATCTCAGGGAAGAAGAGGACGAGGGAAAGACGGCACAGGGCAAGCCGAAGCGCTGGCACATCTTTCATCTGGTCGCCAGGCGGAGTGCTTAGTGCGGTGACATTGCATTGATCTGGGCAATCGAGCTTTTTGCTGGACCCTCGGGTCGCGCCGCTGTGCGGCACGCCCAAGGGTGACGATCATAAATGAGCGATGGGGCGCAGGGCTGCCTTCGGCATTTCCCTCAGTCGTCACCCTTGGGCGAGGCCCAAAGGGCCGAGACCCGAGGGTCCAGCAACAAGCTCGATTGCCCAGATGATTGCAGTGTCAACGAGTTAAGGCAGGGACACAGAGGCTAACCAGAGACGACGCGCTCAGTGGGCGTGCTCGCTGCGCGGGACGTAGCGGCCGCCCTCCATGCCGACGAAGAAGCTGTCGATATCCGGGTGCGGAATCGGTTCGCCGCTGTCGTCCGGCAACAGGTTCTGCTCCGAGACGTAGGCCGTGTAGGTGCCTTCCGAATTCTCGGCCAGCAGATGATAGAACGGCTGGTCTTTGCTGGGCCGGATATCCTCCGGAATCGCCTCGTACCACTCCTCGGTATTGGCGAACTCAGGGTCGACATCGAAGATGACGCCGCGGAAAGGGAAGATCCGATGGCGCACCAAGTCACCGAGCTGGTATTTTGCCGTACGCATCTTTTGCAGGTCCGTCCGTCACATCGCCCATAGCGCATTTCAACTTGGCTCGACCGGCCTGATCTGTCCAGGGGCGATCGGCCCATCGGTGGGGGCAAAGGGCTGGCCTTTCGTATACAGAAGCTTACGTTTTGCTATGCAAAAAGGTCACAACAGCCGTTCCAAAACCACATTCCGACGTTTACTAATCGGTCGCATTCGCGACGATTCCCCTTGTTTTTTTGACCAAAAACTGTCATGTCACATGGCGAACCCCCACCACGGATAACGGGCCTTTTGGAACGGTCCTGACCAGGAGCCGTAAGGTAAGAAATGAGCGACTCATCACAGAACAAGAAGCCGCAAAGCGACAAGGTGTACGAGGTGAAGGCACGGAAGTGCCTAATGTGCCGCAAAGAGTTTTCCAGCTCTTGGCCCGGCGAACGAATTTGCTCGTCATGTAAGCAGACCTCCGCCTGGACGGATGGTGGCAGCTTGGCCGCTTAACGGTTGAACAGCCGGCCGCAAGGCCACGCAGTGATTTAGGCCCGCCTGGCGCATCGCCCGGCGGGCTTAACTTTTGCGACACCAGAACTGATACATTCTGCGGAAGCTGTCCGGCCGCTCCTGCTCCAGGATGCCCCAGGCCGACAGGTCCCGCTTGTTCGCTCCAATGCCGAAGCGCGTCTCGAAGGCCTGCGGCACGTCCGCGAAGGGATGCTCGAAGGCAAGAAACTCCAAATCCAGGTCCGCCAGCGCCTCCTGCAACTTTTCCACAGAAAATTGCTGTTCCTGCACGTGGAGCAGCAGGTCGCGCAAGCCGCTGGCGCTGTAGAAGTCGGCTTCGCGCAGGACCGCAGCCGCGCTTTCGTCTCCAGTCGCTGCCTCGTCCTCGATCCGTCGACGCAGACGACGGATCGACTCCAGCTCCGCAGTCGTGCCCTCCCGCCGGGCCAGATCTTGCATGGCCAGGATATGGCGCCGGCCAAGCGCGCTGTAGAGGCCAATCCGCATGACCCCGCGCTCACCTAGCAGTTTGGCGAGAATCTCCCAACCACGAAGGGGCTCGGCCAAGTGATGCAACACGCCCGAGCACTCGATGAGGTCGAAGCGCCGCTCCCAGCCCTCCAGCGCCAGGATGTCGGCCTGCAAGAAACGGATGTTGCCGAGCTTCAACGCCATCGCCTTCATCTCGGCGTAAGCCAGCGCCCGCCGGCTGAGATCGACCGCCGTGACACGGCTCCCGGCGTAGCGGCTCGCCACCTTGACCGCGTGGGCACCGGTGCCGCAGCCGGCGACGAGAATCTGCGGCTTGGCCGCCTGCGGCAGCGCGCTTTCCGGCAACTCAGGGCAGAAGGACCGGACGACCGCGGCAAGCGGCCTCGGCGCCCGGCGCTGCACGCCGGTCCAGCGGGGATAGGGATTGCTCTCGTACTGCGCCTGCACCGACTGCGAGACGGAGTCGTCCGAGAGCTCGAGCACAGGCATTGCCTCGACAAGACGCCGCTCCTCGGCCGGTTCGGCGACGAGGCGGCGATAGAGCAGCCGGCCGAAAAGCCCGAGCCCGGCCCGGTCGGGGAACAGGGCCTTGAGCGCGCCCTCCTCCGGCCGCTGGTAGGCGCAGGTCAGCAACGTGGCACCGGCGCGCGCGGACAGCTCGGCCAAGGCCTCGGATTCGGCCTGGTTCTCGTCCCAGAGGAACTCCGTGAGGGCGGCTTGCAGCACCAGGGGCGCAACGCGCTCGACATCCTCGGCGACCGCGCCTGCGTACAGCAACAAGAAGCGGCGGCAGGCGGTCAGCACCCGCTCCACCTCTCTGTCGCAGAGAATGCAATGCGCCAAGGCGTGCTGCAGCAAGGGCCAGCCGAAGAGATCCGTCACCTGGCTCTGCAAGGCCTCGCTTTGACCTGCGTCGTGCCAGTCCGCCGCCGCTAGCGCCTTGAAGCGCGGATCCGCCTTGATCAGGCTGATCAGCACGCCGGCAAGCGCCTGCGGGTCGACGTCATCGGCTTGCAGCAGTCGAACCAGCGCCTCTTCGACGGCGGGCGCCGCCTGCTCGAGCCTAAGTGGGATGAGGGCGGCCGCCAGGGCTTGGCGATAGCTCCGCTCGTTCGGCGCCGCGCGGAACGCGGCAAAGCGGTGCTGCAGCGCAGCCATAGGCTCGCCGCGCCGGGCCAGCTCGGTAGCCTGTGCGTGATGCGACGCAGCCTGCGCCGCTGTTTTCGACTTCTTGGAGGGTTTTGCGACCACGCGTCCGCTCTTTGTCGTGCTACGGAACGCCGCTGCATCCCGCCCCTGGCGTCCCTTTGTCGTAAGAGGTATATGCTCGGCAAGATAAGGAAGCACCATGTCGCGCAGCGCCCCTAAGGCCAACCCTGCAGCCAACCCCGCCGCCCAGGACCTGTCGCCTCCCAAGGCGGCGGACGTCGGCGGCACCAGCATGGAGACTCCTTCGGGCAAGGGCGCGAAGGATGAGAACTTTCCTGTCGGCTCCTTCCTGCTGCCCAAAGCGCTGCGGCCCCATGTGGCGCGCTTCTATGCCTTCGCCCGGGCGATCGATGACATCGCCGACAACCCCGAGCTGGCGCCGGAGGACAAGGTGGCGCGGCTCTCCAGCTTTGAGCAAGCGCTGACCACGGAGAACGCCGAGCCCGGCTACGAGACCGGCGCGCGCCTGCGGCAAAGCCTCATCGAGACTCATGTCACCCCGCAGCATGGCTGCGACCTGATCTCGGCCTTCAAGCAGGATGCCGTGAAGCACCGCTACGCCGACTGGGACGAACTGATCGACTACTGCCTGCGTTCGGCCTCGCCGGTGGGGCGCTATCTCTTGGACCTGCACGGCGAGGACCCGCGCGGCTATCCGCAGTCGGATGCGCTCTGCAACGCGCTGCAGATCATCAATCACCTGCAGGACTGCCGCGACGACTATGAGCAGATGGACCGGGTCTACATTCCGGAAGACTGGCTGGCCAAGGCCGGGGCGGACGTGACCCACCTCAGTGCGCCCCGCTCGAGCGACGGCTTACGCCAGGTGCAGCTGCGCTGCGTGCGCGACACCCAGACGCTGATGCTCGAAGCGCGGCGCCTGCCGGACAAGCTCAAGAGCTGGCATCTCGCGCTCGAGTCGGCGGTGATCGTCGAAATAGCCGACCAGCTGCTGCGCGAGCTGGCCAGGCGCGACCCTGTTGCCGAGCGCATCGAGCTCAGCAAGCCGCAGTTCCTGTGGTGCGCCATAAAGGGTGTGGTCAAGACCGCGGCGCGCCGCTGCGTCACGCGGCGGCCCGCGTAGGAGCCCGCCCGCGCATGCTGGTCCTGCTGTCTCTCCTCTCCGTGCTCATATGGCTGGCGCTGCTTTTCGCGCGGGATGGCTTCTGGCGTGCCGACCAGCAGCTCCCGCCGTTGCCGCCGGGAGAGGTCGAGGGGCCTTGGCCCGCCGTGACGGCCATCGTCCCGGCCCGCAACGAAGAGGCTGTCATCGCCGAAAGCGTCACTTCCCTTATCGATCAGGATTATCCCGGGCCGCTTCAGGTTCTCGTCGTCGACGACTCCAGCGAAGACGCGACGGCTGCGCGCGCGCGCACGGTCTTCGCCGAGCGGCAGGCGGAGAACAGGCAGGGCAGCGTTCTGACGGCACCGCCTCTCCCCGCTGGCTGGGCCGGCAAGCTCTGGGCGCTCAACACCGCCGAGCAGCAGCTTCGCCGGGAGCAAGCGCCAACCTACGTCTGGCTGAGCGACGCGGACATCCGGCACAGCCCCGATACCTTGCGCCGGCTTGTGACAAAGGCCCGCGACGGACAGCTCGCCATGGTCTCGCAGATGGCGCGCCTGCGTCTCGACTCCTTCTGGGAGCGCCGCCTCGTGCCGGCCTTCATCTTCTTTTTCCAGAAGCTCTATCCCTTCCCGGCGGTCAACGCGCCCGAGCGCAGCACGGCAGCGGCAGCCGGCGGCTGCATTCTGCTGGACTGGACCGCGCTGATGCGTATCGGCGGTATTGCGGCCTTGAAGGACGCGTTGATCGACGACTGCAGCTTGGCGCGGCTGGTCAAGCGCTCCGGCGGGGCGCTTTGGCTCGGCCTCACCAAAGACAGCGTCAGCCTGCGGCCCTACCCCGACCTGGCGGACTTTTGGGCTATGGTGGCGCGCTCGGCCTATGCCCAGCTCAACAACTCGCCCGTCATGCTGCTCGTCACCCTGGTGTCCATGTCGCTGACCTATCTCGTGCCGCCGCTCATCCTGCTGACTTGGCCGCTCCACGGGAACAGCGGGGCCGGGCTGCTGGCGCTGCTGGCCTGTCTGATGATGGCCGCAGCCTACCGCCCGACCCTGCGCTTCTACGGCTTCTCGTCGTGGCAAGCACTTTGGCTGCCCTTCGCTGCCTTGCTCTATACGGTCATGACCTTCGACTCCGCCCGGCAACACTGGCTGGGGCGCGGCGGCGCCTGGAAAGGACGCCACCACGGCCAAGGCAGCCAAGCGAGCCTGCAGGTGGATTCGTGAACAACCCCGCCCTCGCCACCACGGAGCAGGCCTCCGAGCAAGCCCCGGAGGCCAGCACCGCCGACCTGGAAGAGGTCCGCCGCCTGGTCGAGAGCGCCGGCACCTCCTTCTTCTGGGCCATGCGCCTTCTCGAAAGGGACAAGCGCGAGGCCATGTACGCCATCTATGCCTACTGCCGCGAGATCGACGACATTGCCGACGAAGGCGGGACGAGGGAGGAGAAGCGCGTTGCCCTCGATGGCTGGCGGCAGGAAATCGCGGCGCTCTACGACGGCCAACCGAGCCGGCCGATCAGCCGTGCGCTGCTGATGCCGCTGGCCCGCTACCATCTGCCGCAGAAGCCTTTTTACGATCTGATCGACGGCATGGAGATGGATGCCGAAGGACCCATCCAGGCGCCAAGCATGGCGGAGCTGGAGCTCTATTGCAGCCGCGTCGCCGGCGCGGTTGGCCAGCTCTCGGTCTGTGTCTTCGGTGAGCCGGGCCCGGACGGTCAGCGGACGGCCGAGCGGCTCGGCCAAGCCTTGCAGCTCACAAACATCCTGCGCGACCTTGAGGAGGATGCCGAGATCGGGCGCCTCTATCTGCCGAAGGAGCTTCTGCTGGAGGCCGGTATCGAGAGCGAGGAGCCACACGAGGTCCTGCAACACCCGGCCCTGGCCAAGGCCTGCAACAGGCTGGTGGACAAGGTGCGCCAAGCCTTCGCCGACGCCGAAGCTGCCATGGCCCGCTGCGACAGGGCCAAGATACGGCCGGCGCGGGTGATGATGGAGGTCTACCGCGACGCCTTCCGCACCATTGAAGGCGGTCCCTGGCCGCCGCCGCCCCGAGAGGCGAAGGGAAGCGGCCTGAAGCGGCTGCGCGGCAAGGCCCGCAAGCTGGCGATTGCCCTGCGCTACGGCCTGTTCAGCCTTTGATGAAAGCCGTCCACGTCATCGGGGCCGGCATGTCCGGCCTGTCCTGCGGCCTTCGTCTGGCCGAGGCGGGTCTGGCCGTCACCGTCCATGAGGCCGGGCCGCGGGCCGGCGGGCGCTGCCGCTCCTACCACGACGAAAAGCTCGGCTGCGTCATCGACAACGGCAACCACTTGGTCTTGAGCGGCAACCACGCGGTCGCACGCCTGCTGGCGACGACGGGCGCTGACAAGACCGAGGTGACCATCGGCGAGGCGCGCTTCCCCTTCTTCGATCTCGACAGCGGCGAGCGCTGGGCGCTCCGCCTGTCCAACGGCCGCATTCCCTGGTGGATCTTTCGGCCCAGCCGGCGGCCGCCTGGCACGGGGCTTTCCGACTACCTCTCCGTCCTGAAGGTGATGCGCGCTGGGCCCAAGGCCACGGTGGCCTCGCTGATCCCCAAGACGCACCGCCTCTATCGCTGCTTTTGGGAGCCCTTCACCCTCGCCGTACTCAACACGGCCCCGGACGAAGCGGCGGCCTGCCTGCTGCGCCCGGTTTTCGAAGAGACCTTCGCCCGCGGCGGCGCCGAGTGCCGACCCGTTCTGACGCGCCACGGTCTTTCCGCCGCCCTGGTGGAGCCGACAGTGCATCGCCTGCAGGCGCTGGGGGCCGAGTTGCGCTTCGGGGCCCGGGTCCGCGGCATCGCGATCGAGAACGGCCGTGCCACAGCGCTCGACATCGCCGGTGAGGAGATCGCGCTGGGCAACAGCGAGGCTGTGGTGCTCGCCGTCTCACCGGACAATGCCAAGGCGCTGCTGCCCGAGGTGACGGCGCCGGACCGCTACCGCCCTATCCTCAACGTTCACTTCAAGCTGCCCGACAGTCTGGTCGGTCGGGCAAAGGAGCCTTTCCTCGGCCTGCTCGGCGGTTTGTCCCAGTGGGTCTTCTTCCGCGGCAACGTGGCCTCGGTCACAGTCAGCGCCGCCTCCGGCAGCTTAGATGATCCAGCGGATGCCATTGCCGCGACGACCTGGCGCGAGGTCGCCCGCGCCCTGGCAGCGGAGGGAACGCCCCTTCCGCCCCACCGTATCATCAAGGAGAAGCGGGCGACCTTTGCACAAACTCCGGCGCAGATTGCCAAGCGGCCAAAGCAGCACAAGATGTACGGGAATCTCTGGCTGGCTGGCGACTGGACGGAGTCGGAGCTGCCGGCGACCATCGAAGGCTCCGTCAGATCGGGAGAAAAGGCCGCGCGCGCAGTCCTTGACGTCGGCGCCAAAGAAAATGTAGCAGTGTTATAGACTTAACCGGAAACGTCGTGCGCCAGGGTCGCGGGTTGTTGTTTAGGAGGGGGTAGTAGCTTCCCAATGGACACTTACCATGTTCATGCCAGCTCCAGTTATGGAGACGGCGAAGACATCCTCGTGCATGTTGATGAGCTCGTCGCACAGGCGAGCGACCGCCTGACTCAGCTTCAGGAGTCGGACGGGCATATCCGCTTCGATCTGGAAGCCGACGCAACAATTCCGTCAGAATACATTTTTCTCAACCACTTCCTCGATGACCTTGAGCCGGAGCTTGAAGAAGAGCTGGCCGGCTACATCCGCTCGCTGCAAGGCGATCACGGCGGCTGGCCGCTGTTTTATGAAGGCGACTTCAATATTTCAGCGAGCGTGAAGGCTTACTACGCGCTCAAGCTGGTCGGCGACGATCCCGATGCGCCGCACATGCAGCGCGCGCGGGAAGCCATCCTGGCCCACGGCGGCGCCGAGACCAGCAACGTCTTCACCCGCTACAGCTTGGCGCTCTTCAGCCAAGTGCCGTGGCGCGCCGTGCCGGTGATGCCGGTCGAATTGATGCTGATGCCGCGCTGGTTCCCGGTGAACGTCTGGGACTTTTCCTATTGGTCCCGCACGGTCATCGCGCCGCTCTTGGTGCTCGCCGCGCTCAAGCCGAAAGCGCGCAACCCGCGGCAGGTCTCCGTCCAAGAGCTCTTCGTCACGGCGCCCGACAAGGTCGAGCAGTACCTTCACAACCCCACCGGGTCCCGTTGGGGCGATGTCTTCCTCACCGTCGACCGGGTGCTGCGCAGCGTCGAGCCGCTGTTTCCCAAGAAGACCCGCAGCAAGGCGATCGAGCGCGCCGTCTCCTTCTTCACCGAGCGCTTGAACGGCGAAGACGGCCTGGGTGCCATCTTCCCTGCCATGGCCAACTCGGTGATGGCCATGGACGCACTGGGCTATTCGCGCGACGACCCCAACTTTGTCACGGCCCTGGCTTCGGTCCGCAAGCTGATCTCACGCAACCGGGTCGGCGAGAATCGTTTCATTCAGCCCTGCGTCTCGCCGGTCTGGGATACGGCGCTTGGCGCCCATGCCTTGCTTGAGAGCGGCCTCGACCGGGCCGACGAGCGCATCCGCAAGTGCCTGGATTGGCTGGAGGAGCGCGAGGTGACCGACGTCAAGGGCGACTGGTCGGTCAAGGCACCGGACCTCGAGCCCGGCGGCTGGGCCTTCCAGTTCAAGAACGACCACTACCCCGATGTCGATGACACGGCGGTCGTCGGCATGCTGTTCCATCGCGCCGACCCGGAGAAGCACAAGGCGGTGATCGACCGCACGGCCCGCTGGATCGAAGGCATGCAGAGCCGCAACGGCGGCTGGGGCTCCTTCGACATCGACAACAACAAGGATTTTCTCAACAGCATCCCCTTCGCCGATCATGGGGCGCTGTTGGATCCGCCGACCGCCGACGTGAGCGCCCGCTGCCTCAGCTTCCTGTGCCAAATCGGTCATCCGACCGATCATCCCACCGTGGCCAAAGGCCTCGCCTACTTGAAGAGCGAGCAGGAAGAAGACGGCTCCTGGTTCGGGCGGTGGGGCACCAACTACATCTACGGCACCTGGTCGGTGCTCTGCGCGCTCAATGCCGCGGGCGAAGACCCGGAGCAGCCCTATATCCAACGCGCCGTCGACTGGCTGCTGGCAACCCAGCGCGAAGACGGCGGCTGGGGCGAGGATGGCGCGACCTACGACAAGAGCCGGCGTGGCGAGTGCAAGGAGTCGACGCCTTCTCAGACGGCTTGGGCCGTGCTTGGGCTGATGGCCGCCGGCAAGGCCGATCACCCGGCGGTCGAGCGCGGCGTGCGCTATCTCATGACCCAGCCGCGTGAGGGCGCCCGCTGGGTCGAGCCCTGGTACACCGCCGTCGGTTTCCCGCGCGTTTTCTACCTGCGCTACCACGGCTATAGCAGCTACTTCCCGATCTGGGCGCTGGCGCGCTACAGCACACTCAAGCGCAGCAACCACGGGCAGGTGGTGCACGGAATGTGACCCGCCTGGGTCTCGTCACCGGGCTTGCCCTGGAGTGCCGCTTGGCCGAACGGGCTGTGCCCGCACTTTTCCAGCAAAATCAGATGTCCGCCATTCCTGTCGCAGGCCAGGCCGAGGCGGCACGAGAGGCGGTTAGGCGTCTTGCCAAGGACGGCGCCGAGGTGATCGTCAGCTTCGGCTTCGCCGGCGGCCTCGCTCACGATCTGCCGGCTGGCACCCTTTTGCTGCCGAAGACCCTGCGCTGCGCGGGGCGGGACGATATCTCTGTCGATCATCAGGCTGAGATGGCCGAAGGCGCCGTGGGGCTGCTTGTCGGTGCGACACCCTTGTCGCGCGGCGCCTTGCTCACCGTTGAAGCGCCTGTGGCGACCGTCGCGGACAAACGGCAGGCACAGAAGCGCTTCGAGGCCGTCGCCGTCGATATGGAGAGCTACTGGGTGGCGGAGGCTTGCCGCGGGGCCGGACTTGGCTTCCTCGCCTTGCGGGCCGTCTCAGACCCGGCGCAGCGCGCCCTGCCTGCCTCTGCCGCCCGCGCCATGGGCCCGGACGGGAACCTTCAGATCGGCAGGCTGCTCGGCGGCCTGCTCAGCCGGCCGGGCGACATCCCAGAGCTTGTGCGCTTGGGCCTGGACAGTCGGAAGGCGAGCGCCGCGCTAGGCCGCGCTGCTGCTCTTCTTCTTCCGCTCCTCGGCCGGCGCTGACTCCATGTAGGTCTGGACCTGCTTCTCGAAGACGTATTCGGCCGGTCGCTGATTGTCCAAAGAGATCTCCGGCGCCATCTTGCCGTCCACCTTCGGGCCGCGCGCCCAGACCATCAGGGCCTTGAGCGGGTTGCTGACCGTGTCGTTCACAGCGGTCGGCTCATAGCCGCAGTGGACCATGCAGTCGGCGCACTTCTCATAGCGGCCGGTGCCGTAGTTGTCCCATTCGGTGGTCTCCATCAGCTCCTTGAAGCTGGAGGCATAGCCTTCACCCAGCAGATAGCAGGGACGCTGCCAGCCGAAGATGTTGCGGGTCGGGTTGCCCCAAGGGGTGCACTCGTACTCCTGGTTACCGGCCAGGAAGTCGAGGTAGAGGCTGGACTGATTGAAGATCCACTTGCTGCCGCTCTCCTTGCCGCGGCGGAAGACGTCGCGGAAGAGGTTCTTGGTGTGCTGGCGAGTGAGGAAGTGCTCCTGCGCCGGCGCACGCTCATAGGCGTAGCCCGGCGAGACGGTGATGCCCTCGACGCCCAAGGTCATGACGTAGTCGAAGAACTCGGCAACCTGCTCCGACTCGGCGTTGTTGAAGAGGGTGCAGTTGACCGTCACGCGGAAGCCGCGGGCGACCACCTCCTTGATCGCCTCGACCGCGCGGTCGAAGACGCCTTCCTGGTCGACTGCCTTGTCGTGCTCCTCGCGCAAGCCGTCGAGATGGATGGAGAAGGTCAGGTAGGGCGACGGCGTGAAGAGGTCGAGCTTCTTCTTGAGCAGCAGCGCGTTGGTGCAGAGATAGACGAACTTCTTGCGCTCCACGATGCCTTTGACGACCTGATCGATCTCCTTGTGCAGCAGCGGCTCGCCGCCGGGGATGGAGACGATCGGCGCGCCGCACTCGTCGACCGCGGCCAGGCAGTCCTCAACGGACAGGCGGCGCTGCAGGATCTGCTTGGGATAATCGATCTTACCGCAGCCGGGGCACGCCAGGTTGCACTGGAACAACGGCTCCAGCATCAGCACCAGGGGATAGCGCTTGTTGCCCTTGAGCTTCTGCTTGAGGATATAGCTCCCGACACGAAGCTGCTGAATCACTGGAACAGCCACGGCTAACTCCCTCCCGTACCGACTATCCGATTAATCCTTGGCCGATTAACCCCCGGCCGGTTAACCTCGTGCCTCACGCAAGCTCGAGTCGTCCTCGCGGTCCCGCACCTGCTTGGGCAGTTTGAACTGCACATTCTCCACAACGCTCCCCAGGCTCTCCACCGTGGAGGCGCCGAGCTCGCGCAAACGCCCGACGAGCTGTTGCACCAGCTCTTCGGGGGCAGACGCGCCCGCGGTTACCCCGACCACCGACTTTCCGTCCAACCAAGCGGGGTCCAGCTGGCTGGCATCGTCGATGAGATAGCTGTCGATGCTGGTCTCTTCGCCGATCTCGCGCAAACGGTTGGAGTTCGAGCTGTTCTTGGCGCCGATGACAAGCAGCAGATCGGCGACCTGGGCCAAGTGGCGCACGGCTTCCTGCCGGTTCTGCGTCGCGTAGCAGATATCCTTGACGTCGGGTCCGGCGATCTGGGGATAGCGGTTCTTCAGGGCCTCGATGATGCCTCGCGTATCGTCGACCGACAGGGTCGTCTGCGTCACATAGGCCAAACGCGCCGGGTCCGAGATCTCGAGCGTCGCGACGTCGTCGACGTCTTGAACCAGATGCACCTTGCCTTCGATCTGGCCGAGCGTGCCTTCCACCTCGGGATGGCCGGCGTGGCCGATCAGGACCACCTCCTGCCCCGCCCGGGCATAGCGCTGCCCCTCCTTGTGCACCTTGGCGACCAGCGGACAGGTCGCGTCGATCACGGTCAGTTTGCGGTCATCGGCGCCGGTCTCCACCTTCCGGGAGACGCCATGCGCGCTGAAGATGGTGATGGCGCCTTCGGGGATCTCATCGACCTCCTCGACGAAGACGGCGCCTTTGCCCTTCAGGTCTTCGACCACGTGGCGGTTGTGGACGATCTCGTGGCGGACATAAACCGGCGGTCCGTAGATCTCCAGCGCCCGCTCGACGATATCGATCGCGCGCTCGACACCAGCACAAAACCCCCTCGGCTGAGCAAGAATAACCTTCATCGCCTCAAAATCCTTGCACTCTGTTCGCAGGCAAGCGCATTGCGGCGATTCCAGCCGGCATTCCGCTATCTGCTTGTATCGTTAGTTCCGACGTCCCGGCAAGTCATAGCCGCGAATGACAAGCATTTCAAAGAATTACGCAGTCACAGCGCCAGAATCCTCCCATCGTTGCCTTAAGGAAAGGCCTGCGTGCCGCCGGCTGGGAGGCTCTCACCGGGCGTCCCGGCAATCTCCAACACCAGCTTGCGGACCAGGGCCTCGACAAAATCTTCGCGAGTATCGACCCCCAGGGCAAAGGCGCCCGGGCCGGCGATCACGTCGCGCTTGAAGTGGCTCAAAAGTGGCATGCCGCCCGGTCCACTCAAGCCGCCGCCGCGGAAATTGAGCGCCAGGGCGTTGACGATCAGCCCGTCATCGATGGCTGCCTGCCGCGCCACCGGGAGCGGCACCCCGCCCCGCTGCCCGGCATCGCCGGAAACGTCGATGACGCGGCGCAAGCCGACCGGCTGGTTGTCGGTCATCCAGGCATGACAAAAGACGATGGCGTTGCTGATGGAGTTCCAGCCCGTGGCGAGACGCGGCGCGGCCAGCAGCGCTTGGGCGAAGGATTCGGCGTGCTCCGCCGTCTCGATCACCTGCCACTCGACGATCTTGTGCATGCTCTCGGCCCCGCCCCACTCCATATGAGCCAGGGCAATCTTACCATAGAGACCGCGGCGGATAGCGTCGATCACCCTGGGATCGGTGATCGCCGCGGCATAGCCTTGCCGCTGAAAGGCAAATTCTTCTTCGGTGATGGAGCCGGAGCCGTCGGCGGCGAGGCAAAGCTCGACGTCGACGTCGGGGTCGAAGGCGGCTGTCGGGAGGGCCGGAAGACTCGATAGGGCGAGCGTTGCGCCAAGCAGCCAAGCCGCACCCCTCATCCGCAACCTCCCTCTCACCACAACGACTCGCAAGTGAGATGGTGGCGCGGACGCCCAGAACAACCGTTATGGCCGAAATCGAAGAGAGATAGCTGTCAGGCCGCGTTTGCCGCTTCTTTGGGGTCTGCGTGCAATGCCTCGGCAACGCTCACCCAAAAATCGTATTCCTGTCGGTCACCCATGGAGTGCACGACAAGCGCGTAGTTCAAGGCCTCTTCGTGGGCTTTGTGACCGTGAATCTCCGCGTAAACCCTGGCAAAATCGCCCACATGTTGTGAGGCTGCACCGTTGTTCATGGCTGTATCGTTTCCGCTTCTTTGCTCGGTTTGATGCAGCCCACCCCAAAAACTAAATCCCACAGGCGTTCACAGCATCGATGCTGTTTATATTATGAGACTGTTACGGGCCGATCTGTGAAGCGGATCTCATCCAAAAGGAGGAGATGCCGAGTGCCGTGGTTTTGATGTTCCGATGCCACTCCGGCGGTCTCGTTTGCAACTTCAAAGCCAAAAATCATAATAACTTCAATGTGTTAACTATTAACTCTGCGAACCTGAAGATCGTTCAGGACCGACCGCGGGCTCTGACGAACTGCTGATTCAAGGGCCCAGCTTCACGGGGCCGTGTCGCTGCGTGACGGCGAACTGTGATGCGCCTCGCGGTTCTTGCGGTCCGCTTAGGCTAAATCTTGGTCAACGGACGCAACCTAGACCGACCCCCGATCGAGAAAGAGCCGCCATGAACAAGACCCTTCTTTCCCTCACCTTCGCCGGTATCTTCGCAGCAGGCCTGGCCGTCGCCGGCGCCGCTTCCGCCCACATCGCCAAGAGCGATCTCGGCTACCAGGACGCCGCTCAGCCCAGCCTCCAACTGGTCCGCGGCGGCGGCGTCGACAAGCAGGATCCTTTCGAAGAGCTGCGCGAGCAGCGCCGGCAGCAAGAGCAGCAGAGCCGCAGCGACGGGACCCAGAACAGCAAGACCGAAAGCGCCGACCAGACAGAGACCAAGGACGACGACTCTGAGGGCGGCTTTTTCGACAGGCTCTTCGACAGCTAAGAGCCGGCAAGCAGCCCACGCTCCTCCTCCCTGCCTAGCCTAACCTCTAATTGACGTCCCCGTAGTCCTCCCAGCCGGTCGTGCTCTTTCCAGGTGCGGCCGGTCTTCTTTTGCCGGCACGCGGCTTCAGACCCACTTCATCACGGTCTTGGGGTGCGGCACGTAGTCGTTGGGCTCCATGCGGATCCAGGCCATGGAGTTTTGCTCCCGCTTCAGGCGCTCGACCATATGCATCAGGGTGAAGCGGCGCTGGGAAACCAGCTCGATCAGCATGCGCCGCCTGTCCTTGTTCTGGCCGGTCAGAAAGCGGCGCGGCACCTTGGAATGGTTGAGTTGATCGATCAGCTTTTCGAGAAAGAGATAGGACGCCAGGCTGGAGGAGGCCGAGTCGACGAAGATCGAGGCGCTCTCGTTCATGTGCGGCAGGAACATGAAGAGCGTGTCGATGATGGTATCGGGGGTGCGGTTGATGTCGATGAAGAGCGCATCGATGGGCCGAGCGAGAAAGCCGTACTTCTTGGCGTAGAAGGCCTCTTCGGAGGAGAGCTCGAGCCGATCGTGGATAAAGCTGACGTGGCCTGAGAGGCCCGTGACTTCGATCATGCGGCGCATGTAGCCCGCATAGTCCAGCGCCTCCCCTGCCATCTGGTTGAAGGGTGGCACCTGAAGCAACTGGCCGAGGAAGAGCTTGAGCTTGCCTTGCTCCTCCCAATGGCTGCCGTCGTCGATGGTCCAGACTTGGCCCGCGCCGAGCTCCTTCATGGCCTGGCCCATCCAGGCGGCCGAGACGCCGAGGCCGGCGCCGAGCTCGACTACGTTCTTCGGCTGCTCCCGCCGGACCAGCGAATAGAGCAGCATGGCCGCGTCCTCACTGCCGTAGACGTAGCCGATGCGGTTGCGCATCTCCATCAGCGGCACCAGGGCACGGATGTCACAGGGCTTGGAATGCTCTTCCGGCGGCTGGGCCGGGTTGGTTTCTACAGGCGGCAAAGTGACGTGTCCCACTCAGGTTACGACGCCGCCTTTTAGCTTGGCGTGCCAGCGTCTGGCAAAGCCCCGGCAATCAGATGTGCCGTCAGGACGGCCACTCCCGATGCAGATCGTCGATGATGTAGGCGTGGGCATGGCGCCGCCCGCCGCGCTCATGTCCTTCATCCCAATGCGGATCGTCGTCGGCCAGATCGCTATGGTCATGCTCCAGGACGTCCGCATCCTGGCGCGGCCAGACGAAAAGAGCCCCCACGACCCCCGTTCCGACAAGACCAGACAAAACCAGAAACGCGATCGATGGCCCGGCACTGCTCGCGAGCCAACCGGCGAGCGGATAGGTGATCAGCCAGCAGGCATGGGAGAGCGCGAACTGCGCGGCGAAGAGCGCCGGCCGGTCTTCCGGGTGCGAGGAGCGCCTGAGCAAGCGGCCGGCCGGCGTCTGTGCGGCTGCGTAGCCGAGCCCCAGCAGAAGCCAGAGCAGGAGGAGCAGCGCAAAGTCGGTGACCAGCAGCCCGGCCAGAAGTCCGGCAGCCAAGAGGGTTGCGCCGCTCAGCATGACCGCGCGGTCAGGCTGACGCTCCAGCAGTTTGGGCAGCGCCAGGGCTACGATCATGGAGCCGGCCCCGAAAGCGCTGAAGGCCAGCGCGGTCGCCGTGTCCGACAGGGTGAAAGCGCCTTGGACGATGACGACCGTGTTGACGATCACCATGGCGCCCGCGGCCGCCACCGCCATGTTGATGGCCAGGAGACCGCGCAGCCGCGGAGTCGCAAAGAAGAGGCGCAGGCCTTTGGTGGTGCGCTTCCAGACGCTGTGCTTTGGGCTCGGCTTCGGCGCCCACAGGGTGACCGACAGCACGAGCGCGGCTGAGGCGAGAAACCCGAACACGGTGCCTAGGAACAAATCGTGGAAGCTCAGGACCGTGAGGAGAGCGGCGGCCAACAACGGACTGAGAAGGCTCTCCAGGTCGTAGGCGAGCCGGGAGAGCGATAGCGCGCGGGTGTAGTCTTTCTCGTCGGGCAGGATATCGGGAATCGTCGCCTGGAATGTCGGCGTGAAGGCGGCAGACGCCGACTGCAGCAGGAAGATCAAGATGTAGACCTGCCAAACCTCCGTAACGAAGGGCAGCGCCAATGCCACGCCCGCGCGCACCAGATCGAGGACGACGAGCGTTGCCCGGCGCGGCAGCCGCTCGGTGACACCGGCGGCGAAGGGCGCCACGCTGACATAGGCGAGCATCTTGATGGCAAGCGCCGTGCCGAGGACG
This sequence comes from Rhodovibrionaceae bacterium, assembly GCA_028279885.1. Taxonomy (GTDB): domain Bacteria; phylum Pseudomonadota; class Alphaproteobacteria; order Kiloniellales; family DSM-21159; genus JANQMX01. Next base: position 57,282 of record JANQMX010000067.1, on the reverse strand, counting down.
CTGCCGGCATCGGGCCCGGCCAGCTCGAAGGCCAGCAGCGCCAGCGCGACCGTCGCCAACCCCGTGCCCAGCAATGCAATCGCCTGAGCCAAGAAGAGGTGGCGATAGGTTCGATTGCCCAGGATGGCCAGCATGGGTCGCGCTCGATCGCCGGCTAGAGGTACTTGGCGATCTTCTTGATGTCCTCCAACTCGCGCCGCTTATCCGCACTCAAGGGACCGACAACCTCATCGAGGCAGTGATCGAGATGGTCCTCGATCAGGGTCGTCTTGGCATTGGCGACCGCACTTTCGACCGCTTGAAGCTGCTGCGCAATGGAAAGGCAGGGATCGCCCGTCTCGATCATCTCAATCACCTTGGCGAGGTGGCCATGCGCCCGTTTCAGTCGATTGATGACGCCGGGATGGCTCGTGTGCCGATGTGGCTTACTCATGCTTGATCCTATCCTCCCCCATGGGATATGTAAACCGGAAGCAAAGTGCCGTCTCTCATCCGACGGCGTTCATATCTCTTGTATCAAGGAGCAGCCATGGCGCCAGCCAGACTATGGATACCCCTCGTCCTACTCCTCCTGTTTCTGCCGTTCGGCGAGGCGCTGGCCCATGCCGTCGCTGAAGGCGACAAGGGCTACATTCAGGAGATAACAGGCGTTCACATTCTGCCGTTCGTCTATCTCGGGGCCAAGCACATGGCCACGGGATACGACCATCTGCTGTTTCTCTTCGGCGTCGTTTTCTTTCTCTATCGGCTGAAGCACGTCGCGATCTACGTCAGCCTCTTTGCCCTGGGACATTCCACGACGATGCTGCTCGGGGTCTATTTCAACATCGGGATCAACAGCTACCTGATCGACGCGATCATCGGCCTTTCGGTGGTCTACAAGGCGCTCGACAACATGGGCGCTTATCAGCGCTGGTTCGGATTCCAGCCCAACACCAAGGCGGCCACGCTGATCTTCGGCCTGTGTCACGGCTTTGGCTTGTCCAGCAAGATCCTCGACTACGAACTCTCGCCGGACGGCCTGCTTCCCAATCTGTTGGCTTTCAATGTCGGCGTGGAGATTGGCCAGTTGCTGGCACTCACCGCGGTTCTCATCGCCATGGGCTATTGGCGAAGAACCGTCGGCTTCTGGAAACACGCCTATACCGCGAACGTCCTCATGATGACGGCCGGCTTCATGCTCGTCGGCTTTCAACTGACTGGCTATTTCGTCGCCTAGACGAGAAGAGAGGCAATATCACATGTACAATGCGAACAAACCCACGGCTGACGAACTTCCAAGCTCCCGTCAACTGCTGCGCTCAACGGCAATAGCATTCGTGGTGGCCGCAGCACTCCTCGTGACGGTCGTGCTGCCGGCCGAGTACGGCATCGATCCGACCGGCACCGGCCGCCTTCTCGGGCTCACCGAAATGGGCGAGATCAAGACACAGCTCGCCGAAGAGGCGGCCGCCGACGCCCATGGCAGCGCCGCTGCGCCTGCTCCCGCTCGCGCTCCGGTCGAGACGGAACGGCTCGATGCGATCGAACGCCAGCTGAGAGAGATCATGATGGTCGTCACCGCGTTGCAGCAGGATAGCGCCGCGGTGCGACGGGATAGTGCTGCGGTGCCGGCAACACCCGGCGCCGTTGAGGAGGTGACAACGCCCGAGGCCGTCGAACAAGCGGCAGAGCCCAGCAAAGCTGTTGCAGAGGAGAACGAAGTTCCCTCGCCCCCTGCCTGGCGCGACGAGATCGAGATTACGCTCAATCCCGGCCAAGGCGTCGAGCTGAAGCTCGTCATGGCGGCCAATGCGGAAGCGGAGTTCGAGTGGACCGCAAACGGCAGCGTGCTCAACTTCGATACGCACGGCGACGGCGGCGGCCAGTCCGTCAGCTACGAAAAAGGTCGCGGCGTTGCCGAGCAAGCCGGCGTGCTGCGTGCGGCCTTCACGGGCAATCACGGCTGGTTCTGGCGCAACCGCACCGATGCGCCCGTCACCTTGACCTTGAGAACGCGCGGCGACTACAGCGAGCTCAAGCGCACGGCGTAGGATGAGCGGGGCTTCACCGCAGTCAGAAGCAGGTGAAGCTCCAAAGCGCCTTGTCGAGAAAGCTCAGCCTGTAGGCAGCCAGCACGTCCGGCAGCAGAGCCGCCAACATTGCGCCGAGCCCTATTGCGACAAGCGCGGTTGGCAGCAGCCAGCACCACCTATGGCGCCGATCGATCATGTGGGTTGCTCTACCGCTTGGCCTCGCGGCTCCATCCGTAGCGGACGCTCGTCGATGGGCCAGTGCAGGGCGGCGGCGATCAGGCTGACCAACGCCGACCCCCACCAGATGAGGTCGTAGGACCCGGTCCGCTCGAAAACCAGTCCGCCGAGCCAGGCGCCGAGGAAGCTGCCGACCTGATGCATCAGAAAGACGATGCCGACCAGGGTAGCCAGATAGCGCGGCCCGAAGACCTGCGCCACGATGCCGGTGGTCAAAGGCACCGTGCCCAGCCAGGTGAGGCCGATGACGGCGCTGAAGACGATGGTCGTCGCCGGCGAGATGGGCGTCAGGATGTACCAGGCGATGATCGCGGCGCGCGTCAGATAGAGACCGACCAGGAGATTCTTCTTGCTGAAGCGATCGCCCAACGCGCCGCAGCCGAGCGTCCCGACGATGTTGGCGGCCCCGATCACTGCGAGCGCCGTACCGCCGACCCAGGGCGCGAGCTGCCGGTCGGCCAGATAGGCGGGCAAATGCGTGCCGATAAAGGCGAGTTGGAAGCCGCAGACGAAGAAGCCGGTGACCAACAGCAGGAAGCCCTTGTGCTCCAGAGCCTGCAGCAGCGCCTGACGCAGCGACTGTTCCTCCCCGCCGCTTGGAGCCGCGCGCCCTGAGAGCGGAGGCGCCGCGAGGCACATGATCACGGCGATGCCGGCAAGCCCCAGGAAGGCGCCGGTCCAGCCGAGGTTGGCGATCAGGCTCAAGGTGACGGGCACCGAGCAGAAGATACCGATGGACCCGCCGACCGATGCGATGCCAAGCGCGCTGGACCGACGCTCCGGCGGGAAGTACCGCCCCACGGCGCCGAGGACGACCGCGTAGGACGTACCGCTCAGTCCAAGGCCGATCAGCACCCCGAGTCCAAGGTTCAGGCTCAGCGGCCCGCTGCTCATCGCCGCGAGACACAGGCCGCCAGCGTAGAGGGCGCCGCTGACGAAGATGACGCGCGCGCTGCCGAAGCGATCGGCGATGATGCCGGCAAAGGGTTGAGCCAGCCCCCACAAGAGGTTCTGCAAGGCGATGGCAAAGCCGAAGGTCTCCCGGTCGACGCCGGGAAGCGCACGGGTCACGGGCTCGAGAAAGAGGCCGAAGGAGTGCCGCATGCCGAGCGCCAGGACCAGGATGACGACGGCAAAGCCGAGCACTATCCAAGCCTTGCGGCTGGGAGAGAGACTCCGTCCTATTGCCGTTTCCGCCACCGCCTACATCGCCTTCGCTGAGATCGGTCTCGCCGCGCTTGCGACGGATGCCGCAGGCGCGCTGAACCCTCTGGAAAGCTAGGGCTCGGGCTTGAGCGGAGGCAAACGAGTTTCCCGACCGCTAAGGTGAAGGAAATTCAGCTTCAGGCCGTCACGGCGTCCAGCTCGCTCTTAAGCCAGTCTCGGAAGACCTGGATCTCAGGGCGCGCCATGGTCTCGGGAAGACCGACAAGCCAATAGCTTGTCCGCGAAACAATGGCTTGTTCTGCAAAGGGAACGAGGCTGCCAGCCTGCAATTCGGCATCCATCAGCGGTCGCCGGCCGAGCACGACGCCGCGCCCGGCGACCGCCGCTTCGGCCGCCATCTGGACCGTGTCGACGCGCAAGCCGCCGCTCAGGTCCACATCCCCCACGCCCGTCGCAGCGCACCATCTCTGCCAGTCGTCCGTCACCGTCCCGACATGGATGAGCGGCATCTCCCATAGCTCCGTGCTCTCACCAAAGCGCGCCCGCAAAGCCGGCGCGCCAAGGGGCAAGAGCTGCTCGGTCAGCAGATGTTCGGCAGTCAGACCGGGCCAGTCCCCCGTCCCCAGGCGGATGGCCAAATCGATGCCGTCCCGCGGCAGATCGATCTGCTGGTGAACCATATCGACAATGACGGAGATGTCCGGCTCGCGCTCCCGGAAATGGTCAAGCCGCGGCAGCAGCAGCCGTGCGGCGAAGGTGGGCGCGGCACTGACTCGGATCTCGTTCCGTTGGCCACGGCGAGAGCACTGCTCGCTGGCCGTGGCGATGCGCACCAGGGCTTCCCGCACGGCCGGATGGTAGGCGGCGCCAACCTCCGTCAGGGTCAATCCCGCGCGCCCGCGCAGGAACAGGGGCGCGCCCAACCAGTCCTCCAGGCCCTGGATGCCATGACTGACCGCGGACGGCGTGAGGCTGAGCTCGTCGGCGGCAAGCTTGAAGCTCAGATGACGCCCGGCGGCTTCGAAGAGCCGCAGGCTGTTGAGAGGAGGAAGGCGAAAGGCCAATGGCGTTGCTCCCCGTGCCCAGTTCTTGTGCCGTACCGTCTCAACATGAGCGCTGTTCGCCGATAGGTCGACAGGCGCTAAGATCAGGACTCCTTATCCACCGTGGAAAGTCGCATGAACAGCGCTGAACGGACGATCGAGTTCTGGTACGAGTTCGCCAGCACCTACTCCTATCCGGCCGCCCTGCGTGTGGAGGCCGTGGCCGCAGAGGCCGGTGTCACTGTGCTCTGGCGTCCCTTCCTGCTGGGACCGATCTTCGCCGAGCTGGGCTGGTCCGGCTCGCCGTTCAATACGCAGCCGGCCAAGGGCGCCTATATGTGGCACGACGTAGCACGAAGCTGCGAGAAGCTGGGCCAGGCCTTCCGGCGCCCCGAGCCCTTCCCGCAGAATGGTCTTTTAGCCGCACGGGTGGCGACCGCCCTGCCCGATGACGGCACCCGCGCGCAGTTCAGCCGCGCCGTCTACCGCGCCGAGTTCGCCGAGGGACGCGTCATCTCGGAGCCGGAGGTGATCGCCGCGCTGCTTGCCGAGCAAGGCCTCGACGCCGAACCCGTGCTTGCCCAGGCTGCCGAGCCCGCCAACAAGCAGGCTCTGCGCGCGCAGACCGAGGCGGCGCAGCGCCACGGCATCTTCGGCGCGCCGAACTGGCGCACCGCCGACGGCGAGCTATTCTGGGGCAATGACCGGCTGGAAGAAGCCCTCGCCTGGGCCCGAGGTCCGTAGGTCTGACTAACAGCCGGGGACCGGCGTTTCGTACTCGTAGCGCTCTTCCAGATAGGCGACCCAGAGCTTGCCCGGGCCGCAGGAATCGATGTTGGAGCCGTCATAGACGAAGGTCTTGATGTTCTGTCCCATGGTGCCAAGCCCGCCGGAGAGAGAGGCTTCCAGAAAATGCAGCATGCTGGAGACCAACGGCGGGATCTCGCTGGCCGGAAGCGGCTGCAGGGGCGCGGCGTCGGGTAGCTCGACGGTCACGCCGCTCGGCTCGATGGCCTCGAACTGTCCGACCTCGTTGACCGCGAAATGGATGATCGAGATCATGGTGTATTGCGCGAAGGCCTGCCGCGTCGCGTCGTCCATCGCTTCCTCGCCGAAGAACTGCGGCGCCAGCCAGATGACGATTATGCCTTCGGTGTCGGAGATGCTGTGTTCGATCTGCAGGTAGTCCTGCGCCTGCTGCAGCGGCGTCGGCTTCCACTGCCGCGCCAGCGCCGGTCCGGCAAGGCCGAGGCTGACAAGAGCAACAGCCAGAAAAAAGACGCGAAACCCCCACCCCATGCGATGCAATCCTTCTGTTGGTGCCCCCAGGAAGGCCAATCGCCCCTGCATAGCATAGGGGTATCTGCCGGGCCATGACGCGATATGAATTGCGCTGAAATGACACCGGCGGGGATATTTTGCGTGGAAACCCCGTATCCGATACTAGCTCAAGTTATATCTTAGAGAATACACATTTTACGGTATATCAAAGATATTTATGCTCTCTATAATGATCTGTGTTTGTGCCAGCTTTTTCGCCGCGTAACAGGGGACAGGCAAATGGGGTTGAGACAAGGGCTGATTCTGACGGTGCTCCTGCCGCTCTTGGCCGGCTGTGCCTGGGACATCATCGACGACCACATGGAAGAGCTGCAGGGCCAGGACATCGGCCGAGCCATGGCCAAGCTCGGCTATCCCCACTCAGAGATCACCGTGGGTGGGCGAAAGCACTATGTCTGGCACCGACGTGAAGTCGGGTCCTACCGGATGCCGCGCTATGAGACCAAGCATGTCAGCTCCTATGGCTCGGACGGCATCACCTTCGATAGCTACAGCATCACCACCTACGAACAGATTCCCTATGACTATGAATGCACGCTGCGCATCTTCGTGGACGAGCGGGAACGCATCGTGAGTTGGAAGGTAGCCGGCAATCAGGGTGCCTGCTGGACCTATGCCTCGCGGCTGTCCGACTAACCGGAGTGCTGATGCGCGGGCTCCGCGGCCGCTCTCTTTGGCCGCGATACCTGGTAACCGAGCTTGGCGGAAATCTTGGATGCTGTCTCTCCCAGGCTCCGGGCAAGGTCCGGCTCCTTCGGCAGCAGGGACTGCACCAGGCCGCCAACGCTGATGGCGGCAACGGCGAGGCCCTCGGCGTTGAAGATCGGCGCGCCGAAAGCGCCGACGCTCAAGGTGACGTCCTCGATGCTGCGCGAATAGCCGCCGTCGCGAACCGTCTGAAGCTTCTCACGCAGCGTGGCTTCCGTCAGGCTTTGCCCGGTCGGCGTCGTCGAGGGAAGCTCCACGAGCACGGCCGGTAGAAGCTCGGCTTCCCGCTCCGCCAAAAGCGCAAGGGAGCCGCCGCCGATATACAGCGGCAGTGATGTCCCCACGTCCATCGCCATAATTTGAACCGGCGACCGCCCTTTGATGCACTCCACACAGACGGCACGCGGCCCGTCCGGAACGACCAGATAAACGTTCTCGCCGTGCTGCGCCGCAAGCTCGGACATCAGCGGCCGCGCCTGCTCGCGTAGCTGCAGCGGATTGACCGCTATGGCGGCGAGCCGGAAGACGCGGAGGGTCAGCTGATAGTGCTCCCCATTGCGGGCGAGCCAACCGAGCCGCTCCAGCGTGGTGACCAGACGATGGGTGGTCGTGCGTGTGTATCCCCCACCTCGGACCATCTCGGCCAGCGTGAGCTGGGGCGTCTCGTCATCGAACAGCTCCAGCAAACGGACGGCCTTCTCAACCGAGGCGATGTGGTTCTTCGGGTCCACCGACCCGACAGAAGAGTCACCCGTTGTCATGTCTCATCGTCTTTGGGCGCGGGGTCAGGGCGGGCAATCGCCTGTGTTCTTGACAGGAGGCGTCTCACCCACAAAGAATATGCCTGTTCGTATTACGGACTATATGTCCGGAATCCGGACAACGCAAGAAAAGAACCGGCCTTCAGCCGGACCCGGCGCCGCCTGGCGCGACACAAGGAGGAAACACGAGATGACATTGCCGAAGCTGACACGCCGTCTTGCCCTGACGGTCGGCGCAAGCGTCCTGATTGCCGGAAGTCTTACGACAGCGTCCCTGGCCGACGACTTTCCCTCAGAGCCCATTCGCATCGTGATCGGCTTTGCCGCGGGCGGCTCGACCGACACCAACACCCGCGCCTTGGCGGCCGCGGCGGAAGAAACCTGCGGCACGGAGATCGTGATCAGCAACCAGCCCGGCGGCTCCGGAGTGATCGCGCTGGACACCGTGCGCAAGGCGGACCCCGACGGCTACACCATCGCAACCACGCCGACGGAAATCAGCGCGGTCGAACACATGGGACTGAGCGACATCACCCATAAGGACTTTCAGGCGGTGATGCGCTTCATCTTCGACCCCCACGGTTTCTTCGTCCGCCCGGATTCGCCCTATCAATCGATCGAGGCCCTGATCGCCGCAGCCAAGAACGGCGAGCAGATCCGTGTCGCCACGTCGGGGCCGGCCAGCCCCTATGCGATCACCTTCGAGGATCTGGCGCGTACCGCCGGGGTCAGCGGCAAGCTGGTCAATATCCCCTACCAAGGCGATGCCATGGCCATTCCCGCGGCGCTCAGCGGCGAGGTCGACCTTCTGGTCTCCAACGCCTCGAACGTGGTCGCGCAGGTTGAGTCCGGCGACCTGGTTCCGCTTGCGGTCGCCAGCGACGCGCGGATCGACATCATGGCCGACACCAAAACTCTGATGGAACAGGGTGTCGAGGTCACCGGCGGCTCGATCTTCGGCCTCGCCGTGCCGGCCGGAACGCCGCAAGAGCGCGTGGAAAAGCTCAACAGCTGCTTCGAAGCGGCCTTCCGCTCCGACAAGTTCAGGGACTACATCGCGAACAGCGGCGTCAATCCGGCCTATCTCGGCGCTGGTGACTACGACGCCTATCTCGCTGCCGAGTACCAGCGCTACGGCGAGCTGCTCGAGCTGCTCGGTCTGGCTCAGTAAATCCATGCGCTCAGCAGAGCGCCGCGGTTCGGTTGTCCCGCCGCTGTTGACCCTGGCGCTCGGCGTAGGCGTCCTGATCGTGGCGGCGGACATTCGTCCCGGCATGCTTCCCAACGACCCGGGGCCGGCTTTCCTGCCCCGGGTCGTCGGAGTCGCCCTGATCGGCCTGTCCCTCTGGCTGATGTGGGACCGGGAGCCGCATGAGGGCCTTCCACGTGGCGCCGGCCTAATCCGGGTCGTCATGACGATCGTCTTGACGACCCTCTACCTCATGACCATCGAGCCGATCGGCTTTCCAGCAGCCACCGCCCTCTTCCTGCTGTGCCAGATGTGGCTGATCGGGATTCGCCGCTTTGCCGTGCTGGCGACCATGCCGCTGCTGATCAGCGCCGGGACCTACGCCCTCTTCCGCTTTGCCTTGGACGTGCCGCTCCCGGCGACGCGCATCGGGGGCCTGTTGCTGTGACCGGCTGGATAGAGGGCTTGCTGGCCCTGCAGGACTGGCTGGTCATTCTGATGGTGCCGCTCGGCGTTCTGCTCGGCGTTGCCATCGGCGCAATACCCGGCTTGTCAGCCACGGTCGGCATGGCTCTGTTCCTGCCCTTCACCTTCAGCCTCGACCCCTTGACCGGCCTGGTGCTGCTGCTGGGGATTTACAACGGCGCCTGTTATGCCGGCGCCATCCCCGCTGTCCTGGTCAGAACGCCAGGCACGCCGTCTTCGGCGGCGACCACGCTCGACGGCTATCCCATGGCGCAACAAGGCCGCGCCGGGGAAGCCTTGACCATCTCGCTCGTCGCCAGTGTCGCGGGCGGCATTCTCGGCACGCTGTTGCTCGCTTTCTTTGCACCGCTGCTTGCCGACTACGCCCTATCCTTCGGCACGCCGGAGTACTTCGCGATCGCCATGCTGGCGCTGACCATCATCGCGTCTATTGGTGGCGGCTCGATCGCCAAGGGCTTCGTCAGTGCGGCTATCGGCCTGCTCATCGCCGCCATTGGCTTCGACCCGATCGCCGGCTTTCCGCGCCTGTCGTTCGGCGACGCGCAGCTTTCCGGCGGCATTCAACTCATCCCCTTGCTGGTTGGTATCTTCGGCCTGGCGGAGGCCCTGACCCAAATCGAGCGGATGATCGCCTCACGGCACGAGCGCCGGCGCATCGGTACGTTCAGCATGGGCCGCAACTGGCTGCGCCGGCTCGCGCCGACGACGGCCGGGGCGAGCACCATCGGCTTCGCCACCGGCATGCTGCCCGGTGTCGGTGGCGATATCGGCGGCTACATGGCCTACAACGAGGCCAAGCGCTTCTCCAAGACGCCGGAGACCTTCGGCGAGGGCGAGCCACGCGGCGTCGCCGCCGCCGAGGCCGCCAACAATGCCAGCAACATGGGCTCGCTGGTGCCCACCTTCGCCCTGGGCATCCCCGGAAACACCCAGGCGGCAGTGCTGCTCGGCGCGCTCTTGATCGCCGGCATTCAGCCCGGCCCCGGCCTCTTCAACGCCGCCCCCGACCTCGTCTACGGCTCGTTCGTCGCCATGACGCTTGCCTATTTCTGCCTCCTGGTTATCGGCTTGGCCGGCATCCGGCTATGGATCCGGGTCATCCAGATCCCCGCCGCCTACCTCTGGCCGCTGGTCATCGTGTTCTGCGTCATCGGCTCCTACGCCGTGCGCACCAACGTCTTCGACGTGATGGTCACGCTCGCCGCGGGCGTCCTGGGATACCTCTTGACCAAGGGCCGCTACCCGGTGGCGCCGCTGCTGATCGCGGCGATCGTCGGGCCGATCGCGGAGGAGAACTATCGCCGCTCGATGATCCTGCACGACGGCAGCTTCGTCTGGCTGCTGCAGCCCTTGACCGCCGGCATCCTGCTGCTGGCCGTCGCGTCGCTCGTCTTCGCCGTGCTGCGCCACCGCAAGGCGCTCGCTGCCGCGAACGAGCCGCCCCGCCCGAATTGAAAACCAGTGAGGATTGCAAAGCGGTGAGAACCGAGCCCAAGCCTGGAGCCAACGCGTCGGCGGTTGCCGGCGCGGCCACCCTACCCCCGGAAAGCCCCCTACCCTTGGAAAGCCCGTGACATGACGCTTGCCAATCACCCGCCCGGCGCGCCGGACATGACGGCCCTGAAAGCCCGCGCGCTCAATCTCAGGCGCAAGATGATGCGCATGGCCGCCGGCAAAGGCGAAGGCTACATCGCCCAGGGCCTGGCGATCGCCGACTGCCTGGCCGTGCTTTACTTCCACGAGATGCGCCATGACAGCGCCGCCCCGGACTGGCCCGACCGCGACCGCTTTCTGCTGTCCACAGGACACTACTCCATCGCCCTCTATGCCGCGCTCGCCGAGGCCGGCTACCTCGACGAAGATGCGCTTGCCTCCTACGGGCTGAACGGCTCGGCGCTGCCGATGAGCACCTTCGACGAAACGCCCGGCGTCGAGATCGTCGGCGGCTCGCTCGGTCACGGCCTCGGCCAGGCGGTCGGCATGGCGATGGGGCTGAAGCTCGGCGGCTCGCCGGCCCGCGTCTTCTGCGAGTTCTCCGACGGGGAGTTGCAGGAAGGCTCCACATGGGAGGCAGCCATGGGCGGGGCGACCTTCAAATGCGACAACCTCGTCGCCCTGGTCGACTGCAACGGGATCCAGGCGGACGGGCCGGTGACAGTGGCCATTGAGCCGGTTGCCGACAAGATGGCCGCCTTTGGCTGGGACGCGGTTGACGTGAACGGCAACGACATCTCGGCGTTGACGGAAGCGCTGGCCGGCGCGCGTAAGCCCGACGGGCGGCCGAAAGCGATCGTCATGCGTACCACCCCCGGCTTCGGCGTGCCGACCATCATGGCTCGCGAGCGCGCCCACTTCGTGCGCGTCGCCAACGACGAGTGGGACAGCTTGCAGGTAGAGCTGGAGAAAGAGAATGCTTGAGCAGGATGGCAGCATCGGCAACCGCACGCGCGGCATGGGGGAGATCGTCGAGGTCGAAGGCAAGACCACCGAGCTCGCCCCCTTCGGCATCACCTTGGCGGCTTTAGCGCGCGAGCGGCCCGAAATCGTCGGCCTGACCGCCGACATGGGGCGCTACAGCGACATCCTGCCGTTCCGGGATGCCCATCCCGACCGCTTCTTCAACGTCGGCATGGCCGAGCAGAGCCTGATCATGATCGCAGCCGGCCTTTCTAAGGTCGGCAAGATCGCCTACTGCACGACCTATTCGGTGTTCATCACCCGCCGCGCCTACGACTTCGTGGCCATCGCCTGCGCCCACTCCAAGGCGAACGTGAAGATCTTCGCCGGCATGCCGGGCCTGGTGAACGGCTATGGTGCGACCCATCAGGCGACCGAGGATCTCAACATGATGCGCGGCATCGCCGATCTGACGATCATCGATCCCTGCGATGCGACGGAACTCAAGCAGGTGGTCCGGGCCGTCGCCGACATTCCCGGCACCGTCTATGTGCGCAACCTGCGCGGCAAGGTGCCGGTGGAGCTGGGGCCGGACTACCGCTTCGAGGTCGGCAAGGCGAAACAGCTACGTGCCGGCAGCGGTAAGATCGGCATCGTCGCGACGGGCTATATGAGCGCGCGCGCGCTCGATGCAGCGAAGGCGGTCGAGGCAAAGGGCCACGACGTCGGCGTGCTCCACGTTAGTACCATAAAGCCGTTCGATGCAGCCGGCGTGCTCGATTTCGCCCGGCGTCACGAGCGCTTGATCGTCGCCGAGAACCACAAGACCACGGGCGGGCTCGCCTCGCTGGTGGTCGAGACGCTTTACGAGGCGGGTATCCAGATGCCCCTGATTAAGATCGGCTTGGATGACGGCTTCTTCGAATGTGGCTCGCAAGACTACCTCGAGCGGAAGTACCAGGTGGACCAGCCGCGTTTCGAACGGGCGATTCTCGAAGACAGATAGATCGAAGAGGAGATGGCGATGACGGCCACCCAAAGCAACGCGGGCATCGATGCGAGCAAGGTGCCCTATGGCAAACCGCAACCCTTCGGCATGCTCTCCGACCTTATCGTGCCCGGGGCGCTCGATCTCGATGGCGATGAGCAGTCCTGGGTGCCGCAGGCCGAGGGTGTCTGGTTCAAGCCGCTGATCCTCTGCGTCAGCCAGGGCTATTACGTGAACCTGCTGCGCGTTCGAAAAGCCGGCGTGCTGTCGCGCCACCGCCATAACGGCCCAGTGCATGCCTTCACCTTGCGGGGGCGCTGGCGCTATCTCGAGCATGACTGGGAGGCGACTCCCATGAGCTATGCCTTCGAGCCGGCGGGCGAGACCCACACCCTGGTGGTTCCCGAGGACGTCGAGGAGATGATCACCCTCTTCCACGTCACCGGCGGCTACGTCTACGTCGATGTCGAGGGACAGGCGCTCGGCTACGAGGACGTCTTCACCAAGCTCGACGCCACGCGCAGCCACTATGTGCGCCTCGGGCTCGGTCCCGAGTGCGCAGAGGCTTTCGTCCGTTGACGCTCCCCGCCGGCGTTCGTGTGTTCGGCGCACCCGGACGCTACCTTCAGGGCCCGGGCGCGCTCGATGCCCTGGGCACGCTGGCCGCCGCCCACGGAGCCGCGCCCCTGGTCATCGGCGACGCCCAGGTGCTGAGCCTGCTGGGCAACCGGTTGGTGATGAACCTGGCCAAGGCCGGTCTAACTCCAGCCTTCGGTACCTTGAAAGGCGAGATCACCCGCGAAGCCATCGCCGAGTTGACCGCGCTGGGCGAGGAAAGGGAAAGCGGCCTTGTGATCGGTGTCGGTGGCGGCAAGTCGCTTGATGCAGCGAAAGGAGTCGCCATGCGGCTCGAGGTCCCCATGTTCACGGTGCCGACCATCGCCTCCAACGACAGCCCGACCAGCGCCGCCGTCGCCATCTACGACGACAGCCATGCCATGGTGGCGGTCGACCGCATGGCGCGAAACCCGGAGGTCGTGCTGGTGGATACCGCGCTGATCGCGGCGGCGCCCGTCGCCTTCCTGCGCGCCGGGATTGGCGACGCCTTGGCCAAAAAATTTGAAGCCGAGGGCTGCCGCGCCGGCAGCGGCGTCACGCCCTTCGATACGCGGCCCCTGCACACCGCCGGCGCCATCGCCGAGGCCTGCTACCAGATCTTGCGCGCCCACGCCGAGGCTGGGCTTGCCGCCTGTGCCCGCAACGAGGTCACCGACGATCTCGAAGCGGTGGTCGAGGCTGCTATCCTGATGAGCGGGCTGGGCTTCGAGAATGGCGGCCTGTCGCTGGCCCATGCCCTGACGCGCGGCCTGATGCGGGCGCGCGGCACCAAGGACGCTGCCCATGGCGATCAGGTCGCCTGGGGACTGCTGGTCCACCTGGCCGCCGAGGGCCGTAGCGACGACGAGATCGACGACCTGATTCACTTCTATCGCCGCATCGAGCTTCCCACCTGCCTCGCTGCACTCGGCATGCCCGACCCCGGTGAGGAAGACATCGCACTGATCGTCGATTGGACCCTGACGGCGCCGCATCTGAAGAACTTCGCTTCGCCGCTGGACCGCCCGGCCATCGAGGCGGCGGTCCGCCGGGCGGAAGCGCTGGCGGTTCAATGACGGCGGAGCATGGCGCGCGGCCTTGGGCACAAAGGAAACGAAAGAGATGACAGACAAAGCCAAACCGATCGCCATCATCACCGGCGGCGGAACCGGACTGGGCCAAGCCACCGCCCGGCAGCTCTTGGCAGACGGCTTCCAGGTCCGCGCCCTCGGCATGGATGTCGAAGAGGAGATCGCGCATCCCGGCTATAGCTTCACCCGCTTTGACGTCACCGAGGAGACGGCGATCTCTGCGCTTGCGGCGGACTTCGAGGGGGTCGAAGCGCTGATCAATGCCGCCGGCATCATCCTGCACGAAGGTAAGGAGTTCGGGAACGACGGCTTCCAAAAGGTGATGGAGGTCAACCTGCGCGGGACCCAGCTCATGAGCTTTGCCTTCGAGCGCGCGCTCAAGGCCCGGCGCGGCGCTATCGTCAACTTTGCCTCCATGTGGTCGATCTTCGGTTCGGGGCGCAATCCCGCCTATTCGGCGAGCAAGGGGGCCGTCGAGTCTCTGACCCGCTCCTTGGCCGTCGCTTGGGGCAGCGACGGCGTTCGAGTGAACGCCGTCGCACCCGGATGGATCCGGACTCGCCTGTCGGTCAACGCCATGACCACGCCGGAACGGGCCGGTCCCATCCTCGGCCGCATTCCCGCCAACCGCTGGGGCGAGCCGGTCGAGGTTGCCTCGGCGGTCGGCTTTCTCGTATCGCCCGCCGCTAGCTACATCAACGGCGTGGTCCTCCCGGTCGACGGCGGCTATAGCATCGCGTAACCGCTATCCATAGCGCGGGTGCCCCCTATTGCGGGTCGAGCCGGAGCAGCCGGCCGTCCGACTCGTCGGTCAGGACATAGACGTGGCCATCCGGGCCGACGCGCACATCGCGCACCCGCTCGTCAATCTCGATCACATACTCGCTGGCAACCGTCCCGTCGTCGTTGAGCTCGATGCGTCGGATGTCCTCACTCGCCAACCCGCCGCTCAGCAGATTACCGTTCCAGTCGGCGAAAACATCGCCGCGATAAACCGCGAGGCCGGAGGGCGCGGTTGTCCGCATCCAGAGCAACGTCGGGTCGACCATGCCCGGCAGACTGGTGTGCGGCGAGATCTCGGTGCCGAGGCCGTAGTTGCGGCTGTGGGTCGCCGCCGGCCAGCCGTAGTTCAGGCTCGCCTCGACCCGGTTCAGCTCGTCACCGCGCCGGGCGCCATGCTCGTTGACCCAGATCGCACCCGTCTCCGGATCTCGTGCCAGGCCTTGGATGTTCCGGTGGCCATAGCTCCAGATCTCCGGCCGAGCGCCGTCCTGGCCGACGAAGGGGTTGTCCTCGGGGACTGTGCCGTCGTCATTGAGGCGCAGCAGCTTGCCGAAGTGGGTGCCGAGGTTCTGGGCCTGCAGGCGAATGTCGTCCCCGTCGAAAGAGACAGGCGGATTGCCGCCGTCACCGATGCTGACCAGCAGGGTACCATCGGGCAGCCACAGCAGGCGGGAGCCGAAATGGGCGCCGCCACGCTTGTCGTCGGCCACCTGGAAGATAACCTGGACATCGATCAGGCTGCTGCCTTGCAGGATGCCGCGCGCCACCGTGGTGCGATTGGCGCTGCGCTCGCCGGCCGAATAGGTCAGGTAGACCAGGCCGTTCTCGCTGAACTGCGGGTGGATGGCGACATCGAGCAAGCCGCCCTGACTATCGGCATAGACCGCAGGTACGCCGCCGACCGGCTCCGGCAACAGCACGCCATCCCGCACGATACGCAAGCGCCCGTCTCGCTCGGTGATCAGGATATCGCCGTCGGGCAGCCAAGCCATGCCCCAGGGGTTCTCCAGGTCCTCGACCAGAGTGGTGACCTGGTAGCCGCTGTCGGGTGTTAGGTCGCGCTCGGAGATGAAAGGCTCGGCGGTCGCCTTGCTGGCGGTCGTCCAGGTGCCGAGGGCCAGTGCTGCGGCAAAGGTCATCGAAAGCAGGGGCCTGGCGGGCGTTGGGGCAGACATTTGGGCGGGCATGCGTGTGTCGTCCTCGCTCGAGAGTGTTGCTTCGGCGTGGCGGCAAGCAGAGATCAGCCGCCACGCCTCGCCGACCATATAGGTCCGCCGCAGCCAGCTTTCTCTCCGGAATTGCGCTGTACTTCTAAATCTTACGTGGGGGCGTCGGCAAAGCGGCCTAGGTCGACGACTTGAACGCCGCGAAGAGCTCATCCAGCACGCGCCGGGTGCATTCGCCGATCGCCTGGTACTCCGCCTGGGTCAGGTTGGCCAGGGAGACGCGGACCGAGGCGTCGACCACCTCGAATCCCTTGCCGGGCAGCAGGACGACGCCCGTCTCCTTCGCCAGGCGGAAGAGAAACTCGGTGCCGCGATTGCCCTCGTCCAGCCAGGAGGCGAAGGCCCCGCCATGCAGTTGGCCGCCCAGCTTCTGCAGATCGATCAGATAGTAGTAGTCGACCTCGTTGGGGCCGATGACCGGCGGAATCCCGACATAGAGGCAGAGGGTCTCGTAGCGGTGCCGAATGAGGTGCTTGGCGGCATTCTTGTACTGGCTGTCGAAGTCCATCAGCCCGTGCAAGGCCAGCAGCAGCATCTGCAGCTGCTGCGGTGTCGAGAGACCCGCGGTGTGGTTCAAGGCGACGGCGCGGCTGTCGGCGACCAGACGGTCGATGAAGCGCAGATCTTGCGGCGCGTTGGTCAGCGACGAATAGCGCTGCGCCAGCTTGTCTTTTGTTTGGTCCGGCAGAGTGCGCAGGGCCTCATCGAAGGCATTGTCCTCGTGCAGGCCAATCACACCCAGGCGCCAGCCGGTGGCGCCGAAGTACTTGGAGAAGGAATAGACGCAGAGCGTGTTGCGCGGGCAGCTCGCGAAGAGCGAGACGAAATCGTCGGCAAAGGTGCCGTAGACATCATCGGTGAAGATGAAAAGATCGGGCCGCTTGCTCTCGACCAGAGCGGCGATGCGCTGCAGCGTCTCGTCGGACAGCTTGACCGAAGGCGGATTGCTCGGATTGACGATGCAAAAGATCTTGATCGCCGGATCTTCCAGCTTGGCCAGCTCAGTCTCGGGGAACTGCCAGTCGGCCTCCTCATCCATACGGATGTCGACCACCTCGAGCTGGTAGTCCGGCAGCGGCGGGATTTCCAGATAAGGCGAGAAGATCGGCGTGCCCAGGGCCACCTTGTCGCCCGGCGCGATCAGGCCGTTGGCCTTCAAGGTTTGGAAGATATAGGTCATCGCCGCCGTACCGCCTTCGGTGGCGAAGAGCGAAAAGCGTCCGCCACGGGCATGGCGACCGTACATCTCCTGCGCCAGGTAGGCCTTCACGACGGTTTCGGTCTGCCTCAGCATGCGCGGTGGCACGGGGTAGACGCAGCCGAGAAAGGCGGTGACCATCTCGTGCAGCAGAGCTTTCGGCGCGATGCCAAGCTGGTCTTTGGCGAAGGCGAGCGAGCGACGCAGGAAGCCCGTGCCCACCGTATCCTCGTGCCGATGCGCGAAGATCTCGAAGCGAAGATCGATGCCCTCGGCTTCGGGCAGGCCGCCGAAGCCGCTGTTGAGGAAGGCGTAGGAGCGCTCCGCCTCCTCCAGCGCGAAGTCGCCCAGGCGCAGGAAGGCGCGGCGCGGCACGGTCGCCAGGAAATTGGGATTGCCGCGCCCGGCGTTCAGCATCATCCGGTCGGAATCCGACTTTGCGATGTCGATCAGCTTGTCCTTCAGCTCGAAGGGGCTGAGCCCGGCAAAGGCGCTGAAGTCATCTGGCATGGCACACTCCTTGGCGCTGCCGCTTTAGGGACTCACTGTCGGATTGACGTCGATGACGCCGACGACGATCGGCCCCCAGATGGTCAGGAAGACGTTGGCCACCGCGTAGGTCACGGTGAAGGCCACCACCGGTGTGGCATTGCCGGCCTTGTTCAGCAGCGCCACGAAAGCCGGGTTGGCGCTGCGGCCGCCGATCATGCAGGCCAAGGCCTCGATCGGATTGCGGATGCGCAGCACGTAGTAGGAGAAATAGAAGACGACGATCGACGGGATCATGGTGACCGCGACCCCGAGCAGGAAGAGTTGCGCGCCGCTTTCCTGTAGGGTGGTCAAGGCTTGGGGCCCGGCCGAGATGCCGACCACGGCGACGAAAACGGCAAGGCCGAAATTGCTCAGGAAGTTCGACGCCCCACTCGGCAAAGCGCCGAAGCGCGGATGGGTGCTGCGCAGCCAGCCGAAGAACAGGCCGGACAGCAGGCAGCCGCCGCCGCTGCCGATACCGACCGGGATGCCGGCAACATGGAACTCGATCATGCCGAGCAGCATGCCGATACCCATGCCGAGGCCGAAGAAGACGTAGTCGGTGACGGCCGCCGCGCTGATCTTGTCGCCAATGAACTGCTGCACGCGGTCCAGATCCTTCGGCGTACCGATGAACTGGAGCTCGTCGCCCTTGTGCAGCGTCACGTCGTGCAGAATGGGCATCTTCCGGCCCAGGCGCTTAATGCCGGTCAGATAGGCCCCAAAGCGGCTGCCGCTGCCGAACTCGGTGTGCAGCTCGGCGATCGTCTTGCCGGCCATCGCCGGGTTGGTCAGGATGAAATCGCGCGCCTCCTCGACGAGATCGAACGCCCAGGGCGGCGACACTTCGCGGCCGAAATGCTGGGACGCCTCCACCATGCCGCCGATCTTGCCGGTGACCGCCACCATATCCTTGGCCTGAAGGACCGTGTCGTCCTTGGCCTCCATGCGCTCTTTCCGGCGAAAGATCGCTTCGATCTTCGTGTCTTTCAGCGCGTCATTGTTGGCCCGGACGGTCTTGCCGGCGGCTCCGCCATCGGCCGAGATTTCGTAGACCCGGGTCACCACCGGAAGCAGCGCTTCGAACTCGCCCGGCGCGATTTCTTCGCGGCCGCCGGACATTTGCGTGGCCAGCTTGCGGGCTTCCTCGCGGATGTCCCAGCCCATCACCATGGGTATGAACCAGGTGGCCAGGATGATCGGGCCCAACTGGCCAAAGATGTAGCAGACGGCGTAGCCGACGGCGACGTTGGTCTGCATGACCTTGATCTCGGCCGCCGAAAGGTTGAGACGGTCGATCGCCTCACCGGCCGTGCCGATGATCGCCGATTGGGTCAGGCCGCCAGCCGCCAGGCCCGCGGCCGTGCCGCGGTCCAACCCGAAGATCCAGGCGGCCGCCAGGACGCAGAGCAGGCCGACGACGCACATGACGAAGGCCGAGGCCAGCTCGTTGAGCGACCGAAGGTTCAGCGCCCGAAAGAACTGCGGCCCGCCCTGATAGCCGACGGCATAGATGAACAAGGCGAAGAAGATGCCCTTGATGCTGGGGTCGATATCGATGCCGAACTGGCCGATGCCCACGCCGACCAGCAGCGTGCCGGCAACGCCGCCCAGCACGAAGTGCCCGATGGTCAGCTTGCCGAGGACATAGCCGAGCGAAATGGTGACGAAGAGCGCCAAGAGCGGCACCGTATCGAACAAGCGGTCAAGAAACTCCATGACCCACCCGCCCCGCAAAGACCTCTATCGCCAAGCCCTCGACCCCTCTCGCTCGTGGCATCTGCGCCAAGCAGATAGCCGAAATCGCACGCGATGCTAGCAACGACTTTAGTGCAAACAATCGAACGCCGGACCGGCCGCGGCACTCTTGCCGACTTATAAGCGCGAAGCGCTGATCTCGCTCAAATGCGGGCTGGAGTACAGGCAGGCCGGCTTTGACCGAAACCGAGGCATGGCATATATTGCCATCCTCTATGCTGCCCACACAGGACGCTAACTCATGCCGACCCGCAACGTCGTTCTCTCCGAGCCGCAGGCAGACCTCGTCCGCGAGCTGGTGGACAGCGGCCGCTATCAGAACGCCAGCGAGGTGATCCGGGCAGGCTTGCGGCTGTTGGAGGACCATGAGGCGACTTTGCAGGAGGTCCGCGCGGGGCTTCGGGAAGGGCTGGCGCAAGCGGCGCAAGGCGAGACCCTCGACGGCAAAGCGGCGATCGAGCAGACCTTCGCAAAGGCCTTGGCCAAGAGCCACAAGTGAGCCGCTTCCGGCTCACCCCACGCGCCGTCGACTCCCTCACCTCGATCTTTGGCTGGACGATCGAGCGTTTCGGCGAGCAACAGGCAGCGGACTACCGCGACGCCGTTATCAAACGCTGCCGAGCGCTGGCCGATGGGCTGCCGCCTCATGGCAGGCCCTGCGATCTGCTGCTCAAAGACCACGCCGAAGCCAAGGGTCTCCTCTATGCCCGCGAAGGCGGACACTTCATCCTGTTCAAGAAGGACAAGGCTGGGATTGTGGTGATCGATTTCGTTCACGAGCGGCGCGACCTGCCGCGGATGATTGAGCGTCTTGTTCGTTCGGAGACGCGTTAAGGCTAAGCGTGCTGCAAAGCGATGCCTAGCATCCATCAATTCCGCCTCCGGGTCGCACGTCGGTAGAAATCAACACCGCAAGCATCTGCTAACTGATCGCATTAGCGAGAACCGAAACCAGTGCCCCGACTACCGCGCCGATCAGGGCACTCATTACCGCGATTCTCATATTGTCCTGTCGGGTGATCTTGAACTTCAGAAGGTCAATCTCTCGCTGATGTTGTTCCAATGCATTTTGGTCGCCGAATCCATCGCCCGCTGTTGTCCGCGCGACAAGCTCATCCAGTTCTTTTACCAGTTTGCTCACGCTACCTTCAGACCTTAACTTCCAAACATTCGAGTCCGAAAACGAGTCCTAGAATCGTCGTTCTTGGTTCTAAGCAAGCCAACAAGTCTTAGCTGAGTAACATAATTGCCCGGCCTGAGACATAGGTCACGAATCGTACCGGACACATAGGTAACACTTTTGGTCCTTTGGCCAGAGGTGGCTTTGCAGGAGGTGCGGGTGGGCCTTCTCGAAGACCTGGCGCGAGCGGCCGATGGCAAGACCCTCGACGGCAGGGCGGCGATCGCCGCAGGCTTTCGAGCAGGCCTTAGCCAACAGCCGCAAGTGAGCCGTCCTAATGGCCTGCCGAGCCGTAGCAGCGAAGCGTCCGCCTACGCTTCTTCGAAGCTTCGGCGCGACAGCCTTCTCGCTGATCTCGCTATGCTCGATAAGCTGCGAAGGCTGGTAGCGGGGGAGGGACTTGAACCCCCGACACGCGGATTATGATTCCGCTGCTCTAACCAGCTGAGCTACCCCGCCACGGGCCTGTCGGGCCAAGAGGCTTCTATTAGGGAGCGGCCGGGGTCTCTGTCAAGCGAGGCTCGACGCCTGCCTCGACATTCGGCATGGCTGCCTGCCAATCGCCTTCGGCGCGTTGGATCCAGCCGCCGCCAAGCACCCGGTCGCCGCCGTAGAAGACCGCCGCCTGGCCTGGCGGGACGCCCGACCTAAAAGGCCACCTGATCCCCGCCCTTGAGCGAAAGGATCTCCCGCGCTTCATCGGGCGAGGCAACTGTTAGGCTAAGCCCTTCTATGATCTGCCGGACCTTTTCGACCTGGACCGCATTGGACGTGGCGAGTTCCCCTGGCCCCGCCCAGAGGCTGTCTTCGAGGCCAACCCGAACGTTTCCACCAACGGCTGCAGCCTGTGCGGCTATCCGGAACTGGCTCGCGCCGGCCCCCAGGACCGACCAGCGATAGTCCGTCCCGAAGAGACGGTCGGCTGTTCGCTTCATATGGAGAACGTCTTCCGGGTGCGAACCGATTCCACCGAGCAAGCCAAAGACCGACTGCACGAAGAACGGTGCTTTCACCAAGCCACGGTCGGCGAAATGCGCAAGGTTGTAGAGATGGGAAATGTCATAGCATTCGAACTCGAAGCGCGTGCCGTTGCCGTAGCACGTCTCGAGCACGTACTCGATGTCCTGGAACGAATTGCGGAAAACCAAATCGCGCGACCCTTCCAGATGCGCACGCTCCCAGTCGAACTTGAACTCCTTGAAACGCTTCAGCATCGGGTAGAGCCCGAAGTTCATGGAGCCCATGTTGAGGGAGGCAACCTCCGGCTGGTACGTTGCCGCCGGTGCGGCGCGCTCCTTGACGCTCATATAGGGGCTTCCACCGGTCGTGATGTTGATCACGGCATCGGTGCCTTGCTTGATGCGCGGCAGGAAGGGAGCAAAGCCCTCCGGGCTCTGATCGGGCCGACCCGTGTCGGGGTCGCGGGCGTGAAGGTGCAGGATCGCCGCACCGGCCTCCGCTGCCGCCACGGCCTGCTCGGCAATCTCGTCCGGCGTGACCGGCAGATATCGTGACATCGACGGCGTATGGATCGCGCCGGTCACGGCGCAGGTGATGATGACTTTTCCTGATTGGATGTTCGTTTGCGCCATTCTCGTATTTTCGATTTCCGTGTTCACAGGGCTTCGACATTGCCGTCGACGGCCAAGGACTGGCCGGAGATGTTCATTCCTGCGTCGGACAGCAGGAACGCCGCCGTGGCCGCGACGTCCTCGTTGGTGACCATGCGGCGCAGGGACACCTTGCCGAGGTAGTCCGCACGCATGTCTTCGTGGCTGACGCCTGTGGTTTCCGCCCGATCTTGAATGACCTTGTCCATGCGCGGACCGGCAACGAAGCCGGGCAGAATGGCATTCACGCGGATGTTGTCGGGACCCAGTTCCTTGGCCAGGCTCTGGGTCAGCCCAACCACACCGAACTTGGCTGCCGAATAGGGACTGCGAAAGGCATAGCCGTGCTTGCCTGCAGCGGACGAGAGGTTGACCAGGGCGCCGCCGCCCGCCGCTTTGATCATGGGAACGGCCCGGCGCGCACAGAGGTATTGCCCCGTCAGACAGACCTCCACGCAGCGCCGCCAGTCGCTCGGCGCAATCTCCTCGATCTTGCCGGTCGGCCCGGCAATTCCGGCGTTGTTGACCAGGGCGTCGAGGCCACCCAACTCGATTTGAATGGCCTCGAAGAAGCCATCGACGGACGTTTCGTCAGACACATCCGCTCTTTCGGATAGGACATCGCCGAGTTCTTCTCGGGCGGCTGACAAGGCCTGCGGATCGACATCGCAAATCGCAATCTGCGCACCCTGTTTTCGCAACAAGCGTGCGGTACTGAGGCCTATGCCACTTGCGCCTGCGGTCACGGCAACGCGTTTGCCGGAGAGCCCCGGCAGTCGAAGAGGGTTTTGATCGGACATATCTGTTGTGCTCACCTTTGCGCGCTCCGCCGCTTCTGCCGGCGTTCGTCAACTGCCAAAAACGGAATCGGGAAGCCAGAGGACCAGGCTCGGCCAGAGGACCAATAGAGTGAGGCCTGTAAGCTGGAGGCCGACAAAGGGGATGATCCCGCGGTATATGGTGCGAATGGTGATTTCCGGCGGAGCCACGCCCTTGATGTAGAACAGGGAATATCCGAACGGCGGCGTCAGGAAACTGGTTTGCAGATTGACTGCGACAAGCATCGCAAACCACAGCAGTTGCTGGTCGCGCGAGAAGCCGAAACCAAAATCCAAAGCCACAACGATTGGTGCGAAGAGCGGGAGTACGATGAAGCTGATCTCGACCCACTCCAGGAAGAAGCCGAGAATGAAGATCAGCAGAAGCAAAAGCCCGAGCGTGCCGTAGGCGCTGAGATCAAAAGACATGATTGCGTCTTCGATCATCCGATTGCCTTTGAGGCCCTTGAACACCATTCCGAAGATTGTTGCGCCGACCAAAACGGAAAGGATCATTGCCGACGTCTTGCCGGTGTCTCGCACGCAGATCGACAGCGTCCGATAGGTCAGTTGCCGGTTGAAGGCAGCCAGCAGCATTGCGCAGATCGCACCGAGGCCGGCTGCTTCGGTCGGCGTCGCCGTGCCGGTCGCGATAGAGCCCAACACCGTCAGAATAAGAAGTAAGGGGGCCACCAAGTCGCGCAGCAAGGCCAGCAGCAAAAAGCCATCCACTGGCTTCGCCTCTGAAGCGGGCGCATCACCCGGCCGCGTTAAGGCGACAAATACGAGGTAGGCGATGTAAAGCCCGCCCAACACCAGCCCTGGGATAATGGCGCCCAGAAAGAGCTCCCCCACGGAGATTTGCAGGATGTCGCCCACCAAAACGAGCATGATGGAAGGCGGGATCAGAATGCCAAGCGTTCCCGAGGCCGCAATCGTCCCTACGGCCAACTCAGGCTTGTACTTCTCGCGCAACATGATCGGCAGTGCCAGAACGCTCAGCATAACGACAGAGGCACCGACGATCCCGGTGCTGGCCGCCATGATGATACCGAGAAGCGCGACTGCGATCGCCAGCCCGCCGCGCCGCCCCCCGAGTACCCGCTCCAACGAATAGAGCAGGTTTTGCGCCAAACCCGATTTGTCGAGCATGGTCCCCATGAAGACAAAAAGCGGTACGGCCAGCAGCAGCCAGTTTTCGATGACGCTGGCATAGATGCGCGAGACGCCGATCTGAAGGAAGGCGAACGGCAGTTCGCCGATGAAGGCGAAAAGGATGCCGGTCCCCCCCAAAACCAGGGCGACCGGATAGCCGCTGAAAATCCCAAGCAGTAAGAAGACCACCATGGCCAGCGGGAGGGCGTATTCGATCACGATCGGCTCTCCGGCTTGCCCGTGATCAACTCGCGGAGGCGCAGAATTGTCAGCCCAACCCCGGCGATGGCCAGCAGCGAAAAGCCGATGGGAATGAAGGCTTTCAGAACGAAGCGGTCATAGAGCCCGTCATAGCCCGACCCTTCCCCCATGTTGAAGGAGCGCAGGGTGAAACCATAGCCGTGCCACACGACAACTGCGGCGAAGGGCAACAGGAACACCAGATGTCCGAAGAGATCGGCGACGCATTTCTGGCGCCTGCTCATATGCTGGCGCAGGAAGTCGACGCGGACATGCGCATCGCTAACCAACGCGCCCGCCATGGTGAGCATCAGCATGATACCGAACAGGTGCCACTGCAGGTCGCCAAGACTGGCAAGCGTCAGCTTGGACCCGAACAGGAAAACGCCGCTTTCCCATTGCAGAATGATGCCGACTTTGGCTGCGGACAGCGTGACGCTGACCAAAACCAGGACAAGGATGGGTAGGATCAGCCAAGCCGCGGCCTGGCCTATCCATGCGGTGATGCGAAGCACCGCATGGACGGGTCCAGTACCACGATCCGGATCACGAGACCGCGTGTCCATATCGCGCGCTAAGACGGCTCACTCGGCGGGGAGAGATTGCAGCGACGTCCAGCGTTTCGAAGACGCGACGAAATCCTTCATCGATCTGTAGGCTTCGCCATAGATCGGGTCTTTTTCGGCTTCTTCGCCCAGCACGCGATCGGTCGCGGCGCGCAACTGCAACAGCACCTCGTCCGGAAACCGCTTTACGACCGTTCCGCCAGCCTCGAATTCCTCGATCTGCGGTGTCTGAGCTGAGGGCGCATAGTTCAAGGTCCAAGCCATGCTGACCTGACAAGCCGCCTCGTACATGGCGCGCTCTTGATCGCTCATGCCGTTCCAGACGTCCATGTTGATCATCAGAACATCGACACTGCCCGGCTGATGCCAGCCCGGATAGTAGTAGAATTTGGCAATCTGGTTGAAGCCAAGGTCCTTGTCGATGATCGGCAGCGAGAACTCGCTCGCGTCGATGCGCCCACGCTCCAGGGCAAGATAGATTTCGCTGGCAGGCAGGAATTGAGCCGAGGCGCCAAACTCGTTCAGGATGCGCGCGCCGACACCGCCCATGCGCATTCTTAGGCCGGTGAAGTCATCAACGGAGGTGATTTCCTTATTGAACCAGCCGCCGGGTTCCGGGCTGGTGATGTGGCAAGCGAGCACTTTGATGTTCAAGTCGTCGAAGCCACGCTGGATGATTTCCAGCCCGCCGCCGACATGAAGCCACGCGGCCAACTCCTCCGGGCCGGCGCCGAACGGTGTCGCACCGATTTGCGCCACCGGGACCTTGCCGCCCCATTGACCAAGGAAACTCCAGCCCGCCGGAATGGCACCAGTGCTTACGCTTTCCAGGATTTCACCGGCCGGAACCAGTTCGCCTGAGCCAAACAGGTTCAACCCGACTTCACCGCCGGTCATGTTCCGAAGGGTTTCATCCATAATCTTTGCGCTGTCGGCAAGGAACGTCAGGTCCTTCGGGGTCGACATGTGCACATCGAGGATATCCGCCTTTGCGGCAGACGCGCCAAACGCAATCGATGCAGCCGCCAAGGCGGCTGAGAAGTAAGATCGCTTCATTCTTTATCCTCCCAGTTGTCGGCCCTACCGAAGGCCAATGTGATGGCTGTCGGCGGTCCGTGTTTCAGAAATATGTTTGATTATTGATCAAAAACCAAACAGAATCTTCGGACGACGCTGCGCAGCCCGCTATTGGCAGCACTACGAACAGCCACCATGCGCAACGTAGTCGGTCAGCTCATGCCGTTTGGCCATGGACCCGGGGGGCATTGGCGCCGCAGCAGGATTGGCAGTGATGCCTGCGCCTATTGAAAGGGCTTTGGGAAGCAGGTCGACGTCGGTCTATGCGACCGGCTCGGCCGCAAAAAGAGCTTCCACCAGCTCGTCATATGCCCCGGAGACATCGGCAACGAGCGCGTCCGATGCAGCTTCGGCATCGCCGCAACGCACAGCTTCTATGATGGCCTGGTGGTGAACGTTCGACACCCGGTAATGATCCGCACGGCTTAGATGGTAGAGATGCGGACTGACCCGCAGCCATAGCGTATTGATAATGTCCATCAGAACCGGAGATCCTGCTTGCTGATAAAGTCGGAAATGAAATTCGTAGTTGTTTCTTACAAAGCTTCGAACGTCACCGGACCTTTCGGCTTGAACGCAGCGATCCAGGATCTTTTCAAGATCAGCCACGAATGACGCGTCCCGGTTTCCGACTGCCCATGCGACCGCGGTTGTTTCAACTTTTAAACGAACGTTACGCAGGTCCGTCAGCTCGTCCTTACTCAGTTTCGGAACACCGACGGAGCGGCCCGAGACGTTGGTCAAAACCCCGACTGCGAGCAACCGGGTCAAGGCCTCGCGTACTGGCATGGCACTGACGCCAAAGGCCTTTGAGATGACGGCGACCGGAACGGCTTCTCCGGGCGTGAACTCGCCCTGGCGCAGCAACGTGCAGAGACGGTCGAAGACCTGCTCGTGCAGTTTGTCTTTTTGGATCGGTTTTTCGTTCTCGAACATAGTCTCCGTTTCTGTACTCGTGAGCCTACGCGCAAAACAAGTCGGTTACGCTGTGTCGACAAGGCCCGCAGCGGCGGGCTCGACTACGTGTTGCGAGGCGCAAGGCGATGGGCAAGCAGTGCCATTAAAGCACTATCGCGGTCAGCCTGCGACTGAGCGAGGTTTGAAACGGGGTGTCGGGCGCAGAGCCCTCGTTCCAAGCCATCCTTCAAGGCAGCGCTCCAGTCTTCTGGCGGCATGTCGTGTCGGAACATCTCGCGATACATCGGACCATATCTTTGAACATACTGGGCCACGCCGCCCGGCGCATTCAGGTGCATGGTCTCGAACGGGCCTATGATCGACCACCTTAGTCCCAGGCCGTCGCTGACTGCCTTGTCAATGTCCTCAGCCGATGCAACGCCTTGACCCAGCAATCGGAATGCCTCGGACAAGAGCGCACCTTGCAGCCGGTTGACGACGAAGCCGTCGATTTCCTTATCGAGGAGAATTGGCGTCTGCTGGGTGGCTTCCATCAGATCCGAAACACGGGCTGTCACATCGGGCCTGGTCCACGGCGACGGTACGATTTCGACTGCCGGGACCAGGTGCGGCGGATTGATCGGGTGCACCACAAGGCAGCGGTGTCGGCCCGGCACATCGACCGAGTACTGCGACGCAGGTATGCCGGAGGTAGAGCTTCCAATGGGGACATC
Source organism: Rhodovibrionaceae bacterium (assembly GCA_028279885.1). GTDB lineage: Bacteria > Pseudomonadota > Alphaproteobacteria > Kiloniellales > DSM-21159 > JANQMX01. The sequence continues at coordinate 29,489 of JANQMX010000067.1, read as the reverse complement.
CGGGCTGGCATGTCGGTCCAGCTCTGCCGTCAGTGCCGATTTTGTGCCGAGATCTTCAGGGCCGTTCTCTTGCACATAGGCTGCGTCTTCCAACGCCGCTTCCAAGCCGTCTTCAACCTCGAGATTTGCCGCGAATTCTGCGATGCGAGAACGGTTCAGCAGCCCATGTGCGGCCAGTTCTTTCAACCGGTCCACAACGCCCGAGCACGCACGCAGGGCAGCCGCGTGATCCGCGTCGAACAACGCAACTCGAAAGCCAGACCGCAGGAAAACGACGGCCCATGCTTGGCCGATCAAGCCGCAGCCTACAATCGCGACCTTTTGCAGTGGCGCACCACGGACCCTGCCATCGTCTTCCGCTGATAATGCCATTCGAACAGCTCTCCTCCCAAAAACACATACTTGTAAGCCACCGGGCGCACGTCACCGAGGCCGGACACCGCCTGGCCATCAAGATGCATCGACGACCGTCAGAGTATTCATTCTTTGATATTTGATCAATATTATGTTGACTGCGCTTCGCCTAGAACGTTCTGTGCCTAGGTCCGATCAGCGTCTGTTTCTTGCGCAGTCCCGGCAATCCAAGAAGGGCGAGCCACCGGGAAGGTGGTGCAGCGCGATGCAAGGCCCATCGGGGAAGTGGCCTGACGACCGCCCAGTGGAGCAACGGAGGGCGCAAACCCGATGGGACGAGCGCGCCCTTTGCCGTCATGGGGGAGCCCATCCCAGCGCCTGTCCGCTCCGACCGTGCGCTACCCCGCCACGGGCCTGTCGGGCCAAGAGGCGTCTATCAGGGAGCGGCCGGGGTCTCTGTCAGGCCGGCCTCCAAGCGAAGCTCCACACGCTCTCCACCGATGGGAGCTGCAGCCTGCCAATCGCCTTCGGCGCGCTGGATCCAGCCGCCGCCCAAGACCCGGTCGCCGTCATAGAAGACCGCGGCCTGACCCGGCGAGATGCCGTACTGCGGCGTCTCCAGGGCGATCATGATCCCGTCGTCTTGCGCGAACAGGCGGGCCTGTGCGGGCGCCTGCACTGAGCGGAGCTTCACGGTGACGGCCTGGCCCTCGGCGGGACCCCTGCCCTCTCCGAGCCAATTGAGCTCGTTGGCGAAGACCCGGTCGCGGGCGAGCGCCTCTTTGGGGCCGACCACGACCCGGCGGGCCTCCGGCTCCAGGCGCACGACATAGAGCGGCTCGGCGGTGCCGCCGACGCCGAGGCCGCGGCGCTGACCGATGGTGAAGTTGATGATGCCCTGATGCGTGCCGAGCACGCTGCCCTCCAGGTCGACGATCTCGCCGGGGTCGAGCGCGCCGGGGCGCAGGCGCTCGACCACCCGGGCGTAGGAGCCATTCGGCACGAAGCAGATGTCCTGACTGTCGGGCTTATCGGCGATGGCGAGGCCGAAGCGCTCGGCCAGGGCGCGAGTCTCAGGCTTGGTCAGGCCACCCAGGGGAAAGCGCAGGAAGTCGAGCTGTTCGCGGGTGGTGGCGAAGAGGAAGTAGCTCTGGTCCCGCTCGTGGTCCACGGCCCGGTGCAGTTCGGCGCCGCCCTCCCCCTCGACCCGGCGGATGTAGTGGCCGGTCGCCAGCGCCTCGGCGCCCAGGTCTCGGGCGGTGGAAAGCAGGTCGCGGAACTTGACCGACTGATTGCAGCGCACGCAGGGGATCGGCGTCTCGCCGCGCAGGTAGCTGTCGGCGAAATCGTCGATCACCGAGCTGCGAAAGCGGCTCTCGTAGTCCAGCACGTAGTGCGGCATGTCGAGGCGCTCGGCCACTTGGCGGGCATCGTAGATGTCTTGGCCAGCGCAGCAGGCCTTGGCCTTGTTGACCGCCTGGCCGTGGTCGTAGAGCTGCAGGGTGATGCCGACCACGTCGTAGCCTTCCTCGCGCAGCACAGCAGCGGTCACGGAGCTATCGACCCCGCCCGACATGGCGACCACGACCCGCGTCTCGGCAGGCGGCTTATGGAGACCCAGAGAATTCATGATGCGGACTATAAGTAGGGTCGCGACCGGTGCAAGTCAGCCCTTGAGAAGGGCCGCGAAGCGGTCGAGCGGCCGGGGGTCGCGCAGCACGTTGAGCGAGGCGGAGAAATGGCCGTGCTCGCTGTCGAAGACGTTCTCCTCCGGCACGCCCCAGCGCTTGGCCAGGTCCTTGCCGCCGGGATAGGGCGTGAGGTCGTCGACCATGCCGAGCACCAGCACGATCTTGTCAGGCGCCATGCAGGGCGCCTCGGGCTCCAAGAGCGGCAGCCAGGTCTTGAGCGCGTCATCATCCCAGCCCGCCTGCTGGAACTGCTCGTCGACGCCGAGATCGCGGCTCATGCTGCCGGCGTTGAGCACGCCCAGGAGATCGCCGGTGGTAGACAACAGACAGAGCGCATCCGGGCAGTACTCCGCCGGCCAGTGACGGGCCGCGTCGACGAGCTTCTGGGCCGTCAGCGCCCCGAGCGAGGTACCGGAGAGACCGACCGGGCCATCATCCAGCCCACGGGCCCAGCCGATCAGCGCCCCGGTCTCGGCGATCATGGCCTGCATGAACATGAGAAAGCCTTCCGGACCACGGCCGATCACCGGTCCACCGCCGCTGCGCCCCGGCATCCTTCGGCGGCCGTGCCAGGGCCCCTCGGGAGCAATGGTGCGGAAGCCCCGGCTCTGCATGACGTTGACCAGTTGCGCCGTGCGCCGCCACATCTCGGTTTCCATGCCGATGCCGTGGAGAAAGAGCACGGTGCCGGCCGGCTCCCGGTCGGCGGGCTCGCTCACCCGCGCCCAGGCGGTGTCGCCCATCACCGGCGAGGGATAGCGCAGCCAATAGGTGCGCACGCCGGCCTCGCTGTAGGCGTGGGACTGTTCCGGTTCGAGCTTCGTCGGGGCGGGATAGGCCGCGAGACCGCCCTTGAGACGGGGGCCGTGGCGCGCCAAGAGGTCGCCGGGGCTCGGCACCTCCCATTGAACGGAAGGCCAGGCGGCAAGCCCGGGGAGGAAGAGCATGCGGGCGCTCATCCAGCTTTGCGCGGCCCGCACGCGGCGGCGCTCGGCCTCGGCCAAGGTTCGATTGTCGGGCGCCTTCTCGGCGAAGAAGCTCTTTTCCCAGTGAGTCGCCGCGGTGCGGTAGGCCCGCCCGAGATTGGCGGTGCGGGTCAACGCCGCCTCCAGGCCCGGCATCTTCGGCCGGGCGCCCAAGAGCTCGTAGAAGCGGCCGAGCGAGCCTTCGGCCCGGCTGGCGATGGCCCAGATGTTGGACAGCGGGAAATAGACGCGGGTGACCACGGGCACACCGACCCGGTCGAACCAGGGCCGCATCAGCAGGTTGCCGAGCGGGCTTTGCAACAGGCGTTCGATGGCCATGAGAGTCCCCTGCCCTAGCCGCCGGCGATGCCGGGCAACTCGCGGCGGAAGGGCACGACGTCGAGGTCGATCTCTTCCTCCAGTTCGCGGGCCAGGCGGTGGCCGCTGTAGACCGCGTGGGCCACGGTGGCCGGCGCCAAGGCGTCGCCGATCAGCGAGACCTGGGCGATGCCGGCATCGGCCCAATCGTCCTCCCGTGCCTTGAGCGCCTGGAACAGGGCCTCCTCCGGCAGGCGGGCGGTCACCGGCACCAAGACGTCGCACGGGATCTCCTCGGTCTTGTCGGTGTAGACGCAAGCCAGGGTGAGAACCCCGTTACCCGCACCGGCCAAGGTCCGGTGTGGGCGGATGGTGACGCCAAGCTCCAGAAGCCGGGTTTGGATGCGCCCCTGCTCCAGGGTGTTGTGCGTCCAAGCCGAGACATCGGCCGCCGGCGTCACCAGGGTGACGTCAGCGCCCATCCCGGCCAGCGCTTCGGCAATGACGCCGCCCAGCAGGTAATGATCGTCGTCGTAGATCACGAGCTTGCGCCCCTGCACCCTCTCCGCCTCGACGGTCCCGTCGAGGAAAGCGTCGGGAGACAGCAGCTCGGCGCGCTCGAGAAAAGCCAACGGCAAGGCATGCTCGCGGCCAACGCCGTCGAGACGCCAGCGGGCGCCCGTCGCCACGGCCACGAAACGGGCGCCGAAGTCGAGCACCTCCTCGGCGGAGAGCGGGCTGTCGAGATAAATCTCCGCATTGGCCATGCGGCGCAGCTGGCCTTCGCGGTAGCCGCGCACCCGGTCGTAGCTGGCCAGGCCCGGCAGGCGCGCCATGCGGGCGGCAATGCCACCCAACGCCTGGCCGGCCTCAGCCAAGGCGACCGAGTAGCCGCGTCGGGCGGCGCTCAAGGCACACTCCAGCCCGGCCGGGCCGGCGCCGACGACCAGCACCTGCGCCTCTGGGCTCTTGGCGGTTGCGATCTCTTCCGGGTGCCAGCCCTTGCGCCACTCCTCCCCCTTGGTCGGGTTTTGGGTGCAGCGGATGGGGGCGATGATCATGTCGCCGGAGACGCAAATGTTGCAGCCGATACACTCCCGGATGTCCTCGATTCGCCCTTCCTCGATCTTCTTCGGCAGGAAGGGATCGGCGATCGAGGGGCGCGCTGCCCCGATCAGGTCGAGGATGCCGCGCTTGATCTGGCTGACCATGGCATCGGGCGAGGTGAAACGCCCGACGCCGACCACCGGCTTGCTGGTCAGCGACTTGACGAAGACGACGTACTGCTCCTGCCCGCCCTCCTCGCCGAAGCGGGCGGTTACGGAGTCGTTGGACCAGTCGCTGACGTTGACGTCCCAGAGGTCGGGCAGCTCGGCGAGCATCTCGACGACCTCGCGGCCCTCGGTCTCGCTGCAGAGTCCCTCTTCGCCCATGACCTCGTCGACGGCGAAGCGGACCGCCACGGCGCAGCGGTCGCCCACCGCCTCCTTGGTGTCCTCGATGATCTCGCGGTAGAGCCGCACCCGGTTTTCCAGGCTGCCGCCATACTCATCGCTGCGGTGGTTGTAGCGCCGGCTGATGAAATGCATGGGCAAGGTGAGATCGTGGCCAGCGTAGCAATAGATGATATCGAAGCCGGCCCGCTTGGCGCGCAGCGCGGCGTCGCGATGCCAGCGGCGCAGGTTGGCAATGTCCTGCTTGTCCATCGCCCTCGCCTGCACCGGGTCCAGGGCGCCGACCATCATATGAGAGGGCGCGAGCGGCACCTCCCGGCTGTAACGGTTGGGGGCATGAAAGCCGTTATGCGCCAGCTCGATGCCGGCCAAGGCCCCTTCGGCGTGGATGGCGTCCACCGAGGCCTGGAAAGTGGGAATGTCGCGATCGTCCCACAGCCGCCCTTCGATGTAGGGGGAGACGTCGGAGCTGTGATGAAGCTCCACCTCTTCCGTGTTGATCACCGCCCAACCGCCGGCCGCCTTGACCCGGCGCATGCCGGCCGCGGCCTGGGGATGCAACCGCGCCAAGCCGTTGCAGTGGGGCACCTGGTAGAAGCGGTTGCGCGCCGTGACCGGGCCAATCCGGACAGGTTCGAAGAGAATGTCGTAGCGCGGGTCGCGGGACATGGGCGCGCCTTCTTAGGGAGCTGGCGACAGGGGGCGGTGTGATCGCCCAAGGTAAGGCGAGCTTATTGATAGAAGATGACGTCGGAGCGAGACGAGAGGCTGACGACGGAAAGACAATCCTCGATCTTTGCGCCATCGGTCTCGCAGTCCTGCACGGCGTTGAGCAACACCTTGCCGAGATTGGCGCAGTCGACGTCGGCGACGTCGAAGATCTTCACCACCGTCTTGGCCGCCGGCAGCGGCGCTGCGTCGACCAGGGAGCGGCGCGCGATGATGCCGTCGCTGTCGAAGAAGACCAGGTCAAGCACCAGCTTGCTGAAGTTGGCATCAAGCTCGTTGGCGAACAGCAGGTAGGTTCGGCAGGCCTCCGGCTGCGGCTGTAGTCGGTTGAGCTCCAACTTCAGCCCACCGCTGTCCTGAGCCGACAGCGGGGCTGCGACAAGGAAAAGAACGATCGCCAAGACCGCGCGAGAAAAGACCATAGAGAATCTCCAGAAAATGCCGAGTCGTGAGCCGGCGGCATTCTAGAGATGGACAGGAAGAAGGCAAAAGCGGGATTGCAGCAGCGCCGCCAGACTGAGCCTTCAGACCGGGCCGTCAAACCTCCCGGTCGAGCAAGGTGCCCAGCATGCGGTCTTCGGCCTGTATGACCTTCAGGTTTGCCGAGTAGGCATGCTTGATCTGCTGCTGGTGGGCGATCTCCTTCTCGAGGCGAACGTCCTTCGCCCGCTCGAAGGCATCCGGGCGGCGGCTCGCGTCCTGCAGTTCAGGTCGCGGTTCCGGGCGCGGCTCGCCGCGCACGCCACCTTCGGCCTGGGAGACGCCTTCCACCCGCAGCGGAACCTGCCCCACTTGCTGATCGTCGGATACAGCCCCGACGGTACCGTTTGCGGCGTTGGCGACGTTGTGCGCCGAGGCAGCCAGGCGTTTGGCCTGAAACTGCGCGCCGGAAACAGCGATATTGCCAGCGATCACGGAACCAACTCCTTTGGCCCTATCATCACATCTTATAGAGTAACACAACGCGCTTCGCTCTCCTAATAATGGTATTTTAGGCAAATTCGTCGCGAAGCTGAGCGTTTTGCCGCAGTCGCTTTCCTAAGTTATTTCGAGATGCTATATATCGAACAGTCATATATCATTCAGAGATATAGTTTGGCCGGAGAGGCGTTATGGACGTAAGAACCCTTTGCTTGGCGGTGTTGAGCGGTGGCGAAGCCAGCGGCTATGAGATCCGCAAGGCCCTGCAGGAGGCCCCGCTTGGGCATTTCCAGGATGCCGCCTACGGCTCGATCTATCCAGCCCTGCTGCGCCTGAGCAACGAGGGTTTGGTGAACGGCACCGCGCTCAGCCAGGAAAAGCGCCCCGACAAGAAGGTCTACTCCCTCACCGCCTCCGGCGAGCGCGCCCTGCGTCAGGCCCTCATGGTCGCGCCGGGCCCCGATAAGTTTCGCTCGGACTTCCTGCTCATCCTCTATCTCGCCGACCAGCTGCCGCCCGAGTTCATCGTCGATATCATTGATGAGAGAATGGCCGAGTATGAGAGCTGCCTCGCGGACATGGATGACTGCGACGCCTGCCTCGAGCATCCGGGCACGCGCTTCGTTCATGGCTTCGGGCAGGCCTGGTACCGGGCGGCACTAGAATATTTGCGCGAGAACAGGGATCGCTTTGCCGCTGAGCTCGTAGAGATGAAACGGCGCCGCGAAATCTACAAAGAGTCTCCTTCTACTGGGGAGAAAGCTGCTCCGCTCACGTCCTCGGTTCTGATAGGCGAGTAGAGGGACAGGTGCCTAAGAAACGACATACCTCCGTCTGGATTGCCGTCGGCTTGGCCGCCTTGGCGACCGGCTGGGTTGCCTCCGGCATGGTCGGGGATGACCCGGTCCAGCCGGAAACCCAAAGGGTTGCGGCGGACGTCGATGCCATGGAAGCGGCCTTCGCCGTGCGGACCCGCGTGTCCGAATCTCAGCTTCATCGCAAGATCTTGCTGGTCCGCGGTCGCACGGAAGCCGAGCGCATGGTCGACATCAGGACGGAGACCGAGGGCCAGATCATCGAGCTTCCGGTCCAGGAAGGCGCCCTGGTGGAGAGTGGCGAGGTGCTGGCCCAGATCGACCCGCGCGAGCGCCCGGCCAGCCTGCAGGAAGCCGAGGCGCTGCTGGAGCAGAAACGCCTGGAGCTGGAGGCTGCGCGCACCTTGCGCAGCAAGGGCTTCCGCGCGGAAACCCAGCTTGCAGCCGCCCAGGCGGAGTACGACGCCGCCCAAGCGGCGGTGCGCCGCATGGAAATCCAGATCGGGATGCTGACCGTGCAGGCGCCCTTCGGCGGCTTCTTCGAAGACCGCTACGTCGAGCTTGGCGACTATGTCGAGCCCGGCGACACGGTCGGTCAGATCATCGATCTCGACCCCATCATCCTGGTCGCCCCGATCAGCGAGCATGACATCGGCCAGATTGAGGTGGGTGTCGACGCAGAGGCGCGCCTGGCCAACGGGCGCGACGTGATCGGCGTGGTCCGCTTCATCGGCGCCAACGCCGACCCGCAGACCCGCACCTTCCGTGCCGAGATCGAGGTGGCCAATCCCGAGCGGCTGATCTCGGCCGGCATGACAGCGGAGGTCGCCATTCCGCTGGAGACCGTGGCGGCGCACTACATCTCGCCGGCGATCCTGACCCTCTCCGACAATGGCGCCATCGGCGTCATGGTGGTCGACGAGGAGAGCCGCGCCCGCTTCACCGAGATCGAGATCGTCGAGGACAAGAAGGACGGGATCTGGGTTTCGGGCCTGCCCAGCGACGTCACCCTGATCGTCGTCGGCCAGGAGTTCGTCTCCGACGGCCAGAAGGTGCGCTCCGTCGAGGAGACCCAGCAGGCAGACAGCGAGGAGCGCGACACGTGAGCGCCATCATCGATGCAGCGCTGAGCCATTCCCGTACGGTGCTAGCCGCGCTGGTGATGCTGCTGGTCGCCGGCACATACGCCTATCAGGAAATCCCGAAGGAAGCCGACCCGGACATCAACATCCCGATCATCTATGTCTCCCTGGTTCACAACGGCATTTCGCCGGAGGATGCCGAGCGTCTGCTGGTCAAGCCGATGGAGACGGAGCTGAACGGCATCGAGGGCGTCAAAGAGATGCGCTCTCAGGCCTATGAGGGCGGCGCCAACGTGGTGCTCGAGTTCGATGCCGGCTTCGACCCTGACATCGCCTTGGCCGACGTGCGGGAGAAGGTGGACCTCGCCAAGTCGGAAATCCCGGAGGACGCCGAAGAGCCGACCGTCCACGAGGTCAACTTCAGCCTCTTCCCGGTAATGGTGGTGACGCTCTCCGGCAACGTGCCGGAGCGCACGCTGCTGCGCGTGGCGCGCGACCTGCAGGATCGCGTCGAGGCCATTCCCCTGGTCCTGGAGGCCGAGATCGGCGGCGACCGGGATGAGCTGATCGAGCTGGTGCTCGATCCCCTGATGCTCGAGAGCTACAACATCGATGCGCGCGCGGTCATGGAGGCGGTTGGCAATTCGAACCGCTTGGTCACAGCCGGCTCGATGGATACCGGCGCCGGGCGCTTCCCCATCAAGGTGCCGGGGCTGTTCGAAGGCCGCGACGACATCCTCGACATGCCGATCAAGGTGAACGAGGACGCCGTGGTGCGTTTCCGCGACATCGGCGTGCTGCGGAGCACCTTCGTCGACCCGACCAGCTTCGTCCGCATCAACGGCCAGCCGGGGCTGTCGCTGGAGATCAAGAAACGCACCGGCGAGAACATCATCGAGACCATCGAGCGCGTGAAAGAGGTGGTCATCGCCAGTTCCGCCAACTGGCCGGAGGGCGTCAAGTACGGCTTCAGCTCGGACAAGTCGACGACCATCCGCACCATGCTCAGCGACCTGCAGAACAACGTGCTGAGCGCCGTCCTGTTGGTGATGATCGTCATCGTGGCCGCGCTCGGCCTGCGCTCGGCCGGGTTGGTCGGCGTCGCCATTCCCGGCTCCTTCCTTACCGGTATCCTGGTCCTGGCCACGGCCGGACTGACGGTCAACATCGTCGTGCTCTTCAGCCTCATTCTCGCGGTCGGCATGCTGGTCGACGGCGCCATCGTGGTGACCGAATACGCCGACCGGAAGCTCAGCGAGGGCCTCGGCCGCAAGGAAGCCTATGCCGCCGCCGCCAAGCGCATGGCCTGGCCGATCATCGCCGCGACGGCAACCACCTTGGCCGCCTTCACCCCACTGCTCTTCTGGCCGGGCGTGGTCGGCGAGTTCATGAAGTTCCTGCCGATCACCCTAATTGCCACCTTGAGCGCCTCGCTCCTGATGGCGCTGGTCTTTATCCCGACCCTTGGCTCGGTGCTGGGCCGGCGGGCACCAGCGCAGCCAGCCTTGGCGAGCGCTTCAGGAGCGCCCGTCGAGTCTGAAAGAAGCCTGCCGACCCGCGCCTATCTCGGCTTCCTCGGTATGGCCTTGAAGCACCCCTTCCTGGTGGTGCTCGGCGCCGTCAGCCTATTGGTTCTGGTGCAGATTGCCTATGCCAAGTATGGCGAAGGCGTCGAGTTCTTCCCCGACGTTGAGCCGGATAACGTGCAGATCTGGGTGCACGGTCGCGGCAACTTCTCCATCGACGAGCGCGACGCTCTGCTGCGCCAGGTCGAGCAGCGGATCATCGACCTCCAGCGGGAGCGCGGCGAGTTCCACGCCATCTACGGGCGGAGCATGGCCTACTCCGGCCGTGACAACGACGATGAGCCGGAAGACCTGATCGGCAGCGTTCAGCTTGAGTTCACCGATTGGTTCGCACGGCGGCCGGCCGAAACCATCCTGGACGATATCCGGGAGCGCACCAGCGATCTGGCCGGCATCATGATCGAGGCTCGCAAGGAGGAAGCCGGCCCGCCGGTCGGCAAACCGATCCAGATCCAGGTGGCCTCCGACTGGCCCGAGCTGATCCCGCCCGTGGCCCAGCAAATCGCCGACAAACTGCGCACGATCGAGGGCGTCCGCGACGTGGAGGACGGCCTGCCCATACCGGGCATCGAGCTGCAGCTCAACGTCGACCGGGCCCAGGCCGCCAAGTTCGGTGCCGACATCTCGCTGGTCGGGTCTTACGTGCAGATGCTGACCAAGGGCCTGGAGATCGGCGAGTACCGGCCGGACGAGTCGGACGACGAAGTCGATATCGTGGTCCGCTTTCCGGAGCGCTACCGCAACATCAACGAGCTTGGCCAAATCCGCATGCAGACGGAAAACGGCCTGGTCCCGATCGCCAATTTCGTCGAGTGGCGGCCGGCCCCCAAGGTCTCCCTGCTGCGGCGGATGGATGGCTCACGGGTGATGACGGTGAAGGCGGACGTCGGCATCAATCCGGCGACCGGCAATCCCTACCTCGCCGACACCATCGCCGGCGAAATGCGCGACTGGCTGGCGACGGCCGACATCGACCGACGGGTGCGCCTCAGCTTCAAGGGCGAGGACGAGGAGCAGGCGGAGGCGCAGGCCTTTCTGCTCAAAGCCTTCGCGATCGCGCTCTTCCTCATGGCCGCCGTCCTGATCACCCAGTTCAACAGCTTCTACAGCGCCTTCCTCATCCTCTCGGCGGTCGTCATGTCGACCATCGGCGTGATGCTGGGCCTGTTGATCACCCGACAGCCCTTCGGCATCGTCATGAGCGGCATCGGCGTCATCGCCTTGGCCGGCATCGTGGTGAACAACAACATCGTCCTGATCGACACCTACGACCGCCTGAAGCGGGAGATGCGTGACCCGCTGCAAGCGATCCTGGAAACCGGCGCTCAACGTCTCAGGCCGGTCTTCCTGACCACCATCACCACCATCCTCGGGCTGATGCCCATGGTCCTGGGGGCCAACGTCGACCTGGCAAACCGCATGGTGCAGATCGGTGCGCCCTCGACGCAGTGGTGGACGCAGCTCGCCACGGCAATCGCCTTCGGCCTCGCCTTCTCGACCCTGCTGACCCTGGTGGTGACGCCCTGCGCGCTGCTGATGCGGGTGCGCGTGGAGGAGCTGCTGCGGCGCTGGCGCGGCGGACCTGACCAGCCAGCCGACGGCCTGCCCGGTGATGAGACCGGCACGGTCAAGCCACTGCCCGGCGCACCGCGGCCGGTTCCCGAAGCCGCGGAGTAATCCGGTAGCTCACGGCGGAGAGTACACTACCGACTGTCACCCCGGCCAAGGGCGAAGCCCGCGAGCCGGGGTCCATCCATCGGCCAGGACGGGCCGTCGGATTGTGTCGTGCCGCTGGCAGCACGATAGAAATTGGCATCCACCCGTGCTGGCTTCTAGATGGTTCCCGGCTCGCGGTCTCCGCTTACGCGGAGTCCTTGGCCGGGATGACGATCGGAGGGGATGGCCCGAACCTCGGCGCAGCAACAATCGACTCAGTTCGCCTGCAGTTGGCGCGGTGCCAAGAAAATCTGCCCGGGATAAATCAGGTCCGGGTCGCGGATCTGGTCCTGGTTGGCATCGTAGATCACCGAATAGAGAATGCCTTCGCCATAGAGCCGGCGGGCCAGGCGCCAGAGGCTGTTACCCGGCTCAACCACCACCATGCGGTCGAGCGGCAGGTCGGCGATGAAGACGCTGCGGGCGAAGACGGTCTCCAGACGGGCCACCACTTCGCCAGCATCGTTCACCTGATCGATGCGAAGCTGGTAGAGCCCCTCCTCCACCGCCACCTCCGGCGCGATCAGCCAGCCCTCGTCGGCGGCGACCGTGGTCCGGCCGATCAGCGCATTGTCGAGATAAGCCAGGATAGTGGCCTCCGGCAGGCCGCGGCCGGCAACCTTGATGAAGCCCTCAGCGTCGTAGTCGACCGAGAGAATGGCGAGGCCAAGGGTGCGCAGCCCCTCGTTTTCTTCCACGTCCTGGCCTTGCAGCACGCGGGCGCCGCCACCCTCCCGCGGCACGGCGATGGCGACGGCCTCCTCAGTGCTAGAGGTCTCGCCGGGCTGTTCCTGACCACTGTCGTCCGCTTCAGCCTGCCTTGCGCCCTCGCCTGTAGAGCGGTCGGGCACCGAGGCCACCACCAGCTCGGAGGAACGTATCGTCTCGCCGGAGGGCAGGCGCGCTTCCAGCAGCAGCTCGTGGTCGCCCGGCGGCAGGGGCCGGTCGAGGATCAGCACCCAGTTGCCGCTCCGGTCGGCTTCGGCCTCGGCCTCCACCTTGCCGTCGCGCAGCAGGAAGACGCGGCTGCCGCGCGGGCTGCGTCCGGCAGCCACCAGCGCTCCGTCGCGCTCGATCCGCACCACATCGAAGGACGGCGGTGCCGTCTCCGGCTCTGCCTGAGGCGCCTGCTGCTGTTCTCCGGCCGCGTTGTCGTCTTCCTCGGGCAACGGCGCCTTGGGGAGAGCGGCCACCACCGTCTCCTCCGCGCCCGTCTGCTCGCGCTCCGCCGCGTCCTGCTCGGACTCTTCCGAGCCGCCAGCCTCCGCGGAGGCTTCGGTTCCGGCGCTTTCCGCCGGCGCGTCGCTCGTCCCCGTCTGGCTGTTCGACTCGCTGGCGCCATCTGACGCCATCGGCGCGGCGGCTGACGTGTCGGTGTCTTGCTCTGACGTCTGGGCCTGACCCGACTCCGTGACGGGTTGGCTCTCCTCCTCGCTTGGCATCTCGGGGGCGGCTTGGCGCTCGGGCTGCGCCGCCGTGTCGTCCGATGCGGCCGCCTGCTCCTCCGCTTCCGTCTCGGTCGTTCCGCTATCAGCCGTCGCCTGAGGGCTCGGCGTGCTTTCAGTCTCTGAGGGAGAGCCAGCCGCTTGATCGGGCGTCTGCTGGACCGTTTCGGCCGTTTCGACCGGCGTCGGGGTATCCGGGCTGTCATCCCGCAAAAGGACATAGCCGCCGGCGACGGCCGCGATCACCAGCGCCGCCAGCAGCACCACCGAACCCGACCTCATGCCCACATCTCCAGCAACTTAGGCGACTTATTCAGTCGCATTGGCTTTCACCATTTGAATGCTTCTTTGCGCCATCGTAATACGCCAAATGTGCAGGACGCAAAATCTGCCCAGACTTGCGATTGAGACATTGGATCCAAACTTGGCCTTTCAGGGTCGGAAGGAAAACGCGCGCCAAGCGCCCGCCGAACCGGTCGACAATGCGAAAGACGGATTGAGACTTTATGAGCGAAGTCAAAGCCCTTTGTGTTTACTGCGGGGCCTCCCACCGCTGCGCCGAGCACTATTTGGAGCTGGCCTACGCGCTTGGCGCCGAGTGCGCCCGGCGCGGCATCACGGTGATCTTCGGCGGCGGTCGAGTCGGCATGATGGGCCGATTGGCCGATGGTGCCTTGGCCCACGGCGGCAAGGTGCACGGCATCATCCCGGCTCACCTGCAGGAGATTGAGATCGGCCATACCGGGGTTCAGACCCTGGACGTGGTCGACAACATGCACAGCCGCAAGATGCGCATGTTCGAGCTGGCCGATGCCTTTTGCGTGCTGCCCGGCGGCTTCGGCACCCTCGACGAGACCTTCGAGATCATCACGTGGCGCCAGCTCAAGCTGCATGACATGCCCATCATCCTGCTCAATCACGCCGGCTATTGGGACCGGTTGCTCGAGCTGGTCTCCCACCAGATGGCCGAGAAGTTCGTCAGGCCCGAGCACCGCGAGCTTTTCTCGGTTGCGGAGTCCAACGAGGAGCTCTTCATCCAGCTTGCGGCCGCACCCGAACCCCAGTTCGCCCCCCATCCCGCCCAGATCTAAACCCTGTCGCGGGCAAACCAGCTAGGCAGAAAGCAGGGCTTGCTCCCTAGGGGGTGCCGACTATTGTGCGGCGCAACAGTGTGCGAAAAGAGCGCCCTAGGGTCGGGCGAAATCTCCCCCTCAGGGCGACAAAGAGCGGAGCGTCATGTCGAAAATCAAAGTCAAGAACCCGATCGTCGAGCTCGACGGCGACGAGATGACCCGGATCATCTGGGCCTTCATCAAGCAAAAGCTCATCCTGCCCTATCTCGACGTCGATCTGCTGTACTACGACCTCGGCATCGAAGAGCGCGACCGCACCGACGACCAGATCACCATCGATGCGGCCAACGCGATCAAGCAGCACCGGGTGGGCGTCAAGTGCGCCACCATCACGCCGGACGAACAGCGGGTCGAAGAGTTCGGCCTCAAGCAGATGTGGCGCTCGCCCAACGGCACCATTCGCAACATCCTGGGCGGCACGGTGTTCCGCCAGCCCATCATCTGTGAAAACGTGCCGCGGCTGGTGCCGGGCTGGACCAAGCCGATCGTCATCGGCCGTCATGCCTTCGGCGACCAGTATCGCGCGACGGACTTCGTCGTCCCGGGCAAGGGCAAGCTGACCATCCGCTTCGAGCCGGAGGACGGAAGCGCCCCCATCGAGCGGGAGGTCTACGACTTCCCTGCCGGCGGCGTGGCGCTGTCCATGTACAATCTCGATGAGAGCATCCGCGGCTTCGCTCGGGCCTGCATGAACTACGGCCTGGCACTCGGTTGGCCGGTCTATCTCTCGACCAAGAACACCATTCTCAAGGCCTACGACGGCCGCTTCAAAGATCTCTTCGAAGAGATTTTCGAAAGCGAATTCAAAGAGAAGTTTGCCGAAGCTGAGATCGCCTATGAACACAGGCTGATCGACGACATGGTCGCCTGCGCAATGAAGTGGAACGGCGGCTTCGTCTGGGCCTGCAAGAACTACGATGGCGACGTGCAGTCCGACACCGTGGCCCAGGGCTTCGGCTCGCTCGGCCTGATGACCTCTGTGCTGATGACGCCGGATGGCCAGACCGTCGAGGCGGAGGCGGCCCACGGCACGGTGACCCGGCACTACCGCCTGCATCAGGACGGCAAGGAAACCTCGACCAACCCCATTGCCTCGATCTTCGCCTGGACTCGCGGCCTCGCCTACCGCGGCGCCTTCGACGACACGCCCGAGGTGGTGCGCTTCGCCGAGACCCTGGAGCGGGTCTGCATCGAGACGGTCGAAAGCGGCGCCATGACCAAGGACCTGGCACTCCTGATCGCCCCCGATCAGAAATGGATGACCACCAACCAGTTCCTCGACCGCCTGGATGCGAACCTTCAGGCGGCTATGGGATGACGCCTTGAGCTGACTCCGGAGCAATTCGCCTATTGCATAGTCACGCCTGCATGAGCATCTCGCTCTTGCCAAGATTGCTCAGCACAGACGCCAAGCTAGATGTCATGATGCCGAGGACAGCCATGAAGTTTCTCGCGATTCTCTTCGCCGCACTGTTAGGGACCGTCAGCGTGCAAGCACAAGAATTCCCGGGCAAAGACCCGGAGAACATCCTGGTCATGCAAACCGACCAGGGGACCGTCTATATCGAGATGCTGCCCGACGTGGCGCCGAAGCATATCGCGCAGATCAAGGAGCTGACGCGGGCTGGCTACTACGACCAGTCGCCCTTCCACCGGGTGATCGACGGCTTCATGGCCCAGGGCGGCGACAAGACCGGTACCGGCTTCGGCAAGTCCCAGCTGCCCAACCTCGAGGCCGAGTTTTCCGACATTCCCTTTGAGCGCGGCGTCGTCGGGATGGCCCGTGCCAACGACCCCAACTCGGCCAACAGCCAGTTCTTCATCATGCTGGCGCGCAACAGCGGGCTCGACGGCCAGTACACCGTCTGGGGCCGGGTGCTCGAGGGCATGGACGTGGTCGACCAGATCAAGAAAGCGCCCTTCACCGAGCGCAGCGGCATCGTCAAGGACCCGGACTTCCTGGTCCGCATGCAGGTGCTGAGCGACGCGAACGGCGGCAACTCTTAGCCTCACCTCCGATGTCACCCCGGCCAAGGGCTTCGCGTGAGCGAAGGTCGCGAGCCGGGGTCCATCTCGAAGTTCCGCGCGGGCTGCTGAATGGTTCCCGGCTCGCTAACGCGGCCGGGATGACAAACGAGGCTGCGGCAGCGCAAGCCCATTTGCCCCAAGCTATGCGCAGGCTGCGAAATGGATACTCGTGTCAAGCACGAGTATGACACTCCGTGATGGTCGCCCGCCTCTGCGCCGTCAGGCCGCCAGCGCCGCTTCAATGGCGGCGATGGCTTGATCGGCCTTGGCGCCGTCCGGTCCGCCGGACTGGGCCATGTCGGCGCGGCCGCCGCCGCCCTTGCCGCCCAGCGCTTCTGAGCCGACCCGCACCAGATCGACGGCCGAGAGCTGCTGCGTCAGGTCGTCGGTGACGCCGACCACCACGGAAGCCTTGCCATCGTTGACGGCGATCAGCACGGCGACGCCGGAGCCGAGGTGCCCCTTGATCTCATCGGCCATGGGCTTGAGATCGCGCGCCGGCACATCCTGCAGCACGCGGCTGATCAGCTTGCGGCCCTTGATCTCCTTCGCCGCCGGCCCCTCGCCGCCGCCGGTGGCCAGCTTCTTGCGGGTCTCCGAGAGTTCGCGCTCCAGCTTGCGGCGCTCCTCCATCAAGGCCGAGACCCGCTCGGGCAGGTCTTGCACTCCGACCTTGAGGGCCGATGAGGCCTGCTCCAGCAAGCGCTCCTGGGTTTCCACGTAGTCCAAAGCCGCAGCACCCGCGACCGCCTCGATGCGGCGCACGCCGGCCGCAAGCGCCGTCTCGCCGGTGATCTTGAAGAAGCCGATGTCGCCGGTGCGCACCACGTGGGTGCCGCCGCAAAGCTCGGTCGAGAAGGGTCGCCCGGCACCCTTGGTGGCGTCCTCGCCCCCCATGGAGACCACCCGCACCTCCTCGCCGTACTTCTCGCCGAACAGCGCCAGGGCGCCGGCGGCAATCGCCTCGTCGGGCGTCATGAAGCGGGTCCCGACCTCTGCGTTGGTGCGGATGCGCCGGTTGACCAAGGCCTCGACCGCATGGATGTCCTCGGCCTCGAGCGGCTTCGGGTGGCTGATGTCGAAACGCAGGCGATCGGGCGCCACCAGCGAGCCCTTCTGGGTCACGTGGTCGCCGAGACGCTGGCGCAAAGCCTCATGCAGCAGATGGGTTGCCGAATGGTGGATTCTCAGCGCGCTGCGCCGCTCGTGATCGACGCTGAGCTCGACCCGGTCGCCGGCATGCAGGCGGCCCGAGATCACCTCGGCCGTGTGGACGTGCAGATCGCCGAGCTTCTTTTGCGTGTCGAGGATGCGCAGGCGGGCGCCGCCGCCGCTCTCGGCCGAACCGCTGTCGCCCTGCTGGCCGCCGCTTTCGGCATAGAAAGGCGTCTGATTGGCCAGGAAATGAATGCTGTCGCCCTCGCCCGCTTCATGCACCTCCTGGCCGTCGCGCACGATGGCCTGCACCACGCCCTCGGCCGCCTCGCTCTCATAGCCGAGGAACTCGGTGGCGCCGAGGCGCTCGCGCAGCTCGAACCACAGCGTCTCGGTGGCCGTCTCGCCGGAACCGGCCCAGGCCTGGCGGGCCGCGGCGCGCTGCCGCTCCATGGCCGCGTCATAGCCGGCCTGATCGACCGTCCGTCCCTCGCCGCGCAGGATGTCCTGGGTCAAGTCGAGCGGGAAGCCGTAGGTGTCGTAAAGCTTGAAGGCGACCTCGCCCGGCAGCGGCGCATCGCCCGTCAGCGAGTCCGTCGCTTCGGAAAGCAGGCGCAGACCCCGTCCCAAGGTCTCCTTGAAGCGCGTCTCCTCCAGCTTCAGGGTCTCTTCGATCAGGCTCTGAGCGCGGCCAAGCTCGGGAAAGGCCTGGCCCATCTGATCGACCAGGGTCGGCACCAGGCGGTACATCACCGGGTCCTTGGCACCCAGCATGTGGGCATGGCGCATGGCGCGCCGCATGATGCGGCGCAGCACGTAGCCGCGCCCCTCGTTGCTCGGCAGCACGCCGTCGGCGATCAGGAAGCAGCTGGCGCGCAGGTGATCGGAGATCACCCGGTGGGAGACGGCGCGCGGCCCGTCCGGCGAGGTCCCGCTCGCCGCGGCGCTGGCCTCGATAAGGGCGCGCATCAGGTCGATGTCATAGTTGTCGTGCTTGCCCTGCATGACGGCGGCGATGCGCTCCAGGCCCATGCCGGTATCGATGGACGGCCGCGGCAGGTCGACCCGCTCGTCCTTAGTGACCTGCTCGTACTGCATGAAGACCAGGTTCCAGATCTCGATGAAGCGGTCGCCGTCCTCATCCGGGCTGCCCGGCGGGCCGCCGGCGATGCCGGGGCCATGGTCATAGAAGATCTCCGAGCAGGGACCGCATGGACCTGTATCGCCCATAGCCCAGAAGTTGTCGGAGGTGGCGATACGGATGATGCGGTCCTCGGGCAAGCCGGCGATCTTGCGCCACAGGGCGAAGGCCTCGTCATCCTCGGCATAGACGGTGATCAGCAGGCGGTCTTCCGGCAGGCCGAACTCCTGGGTCACCAGCTTCCAGGCGAGCTCGATGGCGACGTCCTTGAAGTAGTCGCCGAAGGAGAAGTTGCCGAGCATCTCGAAGAAGGTGTGATGCCGCGCCGTATAGCCGACGTTCTCCAGGTCGTTGTGCTTGCCGCCGGCCCGCACGCACTTCTGCGAGGTCACAGCACGCTGATAGGGCCGGTGCTCCTGGCCGGTGAAAACATTCTTGAACTGCACCATGCCGGCGTTGGTGAACAGCAAGGTCGGGTCGTTGCGCGGCACCAAGGGTGACGAGCTGACGACCTCATGCCCGGCGTCGGCGAAGTACTGCAGAAAATGGCTGCGGATATCGTTGGTGCTCTGCATGGATCACAATCGCTCTCAAGCGCTTTTCAATTAAATTAGATATGTTCCAAGAAGTGACGTAAACAACGGATATTCCGCTGCCCCGTTCGTCGCTTGATTTCTATCGTCAAGCGTGGTCACTGTCTAGTGAAGCTGGGGCTGCCATTGATTTGCCTCTAGCGATCCACTGCACACTATCCTAGTTTTCCCGCCATGCTCACGATACCAATGCGACACTGGCGCGCTTCGGTCCATCGCACCGTCGCGGCGCTCGCCGCCCTCTCCTTCGCCCTCTCCCCAGCTGTCTTCTCACCGGCTCTGGCTCAGACCGAGAACCAGGGCCCGGAGATCCAGACCGAAGCGATCCAGGACTGGAACCTGCAGTGTCAGCCCGGTCCGGAAGGCGGCAACATCTGCCAACTGTTCCAGGAAGCCTCCCTGGAAGGCACCGAGCGCCCCATTCTCCGCGCCCTGGTGGGCTATCGCACCCCCAACAGCGATACCCTGACCCTGGTGCTGGTGCTGCCGCTCGGCGTCTCCCTGTCCAAGGGCGCCTTCATGCAGATCGATGACAACCAGCCGGTCGCCGTACCTTTCGAGCGCTGCGAGCCCGGCGGCTGCCTGATCTTCCTGGCAATGAGCGACAGCCTGCTGCAAGCCCTGAAGGGCGGCATCAATGCCCGGCTGATCTTTCACGACACCCAGCATCGCCGGGGCGCGGCCACGATCTCGCTACGCGGCTTTACCGCCGGCATCGACCGCCTGAGCGCCAACAAGCCTGGCTAAGCTCTCCACCCTCGGCACTGTTGAGCTAAGCGACGGCGCGGCGCTCACTCGGCCGCGTCGTCACGTGCGTCGCTGCGCGTGTCATCGGGGCCTTCCAGCATGGCATCGGCCACCAGCCCGGCATTGGCCCGCACGGCATGCTCGATGCTCCGGGCCATCTCAGGGTTCTCGCGCAGGAAGGTCTTGGCGTTCTCCCGTCCCTGGCCAATGCGTTGACCATCGCAGGAAAACCAGGCGCCGGACTTCTCGACACAGCCGGCTTGAACGCCTAGGTCGAGCAGCTCGCCGACCTTCGAGATCCCTTCGCCGTACATGATGTCGAACTCGACCACCCGGAAGGGCGGCGCCATCTTGTTTTTCACCACCTTCACCCGGGTCTGATTGCCGACCACGGTGTCGCGGTCCTTAATCGCGCCGATGCGGCGGATGTCGAGACGCACCGAGGAATAGAACTTCAGGGCGTTGCCGCCGGTGGTGGTCTCCGGGTTGCCGAACATCACGCCGATCTTCATGCGGATCTGGTTGATGAAGACCACCAGGGTATTCGATTTCGAGATGGACGAGGTGAGCTTGCGTAGCGCCTGGCTCATCAGACGCGCTTGCAGGCCGGGCAGCTGGTCGCCCATCTCCCCTTCCAGTTCGGCGCGCGGCACCAGTGCCGCCACGGAATCGACGATCAAGACGTCGACCGCGCCGGAGCGTACCAGGGTGTCGGAGATCTCCAACGCCTGCTCACCGGCGTCGGGCTGGGAAATCAGCAGCTCCTCGACGTTGACGCCGAGCTTGGCGGCATAGCCGGGATCCATGGCATGCTCGGCATCGACAAAGGCACAGGTGCCGCCCTGTTTCTGCGCTTCGGCGACCACATGCAGGGCCAAGGTCGTCTTGCCGGAGGATTCCGGGCCGTAGATCTCGACGATACGGCCGCGCGGCAGGCCGCCAATGCCGAGCCCAATATCCAGGCCCAGCGAGCCGGTCGAGACGGTCTCCACCTCGACCACGTCACGCTGTCCCAAGCGCATAATGGAGCCCTTGCCGAAGGCGCGCTCGATCTGAGTCAGCGCCGCCTCGAGCGCTTTGTTCTTTTCCACGTCGTTCTTTCCGATCAACTGCAGAGAGGGTTGCGGCATCATTGGCCTCCGTCGTGATTCGCGCAAGCCGGCCTGCGGTTACCAGCCCTCGCGTGCGTCGTCGATGAGGGCGAGCATATTCCTCTTTTGTTCTATTCTCAACAAAAAAGAACGGAAGCGGAACAATGCTGTTCAGTGAGGCGGTGACCGACGGGCCGAGACGCCGGATCAGGCGGCGGTGCTGGTCTCAGTGTCCATGACTTCCTTCACCTTGCCGGCCAACTGCTTGAGGCTGAAGGGCTTGGGCAGGAAGTGGACGTTCTCGGTCTGCCCGATCTGCTGCCGGAAGGAGTCCTCGGCATAGCCGGAAATGAAGACGACCTTCAGCGTCGGGCAGCGCTTGCGCAGCTCTTGAACCAGGGCCGGCCCGTCAAGGCGCGGCATGACCACGTCGGTCACCACGAGATCGATCTGGTCGACGTTGGCGGCGGGGTCCTGCCCGTTGAAGATCTCAAGTGCCGCCTCGCCCGAGCCGGCTTCGATGACGTCATAGCCCTTGTTGCGCAGCGCGCGGGAGGAGAAAGCACGCACCGCCTCTTCGTCCTCGACCAGCAGCACGGTGCCCATGCCGCTCAAGTCGCGGGTCGCCGCTTCCTGGGCGCTCTCCTCCTGGCTTGGCGCCTGCGCCTCATGGCGCGGCAGGTAGATGGTGAAAGTGGTGCCCTCACCCTGCTTGCTGTCGACGGCGACGAAGCCGCCGGTCTGCTTGACGATGCCGTAGACCGTGGAAAGGCCGAGCCCGGTGCCCTCGCCGATGCCCTTGGTCGAGAAGAAGGGATCGAAGATACGGTCGATGTTCTCGTCGGAAATGCCACAGCCGGTGTCTTCGACGACGATGGTCATGTACTCGCCGGCCGGCGCCGTCTCGCCCTTGAGGTGCATGGGCTGCTCGAGCGTCAGGTTGGCGGTCTTGATCGTCAGGGTGCCGCCGGACTGCATGGCGTCGCGGGCGTTGACCGCCAAGTTGATGATGACCTGCTCGAGCTGACCTTGGTCGGCCTTGACCGACCAGAGATCGCGGCCGTGCACCATCTTCAGCTCGATCTTGGCGCCGATCAGGCGGCGCAGCAGGTGCGCCAGTTCGGCCAGGATGTCTGTCAGCTTGACCACTTTCGGCTGCAGCGTCTGCTGGCGCGAGAAGGCGAGCAGCTGGCGCACCAGATTGGCCGCGCGGTTGGCATTCTGCTTGATCTGCATGACGTCGGCGAAGGACTGGTCGCCTGGCCGGTGCCGCTGCAGCAGCAGATCGGAGAAGCCGATCATCGCCGTCAGCAGATTGTTGAAGTCATGGGCGATGCCGCCGGCCAACTGTCCCACCGCTTGCATCTTCTGACCCTGGACGAACTGAGCTTCGAGCTGCTTCTGCTCGGTCAGGTCAGAGAGATGCAGCAGGACGCTGGCCTTGCCGGACTGGTCGCGGCCGAAGCGCGTGACGCTCGCCGTGCAGGTGACCTGCCCCTGCTCGCCCAGGCGCAGCTCGGCGATCGGACTCTGCGCGATGCTGTCGTCGTCCTTGGCTTGACGCCAAAGCTCCTCGAAGCGCGCCCGATCGGCCGGATAGACGAAGGAGGAAAAGGGCCGGTCGATCACCGCCTGCCGCTCGCTGCGCAGCAGGGTCAGGAAGGCATCGTTGTATTCCGTCACCGTCGCGTTGCCGTCCAGCTGAGCCAGACCGGTCGGCGCCAGCTTGAAGAAGCGCTCGAAGCGCTCCCGCGACCGCACCAGGGCGTCTTCCGAGGCTTGCTCCAGGCTGAGGTGGCGCACCACCGAGCGGGTTCTCAAGCGCCCTTCCTGCGGCTCCCAAACGATGTCCTGGGTGATCAGTACCAGGAAGCGCTCCCCGCCGGGCGCGCGCAGCCAGACCTCGCCGCTGCGCTGAGTCGTCTTCGGCCAGGGCATGTAGGGGTCCAGCGTCTCGCCCGGCGGCAGCTCGACCACGTCGTGCAGCTTGACGCCGCGCGAGAGGACGGCGTCGGTCTGCTCGCCGAGCCAGCCGGCGAGCGTCTCGTTGACAAAGAGAAAGCGCCCGGTCTCGTCGACCGAGTAGAAACCGATCGGCGCGTGCTCCAGGAGATCGACGAAACGCGACTGTTCCTCGCGCAGGGCCAGCTCCATCTGAAAGCGCGCGGTGATGTCATCGGCCGCCCAGAGATGGGAGCCACGCGAGTCACGCAAGGCATAGGCCCGGATGCGGTACCAGCTGGGTTCATCCGTCGTGGCGTCGCCCTCCGTGGCCTCACCCTTGAGGCGCACTTCGGTTGAGCCGCCGCCGCCGGCGTTGACCTTGCTCTTCAGCGAGTCGAGCCGCTCCTTCATCTCCGCATCGTCGTCGCAGCGACTGATCAGCCAGTCGATCAGCGGTTCGTCCTCGCTGCGGGTCAGGTCGCGACAGTGCCCGTTCTGCAGCACCACGTCGCCTTTGCGAGAGGTCAGCTGCCGGGGCTGCTCGACCGCCTCGAGGCCGAGGCGCAAAAGCCGGTGGCTACGCAGGTGAGAGCTCAGCGCGATCGCCGCAAAAGCCAGGCAGAGCACGGCAAAGCCGATGGCGATCGAGAGCAGAACTGTAGACATCACCCGTCCTTTCCGGCCCGGCCGGCGCCGGCCTTGCCCGGCCGCCAAATCACTTTGCCACTGAACGCCCGTGACATAGCACTGTCCTGCTTACCGCATTGTTTAGCGCCACCGCCAGAGGCTAGCTCTGTGGCCGCAAGGTGCCTTTCAGCCGCATGACATAGCCGATCACCTCGGCCACCGCCTTGTAGTGCTCCGGCGGGATCTCCTGATCGATCTCGACGCCGTCGTAGAGTGCCCGCGCCAGCGGCCGATTCTCGATCAGCATGATATCGTGCTCCTTGGCGACTTCGCGGATCTTCAGGGCAATGTGGTCGATGCCCTTGGCCACAACCCGTGGCGCGGCCATCTCCTCCATCTTGTAGGCCAAGGCGACGGAGAAGTGGGTCGGGTTGGTGATCACCACGTCCGCCTCCGGCACAGCCGCCATCATGCGCTGCCGCGCCCGCTCGGTGCGGATTTGCCGCAGGCGGGCCTTGACCATGGGATCGCCCTCGGCCTGCTTCATCTCGTCGCGAATGTCCTGACGCGACATGCGCAGCTTCTTCATGTGCTGGAAGCGCTGAAACATGAAGTCCAGCCCGGCGATGGCGGCCATGACCGCAATGACGCCGATCAGCACCGCGACGGCCTCGTCGAGCATCAGCCAGAGCGACTCGGTGAAGCCGAGCTTGGGCATGATCTCGACCAGCGGCAACTCCGGATAGACGACCAGGAAGATCACGACGCCGACGATGGTGATCTTGGCGATGCCCTTGATGAACTCGGCAATGGCCTTGGCGGAGAAGAGCCGCTTGGTGCCTTCGATGAGAGAGATCTTGCTGAGCTTCGGTTTGACGTTCTCACCCGAGAAGATCAGCCCGTGCTGCAGCATCCCGCCTGCGATCGCGGCGGCGAGCAAGACGGCAATGGGAATGGCCAGGATGGCGGCGACTTGCAGCAGCAGGTCGAGCAGCATGTCGCCGTTGCCGAAACGCAGATCATGCGGCATGGCGAAGAAGGGCAGCATGACCTCGGCCAGCTCGCGCATGACCCCAGGCGCGAAAACCGCTAGGGTCAGAGCGAAGGCAGACAGCATGAACCAGTGATTGACCTCCTGGGACTTGGCGACGTCGCCCTTGTCCCGCGCCTCCTGTAGGCGCTTCGGCGTCGGTTCTTCGGTTTTTTGACTGTCGTCCTGGTCTTTCTCGGCCATGGCCGCCTCAGTTCAGCGCAAAGGGCAGATAGGTGAGCTCCAGCTCACCCAGGAAGACCTGCATAACCGCCGCCATGCTGACCGTCAGGACCAGGAGGCCGATGGCGATCTGCAGGGGAATGGCGACGAAGAAGACCTGCATCTGCGGCATCAGGCGGCCAAGCACGCCGAGCCCGAGATAGAAGATCACCGAAGCTGCGATGAAGGGCAGCGACAGCTTCATGGCTACGAGAAAGGAGCGAGCGACCACTTCCGTCATCATGCGAGACAAGTCTTCCACCGGCAGCGGTCGCCCGGGTGCGATCAGCCCATAGCTGTCAACGGCCGCTTGGATGAAAAGATGGTGCAGGTTGAGCGCCATGATCATGAGCAGCGCAACGATGGTCAGGAAGCTGCCGAAGATCGAGCCTTGCTGTGCTGCGCTTGGGTCGTCGACCAAGGCGTTGGCCAGCGAGCTGGAGTAGGCAATGATCATCCCGGCAGTGGTCAGCGCCGTGATGAAGACACGGCCCAGAAGACCGAGAAAGACACCGATCAGCGCCTCCCCCAAGACCAGCAGTCCCAGTTGCAGCGCGCTGGCCGGCATGGCCGGCAACAGGGGTGCGACCGCCGGTTGGATGATAAGGGTCAGGAGCAACGCGAAAAGCAGTCGAATACGGGCCGAGACCCAGGGCTCACCCATGACCGGCAAAAACATCAGGCAGGCGCCCAGACGCACGAAGGTCAGCAAGAAGGCGAAGAGACTGTCCGGAAGCAGCTCCGAGAGCATCGCCTCACCCAAGCGCGATGGCGCGGTCCATCAGCTCCCGCGTAAAATCGATCAAGGTCGTCAGCATGAAGGGCAGCAGCAGCACCAGAGCGACGAAGATGGCGATGATCTTCGGCACGAAGGACAGCGTCATTTCCTGAATCTGCGTCAGCGCCTGGACCAGGGAGATGGAGAGACCGACGACCAGGGCGACCACCAGGATGGGGCCGCCGACCTTCAGCGTGACCCAAACGGATTCACGGGATAGCTCGAGAACGTCGGTCGGTGTCATCCTCGCGTGCGTACCTCAGCCGATCAGATCGGCATGCGCAGGATATCTTGATAGGCCTGGATGGCCCGGTCGCGCACCGTCACCACGGTCTGCAGGGTCAATTCCGCCTTGCTGACGGCCACCACCAGCTCGTTGAGGTCGGCCTTGCCCATGGCGGCCTTCATCGACGCCTCTTCGGAGGTCTTGAGCGTCGCAATCGCGTCGTCCGTTGCCTCGCGCAGCGCTTCGGCGAAGCTGTCGCCCGGCTGGGAGTCGCGCGCACTCAGGCCGCCAAGGCCGCTCTCCCGCTGCATGTTGCGGTAGGCGGAGATCGCTTCGGCGATGTTGGTCGGCACGGTCCGTGGTCCTCGTTACTCGAAGGTTGCCGCAGGCTGCTAGCGGAGGATGCTGACGGTCTGCTCGAGCATCTGGCGAACCGTGCGCATGACCCGCAGATTGGCCTCGTAGCTACGCTGAGCTTCCCGCATGTCGGTCATTTCGATCAGCGTGTTGACGTTGGAGGTCAGCACGTAGCCCTCCGCGTCGGCGGCCGGATGGCCGGGGCGAAAGTCGCGGCCGAAATCGCTCTTGTCCGGCTGTACGCCCTTGATGGCCACCAGCTCTGCCCCGAGCGCCTTGTCGAATTCGCTCTGGAACAGGATGGTCTTGCGCCGGAAGGGCTCGCCCCCCGGCGTCGTCGCCGTGCTGTCGGCGTTGGCCACGTTCTCGGCGATGACGCGCAGGCGTGCGCCCTGCGCCTTCATGCCGGCGGCGGAAATATCCAAAGCGTTGCCGAAGTCCATGGGGGTCTCCTACTCAGCGCTGGCCGGTCAGGGCGAGGCGAAAGAACGACATCTGCTTGCTGTAGAGCGAGGTCAGGGCGGCGTACTGCATCTGACTCTCCTGCACTTGAACCAGCTGCTCTTCCAGCACCACGGCGTTGCCCGAGGGCGCCGTCTCGTAACGCTCCTTCTGCTCGCGCTGACGCGGGTCCTGCGCGCCGCTCATCGCGGTGTCGATATGAAGGGCGTGAGTCTTCTTCGGCGCACTCTGGCTGCCGCTGCTGCGCACCGCCTGCAGGAATGAGCGCTCGGTCAAATCCTGCGGCTTGTAGTGCGGCGTGTCCGCGTTGGCGACGTTCTGGGCCAACACCGTCTGGCGCTGGCCGAGCCAGTCCATCCGGCGTGCCACTGCAGTGAAAATCGAAAAGGCTTTGTCCATGTCCGCCCGGCGCGCTTGTGCGATAGAAAAACCCGATTTGATGCGAATACTAGCCGTTCGCTTGTTAACGACGCGTAAAGTCTGCTTTAATCTCCGCCTCAGGCAGTCGGTGCCGGGAAAGCAATACAGGGCGGACCGGGAAATGCTTTACCTGACACGAAAAGTCGGCGAATCGGTCATCATCAACGATGACATTCGAGTCACCGTCGTCGACATCCGCGGTAAGTCGATCAAGCTTGGCTTTACCTTTCCGGCAGAAGCCAGTGTTCTGCGGGAAGAGATCCATCAGAGGATCCAAGAAGAAAACCGCGCCGCAGCAGCCAGCAGCGACGCGCTCGCGGCGGCACTGGGCAGCGCGGTTCAGGCCGCAAGCGGAGCAGCTGACGAGGACGAGGACGCTGGCCAGGACGCCGGCGACAAAAGGCAGGTCGTCGGCAGCTAAACCCCACTCAGACTGCGTTTTCTTCAACTAAATCTTAAGCATAGCGCTTCACCCTTTCGCAAAGGGCGGATGGCTCGTCCTGACTCCGGTGCAAGGATGCGGAGCATGGCGTGGCATGGGTGACAGCGAGCGGACCGAAGCGGACGCTCTCGACGACCGCGACCCGGTCGCCGTCGCGCTGCGCAGCGGAGGCCGGGCCGAGGGCACCAGGGTCATTGCCAAGGGCCATGGCGCCACGGCGGAGCAGATTCTCGATATCGCCTTCAGCGAAGGCGTGAAAGTTCGTACCGATGCCGAGCTGGTGCAGATGTTGGACAAGGTGGACGTCGACAGCGACATCCCGCTCGAAGCCCTCTCCGCCGTTGCCGAGATCCTGGCCTACGTCTACCGCCTCAATGCCGGCGCCAAGCAACACCGGGAGCAAGAATGACGTCGCAAACCCCGCCACACGATGACCTGGCTTGTCGCCTCGACAAAGCGCTCTCGCGGCTGCAGGGCGAGTGCCGGCGCCTCGAAGCCGGAGACGGCAGCGGCATGGAGACGGTGGTCAGCGAGCTCGAGGACATCGTCGCTTGCTTGGCGCACGAGGTCAGCGGCGACACGGAAAATCGGCGCCTGATCACCAACGCGATCTGCGAAATGCAGGCGGCGAGACACTGCCTCGCAGGCCAATTGGAAGAAGCTGCCAACGGGCTACGCGCGACGCAAGGCCAGCGACGCGCCATCTCAGCCTACGCCAAGGCCGGTCAACGCTAGCGACCGCACGAGCCGAACGCCGGATGGACCTCAACACCTACGTGACCTTCGCGATCGCGCTGCTGGCGGTCGTGGCCTTGATCTACCTGGTGGCCTGGGTCATGGGCCGCATCGGCGTGGTGCATCGCATGGCCGGCCGGCCGGGCAAGGAGCGGCGCCTCAGGGTGAAGGAAAGTCTCGCCCTCGACGCCAAGCGGCGCGCTGTCATCCTGGATTGCGACGGGATCGAGCACCTCGTGCTGCTGGGCGCCAATTCGGAGCTTTCGCTCGGCGAACTCGCCGGCAAAGCGGGAAACAACGACGAAGCCGAGACGATCAAAGACGGCGGACTCCCCCGGCGACAGAGGGCCGAAACGGCATGAGGAGACCGCTGCTCATCCTGCTGGGCATTGCCGTCGCAGCGCTGGCTCTGCCCGCCGTCGCCCTGGCGCAAAGCCTCAGCATCGACCTCAATGGCAGCGAGGACGGCTCGACGGCAGCGGCGCTGGTGCAGATCATCGCCTTGGTCACGGTCCTCAGCCTGGCGCCGTCTATCCTGGTGATGGTCACCTCCTTCACCCGCATCATCGTCGTGCTGTCCTTCCTGCGCAGCGCGCTCGGCATTCAGCAAACGCCGCCGAACTCGGTGCTGATCTCCCTCGCCCTCTTCCTGACCGCCTTCATCATGGCGCCAACCATCGAGCGCATCTACGACGAAGCGCTCGAGCCGATGTTCAATCAGGAGATCGACGAGATGGAGGCCTTCGAGCGGGCCAGCGTGCCGCTGCGCGAGTTCATGCTCAACGAGGTGCGGGAGGCCGACTTGGCGCTCTTCCTCGATCTCTCCAATGCCGAGGAGGTCAACGGCCCGGAAGATATCTCGCTATCGACCCTGATCCCCGCTTTCATGATCAGCGAGCTGCGCCGCGCCTTCGAGATCGGTTTTCTGATCTTCCTGCCCTTCCTGGTGATCGACATGGTGGTCGCCTCCGTCCTCATGTCGATGGGCATGCTGATGCTGCCGCCGATCATCATCTCGCTGCCGTTCAAGCTGATCTTCTTCGTGCTGGTCGACGGCTGGTATCTGATCGCCGGCTCCCTGGTACAGAGCTACGGCGGCTGAACGGGCGCCCGCCCACCAGGTTCACTACCGTCCGGTTCAGCGCAGAAGCGCCTTCTCTTGCCCGCTCCGCGGCCCCCCACCCTAACCCTCCCCCTCGCTGGCAGGGCTAACGCACATGAGTCATGAGTTTGAGGAGGAAAGTATCGTCCCATCCGGCGCGTCGTCGTTTCAAGTTGAGAG
>JANQMX010000054.1 GCA_028279885.1 Rhodovibrionaceae bacterium | reverse complement strand
ATATCAACGATCCAAGAAACACGCCTCCGGCAAACCTCAGGACCGATATTCGCCTCCCTTTGCAATAGGCTATCAGTGCAGAGTGTGGGTTGACCTCAGTAATAAACTGATTGTCAGCGCGCTGGCTAAGCAGCCATTGGAACGATTGCCGGGAATGGCATCAAAGTCCGCTTAGTCCGCATAGCGGCCTTTCACGTCGATTCAGCAGAGTGGCCGCTTCGGGTCGGTTTCGGCCAGTTTGGCTTGATCTGACGTGATGTCTGGGTTGGGTCTTGGCTGTGTGAAAACTATTGTCGAGACCCTTCGGACGCAAGATTGAGTCGCCACGCGGCAATCAAACGCATCAAAGATTCACAAAGCCTGCAAGATCGAATGTATTATTGCCCGCGACAGGCCACTTGACGCGTTTTTACACAGCCTAGATCACTAGCTGCCGTCGATAGCGAGAGGTTCTAGAGCCCTCACCTGGTCCCATTGCAGACGGTTGACGGCAATACCAGTTAAGGCCACGAAAACTTACACACTCTCTTACACATACACACGCATGAGGCTGAAAAAAGACTATATTTCATATAGTTACGATAGGAGCAATTAGACTCAAAATCTGGTTTCCGCAAGGAAGTGGGGGTTCGAGTCCCTCCACCCGCACCATCGACCCCAGTCTCCAAGAGGACCGCCATCGCGGCTCATTGATGCGAGGTCGCCTGACGGCTTGGCAAGCTTTCGAAGTGTGTAGGATGTCTCCGAAATCAATAAGCGGACTGATCGCAACCCGGGACGTTCGGTTGCAGCTAGTGTACTGTGGACGGTTGAAAGACCGTTCTCAATTACGCTTAGGCTGCGAGCGGCAACGCGAATTCGGCCAGCGCCGACTCAATTAGGTCGAGCTCGATATTGTCGTTGGCTGCAACAAGCTCGACGAAATTGGCACGTTCGGACTGTACAGATCGCATGCGTAGGTCCAAAAAGCCGCGCAACGCTTGGACCGCGCGTGGTTCGCCACCCGGCGTGCTGTCCAGCCAGGCGACCGTGCGGTCGCCTGCTTCCTCGTCTTGGAAGAGAACAACTCTCGCCATATCGATCATCGGCACATGTCCGGGGGAGGACTTCTCGAGTTCGGCGAAGCGGTCGGGCTCCTTCCGCTTCACAGCCTCGGCGAAGGCGATCGCGAAGGTTCCGGGCGCCGGCGCATCGCGCGCGCCGTGCAGTTCTCGGTTCACGTAGTCCGCGTAGGCGAAGTTCGGGTCGTGGGCAAGAGTCTCTTGCACCTCATCGAGCGCAGCGGCGCGCCATTTCTCATCGCCCTCCCTATCAGAAAGCTCGGTCAGCAGACGGCGCAGCCGACCGCCGCGCCGCACGGGACCGCTGTCCGCCTTGCCTGCCTGCCGATTCGCGGCGGCCAACGCCCTGGGCAGTTCGGTCTCGGCCCGGTAGACCTCCGCTTTCAGGGGCAATACTCTTCCCTCGTCGAGCATCGCAAGATGGACCTGAATGATCACGTTTTTGGGATACTCAACCATCCCGTCTTGAAGGATTTTTCGAGCGGCCTCCGGGTCTCCGGCACTCGAGAACAAGCGGGCCCGCAGATCAAACGCAGCTGCGTCGGCGATCCCTTGCGCGAAAACACTGTCAACGATCGCGGCCGCCTCGTCACTGCGATCCTGCGCAATCAGCAACTCGATGAGCTGGTTCCGCGGGTAGGCATCCTTGGGAAAGCGCTTGGCGGTTTCTCGCAACAAACGTTCGGCGTCGGGCTTACGGCCGGGCAACCGGGCGAGTAGGCCGCCGAGCTGGGTCCACGAGTAGGCATTGTTAGGAAATCGCTTAGCAGTTTCTCGCAACAAACGTTCGGCGTCGGGCTCACGGCCGGGCAACCGGGAGAGTAGCTCGGCGAGCGCTGTACGCGAGTGTAAGTTTTCGGGAAAGCGGCGAATCGTCTCCCAGCCGACCTCTTCGGCAGCGTCGAACGCCCCCTGCCGGGCTAGCGCTTCGCGCCAGAGTTCCCAAACATAGAAGTCTGTCGGCTGCCAGTCCAACGCTTCGCGCGCCAATTCGGCCGCGAATTCTCCCCGATCCACAGGCTCGTCTTCGGCCTTGATCAGGGCCATTCCAAGGTTACAGGCGGTCGTGACCAAAAAGTGGCTGTCGCAGGTCGCGCGTGCGTACTGCCGGAAGTTGTCGATAACCTGATTGATCTCATTTCTCACTTTTCCGAGCGGCTGACCTTGACGCATGTTATCCAGGACTGAATTCACAGCCTCCAATGGAAGCAGATTTGGCACGCCTGCAGGCCTGGTCGCTGGTTTGGCAGGGATTGTGCCGTCCTGTACTCCGGCGTCTTCGGCCCACCACGCCTTCAGCTCCCCTGACATTGTTCTGGCGAAACGGCCCTTTAGCGTCTCACTGATCGACCGGCTCCAGTAGGATTGCAGGCGCGGAAACAGCCCTTTCAACGCCCACCACTGCTGTGAGAACTCCTCCTTTGTTGGGTTCTGCGACGCGGCCCAACTGGCGAGCCCCGCCAGCCATGGCCGATCTGCTGGCAGGCCCTCCTGTTCAGGCAGCATCCGCAATCCGAGCAGGCCAACAGAGAGATACTGCGCCGGCAGCTCGCTGCCCGCCTGTTGACACATCTGGAGCCAGAAGGACTGCAATGCAAAAGGGTCTTTGACGTTACCGGCGACGAGACGCTGGGTCAGGGCTAGCGTCCGGTAGAAGGCTTTGCGGCCGTCGCGCTGGTCCGAGTGGGCCAGCCGTGCAGCCCACGAGTTCCAAAGATTGAATTCCCGGCGTAGATCCGCCGCGCATTCGGGCAATGCGAGACGGCCAATGATCTCGAAAGCGTCTGAGACAGTGCGAATCCATCTGGCCAACGGCAGTGGCTCAAGCGCCGGTACGCCGTCCGTACGGCCGGTCTTGAGCCACTTGAGTAGGGCCGCGTCGAGAGTGCCAAGGGCAACGTCGTCCGCTGTTAGTCCGCCGAACACCAGCCACGCCGCGTCCGGTGCGTCAGCGCTTTCATACGGCGCGATGCGCGCACGGCCTGTCAGTAGCCGATCCGTTTCGGCCTCCGGATTGGCCAAAAAGAGCTCAAGCCACGGGTGCCGCGCCTGTGAATGGTCGGTTTGTGACATTGCCATCGGACTAAAGCTCTTCGCCGTAATCGTAGCGCCTAGTCTCCAACTGGAGCGCGACGAGATGATGGTCCCGGAGTTTCTTTAAATCCATCACAGGCCCATCAGACGTGATTTGTCCAAGTTTGACAACATGGTGACGCGCATAAGTTATTCGGGAATGAAGAACTTCCGAAATCAGGTCCTCGTTAGAAGCGACCTGGAACAGCGCCATCGGCACACCGTGCGGCAGTTCTTGGGGAGTCGGAAAGAACTGGTGATAAGGTTTGTGGTCTAGGAATGTCGGGATGCAGAACGGGTGGGCAATATCAGGCACCCCCGCGGCTTCGTTCGCCACATCTTCGATTGTGTATTCGACCAGCGCCACGCTCATCGGCGCTCCCCCGGCTGCGGTGTTGAAGTGTGCCAAGCCGAGGCAATCGCGCAGCTTGTGGGGCCAGTCTGGTTCGGCGATCTCCTCCAACAACTGGTCCTTGAATGCGACGAAGGCTGGCCGATTATCCCGGGCATCGTTCCAGTTGTCGAGAAACAGGTCGAAGCCCGCCGCCAACGCGGGATCAGCACTATGGAAGGATCTTTCAAGCGCAACAAAGGTGAGTCCCTGGTTTTCGATCTGGCGCGTGATGTTCTCGACCCTCACCAACTTTTGTTCCTCGGCCAGTGAAGTGCAGCTCGCGCCAGCGTTCAGGGCCTTAAAGGTTAGCGGTACGTTGGCCCCCGACACTTCTACATAAGTCGATACAAAATCACTCAATCGGGCTTTGAGATCTTCGGCGTCCGCAACAGTACCGGTGACGGTGGCCTCAAACTCATCCACCCGTGCCCTGTCCAGATGTTCCTCGAACTTGATGTTATGTCCCTGTGCCCGGATGTAGAGATCCGCGTCCGACGCCCAGTCGCTGAGGGCAGCATTCATCCCAGGATCGCTGAAATCCACCGTACCGCGCCCTCCTCCGTAGTCAAAAGCCTAGGGTTGAATGGGCAAAAGCCGTCAGTCAAGTGGTAACGATGGCGGTAGGTCTGGCGTTAGATTCATTGAGAGCGAGGAGATTGGGGCGAGGGAACTTCAGGAGACTGATGGCAGACCCCTATGTTTCTCATTAGAAATTCAGTCCTACTCAGATTTCCCGCAGCTGCCTCCGGTGTCGCTGCAGTTACCTGATGATCAGGATCAGATCATAAATCGTGCACGGCGAGGTCGCTAAGACCTACACAAAACCTTACACAATAACGCTGATCGCTGCAAAAAATGATGTAAAGCAATGAATTAAAACAGACTACATTAGACTCAAAATCTGGTTTCCGCAAGGAAGTGGGGGTTCGAGTCCCTCCACCCGCATCAGCCTTCGCTCGCGCAGTGAGCGAAGGCTGCCGCGCCGAAGCCCGAAGGGCGAAGGCGGGCTGTCTCATCCGTGAGCTTCGGCTCGGCCGGCCATTTCGTGCCGGAGCTTCGAAGAAGCGGAGGCGGACCTGTCGCTGCTACGGCTCGGCAAGCCATCACCAGCGTCCCGCAAAGCTGGGGCAGGGTGCCAGTGGCGCGCTTCGAACCTTCGGGGGCACGTTGCAGACAGGAACGACGGCATGCCGAGCTACATCAGGGTTGGGGCCAACGATATCTCGCTCTCGGGGCGTTTCTACACGGCCATCCTGACCCCGCTCGGCTACAGGAAGACGGAAGTGCCGAACGGCATCGAATTCACCCATCCGGACGGGACCGGCCGGTCCCCCGGCCCCGCCGCGGTCTACGTGGCGAAGCCATACGACGGGAAGGAGGCGACCGCTGGCAACGGCTCCATGACGGCCTTCCAAGCCGAAACGCAGGAGATGGTCCGTAGCCTTCACGCCGCTGGTCTTCAGGCGGGCGGCTCCGACGAGGGCGCTCCCGGCTTCCGGGCTGACTACAGCGAACATTTCTATGTCGGATATCTCCGCGATCCCCTAGGCAACAAGGTCGCGATCTTCTGCGCAAACCCGGCAGAGGGCGTTCGGGGCGGCTGAACGCGGCCTTGGTGCTGCGCTCCCAGCCGCCTTACGAGGCCTCGGGCCGCGCGGTGAGCTGGCGCATGGCGGGCGCGCCCCAGGTCGTGACCAGCAGCAGAAGGCCAAGGGCCGCCGTCACGACCACGATGTAATAGGGCGAGCGGATGTCGAAGCTCATCAGCTCGCCGCCCGCAAGCGACATGATCCCGCCCGCGAGGCAGAAGACCGCCGTGGTGACGCCCATGACCCAACCCTGGTCGGCCTCGCTGACGCTGCTGGAAAAGATGCCGAGCATCGTCGGATAGGACACGCCGAACAGGAAGTAGAAGAAGAAGATCGGCACGAAGGTCAGGTAGGCCACCGGGATCAGCACGAAGGCCAGCCCGCAGATCGCCATGGTCGCCAGGCTCACGCCGACGATCTTCTGCTTGCTGAAGCGGGCCTGCGCCGGCTTGACCAGAAAGGTGCTGCTCGTCGCCAGCGCGACACCGATCACCAGCATCGCGATGCTGCCGCCGAGCACGCCGTATCCGAAGGCGCTGGTCAGGTAGTTGTCGACGAAGACGTAGAAGGTCACGTTGGCGATCATGAACAGCGCATAGACCGGCATGATCTGCATCACGAGCGGGTGCTTGGTGACCTTCCACAGGCTGTCGGTGATGTCGCGCGGCCGGAAGACGAAGGGCGTGCGCTCGGTGCGGATGTCATGGAAGAAGGTGATCACCAGCCCGATGGCGATCAGCACCAGCAGGAAGGAGGCGTAGAACGGCAACTTGAGGCTGGCCAGATCGCCCAGCAGGTCAGGGTCGGACAGAAAGCCGCCGATGATCGGCCCGCCGACCAGACCGAAGCTGACGCCGGTGACGATGAAGCCCATGTTGCGGTCGCGGTCGGCCTCGTCGGTGCTGCCGTCGATCATTGCCGCCTGGGCGATTGGCTGGTTGCCGGCAGTAAAGCCGGTGATCGCCCGGCCCAGGATGAGCAGCCAAAGGCTGTTCACGTAGAGCGCCACCAGGGTGAGGGCGTAGCCGCTCAGCGCGCCGCCGAGGCAGATCAGCAAGGCGTTCTTGCGGCCGATGGCGTCGGAGACCTTGGAGACGTAGACCACGCCAAGAAACCACGACAGGAAGAAAATGCCGATCACCAGGCCGTAGTTGAAATGGCGCATGCCGGTCGAGGTGCCCGCCGGCAGAAAGCCGGTCGAGGGATCCATGATCAGCGTGTTGAGGATGGGAAAGACCAGGCCTTGCCCGATCAGGTCGACGAAGACGACAAACAACAAGGTAATCTTGGCCATCGCCGACATGCTATTGCCCCCACCGAGTTATCTTAAACCGCTGTTGCCTCTTTGAGTTCCTTGGGCGCGGCCCTGCCACGGTAAGCCAAGGCGGCCGATTGGCCAAACGGCATTCAACAATGCGCTGGAGGGCTCGAACCGGCCCAATAACGCATTGCTCTTGGATAGCCGTTGGCTGATGGCGAGGGCGAACGTAGGCTGCCTCCCGAGCGACGACCTTTCGGCGGACTGTGCAGACGCCGCAAGCGGCATCGTGGAAAGCGAGGGATAAGCGCATGGGTCGACCGAAGGCCACAACGCCTTGGCGAGACCGCGTCACCGAGAAGAACATTCTGTTCCTCTCAAAGGTCTTGGAGCGCGTGGCCGCCCAGGGAAGCATCTCCGCAGGCGCCCGGGAGCTCGGGCTCTCGACCAGCGCCGCCAGCCGGTACATTCGAGAACTGGAAGAGGCCCTGGGGGTGCGGTTGATGGATCGCACCACACGTCAGCTGCGCCTGACAGAGCCTGGCACGCTCTACCTGAACCGTGCGACGCGGATTCTGGACGACATGTCCGAGCTCTATGAAGCGGTCTGGAACCTGCAAGGCGACGTGCGCGGGCTCATTCGCGTCGCCTGCTCGAGCCTGGTGGGTCACACCCACGTTGCCGGATTGATCCCCCAGTTCCTGGAGCTCTATCCGCACATAAATGTCGAGATCAACCTCACTGCGCTGGCCGTTCCCTTGGTGGAAGAGGGTTATGACGTGGCCATTCGCATCGGGCCTCAAGCGGACAGTGCGCTGCAGTGCGTGAAGTTGGGTGAGGCGGGCTCCGTTGTCTGCGCGACGCCCGAATACCTCGACCGGCAGCGGCGGCCCGTACATCCATCTGATCTGTCAGGACACAGCTGCATACTGACCAATGTGGCCCGGCAGTTGGGCGCTTGGCGGTTCGAGGGCCCGGAAGGTCCTGTTGTCGCTCCGGTATCGGGGCGCCTGTCCACGAACAACATTGAAGCGATCTTCCAAGCGACGCTGGCCGGGTTCGGCATTGCGAACCTGCCCGATATGCTGGTCAAACCGGCTGTGATCGATGGCCGGCTAGAGCGGCTGCTGCCCGGCTTCGTGCCTGAAGCCACCCCCATCTACGTTCTGCATCCCCACCGCGAGCGCGTACCCGCCAAGGTCCGTGCCTTTATCGACTTTCTTTTGGACGCGATCCCCGAGTCATTGGACGAACGCGCCGTTGCCCGCTGATCACCGGGGTTTTTCCCGGAACCTGGCAAAGTGTTTCCTGGTTGCAGCGACTTCCAAAAAGCGGGGCTATGCGGAACAGTCTGCGCTGCACCGCCCTCGCGGCGGGCCGAAGGTTAGACAAGTGAGAGGCGGTCGCACTCAGCGCCCGTCGTCAGGGACGAGATCATGCTGACAGCCAACGAAGCCAGACAGGTCGCCGAACGCTACCGCGAAGAAGGTTATGCCATCATCCGCGGCTTCCTCGACCCCGACGAAATCGACGCACTCCAAGCCGAGACCCGCCGAGTCTACGAGGAAGGGCTGACTCATCACGCCACCTTTCGGCATGGAAACCTCTACTTCGAAATCCTGCCTGAAGAGGATTTCGGCCAGCGCTATGTCATCCAAGTGCATTGGCAGGCCTGGATCAGCGCCTACTTCGAGGCATTCCGGCGGCGGCAGGAGTACTTCGCCGTTCTCGAACCCATTCTGGGGCGCGACATCAAGCAGGTCGCCCAGCAAATACACTGGAAACCGCCTGGCGCGAACCTCACCGGCTACCGCTTCCACCAGGACCTGCGCTTTCGCGATCAGTCGAGCTACGATGACGTGGCCTTCAACACGGTTACCACGGGTCTGGCCATCGATCGGGCGACACGGGAGAACGGCTGCCTGCAGGTTATCCCGGGAAGCCAAAAGATGGGCTACCTGGGTTTGTCCGACGATGGGGACGGGCAGATTATGAAGGGCTTGACGGCCGAGGAGGAACTCAAAGCGGTTGGTATCGACCCTAACGATGCGGTCGCTCTTGAGATGGAGCCGGGCGATCTGGTGCTGTGGTCGCTGCTGACCGTGCATGGCTCGATGCCGAACCATTCCGCGCACGACCGTGCGTTTGCGATTTCCAGCTATGTCCGCGCGGACACAACCGACCGCGGTGAATGGGCGTTCAGGGATGGCATTCCGCAGGCTCTGGGCGAGACCCCGAAGCTGTGCAAGTACGACAAGCTGTTCGAACGGCCCGGCCCGCTCTACGAGACGCAGCCGTGGTGGCGATAGCGACGACCCGCGGGCTGGTTTGAAGCGCGGCCGCGCTGCATTTGTGCAGGAATTCAATCCGATAACGCTCTAGTGCACCGAATCCGAAGTTCGTAAGAGCAGGCAGGCGGGCCTGAACGCACTTCGGATTCGACGGCCGGCAGAATTTTTCCCGCCGGCAAGCGGCTTTTTCGCCAAGGCGTTAAACCGTCTTTCTTATCCGGGGTCTGCAGCCTTCCGGATTCTCTCAAATTTCTGCAACGAAACCGCAATTAACCACGACTACCGGTTTCGCCGACTTCCTACCGGGGCGTGCGTTCGGTGCGCCTCTCAGGGGTGGTGCGCCTAACCATCGCTGTCTGGTGCTTGGCTGACAATTCCAGAACAAGGGAAAAGCTCCATGTCCATCTCTCTGTCGCGCGTGGGGAACATCGAACTCTCCGGCGCCGAGATCCTCGCCTTCGACCCTGACTCCCAGCGCGCCTTCGTCACGACCGGCGACGGGATCGAGATCCTCGACTTTTCGGATCCCAGCGACATCCAAAGCGTCGGCAGCGCCGATATCGGCGAAGCCACCAGCGTCGCGGTGAAGAACGGCCTGATAGCCGCCGCCGTGCCCAACGCCGATGACGAGACCGCCGAGGGCCGCATCGTCTTCCTCGATGCGGACGGCACCGTGCTGGGCGACGTCACGGTCGGCAACCTGCCGGACAGCCTGACCTTCACGCCCGACGGCAGCAAGATCCTGGTGGCCAACGAAGGCGAGCCGGTCGGCGACACCGACCCGCTGGGCTCGATCAGCATTATTGATGTCAGCGGTGGCATCGAGTCCGCGACGGTGCAGACCCTGACCTTCGAGGGCTTCAATGGCCGCGAGCAGGAGTTCATCGACAAGGGCGTCCGGCTCTTCCCCGACAAGACGGTGGCCGAAGACGTCGAGCCCGAGTTCATCGCCGTGGCGCCCGACGGCACGACGGCGCTGGTGACCCTGCAGGAAAACAACGCCGTCGCCGTGGTCGACATCGAGGCTGGCGAGATCGTCGACATTTTGCCGCTCGGCACCATCGACCACTCCAAGGGCCTGCCCGAGGTCGAGCTCTTCGACTTCGGTGAGCTGCCCGTGCTCGGCACCACGCCGGCCGGCCAGGAGATCGCGCTGGGCGGCCTCTCCGGTCTCGATTTCGGCGGCACCACCGCCGACGGCAAATACATCTTCCACACCGTGCCGGACCGCGGCCCCAACGCCGACCCGGTCGACACCGACAATGACGGCATGAACGAGCGGCCCTTCGGCTTGCCCGACTATCAGGCGCGTCTCGAGACCTTCACCCTCGACCCCAACACCGGCGAGATCGAGTTCACCGATCAGATCTTCCTGCAGCGCTTCGG
Organism: Rhodovibrionaceae bacterium; assembly: GCA_028279885.1. Lineage (GTDB taxonomy): Bacteria > Pseudomonadota > Alphaproteobacteria > Kiloniellales > DSM-21159 > JANQMX01. The sequence goes on along the minus strand of JANQMX010000054.1, from coordinate 119,186 downwards.
CCCGACCGGCCTAGAGCCGATCAGCGGCCTGCCCAACATCGACGGCGCCGACGAGGACCCGGTCGACGTCTTCGGCAACCCGACCGGCCTCGACTCCTTCGGTGCCGACATGGAAGGCGTGGCCTTCGACAAGGACGGCAATTTCTGGATGGTCGATGAGTACCGTCCGGCGATCTACAAGTTCAACGAAGACGGCATCCTTCTGGGCCGCTTCGTGCCCGAGGGCACGGCCGAGTTGGCCGGCGCATCCGCCGGCAGCTTCGGCATCGAGAGCCTGCCGGAAGACTACGCCGACCGCCGCCCCAACCGCGGCTTCGAGGCCGTCGCCGTGGATAACGAGAACGAGGTGGTCTACGCCTTCATCCAGACGCCGCTCGCCAACCCGGACCGCGATACCAGCGATGCTTCGGATGTCATCCGCATCCTCGGCATCGACATGAACACGGGCGAACCCGTCTCGGAGCATGTCTATCTGCTGGAGGGCGCCGACGTGGGCCTCAGCAAGGTCGACAAGATCGGCGATGCGGTCTACGCCGGCGACGGCAAGTTCTTCGTCATCGAGCGCGACTCTTCGGTCGACGCGGCGGGCAAGAAGTTCATCTTCGAGGTCGACCTCACGGGCGCCACCAACCTCCTGGCCGAAGACGCGCCGGCCCTGCCCGAGGGCGAGACCCTGGAGCAGCAGACGCCGGACGACCTGCACGATCTCGGCATCGAGCCGGTCAACAAGACCAAGGTCACCAACCTGCCCTCCCTCGGTTATCAGGCCGGCGACAAGCCGGAAGGCCTGACCCTGCTGCCGGACGGCCGCTTGGTGGTGATCAACGACAACGACTTCGGTCTATCGGGCGATCTCAACACCGAGACGGGCGAGCTCGGCCTCTTGGACGAAGCGCCGGTGGTGCTCGGCATCATCGACTTCACCAAGAGCAACGGCCTCGACGCCAGCGACGAGGACGGCGGGATCAACATCCAGAACCACCCGGTCCACGGCATGTTCATGCCGGATGCCATCGCGTCCTACGAAGTCGACGGCCGGACCTTCTACGTCACCGCCAATGAGGGCGACGCCCGCGACGAGGATGCGCGCATCGCCGACCTCGATCTCGATCCGGACGCCTTCCCCAACGCCGATGAGCTGCAGCAGGACGAGAACCTGGGGCGCCTGGAGGCCTCGACCATCGACGGCGACCTGGACGGCGACGGCGACATCGATCAGCTCTTCGTCTACGGCACCCGGTCCTTCTCGATCTGGGACGAGAACGGCAACCTGGTCTTCGACAGCGGCGACGACTTCGAGCGCATCACCGCGGAAGTGGCGCCGGAGATCTTCAACAGCAACGGCGATGCCGATAGCTTCGACGGCCGCAGCGACAACAAGGGCCCGGAGCCCGAGGGGGTCGCGGTCGGCGAGGTCAACGGTGAGACCTATGCCTTCGTCGGCCTGGAGCGGGTTGGCGGTGTCATGGTCTACAACGTCAGCGACCCCTCCAACGCCGAGTTCGTGCAGTACATCAACACCGGCGTGGCGCCGGGGATCAACGTCGCCGACGGCGTGCTCGACATTAGCCCCGAAGGCATCACGTTCATCTCGGCCGAGGACAGCCCGACGGGCAGCCCGCTGCTCGCGGTCGCTTTCGAGGAAAGCGCCACGGTCTCGGTCTTCGCCATCGCCATCGAAGAGGCGATCTACGACATCCAGGGCGAAGGCCATATCTCCGCGCTGGAAGGCCAGGTGGTCAAAACTGACGGCATCGTCACGGCCGTCGCTTTCAACGGCTTCTACCTGCAAGACCCCGAGGGTGACGGCAACGATGCCACCTCGGACGGTATCTTCGTCTTCACCGGCTCCGGCGGCGACAAGCCGGCTGTCGGCGACGAGGTTTCCGTCACCGGCACGGTCAACGAGTTCATTCCGGGCGGTGCCGGCACCGGCAACCTTTCGGTGACGCAGATCGGCGGCGTGACGGACCTTCAGGTTCTCTCCAGCGGCAACGAGCTGCCGGCGGCGACGATCATCGGCCAGAGCGGCCGGGTGGCGCCGAACGAGGTGGTGATCAGCGAGGACGAACTGCCGGTCAACTTGCAGGACGAGCCCGGCAACTACGACCCCGAAGAAGACGCCATCGACTTCTACGAGAGCCTCGAGGGCATGCGGGTGACCATTGAGGACGCGGTGGCCGTGTCCCCGACCCGCGTGTTCAGCGAGTTCAGCGCCGAGTTCTTCACCCTGCCAAACCAGGGCGCGACCTCGGACGACGGGCTCAATGAGCGGGGCGGCATCAACCTCGACTCCGGGCCGGACAACACCGGCGACCAGAACCCCGAGCGGGTGCAGGTCCAGTTCGACCCCACCCTCTTCGGCGGCGAGCCGCTGGCGATCAACGTCGGCGATCAGGTCGGCGACGTGACCGGCGTGGTCGGCTACAGCTTCGGCAATTACGAGGTCAACGCCACCGAGCCCATCACCGTCACCCCGGGCGGCCTGGAGCAGGAAGTCACCAGCATCGAGGGCACCGAGGACCGGCTGACGGTCGCCAGCTACAACATCCTCAACGTCTCTGCCGACGGCAGCGATGACGACCAGATCGAGCTGCTGGCGCAGCAGATCGTCAACAACCTCAACACGCCGGACATCATCGGCCTGCAGGAGGTGCAGGACAACAACGGGACGACCAACGACGGCACGACCGACGCGACGCAGACCCTGCAAGCCATCGTCGATGCGATCGCGGCAGCCGGCGGCCCGACCTACGAGTTCTTCGACGTGGAGCCGGCCGACGGCTCGACCGGCGGCGTGCCCGGCGGCAACATCCGCAACGCCTACCTCTACAACCCGGACCGCGTGTCGGTGGACGAGACCTCGATCGGCATCATCGAAGACTCCACCTTCGATGGCACCCGCGATCCATTGGTCGCCACCTTCGAGTTCAACGGCGAAGAGGTGACGATCGTCAACAACCACTTCACCTCGCGCTTCGGCTCGACGCCGGTGTTCGGCGGCCCGCAGCCCTTCGAGCAGGCCGGTGAGGCCGAGCGGGAGGCCGAAGCACAAGCCATCAACGATTTCGTCGACGGCCTCTTGGCCGACGACCCGGATGCCAACGTCATCGTTCTGGGCGATCTCAACACCTTCGAGTTCGCCAACGACCTGACGGAAATCCTTCCGGGCACGGGCGAGGAGCAGGTGCTGACCAACCTGACCGACCTGCTGGAGGAGCAGGGCGCCGACGACCTCTACACCTTCATCTTCGACGGCAACTCGCAAATCCTCGACCACATCTTCGTCACCGACGGGCTCTTGGAGACGGCCGAGTACGACATCGTCCACGTCAACAACGATTTCGTGCGCGACGACAACGGCATCGTCTTCGACAGCATCGTCGCCAGTGACCATGAGCCGGTGGTGGCCAGCTTCGAGATCGGTGAGCCGGAGCCGGCGACCTTCACCCTGCAGATCCTCCATGCCTCGGACCTCGAGGGCGGCGTGGATGCCATCGCCAATGCGCCGAACTTCGCAGCCCTGGTCGACCTCTTCGAGCAGGACACCGACGCCTTCGACGCCTCCGTGCTGCTGTCGGCCGGGGACAACTTCCTCTCCGGTCCCTTCTTCTCGGCGGCCGGCGACCGGGGCGTGTTCCGCGACGACGGTGTCTTCAACGACCTCTACAACGAGCTCTTCAATCTGCCGGACGGTTCCCTCGCAGCCTTCGACGCTCTGCGCGAAGGCGGTGGCCGGGTCGACATCTCGATCATGAACATCCTGGGCTTCGATGCCTCGGCAATCGGCAACCACGAGTTCGACCTTGGCTCGGACGCCTTCGAATCGATCATCGAAGAGGACTTCCGCGACCCGGACGGCCCGATGGCCGATCGCTGGGTCGGCGCGCAGTTCCCCTACCTCTCGGCCAACCTGGACTTCTCTGAAGACAGCGATCTCGGCAATCTCTTCACCAGCGACATCCTGCCGAGCACGGCCTTCCAGACCGGGCCGGATCAGTCGCAGGCCGGTAACAGCAGCGTGCCGAAGATCGCGCCTGCGACGATCGTCGAGGTGCCGAGCCAGACCGGTGGCCCGAACGACGAGAAGATCGGCGTCGTCGGTGCGACCACCCAGCTATTGGAGAGCCTCTCCTCGCCGACGGGCACCACGGTGATCGGCCCGCAAGCCAACGACATGGCGGCGCTGGCGGCCATTTTGCAGCCGACGATCGATGCCCTGACGGACCAGGGCGTCAACAAGATCATCCTGGTCAGCCACCTGCAGCAGTTCGCGCTGGAGACGGAGCTGGCCGGCCTGTTGCGCGGCGTCGATGTGATCATCGCCGGCGGTTCGGACACCTTGCTGGCCGACGACGACGACATCGCCCGCGGCCTGCAGTCCGGCGACAACGACGACGTGGCCCGCTTCGATGAGAACGGCAACATCGTCGGCAATGGTGACGACGCCTCGGGTCAGCCGGGCGATAACGCCTATCCGCTGGTGACGACCAACGCCGACGGCAAGCCGGTGGCGATCGTCAGCGGCGCCGGCGAGTATTCCTACGTCGGCCGCCTGGTGCTGGAGTTCGACGAGAACGGGGATCTCATCCCCGAGAGCATCGACGATAGCGTCAGCGGCAACTACGCCACCACCGACGACGTGGTGGCGGAGATCGCGGACGGGGCCGACCCCTTCGCGGAGGGCAGCAAGGCCGATCAGGTCAAGGACCTGACCGATGCGGTCGAAGGCATCGTCATCGAGCGGGATGGCAACGTCTTCGGAAACACCGAGGTCTTCATGGATGGTCGGCGCGAGTCGGTCCGGACGGAAGAGACCAACTTCGGCAACCTGACGGCCGACGCCAACCTGGCGGTCGCGCAGGAAGCCGACAGCTCGGTGCTGGTCTCCTTCAAGAACGGCGGCGGCATCCGCGCGCCGATCGGCGAGGTCGACCCGAACGGCACCCTGCTGCCGACGCAGGACAACCCCCTGTCCGGCAAGCAGGAAGGCGAAATCAGCCAGCTCGATATCGAGAACTCGCTGCGCTTCAACAACGGCCTGACCCTGCTCACCTTGACGGCGACGCAGCTCGCCATCGTGCTCGAGCATGCGGTGGCGGCCAGCGGTCCGGGCGCCACGCCTGGCCAGTTCGCCCAGGTCGGCGGCCTCAGCTTCAGCTTCGATGCGACCCAGCAGGCGCAGGTCCTGGCCGAAGACGGCAGCGGTACCGTGGTGACCGAAGGCCAGCGGATCCAAAGTGCCGCGATCCTCGACGAGGATGGCAACATCGTCGACGTGCTGATCGAGAACGGCGAGCTGCAAGGCGATGCCGGCCGCGAGATCCGTATCGTTACCCTGGACTTCCTGGCCGGTGGCGGCGACGGCTATCCCTTCGATGCCTTCGGCACCAACCGGGTGGACCTGGCACAGGATGATGCCGCCGCTCGGACGGGAGCGGCCGACTTCGCACCGGATGGCTCGGAGCAGGACGCTCTGGCCGAGTTCCTCTCTGAGAACTTCGATGAGAACAATCCTTTCAACGAGGCCGAGACGGACCCGGAAGACGACGAGCGCATCCAGAACCTGGCCGTCCGCGAGGACACCGTCCTCGACGGGATGATGGGTGGCGGCGACGATCCCATGTTGCTGGAGGGCACCTTCGGTGACGACACTCTCGAGGGCGGCAGCGGCGACGACACGGTCGAGGCCGGCTTCGGCGACGATGTGATCATCAGCGAAGCCGGGGATGACTTCATCTCCGCTGGTTTCGGCGACGATATGGTCAGCGCCGGCGACGGTGATGACACGGTCGAGGCCAGCTTCGGCGACGATCAGATCTCCGGCGACGAGGGCGACGATCAAATCGACGGCGGCTTCGGCGACGATGAGATCTCCGGCGGCGAGGGCGACGATCAAATCGAGGGCGGCTTCGGTGACGATCAGCTGATGGGCGGCGAAGGCTCCGACGATGTTAGCGGTGACTTCGGCAACGATGAGATCGGCGGCGGGGCCGGCGACGATCGCCTGGAAGGCGGCTTCGGCAGGGATACGCTGGACGGCGGTGACGGCGACGATGAGCTGATCGGCGGCTTCGGTCGCGACGTCCTGATCGGTGGCGACGGGGACGATCGCCTGGAGGGCGGCCGCGGCCGCGACACTCTGGAAGGCGGCGCAGGCGACGACGAGATGTCCGGCGGCTCCGGCAGGGATCTCTTCATCATCGGGCTCGGCGACGGTGCCAACGTCATCCTCGACTTCAATGAATGTCAGGACACGATCGACCTCTCGGCCTTTAACTTCGACAGTATCGAGAGCGTGACGGACATTGCAGTCCAACAGGGGAATGACTTGGTTCTGGCTCTCGACGAGGCAGAGGGCGAACTGCTAATGATTCGCAACACCGAGGTCGATCAGTTGTCGCAACAGAACGTGATCATCTGAACATAGACTAGTTCACTGGGCAGCTGGGGTCCGGCGCTTTCCGCGCCGGACCCTCGGCTGTTCGGGAGATAACCAGGGTCCGAGGTAGGGACTTGTCGGAAGAGACGAAAACATCGCCGGTGCGCGATGCGCTGCGCATTTCGCGCGGCGGCTTTCTCGCGGTGGGCGCCTTCAGCTTCGCCATCAACGCGCTGATGCTGACGGTACCCCTCTATATGTTGCAGGTCTACGACCGGGTCCTGACCTCCGGCAGCATGGATACCTTGATTGCCTTGACGGTCCTGGCCGTCGGCTTGCTGGTCTGCCATGCCATGCTGGAGTTCGTTCGCTCCCGCATTCTGGTGCGGGTCGGTAACCGCCTGGACAATGCGCTGGGCGGCACGCTGTTCTCAGCCGTGCTGCGCAGCCGCCTGGCCAGCGGCGACCAAAGCGTGACCCAATCCTTCCGCGACATGGAAACGGTGCGCGGCTTCCTGACCAGCAACGGGCTGACGGCGTTCTTCGACTCGCCTTGGACACCCGCCTTCCTGCTGCTGATCTTCGCCTTTCATCCCTTGCTCGGCGCCATCGCCTTGTTCGGCGCGGTGCTGCTGTTCTCGCTCGCGGTCATCGGTGAGCTGGTGTCTCGCGGGCCGATGCGTAAGGCCGGCGCGCTCTCGGTCGCCAGCCACCGCTTCGCGGAGACCAGCCTGCGCAACGCCGAGGTGATCGAAGCCATGGGCATGCAGGACTCGCTTCTGCAGCGCTGGCAGATGCGTCACGACGAGGCCCTGGCGCAGCAGGCCTTGGCCAACGACCGGGCCGGGCTGCTGACCGCCATCGCCAAGTTCGTCCGGCCGGTCTTGCAGATCGCCATGCTCGGCGTCGGTGCCTACTTGGCCGTAATCCAGGAGATCACCCCCGGCGTGATGATTGCCGCTTCCATCATCCTCGGCCGTGCCTTGGCCCCGGTCGAGGCGGCGATCGGCGCCTGGCGCGGCTTTGTTGCGGCGCGCGGAGCCTATCATCGTGTCGAGCAACTGCTCCAGGAGGTCGGAGAGCCGGATGCGACTCTACCGCTGCCACGGCCGAGCGGGCGCCTTTCGGTCGAGGGCGTGGTTGCCGTGCCGCCCGGCGGCAAGAAGCCGGTGCTCCAGAACGTCTCCTTCCAGGTCGAGGCGGGACAGATCTTGGGCGTGGTCGGTCCTAGCGCCGCCGGCAAATCCAGCCTGGCACGGCTGATCGTCGGCGTTTGGAAGCCTGTCGGAGGGCATGTGCGGGTCGACGGCGCCGACGTTTGGAAGTGGGACAAGCGCGAGCTTGGCCAGCACATGGGCTATCTGCCGCAGGACGTCGAGCTGTTCGACGGGACGGTGGCTGAGAACATCGCGCGCTTTCGGGAGCCGGATGCTGAAGCAGTCGTCGCCGCGGCCAAGAAAGCAGGGGTGCATGAGCTGATCCTGCGCCTGCCGGAAGGTTACGACACCCGGATCGGCGATGGCGGCTCGGCGCTCTCGGGCGGCCAGCGCCAACGCATCGGCCTTGCTCGCGCTCTCTATGGCGACCCGGCGCTCGTTGTGCTCGACGAGCCCAATGCCAGCCTGGACTCCGAAGGCGAGGACGCCCTGCGCAAGGCCATTCGAGCTCTCGGCGAACAGGGCTGCACGGTGGTCTTCATTGCCCATCACGCGCGGGTGCTCAACGTCTGCGACCTGCTGCTGGTTCTGCGCGATGGCCGGGTGGACAGCTTCGGCCCGCGCGAGGAAGTCATGATGCGCCTGGCCCGACCGGCGCAGCCGGCCGCCCAACCTCAGAAGGCGAGCCAGGCCAAGGCGTCGGCCAAGCTGGCCGAGCAGCGAGAAGGGGCTTAGCGCAATGAGCGACAGCAAGCCACTCGGGATGTCGAACGAAAGCCCTAAGAAGACGCCCATTCCCCTGCGCTATGGCAGGGTCATCGCTGCCGGCATCGTGGTGGTGGCGCTGCTGTTCGGCGGCTTCGGCACCTGGGCGCTCACCGCCGACCTGGCGAGCGCGGTGCTGGCCAGCGGGATTGTCACGGTGGACGGCAAGCGCATGCAGGTGCAGCACCAGGAGGGCGGCACGGTCAAAGCCCTGCTGGTCAGCGACGGCGATCGGGTGGAGATGGGCCAGCCACTGGTGCTGCTCGATGAGACTCGCCCGCAAGCGGTCTATCGCATGACCAAGGCATCGCACGATGCAGCCCTCATGCGGCAGGCGCGTCTTGGGGCGGAGCGCGACACTGCAACCGACGTTCCGGTCCCCCCGGAGCTCGCCGATATGCAAGACGCCCCCGACATCGCCGAGCTGATCGCCGGCCAGCGTGCCTTGTTCGCGGCTCGGCGCGAGTCCCTGAACGGCACGATCGAGATTTTGACTCAGCGCGAGGCTCAGCTAGACCGCGAAATCGTCGGTTTGGCGGCGCAGGAAAAGTCGAAAGCGCGGCAGTTGGAGCTGGTCCGCGACGAGTTGGATGGGCAGCAGCAGCTTTTCAGCCAGGGTCTCAGCCCGAAGACCCGTGTCCTGGCGCTGGAGCGTGAGAAGGCGCGCCTCGAAGGGGAGCGCGGCGAGCTGATGGCCGATATCGCGCGGACCGAGAAGGCCATCGGCGAGACCCGCATGGAGGTCCTGCAGCGCAAGCGCGAGTTTCGCGAGAGCGTCGAGAGCGAGCTGCGGACCACCCAGCAGGAGCTGTTCGACCTGAGAGAACGCATGGTAGCGACTAAAGACGTCCTGGACCGCATCGTCGTGCGGTCGCCAGCCAGCGGCGTCGTCGTCGGCTTGGACGTCAACACCATCGGCGGCGTGATCGCACCCGGCGGGACGCTCCTGGAGATCGTGCCCGACAGCAAGGAGTTGGTTGTCGAGGCGCGGGTCAGCCCACTGGATGTCGACAGCCTGCGTATCGGACAGCCAGCCGAAGTCCGCTTCACGGCCTTCAGGCAGCAGACCACGCCGCTGCTGGAAGGCATATTCGTCTACGTCTCCGCCGATGTGATGCTCGATGAGCGGAGCGGTCAGAGCCACTATGTCGTGCGCGTCCAGGTGCCGGAAGAAGAGGTTGCCCGTCTCGGCGAACTGGAGCTCGTTCCCGGAATGCCGGCGGAAGTTGCGATCAAGACCGGAGATCAGCGACCGGTCGACTACCTGGTTCAGCCGATCGTGCAGAGCATCGACCGCGCCTGGCGCGAGCACTAGCGACGCCTTGGCATACATAAGCCAATACGCAACCGTACAACATTCGATCATAGGCTTTCGATGATTCCATGTTGGTCGGTTCAGTGCAGACGATTTCCCCGCACTGTGCAGGGTTGAAGGTCAGCGTTCGCCTTAGATGGATGCCCTAGGTGCTCTTCCCGTCGAGCAGCGGATTTCGGCACCCGGCGCCAGCAAAAGACAAGGCCTTTGACGCTCTGCCCACGGAGGACGTTCGCCGGCCCCTCTCGTTCGGTCACCTTCTCGCGGGCGTTGAGCCGGAGGGAGATCTTGCCAATGGACTCGGCGGTATAGTCAATGCCGATGTCAATCGGTTGGTCTCTCCAAACAGCAAGCCACACTCTCGATTGCACTTAAACCCACTGGACTTAAGTTGCTGTTGAAGGCAGCATTCATCCAAAGGTTTTTCCACCGGGAGGATAGGCATGAGGAATCTCTCTCCCAACGGTCCTTCAGTGAATTGCTTTTTTGTTTTTCTGGTAGTCGGTTGCTTGAGCGTCGGGAATTGTCTGGCGCAAGAGCGAGCCGATGACTTTCTCCCAGTCGCCAGCGTTATCGAAGCGATAAAGACGGAGATCCAGGCGGCACAGCTAGACACCGCAGAACCTCGACTTAAGATTGAGTTTGTTGACGTTGAACTGGCAGTGAGGACCAGTCGACAAGCTAATGGTGGCGTGAAAGTAGAAGTTCCGATTTTCCCACAAGCGGCGTTGGAAGCAGGCTCATCTATGTCACTAGGCGCCGGAAGTCGGCTTGGATTCACGTTGACTCCAGATCAAGATACTGACGTAAGTTCACAAGAAAGGCTTGGTCTTAAGCTGGCGACGGATGCAATTAGAGCTGGAATTCGCGAGGCACTTGCTAAACCACCGTCTATGGCACTTAGCAGAATTATCTATGAGGTCGATTTTGTTCTAAGTCGCTCGACCACCGGCAGAGTTTCGTTCTTTTTTCTCAGCGTTGGGGGAAATGCGTCTGAACAGGTAACAAGCAAAGTTGCATTCTATTTTTCGGCCGCCAGACCATGAAGTTACTTTTGTGTACGATAATACTTTTTCTATTGGCTCACCAAACCCGGGCTGATGTCTTGATATTCGAGATTTGGTCAAACAATAACCCACTCAACACGGACCGATATGTCGCTAATGGGACGGGCTTCTGGATTAGCCGGGATGGGTTTGCTATAACAGCAAATCATGTTTTAAGTGACGAATCCAAGAAAAACAAACTGGTTTACGCAAAAAGTGAGGAAAATAACTATATTCTACCCCAAGAGCTTAGTCGAAAAGCAATTGAGGAAGAAATAGGCCGGCGCAATATTTTTGTTCTAAAATTATTAGACTGTGATAGGAAAAAAGACATTTGCCTTTTAAAGGCAACTTCCCACAGGCCAAATATTTTAGCGCCCAAGATTGGTGGAGATATAGCAGTAGACGGAAGATTGAAACTAAGAGGGCTCCGGTACAAGAATGATAGAAAATACTTTCCAAATGAGTTCTATTCTTCTGTGCGTGATGTGGGCCATCCAGAGGTGGTATACATCAGTGATATTATTCCTCAAGGGTACAGCGGTGGGCCGGTATTAGCTGATGACAAAGTTGTGGGCATCTCACTAAATCGAGATGACACCCTTCAAAGTGGAACGATACTGCGGATTTCCGAAATTGGTCAGCTCGCAGTAAATGCGGACCTTTCGTTTCAAGACAGTTCGTATTGGAGTCAAAGCGCAAGGCTTTCTGCACTTGAACGAGAGGTCGAGCGACTGTCAAAAGAAACTGATCAATACAAAGCGGCGATCCGCCGCCTCCAATCGGAACTATGGATCTATGCCGAACTACAATACCGGCCAATAGTAAACTTTAACGATGATTCAGGCCAACTGCAGCGCGACCTAATTATTAAATGGCGAGAGAGGTTCCCGGGTCAGTTCTATCCCAGCAAAATCCGTGTAACAGTTACGCCTTTGGTGACTTCAATCAATGAGGACCACCCTCTCGCTAACATGTTACCTCATACGATCTTAGGCGTGAGATATTCTCGTTTGTTTGAAGAGAGAGAAATCACTCCGACGCTTGTTATTGAAGACATAATGGATGAGCTTCACGACAATCTTCAAGAGAAATTAGAATCGATTCGGGAGGCGAGTTCAACCTCTATGAATGAGGAGCCGTCGATTGAAATGGCTTCATCACTGAAAGTTGAATTCAAAGTCTGGTTCAATGAACTGGCAGCAGCTCCGAGAACTTATGTTCAAGAAATTCACAGGCTACCTATGTGATGATAAGTATGTCAAAACAATTGAACTGGGCTCTGTTAGCAGGTATCTTAATCACAAGTGCGCAGTGCAAGACTGCAGATGCAATTGATGAGTACACTGACGAACTTGAATTTATACGCACCGGTTCTGTAAGTATACCGGATTGCGGTATGATCTATATTGCTGAAGTCAGCGACCCTATTTGGGTCGTTGCTTGTTCTTTATCCGCTGAGTTGGTGCAAATTGACTTCAGCCTGCAGCGACAGATTTTCCGCTTAGATCTGGGTTTTGCTCCAATGGTGCTTCACTATGGCGAAAATGGTTTGTATGTCTTTGGGACAACAGTTGACGAGACGCAGGGCCGTATTGTTCTTTTAGATGATAGCCTTGACGTGATAGCAGAAGAAGCTATTGTTTCTTCAAACGGCTTCACGCCAACAAAAGCAATAGTAGTTCATGATTCTGTTATAGTTAATGATATTTCAAGTAATAAGTTAAGATCCTTTGATTCTCGAACTCTTGAGTTTCGAGAAACAGTGTTTGCTGGATCGGGCCCAATTGTGGATTTTGATTTTCAAGATGAGACTATATTCGCGGCAGATACATTGGGTAGAGCGATACATGTTCTCCCTATTGTTTCAGGAGAAAGTAGGTTTTCTGAGGGGCGCAAGCCGAGTTGGGTGGTGGACTATTCACTGAGCTTCAGCCACGACTTGGAAAGCAGGCCAACTTCGGTCGATGCGCATGAAGATGATTTGGTGATTGCTACAGAAGATGCTGAGTTAATGATATTCCCATTGTATAAGAGGCAATATTATGATGTTGAGCATGAATACAAACGAGGAGCTTGGGGCGAACAAGTTCGAGTGCCTGAGGTGTTTAAAAGAGTAGTTTTTGAGGTTGGAGAAATTATAGTTGCGAAGAAGTTCTCGCAGGAGGGCGTAAGCGACTATTATAACTTCAACTGGGCCACATTGAAAGTGTCAGGAGGCACGTATTCTGCTTGGATGGCACGGTCTGCAGAGGTCGTGCGAATGGATAGCAGTGGCGGCGTAACCAGCTTTCACATTCCTCCGGGTACAACAGATGTGAAATTTGTTGATCCAGAGATTTTTTTGCTGACCGATCCTAATCGTGAAGTTGTAGAGAAGTACGAGTTATTTTAGTGTCAAAAGGAAGCGTTTTGCTATTAGCCTAGAAATATTGCAGTATTTCAACGTAGCTTTGGAGCAGACTTGTTGCGGGGTGGTAGATATCCGCATGGTTTGTAGAGTGCTGTATTTGATGGTGCGGCAAGTCAGTTTGACGCAAAGCGCAGGTTGGTATGGTTAGTTAAAACGGCGGCTGAGCAGGCTGCGCAGTTTGCAACGTTCCACCCTTTCGCAACGCGAACAATAGCTCATCCGGAAGATCGCGAGCTTCGAGTCCCAAGCGCGCTCCGAGGAGCGGCGGCTTGCCAGCCAGCAGAAAGCCCATAACCAAGGCTTGGGCTCGAAGACCCGAATTTCAATACTAAAGCTTCAACAGGTTTGCCTTCGGTGCCGATAGCCATGAAGGTTGGTTCGGCCCGTAGCCGTGCGGCGATGTCAGCGCCGCCATGCTCGGCTCGGGAGCTACTCCAACTCGACGCGGGTTGCCAGCGGCCCCTTGTCGCCCATGCGCACCGACACTCGGACGCGCTGGTCGGGATCGAGATGGTTGATGCCGGCCCGCTCCAATGTGCGCGCCGAGACGAAGACGTCTTGCCCGCCATTGTCCGGCACAACGAAGCCGAAGCCCTTCTCGGGATTGAAGAACTTGACGGTTCCCTCAATCTCCTCCGCCGGTGGGCCGCGGCGGTCACCACCACCGGGGGGGCCACGCCTTGGGCCGGCGGCCGGTGCCGTCGCGGTCGACAGGTCAACCGAGTCGATCTCGGAGACTTGCAGACCCCTGCGGCCCTGCACGACCTGACAGGACAGGCGTGCGCCTTCCGGCAACTCCTGGTAACCTGCGCGCTCCAGAACGCTGACGTGGAGGAAGGCGTCCGATTGGCCGTCTTCCAGGCTAACAAAACCGAACCCTTTGGTCGGATTGTACCACTTGACCAAGGCCGTGACGCTCTGCGCGTCGTGGTCACCATGCATGTAGTCAGACATCACTCTTGCAACAGCCCCTTGCCCGTACCGCCGCACCGCCATCTTCTCTCAGGCGTTGAGGAAAGTCCAACTCCGGAACATCGGCAACAAACACGCCGGCAAGCGTCGCTTGTCAGCCGCTCACTGCTAGATCTCCGGGTTGTAACGATGCCCAACTCGCTCCGAGACCACATGACGATCAGGGCACGTTAGCAGATCGTTTTGCGCGGTTCACCAAAGAACTTCCATTTAAGTCAATGTTCCAGTCAGCTAGGCTCTGGGCTCACGTCCCGGGAACGATCAGGCTCAGCCCCTCCATCGCCGCCGCCGCATCGCGCTGGCTGCGCTCGACAGGCAAGAGCTGCCAGCCGAGGCCGGTGAACACGACCTCCATCTCGACGAAGGACAGACGCTCGGCGCGTGCCTCCAGGTAGATCACTTCGTTCGGCTCCGCGGTAGAGAAGACCTGATAACGTCCCGGCCGCGCATCGCGGAGGAAGGCTTCGCCGGGCCGGCTGATGCCGACCGAGGTGCCGTTGACGATCACCTCGGGCTCGACGGCGCGAAACAGCGTACCTTCCTTGCGATAGAAGTAGATGCCCGACAGCCCCGGCTTCGGCGGCGCCAGCGGCAGCGCCAAGCGGGCAACCGCCTTGCCGCGGGTGGTTTGGCAGGCAGACAGCAGCGTTGCCGCTGCCAAGGCGGCCAGAACCTGGCGGCGAGGCAAGCGACTGGGGGCAGCCTTACAGCCTGAGCGGTGCCGTAACGCCGCTTTGCGACTTGTGCCGATGCTCATGATCCCAATATACTGCAATGCAGCACGACCGATTCTGCGCTGCAAAAGCACCCGCTTAGGGCCAGCTTAACGCGGGCCCGGTATCGTTTTTGCAACGCATTATAGCGAAGGACTGGGGTCATGAACGAGCTGCACGGTTATTACATCGAAGACCTTGAACCCGGTATGCAAGCTTCGATGGCGCGTACCGTGACCGAAGCCGACATCGTCATGTTCGCAGGTGTCACCGGTGACACCAATCCAGTTCATCTTAACGAAGAATACGCCAACGCGACGATCTTCAAAGGCCGCATCGCCCATGGCATGCTCTCCGCCGGCCTGATTTCCGCGGTCCTCGGCACCAAGCTGCCGGGCCCAGGCTGTGTGTACCTCGAGCAGAACATGCGTTTCACCGCGCCGGTCAAGATCGGCGACACCGTGACGGCGACCGCGACCGTCAAAGAGGTCAACACGGAGAAGAAGCGCGTCGTCCTGGAAACGATCTGCCGTGTCGGCGACCAGGTGGTGGTTGAGGGGCAGGCCCGCTTGATCGTCATGAGCCGTCAGAAGCAGCAGCAGGCGGCGGAATAGGGAACTCCGAAGGCGCGCGGCGCTCTGCCGCCGCGATGCACGTAGTAATGCGATTGAACGACGGTCTCCACGCGAAACTGCGAATTATCGGCCCGGCTTTCTGAGCGGAAAGCCGGGATTGTCGTTTCGCAGGACAGGCAGCACTTATTCCAGCGTGCCTAACTCCTAAAATTGGTGATATGCACAGGCGCCGCGCGGGGCTCTCGCGCCGGCCGCACAGCGCTCTAGAGAACAGACCATGACCGTCGATTACAAATCCACCATCTTCCTGCCGAAGACCGACTTCCCCATGCGCGGGGGCCTGGCGAAGAAAGAGCCGGAGATTCTGGCCAACTGGGAGTCGCTCGACCTCTTCGGGCGCTTGCGCGCGCAGTCGGCGGAGCAGGAGAAATTCATCCTGCACGATGGTCCGCCTTATGCGAACGGGCACCTGCACATGGGCCATGCCCTCAATAAGGTGCTCAAGGATGTCATCAACCGCTCCCAGCAGATGCTGGGCAAGAATGCCCACTACGTGCCGGGCTGGGACTGCCACGGCCTGCCCATCGAATGGAAGATCGAAGAGAGCTACCGCGCCAAGGGCCTGGATAAGGATGAGGTCGATCGCCTCGCCTTCCGCCGGGAGTGCCGTGAGTTCGCCGAGAAGTGGGTCGGGGTGCAGACGACTGAGTTCAAGCGCCTCGGCGTCGTTGGTGATTGGGAGCGTCCCTATACGACCATGGATTATTCCGCCGAAGCGCAGATCGTGCGGGAGATCGGCAAGTTCCTGCTCAACGGCTCGCTCTATGCCGGCGCCCGGCCGGTGCTCTGGTCGGTGGTCGAGAAGACCGCGCTTGCCGATGCTGAGGTCGAGTATCACGAGCACAAGTCGACAACCATCTGGGTCCGCTTCAAGGTGCTCGAGAGCCCGGTGGCGGGCTTGAAGGATGCCTCCGTCGTCATCTGGACGACCACTCCCTGGACCATGCCGGGCAACCGGGCGATCGCCTACGGCGAGGACGAAGACTACCTCCTGATCACCGTGACCGAGACGGCGGAAGGCAGCCGGGCCGAGGTTGGCGAGCGCCTTGTCGTCGGCGCGGCGCTGCTCGATCAGGTCTTGGCGGATGCCAAGATCGCCGGCCACTCGGTCGACGCGCGCTTCACGGGGGCCGAGCTGGCCGGGACGGTGACGGCACATCCCTTGCGAGGGCAGGGATACGACTACGACGTGCCGCTCTTCCCCGGCGACTTCGTCACCATGGACCAGGGCACCGGCTTTGTGCACATCGCGCCCGGCCACGGCGCCGATGACTTCAATCTCGGTCGCGCCTATGGTTTGGAGATCCCGCAGACCATCGACGGCAGCGGCATTTTCCTGCCGCATGTGCCGCTTTTCGCGGGGACCTGCGTCTACACCCAGGACGGCAAGCCGGGCGATGCCAACGGCGCGGTGATCAAGGCGATCGCCGGTGCAGGCGGTCTGCTCGCCAAGGGCAGCCTGCGCCACAGCTACCCGCACTCCTGGCGCTCGAAAGCCCCGCTCATCTTCCGCAATACGCCGCAGTGGTTCATCTCCATGGAGACCAACGGTCTGCGGGAGAAGGCTCTCGCGGGTATCGAGGCGACGCGTTTCGTGCCGGCCGACGGCCAGGCGCGGCTGCGCAGCATGATCGAGCAGCGGCCGGACTGGTGCATTTCCCGTCAGCGCCTCTGGGGCGTGCCCCTGCCGCTGTTCGTCCACAAGGAGACCGGCGAGCCCCTACGCGACCCGGCGGTGATCGAGCGCGTTGCGGCGGGCTTCGAGGAAGAGGGCGGCGACGCCTGGTTCAACTCGCCGCCGCAGCGCTGGCTCGGCAACGACTACGATGCCGACGACTACGAGCAGATCCAGGATGTGGTGGAGGTCTGGTTCGACAGCGGCTCGACCCACGCCTTCGTGCTCGAGCAGCGGCCCGAGCTGGCCTGGCCGGCCTCGCTCTATCTCGAGGGCTCGGATCAGCATCGCGGCTGGTTCCACAGCTCGCTGCTCGAGTCCTGCGGCACCCGCGGGCGGCCGCCCTACGAGGCGGTGCTGACCCACGGCTTTGCCCTCGACGAGGAGGGCCGCAAGATGTCCAAGTCCTTGGGCAATGGCGTCGATCCGGCCGACATCGTCAAGCAGGACGGCGCCGATATCCTGCGGCTCTGGGTCGTGGCCTCGGATTATGCCGAGGACGTGCGCATCGGTCCCCACATCATCGGCTATCAGCGCGACGCCTACCGGCGCTTCCGCAACACGCTGCGTTATCTGCTCGGCAACCTCGCCGGCTTTCAGGAGAGCGAGCGGGTCGCACCGGAGGACATGCCCGAGCTGGAGCGCTGGGTGCTGCATCGCCTTTGGCAGCTCGACAAGGTCGTGCGCCAGGGCTGCCACGACTTCGACTTCCACAGCATTTATCAGCAGCTGCACAACTTCTGTGCCGTCGATCTCTCGGCCTTCTATTTCGATGTGCGCAAGGACAGCCTCTATTGCGACCGGCCCGACAGCCTGCGCCGGCGGGCTTGCCGCACAGTGCTCGACCAGCTGTTCGACCACCTGACAGCCTGGCTGGCGCCTATTCTTTGCTTCACCACGGAAGAGGCCTGGCAGGCGCGCGGCAAGGCGCCGCAGTCGGTCCACCTGCGCGTCTTTCCCGACGTTCCGGCCGCCTGGCAGGACGAAACTCTGGCGGAGAAGTGGAGCCGCATCCGTCGCGTGCGCCGGGTCGTCACGGGCGCTTTGGAGCAGGAGCGGGCGGAAAAGCGCATCGGTGCCTCCCTGCAAGCCGCGCCGGCCGTCCACGTTGCCGATGAGGCGCTCTTGGCCGCGGTGCAGTCCGTCGACATGGCTGAGCTTTGCATCACCTCAGGCATCGCGCTGCTGTCCGGCGCCGGCCCGGAGGAGGCCTTCCGCCTGGAAGAGGTCGAAGGCGTGGCGGTTGTGCCGAAGCTGGCCGAGGGCGAGAAATGCCAGCGCTGCTGGATGGTGCTGCCGGACGTGGGGCAGCATCCCGCGGCGCCGGGCTGCTGCGGCCGCTGTAGCGATGCGGTCACGGCCTTGCAGGCTGCCGAATAGGCGACAGGCGCAGCAACGACAGACCGGTCTTCCGAAGATGCGTCGCTCCACCCTCGTCCTGGCTGCCTTGGTCGCGGCCCTCGATCAGGCCACCAAGTGGTTCATTCTGCTGGTCGTCATGAACCCGCCGCGCACCATCGAGGTCACGCCGTTCTTCAACCTCGTGCTCGCGTACAACACCGGAATCGCCTTCAGCCTGGGTGCCATGGGCACACGCACCAGCAGCTATTTCTTTGGCGGTCTGGCGATCGTGATCGTCATCGGGCTGCTGTGGTGGCTGCGCGGGCAGACACGGACACTCGTCCATGTCGCCGGCGGTTTGGTGATCGGCGGCGCGATCGGCAACATCATCGACCGCTTTGTCCATCCCGGCGTTGTCGACTTTCTGCACTTCCACGGTTGGCTCTTTAACTTCCCGCCGCTCCACGGCCACTGGCCGGCCTTCAATCTCGCCGACAGTGCGATCGTGACGGGTGTTGCCATTCTGGTGCTTGATGGCTTGTTCGGCTCGGAAAAAGCGGATAAGCAACAGGGCTGAACGTTAACCGAGAAAAAGCGGGGGGATATGTCGCGAGTCATCGCCATCATCGCCTTGGTCGTTCTGGTCGCCGGCTGCGCGCAGGTGCGCGAGGAGCTCGGCCTTGAGAAGTCTTCGCCGGACGAGTTCCGCGTCTACTCGCGGGCGCCCCTGTCGGTGCCGCCCAACTTCGCGCTGCGCCCGCCGCGCCCCGGCGTTGCCCGGCCACAGGAAGGCACGGCCCAGGATCAGGCAAGACAGGCCATTTTCCGCGCATCGACCGGGGATGCATCGGTCGACGATGTCATTCCGAACGACGGTCGCTCCTTCGCTGAGCGCTCTTTTCTGGTTTCGGCCGGAGCAGGCGACGCCGAGCCCGATATTCGTCGCGTGATCGACCGCGAAACCAACCAAATCAACCGTGAGAACGAGGGGTTGGTCGACAGCTTGCTGTTCTGGAAGGACGACGGCCCCGATGGCGAGGTCATCGATGCGGCCGCCGAATCGCGCCGTATTCAGGAGCGCACTGCCCTGGGCGACGAATTGACCGGCGACGACGTACCGACCATCGAGCGCAAGGAGACCGGCCTCTTCGAAGGCATCTTCTAAGAGGCAACTCCCCCTCCGGGGCATTCCGCGGCGGATTCGCCATAACATCTTTGCCATAAACTCTTCGTGGCTGGCCTTCGGATCGCTTGATCCGCGCCGCACGGGCGCCACTTTGTAGGCGTCCGTTAGCAACCCTTCGCTATTGTCATGCGCGGAGCTTGCTCCCCCGGTCACCTCTTTTGGTCTGGGGCGTGGGCCCGTATTGACCAAAAAGAGGCTTTGCCATGCCCAGATTTCGCGCCTTCGGGCTCGCCACCCTTGCCCTTGTCGGACTGGTCCTCAGTTTCGGCCCGCCCAACTTGGCGCAGGCCCAGGTCTTCAGTCCCGAGACTGGGGTGCTCGACAACGGCCTTCAGGTCGTCGTGGTGACCAACCGCCGCGCCCCTGTCGTCACCCACATGCTCTGGTACAAGGTGGGCAGCGCCGATGAGCCGCTCGGCAAGTCCGGCATCGCCCACTACCTCGAGCATCTCATGTTCAAGGGCACCGAGACCCTGGGCGAGGGGGAGTTCTCCGAGATCATCGCGCGCAACGGCGGGCGTGAGAACGCTTTCACCTCTTTCGACTACACCGGCTATTTCCAGATGGTCGCCAGCGACCGCCTCGGGCTGATGATGGAGCATGAGGCCGACCGCATGGCGAACCTGGTGCTGACCGACGAGGTCACCCTGCCGGAGCGCGACGTCATTCTCGAAGAGCGCAGCACCCGCATCGACAACCAGCCCGGCGGCCGTCTCGGCGAGATGTCGCGCGCCTCGCTCTTCGTGCACCATCCCTATGGCCGCCCGATCATCGGCTGGCGCTCCGAGATGGAAGGGTTGACCACCCAGGATGCGTTGGACTTCTACGAGACCTGGTATGCGCCGAACAACGCGGTGCTGGTCGTGGCCGGAGATGTCTCCTTCGACGAAGTGATGGCGTTGGCCGAAGAGACCTACGGGAAGATACCGGCCCGCGACGTGCCGCTGCGCGACCGCGTGGACGAGCCGCCGCACTGGGCGCCCAAGCGGGTCAGCCTCTCCAGCGAGCAGGTGGGACAGCCCTCATTCTCCATCAGCTATCATGCGCCGAGCTACAACCTGGATCCCGATGGCCAGGCCTATGCGCTGGACGTTCTCTCCGAGATCCTGCGCGGCAACACCGGCCTGTTCTACGACGAGCTGGTGCGCAAGCAGAAACTGGCTGTGGCGGCGGGCGCCTACTATTCCGGCGATAGCCTGGACCTTGCCACTTTCGGCGTGTTCGCCTCCCCTGCTGCCGGGGTCGATATCGAAACCTTGGAAGCGGCGACCAGAGATTTGATCGAGCGGATCGTCAGCGACGGCATTCCGGCCGAGGAGCTGGAGAAGGCCAAGCAGCGTTTGATGGATTCGGCGGTCTTTGCCCGCGATGACGCCTCCACGGCGGCGCGCGTCATTGGGCAGGCCTTGATGACCGGCCTGACCATCGAAGATGTCGAGGACTGGCCCAACCGCATCGCGGCCGTCAGCTTGGAAGATGTAAACGCGGCCGCCCGCGCGGTCCTGTCCGAGGATGTGGGCTCGGTGACGGCCGTGCTGCTCCGCGCCGATGACGAAC
This sequence comes from Rhodovibrionaceae bacterium, assembly GCA_028279885.1. GTDB lineage: Bacteria > Pseudomonadota > Alphaproteobacteria > Kiloniellales > DSM-21159 > JANQMX01. Next base: position 98,029 of record JANQMX010000054.1, on the reverse strand, counting down.
GCAGCTAGGAGACGACCGGAGATGCAGATGTCTTTCGCACCACAGCGGTCGTTCCGCGTTGCTTTCGCGGCCGTTCTCCTCGCCGTCGTTCTGGCGCTCCCGGCCACGGCGGCCGACGTCAAACGCGTGGTCTCACCCGGCGGCATCGAGGCCTGGCTGGTCGAGGATGACAGCAATCCGCTGATTTCGGTGGAGATCGGTTTTCGCGGTGGGGCCGTGCTCGACCCTGACGGCAAGGAAGGCACCGCCGCCATGACCGCCGCGCTGCTCGACGAGGGCGCCGGCGAGCTCGACTCCGTGACCTTCCAGGAGGAGCTCAACGACCGCTCGATCTCCTTGCGCTTCAGCGCAGGCCAGGACCGCTTCGGCGGCTCGCTTCAGTTTTTAACCCGAGAGCGGGACCGGGCCTTCGAGCTGCTGCGCCTCGCGCTCAGCGAGCCGCGCTTCGAAGAGGAGGCGGTGGAGCGCATTCGCGGCCAAATGCAGGCCTCCGCCCGTCGCCGGGCGCAGGACCCGGGTTCCATCGCCTGGAACGCGCTTGGCCGGCTGGTTCAGGGCGAGCATCCCTATGGGCGCTCGGCGAGCGGCACCGAGAGCACCCTTGCGGCCATTACGCCCGATGACATGCGCGCCTTCGTCAAGGGCGCCATCGCCCGTGACCGGCTGTTCGTCGGCGTTGCCGGCGACATCACCGCCGAGGAGCTCGGCCCCCTGCTCGACAAGGCCTTCGGCGACCTGCCGGCGACCGGCGGCGCCACCGTCATCCCTGAGACGAGCCCACGCAGCGAGGGCGGCTTGGCGATCATCGAGCGGCCGGTGCCTCAGTCGGTCGCCGTGATGGCGCAGCCAGGCATCAAGCGCGACGACCCGGACTACTACACCGCCTTTGCCCTGAACTACGTGCTTGGCGGCGGCAGTTTCGCCTCGCGCCTCATGCAGGAAGTGCGAGAGGAACGGGGTCTCGCCTACTCGGTCTACTCCGCGCTCAGCCCGCGTGACGAAGGCGGCCTGATCGTCGCCAGCGTCGCCACCCGCAACGACGGCGTCGCCGAGTCCATCGATATCATGCGCGAGGAGTGGAGCCGCTTTGCCGAAGAGGGGCCGACCGCTGAGGAGTTGGCCGACGCCAAGACCTTCCTGACCGGCTCCTTCCCCCTGCGCCTCGACAGCCTGCGCGGCATCGCCCGCATGCTGCTGGGGATGCAGATGGAAGATCTCGGCATCGACTACATCGACCGGCGCAACGGCTACATCGAAGCGATCACCTTGGAAGACGCCAAGCGGGTGGCCAAGCGGCTGTTCGACGACAGCCAGCTCAGCATCGTCGTGGTCGGCCAGCCCGAGGGCCTGACGGCAACGCTAGAGGCCCCTTCGGGCAGCTAACACCAAGCTGCGATGAGTGAAACTCATTGCAGCTTGGCAAGCGCGACTGCGCGTCCGCAGCGAAGCGAGGAAAGCCTGCGTGGCGTCTGAACGCCATACAGGCCGCGATGAGTTCGGCTCATCACGGCCTGGTACAAGTCCACAACAAAACGCTTCGTCGCTTCCCTCGACTCGCCCATCCCGCTAGATTTGCGGGATGGGTGATACCACGCGACTCTTCACGATCGACAGCCGCCGCTGTTTTGCCGGGGCCATCGAGGGTGCCGGCCTGTCACAGGCGCGCTACGACGCGGCTCTCCAGGCCGTACAGCCACGCCTCGAGGCGCTGGCCCGGGAAAAGGCCGATGGAAGCCTGCCGCTGCTCGCCGTTCCGGAGCAGCGCGACGACCTTCAGGCGGTGCGCGACGTTGCCTCGGCCCTGAGCGAAAACTGCGATGACATCCTGGTGCTTGGCACCGGCGGCTCCTCCCTCGGTGGCCAGGCCATTCAGGCACTGACCACCGCCGGCGGCCTGGTCGAGCCGAGCGAGGGCCCGCGTCTCATCTTCGTCGACAACCTGGACGCTCACGGCTTCGAGTTGCTGCTGGCGGCCAGCGACCCGGCACGGCTCGGCGTGGTGATGATCTCCAAGTCCGGCGGCACCATTGAAACCCTCTGCCAGAGCCTGCGCGCCCTGGCCTTCCTCCGGGAGCACCTGGACGAGTCCCGCCTGGCCGCGCAGATGGCGGTGATCACCGAGCCCAAGGACAGCGCCCTCAAGCGCCTGGCAGAGCGCTATCGCCTGCCCTGCCTGCCGCACAACACCGGAGTCGGCGGGCGCTTCGCCGTGCTGACCAACGTCGGCATGCTGCCGGTCTGTCTGCTCGGGCTGGACCCGGAGAAGCTGCGCCGCGGCGCCGCGGCTGTGCTGGAAGACCAGCTCGCCGATGGGGCGGCGGGCCCGGCCGAGGGCGCAGCCCTGGCCTTCGGGCTGCTGGAAGAGCAGGGCATCTCGCAAAGTGTCCTGATGCCCTATGGCGACCGCCTCCGGGTCTTCGGCGCCTGGTATCGCCAGCTCTGGGCGGAGAGCCTCGGCAAGGACGGCAAGGGCCTGACACCGATCGCCGCCCTTGGCCCGGTGGACCAGCACAGCCAGGTGCAGCTCTTCCTCGCCGGTCCCAAGGACAAGTTCTTCACGCTCCTCTGGCTTGATACGGCGGGGGAAGGCGCGCCCATCGAGGCGCCTCTGGCAGAAGAGCTTGCCATCGGCCAGCTGCCCGGCCGCCGCATGGGCGAGCTGCTGCTGGCCGAGGCCAAGGCCACCGCCGACAGCCTGGCGCTCAATGGCTGCCCTCTGCGCAGCATCACCCTCAGCCGCCTCGACGAAGAGGTGCTCGGCGGCCTCTTCATGCATTTCATGCTGGAGACCATCCTCACCGCCCACCTGCTGCAGGTCGATCCCTTTGACCAGCCGGCGGTCGAGCAGGGTAAGCAACTCGCTGGCGACTATCTCGCCCGCATGGGAGAGGGCTAACCGCCATGAGCATCCGCCTGCTGCCCGAAGCGCTGGTCAATCAAATCGCTGCCGGCGAGGTGATCGAGCGCCCGGCCGCCGTGGTCAAGGAACTGGTCGAGAATGCCATCGACGCTGGTGCCGGGCAGATCACGGTGACCCTGCGCGACGGTGGCAAGGCCTTGATCGCCGTGGAGGACGACGGGGTCGGCATGGGCGAAGAAGAGCTCAGGCTGGCGGTGCAACGCCATGCTACCTCCAAGCTGCCTGACGACGATCTGGTGCATATCGGCAGTCTTGGTTTCCGCGGCGAGGCACTGCCCTCCATCGGGGCTGTGGCGCGCCTCAGCCTGACCAGCCGTGCGCGAGGTGCGGCGGAGGCCTGGTCGCTTTCGGTGGAGGGCGGCGCTGTCGGCAGCCCCAAGCCCGCCGCGCAGCCCAAGGGCAGCAAGATCGAGGTGCGCGATCTCTTCTACGCCACGCCGGCGCGCCTCAAGTTTCTCAAGAGCGCCCGGGCCGAGGTCATGCAGATCCGCGACAGCCTGCAGCGGCTCGCCATGGCCTATCCGGCGATTTCCTTCCAGCTCGCCGACGAAAGCCGCAGCCTGATCAAGCTGGGGGCTGAGAGCGGCGACCTCTTCGATGCGCGCCTGGCCCGCCTCGGTGCCATCATGGGCCGAGACTTCCCTGAGTCCGCCCTGGCCATTGAGGCCGAGCGCGAGGGCTTCCGCCTCACCGGCTATGCCGGCCTGCCCACCTTCAACCGGGCCAACGCCCAGCAGCAATACCTCTTCGTCAACGGCCGTCCGGTGAAGGACCGCCTGCTGCTCGGCGCCCTGCGCGGTGCCTATCAGGACTTCCTGGCCCGTGACCGCCATCCCGTGGTGGCGCTCTTTCTCGAGGCGCCGGCCGAGGCGGTCGACGTCAACGTGCATCCGGCCAAGGCGGAGGTGCGCTTCCGCGAGCCTGGCCTGGTGCGAGGCCTGATCGTCTCGGCGCTGCGTCATGCCCTGGCCGAAGCCGGCCATCGAGCGGCGCCCAGTGTCTCCCAGGCGGCGCTCGGCGCTTTCCGACCGGGCAGTGGCCCGACGGGTGGCGGCAGCGTCACACCTTTCCCGAGTTACTCCGGCGGCCCGGCGCGCATCGGCCGTGGCATGGCGGAGGCCGCCGTGGCCTATCACGCGCCTCTGCCCGGCCTCGCAACCGAACCTGCCAAGCGCGACCAGGCCGACCCCGACCTTGAGCGGGAAGCAGAGGCCCCACAGCTCGAGGCCTATCCCTTGGGCGCCGCCTGTGCCCAACTGCATGAGACCTACATCGTGGCGCAGACCGCCCAGGGCCTGGTCATCGTCGATCAGCACGCCGCCCACGAGCGCCTGGTCTACGAGCGCATGAAGCGCCAGATCGCAGCACAAGGGGTCGAGCGCCAGGCGCTCTTGATCCCCGAGGTGGTGGAGCTGGAGGAGGACGCGGCGACGCGCCTGCTGGGCCGCCGCGAGGAGCTGGCCGAGCTCGGCTTGGTGATCGAGCCCTTCGGCGGGGCGGCGGTGGTGGTGCGGGAGACGCCGAGCCTGCTCGGTCAGACGAACGTGCAGGGTCTCTTGCGCGATCTCGCCGATGAACTGGTCGAGTACGACCAGGCCTTGGCGCTCAAGGAGCGGCTGGAGGAGATCTGCGGTACAATCGCCTGCCACGGCTCGGTGCGCGCGGGCCGCCGGCTCAATCAGGCCGAGATGAACGCGCTTTTGCGCGAGATGGAGGCCACGCCCCACAGCGGCCAGTGCAACCACGGCCGCCCAACCTACGTGTCTCTCGCGCTCTCCGACATCGAGCGGCTGTTCGGCCGACGGTAGACTGACCGTTCCGGCGCAATGTCTCTGGGGTGTCGGGAAACTTTACAGTTTTTCCCATAATGCACAAAAACCGTCGGGATTCTTTACAATTCTATATACTCTTCCAGAGTGTATATATCACAAGCCGTTGGCGTTCAAAAATAACCAATGTTGGCCCGAAATTTGCTTACTACTCGCGTGTAAGGCCATGCTTTGAGAATATGGCTGAAACCAGCGAGCGTGAGGCGGTTTCTTGCTACCTCCCTCGTGGGCTAGGGGAGTGTAATTCACGATGTCCAAGGTTTTCCTGCGTAGCCTGCTTTTCACCGGACTCTGCGCCTTCACGCTGAGCCTGGCGCAGCCGGCCCAAGCGATCGTCATCCTGTCCAACCTGCCGGCCGCCGGCAGCAACACCGGCACCGCTCTCGGTCTCGACATCAATGGCAACGTCCGCATTAAGGCGGTTGGCCTCACCGTCGGCGTCAACGATCTGTCCTTCACTTCCATGAGCGGTCTGTTCAGCAATAGGGACAATGTCGTGCGTTCCGTGACCGGCGGTATCTTTTCCGACGTTGGCGGTGACCCCGGTGGCCAACTTGTCGCATTCAATCCGGCCTCTGTCGCCGCGGGCGCGGTCGCTGTACAGGAAACTCTGACGGCCGTCAGCGCCTTCACCTTGATGGCCGGCACCAGCTACTGGTTCGTGCTCGAAGGGCCGGCAGTCGCAAACGGGCTGATCTGGAATCGTCTCGCGGCCAACTTCCCGCCGACACCGAGCGCCGAGGTCAGCTACGACGGCTACCGCTTTTCCATCGACGGCGGCACGAACTGGAGCGTCAGCGGCCTTTACAATGGCGTGGAAATCGAAGCTTCGCGTATCGTGGACCTGCCTGAGCCGGGCACCCTGGCGCTGTTCGGCCTCGGCCTGCTCGGCCTGGGCATCGCTGGCCGACGTGCGCGAGCTTAGGTGCCCAAGATAATCAACCGTGCCTTGCCGTAGGTGCGGTCGTCGAGGATCGTGAAGTCGTCCGGCAGGGTGACGGCTTCGCTTTTCATCACTTCGAGCGAGATCAGGGCGCCTTCGGCCAGCCAGCCGGCCGTCTGCAGCGCGGTGAGGGCAGGCAGGGCCAGGTTCTCGTTGTAAGGCGGGTCCATGAAGACGAGCTGGCAGGGCTCGGGCGCGGGCGGCGGCACCAGGGCGTCGCGGTCGAAGACGCGGCACTGTTCGGCGACGCCGAGCTTCTTGATGTTCTGCCGCAGCACGGTGAGGGCTGGGGCGTAGCGCTCGATGAAGGTGATCTGGCGGGTGCCGCGGGAGAGCGCCTCCAGGCCCAGCGCGCCGGTGCCGGCAAAGGCATCCAGCACGGCGGCGCCGGGCAGGGGCGAGGCGCCGCCGAGCCGCTCGACCAGCTTGCCGTGGCTCAGGATATTGAACAGCGCCTCGCGCGTGCGGTCGGCGGTCGGCCGCACCACGTCGCCTTCCGGTGCGGCCAGGGGCCGCCCGCGCAGGCTACCGCCGACGATCCGCATCGCTTTTCCTTCCGGTGAGCCTCGCCGCTCCTTGCCTTGCGGGGCCTGTTTTCCGGGCGCGGGGTTTTCCGGAAGAGGGTTTGCGTCCACCCGGCTTGGTCGGGCGCGGCTTGGCCTTGGCGGTGCCGACCTTCTCCGTGGTTTTGGGTTTGTCGCCCAGCACTTCGGCGAGCTGGCCGCGCGGCACGGGCGCGATCTGCCCGCGTGGCAGCTTGCCAAGGGTGAAGGGGCCGTAGCCGACCCGGATGAGGCGATTGACCTGCCAGCCGAGATGCTCGCAGACCTTGCGGATCTCGCGGTTCTTGCCTTCGCGCAGACCCATGGTCAGCCAAGCGTTGGCGCCGCGCTGCTCATCGAGCCGGGCTTCGATGGGGCCGTAGGCGATGCCCTCCACCGTGACACCCTTGGCCAGCTCCGCCAGCCGCTCTTCCGACACCCGGCCAAAGACCCGCACCCGGTAGCGCCTGAGCCAGCCGCTCTGCGGCAATTCCAGGCGCCGCTTGAGCGCGCCGTCGTTGGTCAGCAGCAGCAGCCCCTCGGAGTTCATGTCGAGGCGGCCGACCGGCATCATGTGCGGCAGCTCGCCAAGCTGATCGCGGATGCGCTGGAAGACCGTCGGGCGCCCCTCCGGATCCTTGGTGGTGGTGAGAAGACCGCGCGGCTTGTGGAAGCGCCAGAGCTTCGGGCCTTCCGGCTCCGGCAGCGGCCGGCCGTCGACCATGATCTGGCTGGCCCGCTCGGCCGTGGCCGCAGGCGTCTCCAGGCGCACGCCGTCCAGGCTGACCCGGCCGGCCAACACCCAAGCCTCCGCCTCCCGGCGGGAGCAGAGGCCGCTGCGCGCAATCCATTTGGCCACCCGCCATGGGGTCTCGCCATCCGCGGTCATGGCGGAGAGGTCCTTGTTGATGCATGATGGAGTGGCAGAAGCTATAGCGGCTTTTGGAGACATCGCAACTCCCCGCGCAAAGATGCCGCCCGATCTACCAATGAAGACCCTGAAGCCTGCCGACGTCATGCGCCTCGCGCTGGCAGAAGCTGAGGCCGCCGGCCGGGCCGGCGACGTGCCGGTGGGCGCCGTGGTGGTCTCGACGGCGGGGGATGTCTTGGCGCTGGGGCAGAACCGGGTGGAGCGGGACGGCGACCCCACCGCCCATGCGGAGATGCTGGCGATCCGGGCGGCGGCCGTCTCCGTGGGGGCCAAGCGCCTGACGGAGGCGGACCTCTACGTCACCCTGGAGCCCTGCGCCATGTGCGCCCAGGCGATCGCCTTCGCCCGTTTCAGGCGGCTGGTGTTCGGTGCCTACGACCCCAAGGGCGGCGGGGTCGAGCACGGCGCCCGTATCTTCGAACGGCCGACCTGCAACCACCGGCCCGAGGTGGTCGGCGGTGTCCTGGAAGGGGACTGCGCCGCGCTGCTGAAGACTTTCTTCCAGGAGCGGCGATAGAGCGCGCTGCCGGCCCGAGTCGGTCGTCGCTCGCGCCTCCCCTCCTCACGTCACCCCGGCCCTTAGGTGAGCCCGGGGCCGCGTGCGGTCCCGGCTAGCGAGCCTTGGCAGCCGGGGTCCAGCTATAAGCTCGGACCGGGCCTACCGCTGGATACTCGGGTCTCGCCACTAACGTGGCTCGCCCAAGTATGACATTCTGAGAGAGGTTTCGGCCTGCACCGCCCCACAGCGTGTCACCCCGGCCAAGGGCTTTGCGTTAGTAAAGACCGCGAGCCGGGGTCCATATCGGCGATGAGCACGGACGGATACATGGTTCCCGGCTCGCGGGCTTCGCCCTTGGCCGGGATGACAGTCTGGGAGAAACTGCTGGTATCGCTGCCCCCCTTCTCGTCACCCCGGAGGAGCCTCGCGAGAGGCGACATCCGGGGTCCAGCCACAAGCTTGAACCGTGCCTACCGCTGGATACTCGGGTCTCGCCGCATGGCGGCTCGCCCAAGTATGACGTCCTGAGAGGGGTTTCGGCCTGCGCAGCCCCTCCGCACGTCACCCCGGAGGAGCCTCGCGAGAGGCGACATCCGGGGTCCATGCCGCCGCCAGGCGCGGGCTGATGAATGGTTCCCGGCTCGCGGGCTTCGCCCTTGGCCGGGATGACGAGCGGAGGGGCCGCACGGTTAGCGGGTCAGCGGTCCTGGCCTGGATTAGGGGAGGCGTGCTGTACGCCTACTCCACCACCCGCGCGCCGATGTCGCGGCGGCAGAAGCCTTCCGGCCAGTCGATCCGGTCGACGGCGGCATAGGCGCGGTCCCGTGCGGCGCCGATGCTCTCGCCGAGCGCCGTGACCCCGAGCACCCGCCCGCCGTTGGCCAGACAGGCGCCGTCCGCGCCCTGCTTGGTCCCGGCGTGGAAGACGGTCACGTCCGCGTCGCTTTCCGCCGCCTCCAGCCCGCCGATCACGCTGCCCTTCGCATAGCTGCCCGGGTAGCCCTCGGTGGCCATGACGATGCAGAGCGCGGCCTCCGGATACCAGCGCAGATCGAAGCTGCCGAGCACGCCGTCGCAGGTGGCGACCAGGGCCGTCACCAGATCGGACATCAGGCGCATCAGGAGCACCTGGCATTCCGGGTCGCCGAAGCGGACGTTGTACTCGACCAGCTTGGGGTCGCCCTCGGGCGTGATCATCAGGCCGGCGTAAAGCACGCCTTTGAAGGGGCGGCTCTCGGCCTCCATGGCGGCGACGGTGGGTTCGATGATCTCCGCCATGACGCGGGCGGCAAGCGCATCGGTCATCAGCGGGGCGGGGGAGTAGGCCCCCATGCCGCCGGTGTTGGGGCCCTGGTCGTCGTCGAAGACCCGCTTGTAGTCCTGGGCCGAGGCGAGCGGCACGGCCGATGTTCCATCCACCAGAGCGAAGAAGCTGACCTCCTCGCCTTCCATGAAGTCCTCGATCACCAACTCGGCGCCGGCCGCGCCGAAGGCCTGTTCTTCCAGGGCACCCTCGATGGCGCGGTCGGCCTCCTCCAAGCTGGTGGCGATGACCACGCCCTTACCGGCGGCCAGACCGTCAGCCTTGATGACGATGGGCAGGCTGCGCTCCCGCACGAAAGCCTTGGCGGCAGCGGCCTCGGTGAAGCGCTGGTAGTCGGCGGTGGGGATGCCGTACTTGGCGCAGAGGTCTTTGGTGAAGCCCTTGGAGCCCTCAAGCGCCGCGGCCGCCGCGGTGGGGCCGAAGGCGCGGATGCCGGCTTCATCCAGGCGGTCGACCAGGCCGGCCACCAGGGGCGCTTCCGGCCCGACCACGACCAGCTCAATGTTCTCTCGCTTGGCGAAGTCGACCAGGGCCGGGATATCGTCGACGGCGATCGGCACGCACTCGGCTTCCTGCGCGATGCCGGCGTTGCCCGGGGCGCAGTAGAGCTTCTCGCAGAGCGGCGAAGCCGCAAGGGTCCAGCAGAGCGAATGCTCGCGCCCGCCACTGCCCACGACCAGGATTTTCATAGCTCACGCCTTTTCACTGCCGAGACTCTCCGCTTTGTTCTAGTCTGTTCGCTGCTGCGCCGCCGACTACATGGCAGGCCAGAACGAGTCTGGAAAGGTCGTAGCCCTTGGGTAGCCAAGCTTCCGTTTTCGATACGCCCGGCAACCTGCCGGCCATCTCGGTTTCCGAGCTGAGCCAGGCCATTCGCGGCACCCTGGAGAGCCGCTTCGAGCATATCCGCGTACGCGGCGAGATCTCCGGCTTCAAGCGCGCCGCCTCCGGCCATCTCTACATGTCGCTCAAGGACACGGACGCGGTGATCGACGCGGTCTGCTGGCGCGGCGTCGCCGGGCGTCTGGGCCTCAAGCCCGAAGACGGCATGGAGGTGATCGCCACCGGCCGGGTCACCACCTATGCCGGCCGCTCGAAGTACCAAGTGGTCATCGAGGCCTTGGAGTTGGCTGGCGAAGGGGCCCTGCTCAAGCTCTTGGAGGAGCGCAAGCGAAAGCTCGCCGCCGAAGGGCTGTTCGATGCCGAGCGCAAGCGGCCCCCGCCGTATCTGCCCGAGGTCATCGGCATCGTCACCTCGCCGACCGGGGCGGTCATCCGCGACATCCTGCACCGCCTGGCTGAGCGCTTTCCCCGCCGCGTGCTGCTCTGGCCTGTGCTGGTTCAGGGGGAGGGGGCTGCGGCGCAAGTCGCAAATGCGATTGCGGGCTTCAATACTCTACCGGCCGGCGGTGCCGTGCCGCGGCCGGACCTCCTGATCGTGGCGCGGGGCGGCGGCTCCCTGGAAGACCTCTGGAGCTTCAACGAAGAGATCGTCGTGCGCGCCGCCGCCGCATCCGAGATTCCGCTGATCTCCGCGGTCGGCCATGAGACCGACACCACCCTGATCGACTATGCCGCCGACCGGCGGGCGCCGACGCCAACGGCGGCGGCGGAGATCGCCGTGCCGGTCCGGCTCGAGCTGCTGCAACAGGTCATGGAACTGGAGCGGCGGTCCCTGACCGCCGGCCAGCGCCTCCTGAGCGAGCGCCGCACGGCGCTGGAGGGCCTGGCCCGGGGCCTGCCCGAGCCGCGCGCGCTGCTGGCCGAGCGGGCGCAACGCTTGGACGACCGCTGGGAGCGGGCCGAGCTGGCCGCCCGGCGCCTTCTCGACCGCCAAGCCGCCGAGGTGGCGCAGCTCGGTGCCCGCCTGCCGCGACCGGACGTTAGCCTCCGCCAGGCCGAGCGGGAGCTGGCGGAGCTGACAGGGCGCCTCGGCAAGGCCGTGCAGCGTGGTCTCAGTGCCGCAGGTGTCGACCTGACCGGTGCTGCCGAGCGCCTGCGGCCACCCCGCCGCCAAGTGGAGGACGGCCAGCGCGGTCTAAGCGACTGGGCAAGTCGTCTGCGGCAGGGAGCCGAGCAGCGCCATAGCGCCGCGAGCCAGCAACTTGAGACCTTGAGCCGGGTGCTCGACAGCGTTTCCTACCGCAAGGTCCTGGCGCGCGGGTATGCGGTGGTTCACAGCGCCGAAGGGTTGGTCACGGCAGCCTCCGGGCTTGCCGCCGGGCAGGCCGTCGCGCTTGAGTTTGCCGACGGTCGCGTGGGTGCGACGATCTCAGCAGACGCGCCCGCTGCGCCGGCGCCGGCAAAGCCGCGCAAGCGCGCGAAGAAGAACGAGGACGGGAGCCAGGGCAGCTTGCTCTGACCCGGCCCGAAGAGCTTGGAGAACCAGTGATGCAAAGCGATGCTTGGGGGTACCCGCTAACCACCGACAGCGCCGAGGCCGCCGCCGCCTACAGCGAGACGGTGCGCGGCTATCTTGGCTTCCGGGCCGACACTATGGCCAGCCTGCAAACCGCGCTGAAGCACGACCCGGATTTCGCGCTCGCCCATGCCGCCAAGGGGCTGCTGCTCTGCTCGATCCGGAGCCTGCGCTTCTATCCCAAGATCAAGGAGTCGCTGACGGCGGCTCAGGCCCATGCCAAAGGGCTCAGCAAGCGGGAGGCGCTCTACATCGAGGCCTTGGAAGCGGCCTTTGCCGGCCAGCTGACGGCGGCGGTCGTGGCCTACGAGGCGATCCTGGCCGAGCATCCCCACGATCTGCTGGCCGCGCGCCTGGCGCAAATGGAACTCTTCTGGCTCGGCGAGAGCCGCTGGATGCATGCGGTCATCGACCGCACGAACCCGCGGTGGCAGGCCACCACGCCCGACTACCACAGCCACCTGTCGCTTTGGTCCTTCGGCCTGGAGGAAACCGGGCAGTACGACGCGGCCGAGCGCGCTGGGCGCCAGGCGGTGGAGCTCTCGCCGACCGACCACTGGGCGACCCACGCGGTGGCGCACACCCTGGTGATGCAAGGCCGCTCCAAGGAAGGCGTGGCCTGGCTCGACTCTCTGAAAGGGGAGTGGGGCAATGCCAATCACTTCGTCCATCATCTCTGGTGGCACCGCTGCCTGTTCCATCTGGAGCTTGGCGAGGTCGACGCGATTCTGGAGATCTACGATCAGCAGATCCGCAACCCGGACTCACCGCTCATCCAGGCGATGGACGACTTCAACGTCGACATGCAGAACTGCGCCTCCTTGCTGCAGCGGCTGGAGTTGCGGGGCATCGACGTAGGGCATCGTTGGCAGGACCTGGTGTCGGCGGTCAGTCACCGCATCGGCGACCACACCAGCCCCTTCACCAGCCCGCACTACGTGATGATCCTGGCGGCGGCGGGCGAGGACGAGAAGGCGCACGACATGGTGCTGGGCATGCGCGCCTGCGTGCATGAGGACGAGGGCACCCTGCCGCCGCGCTATGCCGCCGCCGCCATCCCGGCGGCCGAAGCGGCCATCGCTCATCGCCGTGGCGAGCACGACAAGGTGCTGGAGGTTCTGTTGCCGGCCCGCCGCAGTCTCTGGATGATGGGCGGCAGCCACGCCCAGCAGGACGTCTTTCAGCAGATGCTCTTCGACTCCGCCCGGCAGAGTGGGCGCGACGATCTGCTGCCCATTCTGCTGTCGGAGGTCGCCGAGGACGGCTTCGAGGCGATTGCGGCCCGCACCCTCTACGGCGAGGCGGCGCAGCAGGCGGCGCCGGCCGCTTAGTGCCTTTCCTGGTCAGACGGAGACAATTCCGTTGCTGATGGTCTGTAGCGCCGTCGCCGTACCAGAGTTCGTCATGCTTGGGCGAGGCCCACTGGGCCGTTAGGCCCGGGGCCGAGTTCCGAGCATCCACTCTTCAGCCCGCGCGGACGTCCGGCGTGGATCCCCGGAACTCGCCACGTAGTGGCTCGCCCGGGGATGACATCTTGAGAGAAGGGCAATCGCTGCAGGAGGCGCCTGCGGCTTAGGCTTTCGCCAAGGGGTGCAGGTTGCCGAGGAACTGCTCGGCACAGGCGGTCCAGGAAAAGCGCAGGGCGTAGTCGCGGCAGGCCTGGCGAGAGATATCGGTGGTGCGTTTTACCGCTTCGCTCAGGTTCTCGTGCAGAGCGCCGACCGGATGGTCGCTGACCACGTCGAGGGGCCCCGGCACCGGATAGGCGGCCACCGGCACGCCTGAGGCCATGGCCTCCAGCATCACCAGGCCAAAGGTGTCGGTACGGCTCGGGAAGACGAAGACATCGGCGCTGGCATAGTGGCGGGCCAGCTCTTCGCCGAACTTGGCGCCGGTGAAGACTGCATCGGGATAGCGCTGCTGCAGCGCCGGCCGCTGCGGGCCATCGCCGACCACCACCTTGCTGCCGCCCTCGATCGGCAGGCCCAGGAAGTCCTCAATGTTCTTCTCCACGGCCACGCGCCCGACGTAGAGATAGATCGGGCGCGGCAGATCGAGCGCCGGCGTGTTCTCCGGGTGGAAGAGATCGGTATCGACGCCCCGCGACCAGGACTTCACGTTGTCGAAGCCCTGAGCCTCAAGCTCGGCGCGGATGGTCGGGGTTGCGACCATGACGCCCTTGGAAGGGCGATGGAACCAGCGCATGAAGCCGTAGCCCCATGAAAGCGGGACAGGGGCACGCGCGGTGACGTACTCGGGGAACTTGGTGTGGTAGCTGGTGGTGAAAGGCCAGCCGCGCTTCAGGCAGGCTGAGCGTGCCGCCAATCCCAACGGGCCTTCCGTCGCGATGTGAACCGCGTCCGGCGCGAAGTCCTCGAGCAGACCCCGGACCTTCCACCAATGATCGTAGGCCAGCGGAATCTCCGGATAGGTCGGGCAGGGTAGCGTGCGGAACTGCTGTGGCGAGATCACCAGGGTCTGGTGACCGAGCTTCTCGAGCTCATCGCAGACCCGACCTAGGGTTCGTACGACGCCGTTGACTTGCGGCAGCCAGGCGTCGCTGACCAGGGCGAGGCGCATCAGGCGGCGATTCCGACTTCCGGATCCTCGGCGCGGCGCTTCGGCGAGCGCCGGTCGAGCATGGAAAGATTATGGATTTCCGCCCAGTTGATCAGCTCCAGCCGGCCGTCGAAGTGCTCCACCAGTGCCGTGCAGCTTTCCACCCAGTCGCCATCGTTGATGTAGAGTACGTCGCCGATCATCCGCATCTCGGCCTTGTGTATGTGTCCGCATACAACCCCGTCGACTTGGCGGCGCCGGGCTTCCTCAGCGACGGCCCGCTCGAAGTTGTCGATGAACTGCACGGCGTTCTTGACCCGATCCTTGAGGAAGGCCGAGATCGACCAGTAGCCGAACCCGAGGCTGCGCCGGGCGCGGTTAAACCAGGTGTTGGCGGTGAGCGCCAGGTTGTAGGCCCAGTCGCCCATCAGGGCGAGCCACTTGGCATAGAGCACGATGCCGTCGAAGGCATCGCCGTGCATCACCAGCAGGCGCCTGCCGTCGGCCGTTTCGTGAATGTAGTCGTTGACCACTTCGACGCCGCCGAAATGCACGCCGGTGTACTGGCGCAGAACCTCGTCGTGATTCCCCGGAACGTAGACCAGCCGGGCGCCCTTGCGCGCCTTGCGCAGGAGTTTCTGCACCACGTCGTTGTGCGACTGCGGCCAGTACCAGCTCCGCTTGAGGCGCCAGCCGTCGACGATGTCCCCGACAAGGAAGATCGTTTCGGCGTCCGTCTGCTTGAGAAAATCGAGCAGGAACTCGGCTTGGCAGCCCCGTGTGCCGAGGTGGATATCCGAGATGAAGATCGTGCGATAACGCCGTACCTGGTCGCTCACGATTCACCTTCGTCCGCAGTGCAAGGGCGTTCTTCACGCCGCTTGAATGTGGAGGCATATAGCTAAGTTTCGGAGGTTGGAGGAAGAACAAACGCTATATATAGTGAAATTATCATCTAGGTGAAACAAGAGTGACATGTCTCCGCAACGTTGCGGCAACTAGACCCTGCCCGTGACTCAATGGCCGTTGACAGAGCGCTCTCCTGCCGCGGCGGCACACCCTTGTGCCGCGAGTGGACGGCATCTTCTCGTCATCTACAATCCAACCGCCGGGGGCGCCCGCCGCCGCCGTTTTCAGGCGGTGCTCGATCTGCTGCATGAGGCCGGTGCCGAGGTTGCGATTTGGACAACGACGGTGCGGGGCGACGCCGAGCGCTATGCCGCGGCGATCGACCCCCTGCAGTTTCAGCGCATCGTCATCGCCGGCGGCGACGGCACCGTCAACGAGGTGATCAACGGCCTGGCGGAGAACAAGCTGGGCGGCGCCGTGCTGCCGGTTGCGTTGCTGCCGCTCGGCACGGCCAACGTCCTCGCGGCCGAAATCGGCGCGCCCTTCGCGCCCGAAGAGATCGCCAGGCTCGCCCTCCATGGGCAGACCCGCCCGGTTTGCTTGGGCCGTGCCAATGGGCGCCGTTTTCTCCTGATGGCAGGGGCCGGCTTCGATGCCCACGTGGTGGCCGGTGTATTTCGGCCGCTCAAGCGCCGGGTGGGCAAGACGGCCTACGTCGTCGAGACGTTGCGCCAGTTCGTTGTGTTCGACTTCCCCACCTATGACGTGACCATCGACGGCAAGAGCTACCGCGCCGCCTCGGTCATTGTCGCCAATGCGCGCTCGTATGGCGGGCCGCACGTTTGCGCCCCGGATGCCAGCATCGAAGCGCCGAGCCTGGATGTCTGCCTCTTCCTCAGCAAGGGGCCGCTACACGCTATCCGCTACGCCACCGCGCTCTTGTTCGGCCGTCTGCCAAGGTTGTCAGACGTACGCATCGTACGCGGACGGAAAGTGACTGTGCGTGGGCCTGCGGAAGATCCGATTCAGGGAGACGGGGACATCATCGCCGCCCTGCCGGGTGAGGTCGTGGTGCTGCCCGACGCCGTCAACCTGGTGTTCCCCGACGCCGCTCAGGCTCCGGCGACCGTCAGGCCCTCGACCAACAACGTCGGCGAGTCGGTCCCGTAGCGGAAGGTCAGGTCGTTCGCCGGGGTGGCATGGCGGAAGATGTCCTTGAGGTTGCCGGCTACGGTCATCTCGCTGACGGCGTCGCCCAGCTCTCCCTTGCTGATCCAGAAACCGCTGGCGCCGCGGCTGTAGTCGCCGGTCACGCCGTTCACGCCCATGCCGATCATGTCGGTGACGTAAAAGCCGTCGTCGATGTCGCCGATCAGCGCTTCGGGGCTGCGTTCGCCGGCTTCCAGGTAGAGGTTGCTCGGCGAGGGCGAGGGCGGGCTCGATACGCCGCGGGAGGCGTGGCCGGTCGACGCCAGCTTGAGCTGCCGGGCGGAGGCAAGGTCGAGGATCCAGGTTTGCAGGCGCCCGGCTTCGACCAGGCGCCGCGGCGTGGCGGCCAGCCCTTCGCCGTCGAAGGGGCGGGAGCGCAGGCCGCGCCGGCGCAGCGGGTCGTCCATGATGTTGATCGTTGCGCCGAAGACCTCCTCGCCCAGCTTGTCGCGCAAAAAGGAGGTGCCGCGCGCGATCGACTGTCCGTTGATCGCACCGGCGAAGTGGCGAAGGAAGGAGTTCGCCGTCCGCGGATCGAAGACCACCGGAACGCGGCAGGTCTTCTGCTTGCGCGGATTGAGGCGCTTGACGGCGCGTTCGCCGGCGCGGCGGCCGATCGCGTCCGGGGTCTCCAGGTCTTGGGCGAAGACGGCGCTGGAGTAGTCGTAGTCCCGCTGCATGTGGGCGCCTTCGCCGGCGATGACCGAGACGCCCAGGCTGTGGCGGGACAGCCCGTATGCGCCGGCAAAGCCGTTGCTGGCGGCAAGCGCCACCTGGGAATGGGACCAGCTTGCTTCCGCGCCCTCGGAATTCGTCACGCCGGTCACCGCGCGGGCGGCCTCCTCGCAAAGGCGCGCCCGCTCGATCAAGGCGTTCGGGGCCGGTTCGTCCGGGTCGCGGAGCTCGAGACCGGCGTCGCCGGCGCGCCCGCCTGGGCTGATGTCGCCGGCGTCGGCGAGGCCGCAGTAGGGATCCTCCGGAACCACCCGTGCCATGGCGATCGCGCGCTCGACCAGGTCTTGCATGCCCTCGGCATTGAGGTCGGTCGTCGAGACGATGGCTTGGCGCTGGCCGACGAGGACACGCAGGCCGAGGTCCTGCCCCTCCTCCCGCTCCAGGGTTTCCGGCTTGCCGAGGCGCTGGGCGTGGCTCAAGGAGACGCCGCGGAGCAGCGCCGCATCAGCGGCATCGGCGCTGGCTTTCCGCGCCCGTCCGAGCAGGTCGTCAAGGATATCGAGATCGTCGCTCATGGTCTTTCCGTTTCTTTTGCTTTGGGCCGGTGCCGTCCGGCCGTCTTGCGCTAGTTGTTGAGCAGGCGCAGGGCGGGGTCGAGCAGCTGCCTATCGCCGAGCGCCAGGACATCACCTGCGGAGTCCAAGGTTATCTCCCGGCCGTCGCAATCCACCATCAGACCCCCGGCACCCTCCACCACCGGCACCAGCGCGGCGAAGTCATAGGTGGCCAGGCCGTTCTCGACCACAATGTCGATGCCGCCGCTGGCGACCTGGCCGAAGCTGTAGCAGTCGCCGCCGTAGAGCGTCATACGGGTTCCGCGAAGCAGGTTCTGGAAGCCCACATGCCGGGCTTCGCCGTCGAAGGCGTCCGGCGTCATGGTCCGGAGATAGGCGTCCGAAAGGTCGGCGCAAGGGCGGGTCGCCACGCTGCGCGTTCCTCTTCGCTCGTGAAAGCGGGTAGGAAAGCCCCGCGCGCCGACCCAGCGCTCATCCAAAACAGGCATGTCGATGATGCCCAAGAGCGGGCGTCCGCCTTCGGCGAGGGCGATCAAGGTCCCGAACATGGGGCTGCCGGTGATGAAGCTCTTGGTCCCGTCGATCGGGTCGAGCACCCAAAGCAGCTCGGCATCGGGGTTCAGCGCCGGGTACTCCTCTCCCAGGATGCCGTGCTCGGGATAGGTGTCTTGGATGAGCCCGCGCAGGGCCGACTCGGTCTCGCGATCGGCGGCGGTGACCGGTGTCAGGTCGGACTTCTCATCGACAGCCAGATCGTCGCGAAAGTGCTCGAGCACCGACAGGCGGGCCCTGTCCGCGAGCTGTTCGGCGAAAGTGATGAACTCAAGCGGGCAGGGCGGGGCCGCCATGCTCACATGCCGGCCGGCCGCCGCCCGGGCTGGGCAGGGCCCCTATTCGCTCGCGCCCCCGGCGGCGGCATTGATTTCTTCCTCGGTCGGCAAGGGGGCAGGCGAGTCGGCTCTGGTCCGCATCCAGGCGATCAGCTCGGCGCGATGGTTCACGTTCCTCATGCCGCCATAGCTCATCTTGGTGCCGGGCGCGTAGTCCTTGGGATCGGCAATGAAGAGATTGAGCTCGTGGTAGCCCCAGGGCTCGGCGATGCCGGCCAGAGCGTCCGAGTAGGAGAAGCCGGGGACTTGGGCCTTCGGCGCATTGACGATGTTCCAGAGGTTGGGGCCCACCTTGTTGGGGCCGCCCGCCTCGAAGGCGTGACAAGCGGTGCAGGCACGCGCCCGTCTCTCACCGGCCTCGACATCGGCATCGGCAAGCAGAGCCAGGATGGGCTCGACGCCCGGCTCCTCTACGACGGCGGCCTCAGCGGGTGCGTCGCTGCCTTCGATGACGTAGGCGAAATGGTCCTCTTCGCCATGATGGTAGCCGGGCGGAGTGATGATCAGGTTGCCAATCAAACCGGCCGTCATCGCGATTACGCCGGCGGTCAGGCCGGCGGCTGCAATCTTGTTTACCGTCAGGGACATCTACGCGCCGCTTTCTCACTTTCGCTTGAACCGGCCGGACAATAGCCAGGGCACGCAGCAACATCAATCGGTCGCGGCCATTCTGTATAGGAAGGATTGCCGCACGTGCGATTGCCTTTGCCTTGCGGGATGGGATCGGACGTGCCAATGGCATAGGGTTGCGCCCCTTATCCAGGGCCCGTGCGCAAACAACCAAGTCAGATCGGACGCCAGTACAACGGCTTATGAAAGCAATCGTCGCAATCCCCGCCCGCATGGCCTCGCAGCGCCTGCCCGGCAAGCCGCTTGCCGACATCAAGGGTAAGCCGATGATCGTAAGGGTTTGGGAGCGGGCCATGGCCGCCGAGGTCGGGCCGGTGATCGTGGCGGCGGCCGAGCCCGAGGTCGTTGCCGCAATCGAGGCCGAGGGCGGCCAGGCGGTGCTGACCGACCCCGCCTTGCCCAGCGGCACAGACCGTATCCATGCCGCGCTCGAAGGCTTCGATCCGAGCGGCCGCTTCGACGTGGTGATCAACCTGCAGGGCGATATCCCGGGCCTGGAGCCGGCCATGCTGCGCGCCGTCGTGGCGCCACTGGCGGCCAGCGAGCTCGATATCGCGACCTTGGCGACGCCCTTCGAGAGTCCGCAGGCGGCGGCTGATCCCAACATTCCCAAGCCGGTGCTGGCAGGACGGCCCGGCGATGCTTGGCGCCGCGCGCTCTACTTCAGCCGGGCGCCGGTCCCCCATGACCGAGACGGCGACGGCGAGGCCTACTACCAACACATCGGCATCTATGCCTTTCGCCGGGCGGCTCTCACGCGCTTCGTGTCCCTGCCGCCCTCGCCGCTCGAGGAGCGGGAGAAGCTCGAGCAGCTGCGGGCGCTGGAGGCCGGCATGGCCATCGGCGTGGCGCTCGTTGACAGCATGCCCCTGTCCGTCGATACTCCTGCGGATCTGCAGAAAGCCTGCAATATATTGAATTAGATCAATAGGTTAATGTCGTCTACCCAGCGTGTTTACCACATGATCGATGCAAATTCGCCCATCGCGTTCCAAGGGGCCGCGGGCGCCAACTCCGATATGGCCTGCCACGCCGTCTTCCCAGGACGCACCAGCCTGCCGTGCCGCACCTTCGAGGAGACCTTCGAGGCCGTCTATTCCGGCCGCGCCGGCCTGGCGATGATTCCCATCGAGAACTCGAGCGCCGGCCGGGTCGCGGACATCCATCATCTGCTGCCGGAGTCGGGGCTGCACATCATCGGCGAGTACTTTCACCCGGTGCGTCATCAGTTGCTGGCGCCCAAGGGTGCCAGCCTCCAGAACCTCAAGGCGGTACGCAGCCACGAGCAGGCGGTGGCGCAGTGCAGAGGTTTTCTGCGTGAGAACGGCCTGGAGTCCTTCATCCATGCCGACACCGCCGGCGCGGCGCGCGAAGTCGCCGAGTTGAACGACCTCAGTCAGGGCGCGATTGCCTCTGCCTTGGCGGCCGAGATCTATGACCTCGATATCCTCGCCACGGATATCGAGGACGCAGAGCAAAACACCACGCGCTTTCTGGTCATGGCGCCGGAGCCGCTGGACCCGGAGGTGGGCGACGGCCCGGCCATCACCACCTTCGTTTTTCGCGTCCGTTCCGTTCCGGCGGCGCTGTACAAGGCGCTGGGCGGCTTTGCGACCAACGGCGTCAACATCACGAAGTTGGAAAGCTACATCATCGACAGCGCCTTCACGGTGGCGCAGTTCTACGCCGACATCGAAGGCCATCCGGAAGACCGGCTGGTTCGTCTTGCCTTGGAGGAGCTCGGCTTCTTCTCGCGCGAGGTGAAGATCCTTGGAGTCTATCCTGCCTCTCCCTTCCGCCTGGAGCAGGAAAAGGCCCTCAAGCTGGTGCGCTAGCTGATTTCCGACAGCCAGTCCTCGATCAGGCGGCGGGCGATCGAGTCGCGCCGCGGCAGCCGAAAGCTCTCATCCTCCGGAGAGGCGATCAGCTCCGCCCGGCTGTACCAGGCCGCGCGCTCGATCTCGGTTTCGTCGACCCGCAAAGCACCGCCCTCGGCGCGTGCCCAGAAGCCGATCATCAGCGAAGAGGGAAAGGGCCAGGGCTGCGAGGAATGATAGGTCACGTCTCTGACCTTGAGGCCGACCTCCTCCTCCACCTCTCTCGCAACAGCCTCCTCGAGGCTCTCGCCGGGCTCAACGAAGCCGGCCAAGGTCGAGTGCATCCCGCTTGGCCAGCTCGCCTGCCGCCCAAGGACGCAGCGGTCGCCGCCGTCGTGCACCACCATGATGACCGCTGGGTCCGTGCGCGGGAAGTGCGAGGCCCCGCAGGCCGGGTTGGTGCAGCGACGCAGGTGGCCGCCACGCTCGGAGCGGGTTGGTGCGCCGCAGAGGCCGCAGAAGCGGTGGCGGCGGTGCCAATAGATCATGCCGCGGGCATAGGCGAGCAGCGCGCCCTCGCCCTGCGGCAGCATCGGTCCGAAGAGCCTCAGATCGGCGAAGTGGCCGAGCCCGGCGAGCACCGGATGGTGGTCGGGTAGCTCCAGTTTGGCCAGGTCGATGGCGAAATAGCTGTGTTTCTGTGCGTCTTCGCCAAGGAAGATGGCGCCGTCGTCCAGCAGGTCGGCCAAGGCCTCATAGTGATCGCGGTCCAGGAACACGGCACTGCGCGGCGGATCGCCCTCCAGCCTGTCGACCAGGTTGCGGTTTTGCCAGAGGGCGACGAAGCGCGTGCCTTCGGCCTTCAGGCGCCCGGCCAACCAAGCCTCGTCTTGCCGGCGGTAATCCGCGCGGTCGAGGGGGCATTCGCTGTAGAAGTTGCTGCGCCTTAGGCGTTGCATTTCCATCGCACAGAGATCGCAAACAATGCAGAGTCGCGGCAAGCGCACTGCAGGACGGGGGGACCTTAGCGGCCCCCGAGGAGGCAAGCGACAGGCCCTTGCGAATAAGTGATTGCGCCCAGTGGCGCCCCCTGTGCAAGCTTTCCGCATGGTTTTCGTCCTGACCCGGCGTCAAAGCCTGACCCTCGCTGCGGCGGCATGCCTTGCCGCCAGTCCGGCCGGCGCTGCCTTCCGGCACTTTCCCAAGGATGGAGAATGGCTTTTCTCGGCCCTCTCGGCCGACAAGCCGGTTGGGGAGCACAGAATCGGCTTTCGCCGCGCCGGCAACGTGCTGCTCGTCAGGAGCGACAGCACCTGGCAGCTCGCGCGGCCCTACCAGCAATATGTCGAGGAGCGCTGGGTCGACGGCTGGCTGCGTGGCTTGATCAGCGATACGCGCTATGGGGCGGAGACCTGGCAGGTGCGCGCCGAGTGGCAACACGAAGCCCTGCGCGGCCATCGCAACGGCAACGCCTTCAGCGTGGCCGGATACTCCATCCTCCATACGTTTTGGCATCCGGAGTCGCCTCACGTGCGGGAGCTGCTCGACCCGCGCGATGCCGGGCTCAAGATCATCGAAAGCTTCGCGATAGGACAGCGGGAGCTGATGGTGGAGGGAGAGCCGCGCCACGCCTTGGGCTACCGGATCAATGGGTCCATCGAGGGGGCTCTCTGGTACGACGGAGCGGGGGCACTCTTGGCCGCGATCGTGATGCTGCCCGACGGGGCCATGGTGGAGCTGCACTTGCGTCAGGTCATCGAAGAGCGTTCGGGCTAAGCCAACGCGGAACGGCACTTTCGATGGTCTCGCGATTGTTGCCTGGCGCCCGCATCCGCTAGACTTAGTATCCTACGACATAAGAATGACGTTCGGTCACAACACAGAGGAGGCTGTTTGCCCATGATGCCCCAGAAGCTCTTGTTCATCGCGCCCGTCATGTTGGGATTGGCGGCGGCGCCGCTCGTTCAGGCGGACGACACGCCGATCGGCGCACCCTGGTGGCCTTCGGTCCATGGCGCCGACGACCAGGCCGGTGCCAGCAACCTGATCACGCCTGAGAAGATCCTGGCTGCCACGCAGCTCATCCAGAGCGGCTCGGTGATCGAGCTCGGCCGTGACTATGAGGTCGGCATGCCGTTGTTCGGTGCGCGCGGATTCTCCCTCCGAATCGGCGGGAACCCGACGGGCGGCACCTTCGGTGCCAATCGGATCATCTGGAACGATGAATTCCTGGCGACGGACATCGGCCAAGTGGGCACCCAGTTCGACGGCCTGGGTCATATCGGTGTGCGCGTCAAAGGCGACGCGGACGAGTCCCAGAGCATCTACTACAACGGCATCACCGGGGCCGAGATGGCCGGTGCGTACGGGCTGCAAAAGCTTGGCATCGAGCACGTGAAGCCCTTCTTCACCACCGGCCACTTGATCGACATGGTCGCGCTGAGGGGCGGCATGATGGATGCCGGGCAGGAGATCTCCGTGGCCGACATCGAGGCGGCCTTGGCGGCGCAAGGCAAAAGCGGTGACGACATTACCGCGGGCGACGTGGTGCTCTTCTACACCGGCTGGGGCAGCCTGTGGATGCAGGACAATGATCGTTTCAACAGCGGTGCGCCCGGTATCGGCGTGGCTGCGGCCGAATGGCTGGCGGATAAGCAGGTCGCCTTGGTTGGGGCCGACACCTGGCCTGTCGAAGTGGTGCCGAACCCGGACAGCAGCCTGGCCTTTCCGGCGCATCAGATCCTGCTGACCAAGAACGGCATCTTCATCCATGAGAACCTGGCGACCGAGCGATTGGCGGAGGCCGGTGTGAGCACCTTCGCCTATATCTACAACCCGGTCCCCATCAAGGGGGCGACCGGTTCCCCCGGCTCGCCTATGGCGGTTTACTAGGCACCCGGCAGGCGAGGGCTTCGGCTCTCGCCTCAAGCCTTGCCTTTTGGTCCGGGGGCCATGATATTCGATCACTGGAAGGTTGGTCGCGGACGAGCCGCTCGCCAACCCGGTCAGGTCCGGAAGGAAGCAGCCGTAACGAGTTTCGCTCGGGTCGCTTGACCAGCCTTCCACCTCCAACGCCGTCCGCAGAGGCTCGGCCCCTGCGTCATAGCGAAGCCCGCTTTCGGGATGAACGACAGCGCCGCACCGACCCAAGAGACTGAAAACCCGGCGCCGTCCGGGGAGGTCTATCGCGTCCTGGCGCGCAAATACCGGCCGCAGCACTTCGGCGACCTGATCGGCCAGGAGCCGCTGGTGCGCACGCTGACCAACGCGCTGGAGCGGGGCCGCCTGCCGCACGCCATCATCCTTTCCGGCGTGCGCGGCGTGGGTAAGACCACGACGGCCCGCATCATCGCCAAGGCCATCAACTACAGCGGCCCCGACGGCAAGGGCGAGCCCAGCGTCGCGGCGACGGACGACTGCCCGATCTGCCGGGCCATCGCCGAGGACCGCCATCCGGACGTGGTCGAGATGGACGCCGCCAGCCGCACCGGCGTGGACGATGTGCGCGAGATCATCGAGGGCGTGCGCTACCGCCCCGTCGAGGCCCGCTACAAGGTCTACATCATCGACGAAGTGCATATGCTCTCCAAGAACGCCTTCAACGCGCTGTTGAAGACCTTGGAGGAGCCGCCCGAGCACGTCGTCTTCATCTTCGCCACCACGGAAATCCGCAAGGTGCCGATCACCGTGCTCTCGCGCTGCCAACGCTTCGATCTGCGCCGGGTGGAGAAGGCGCGCCTGCAGGCGCACTTCGCGGCGATCTGCGAGAAGGAGTCGGTGGAGGCGGAGACCGAGGCGCTGGCGCTGATCGCCCGGGCCGCCGATGGGTCCGTGCGCGACGGGCTTTCGCTGCTCGACCAGGCCATCGCTCTCTCCGGCGACAAGGTCACCACCCAGGTGGTGGAGACCATGCTCGGCCTGGCCGACCGGGCACGCATTCTCGATCTCTTCGAGTTTCTCGTCGAAGGCCGCATCGCCGAAGCGCTCGAGTGCCTCGGCCAGCTCTATGCCCACGGCGCGGAGCCCTTCGTGGTGCTGCAGGACTTGATGGAAACCACCCATCAATTGACTCGCCGCAAGCTGCTGGGCGCCGCTGCGGAGGATGCAGCCGGTGAGTCGGCGCGCCTCGATGCTCTGGCCGAGACACTCTCGATGCCGCAACTTGGCCGCTGCTGGCAGATGCTGGTCAAGGGCGCGGGCGAAGTTCAGTACAGCGACCGGCCCTTGCCGGCGGCGGAGATGGCGCTGATTCGTCTGGCCTTCGCCAGCGATCTGCCGGACCCGGCCGAGCTGGTCCGGCGCCTGACGTCGGAGAAGTCTGCACCCTCCGATGCGTCCGGCAAGAACGGCGGGACGCGGCCGGGCGACGGCCCGAAGCCGGAGACCGCGCAGCCTTCGGCACGCTTGCATGAAGAGCCGAAACCCCCGGCGGACTGGCCGAGCGAGGCGCCCGAGCCCGAAAGCCAGCCGGCTGAGGGCGTCCAACCGACCGAGGAGATGCAACCGGCCGAGGACGTCCAACCGATTGAGCCGGGGCCGGTCGGGCCGAGCCCGCCGCCCGAAGACTTCCGTGCCCTGGTGGCGCTCTGCCGCGCGCGTCGCGAGGTGCGCCTGGCCGATCACTTGACCTTCGATGTCGACCTGGTGCGCTTTGCGCCCGGCCGGCTCGAGCTTCGCTTGCGTGAGCGGGCGCCCAGCGATCTGCCGAACCGTCTCAAGCGGTTGCTCAAGGAGTGGACCGGGGAAACCTGGAACGTGGCGATCGACCCTCATGCCACCGAGCATCGTAACCTCGGGGAGGAGTTGGCGGCGGAGGAGGCGGCCCGGAAGGCGCGGGCGCTGCAGCATCCGCTGGTAAAGGCGGCGCTGGAGACCTTCCCGGAAGGTGAGATCACCCGTATCGACGGTGATTTCGACACTACGGACGACGAGATACAATCGGGCGGTGAGGCCGCCAGCAGGGGAGAACGAGGCTAGTATGAAGAATCTTGGCCAGATGCTGAAGCAAGCGCAGGAAATGCAAAGCAAGATGGCTGAGCTGCAGGAGCGGCTCGCCGAGCAGGAGCTCGAAGGCGTCGCCGGCGGCGGCATGGTCAAGGTGATCATGAACGGCAAGGGCGAGATGCGCCGGGTCAAGATCGATCCGGCCCTGGCGGACCCGAACGACATCGAGGTCCTGGAGGACCTGATCGTCGCCGCGGCGGGTGACGCCAAAGCCAAGGTCGAGGCCTGCACGCAAGAAGAGATGCAGAAGGTCGCCGGGGGCCTCAACCTGCCGGCCGGCCTCAAGCTGCCCTTCTGAGCGCCGCACACCTCAGCTTCGTTGCAGCATCGAGAAGAGCGAGCCAAGCCGGCGCATGGCCGTTTCGGAGATCGATCAACTGATAGCGCTGTTCGCGCGCCTGCCCGGGCTCGGACCCCGCTCCGCCCGGCGGGCCGTACTGCATCTGCTGCAGCGTCGCGAGCAGCACTTGCAGCCGCTGGCCGCCGCGCTGACCCGCGTCTCTCAGACGATCAAGATCTGCAGCGTTTGCGGCAACCTGGACGATCACGACCCCTGCCGCATCTGTCGCAGCGAGGAGCGCGATCGGCGGGTGATCTGCGTCGTCGAGGACGTCAGCGCGCTTTGGGCGCTGGAGCGCAGCGGCGCCTTTCGCGGCCTCTACCACGTGCTCGGCGGCACGCTCTCCGCCATCGACGGCCGCAGCCCGGAGGAGCTCAACATCACCGGACTGGTCGGCCGGGCCAGCGCACCGGAGGTCGAGGAAGTCATCCTGGCGCTGGGAGCCACCGTCGAAGGGCAGACCACCGCCCACTACATTCAGGACCGCCTGCCCGCCGGGCGCGTGCGGGTGTCGCGGCTGGCCCATGGGGTTCCGGTCGGCGGCGCGTTGGATTATCTGGACGACGGCACCTTGAATGCGGCATTGCAGGCGCGGCGACCGGCTTAAACAACCATTTTATGGTCCCGCCAAGGCCGTTCCAGCGCCGCAGAGCCGCCCCAATGCGATGGGACCCAAGAGGTCCTCTGACAGACTGACATTCTTTTGAGCGACGCGAGGTTCCGCATGACATTCCGCCCGGCCGTTCTTCCTTTCCTTGCCGCAACGTTCCTGCTGCCGCTCGGCCTTGCCGCCAACGCGCAGGAGGTGCCGGTTTCGGCCCAGCGCGACCTGACCCTGACGCTCTATCAGGGCGACTTGGCCTTGGTGCACGACAGCCGGTGGCTGACCCTGAAGCCGGGCGAGAACCACCTGTCCTTGATGGGCACCAGCCAACGCATGCTGCCGGAAAGTCTGCAGCTCACGGGACTCGACGACACGGTGCGGCTGATCGACATGGGTCAGTCACCGGCGACCTTGACGCCCCAACGGCTGCTGCGCGACGCGGTCGGCCAGCGCGTCCAGCTCAGGACGGTCGATCCGGCCCTGGGCGAAGAAAAGCTCGAGCCGGCGACCCTGTTGTCAATCGAGGGCGGGCTGGTGCTCGACCTCGGCGGGCGCACCGTCATGCTGCCCTACGACCCGGAGCGCATCGTTCTGGAGCAGCGCGAGCCCGATCTGCAGGCGGAGCTGAGCCTGACCTTGCGCCTCTACGGCGAGGCGGCCGGCGGGCAGACGGTCACCTTGGCCTATCTGACCCACGGCCTCGGCTGGAAGGCCGACTACGTCGCCGAGCTCGACGCCGACGGCAAGCACGCGACACTCTCGGCCTACGTCAGCGTGACCAATGGAACCGGCACCAGCTTCAACAAGGCCAAGCTCCGGCTCGTGGCTGGCGAGGTGCGCAGCCTGACGCCGGTGCAGCCTTTGCCCGCGCCGATGCTGCGCAGCGCCACCGCCGAGGCGGCGCCCATGGCAATGGACCAGGCCGGTGCGGCGCCGGTCGCGATCTCGGACCGCTATCTCTACGACACCGGGCTGGAGATCGACATCGACCCGGCGGAGCAGCGCGCCTTCGTGCTGTTCGAAGATCGGCGCCTGCCGGTCGAGCGGCTCTACGAGTTCGACGGCCTGGCCACCGCCCAGAACATCGAAAAGAGCAATCCCGCGCATGCCGCCATCCGCTTGCGCTTCACCAACACGCCGGAGAAGGGCGAGGCGCAGCCGCTGCCCGCCGGCGTGGTGCGTGCCTACGAGCCCGAGAAGAACGGCCCCAGCCTCTTCGTCGGGGAAGACCGCATCCCCCACAGCCCGACCGACGGCAGCTTCGAGGTGGCCTTGGGCGAAGCCTTCGACGTGACCGCGACCTCCCGCCAGGTGAATTTCGAGCGGCTGTCCAAGGAAGGTTCCTACGAGGCGACGCAGGAAGTGGTGGTGACCAACGCCAAGACCGAAGCCGTGACGGTCGAGCTGACCGGGCGCTTCGCCGGCGACTGGCGGATGCTCGACGAGTCGGTGCCGCACGAGAAGAAGGATTCCCGGACCGCCCTCTGGCGTCTCACCGTTCCCGCTGGCGGCGAGATCAAGCTCGACTACCGGGTGCGGGTGAACCGTTAGAAGCGCGTTAGGTCCCACAAGGCCAGATCGCCCACCGCTTGCTTGTCGTACCGCGTGGCAACGCGCCAGCATTAGGCCGTGAGCCAATGTCGAGAATGTATCGCCAGGCGGGCGCCGGCACTAAGCCGCGAGCGAATGTCGAGAAGGCGTCGCAATGCGGGCTTTGGCAAACCGCGCAAGCATGTTGTGGTTTGATCCAAACCGGTCATTTCATATGGACGCTCGAACGACCGGGATGAGCCCATTTTACATGATGAGGCACTAGTCTCTAACGTCCGCTTCCCGTGTTAGGCCGGAATACGGGTTATTGGAACTCAATACAGGTGTACTGATAACCCTTCCCCGAACGATCGAAGTACTGGCTTTCGAACGCTTGGCGCGTGTAATTCCAAACTGGCCCCACGGCTTGACGCTCAATACCGTCGTCGCCGTTCTGATAACATGTGATTGCATGAGAACCAGCAGGTAGTTCTTGGCCGAATAGGTAGCTGGTCATGTAAGGCGCGCTGCTGCTCTTGATTGCCCACAGGATCATGCCGTCACGCGAGACGACGAAGGCAAGCGGCCTTGAACTCAGCTGAACGTAGCGAAGCGCGCTTGCCTGCAATGAGCACTCAAACCTATCGCCAATAGCCTGCAAGGTCGTCGTCTCCCAGATAGAATCATGAAACTCGCCACGGAGTAGATTGGCCGGCATCAGTAGCCAGGACGCAAATATGTTTGCCTCGGTTTCGATCTCATCTCGGAAGTCGTTCAAGGACTCTTCACTATCTTCGAACTTGTCCCGCAGTTCACGGTGGCACATGAAATGACCCAACTCGTGGGCAAAGGTGAAGCGCCGTCGCCGCGCATTTGAAACCTGGGTGTTCAACAGCATCGTCCATTTCCGCGTCCCTCTGATGCGGACCAGCGATCCCTCGAAGCTGTCGAACCGTCGCCGGTCGACTACCAGCTGGTCTGAGAAGTCGCTCGTCAGGATTGCGCCACTGACCAAGTTGTCGAGGTCCAGCGGGTAGGTGTTGGGGCCGAACTGCTGCCACAGCTTAGTGAGGCGTATTGCCTCCTTTTTCGGATTAGTCGTCTTCTTTGCCATCGAGACCGGAAACGATCCTGTCGATGTACCGCTTGTCTTCGTCGGATAGCCTCTTAAACTTCCGAAAGAACGCGTCTTCGAGTTGACCCTCGGTGCGCTCGTTGGCGTCATCGTCCAAGAAAAAGTCAGGCGACTCGCCAAGGTGGTTCGCGATCTTCAACAGGAGTTCGCCGGACGGCTTGGCGTTCTTCTTGTTCTCCAACTGCCAAACATACGCCTTGGAGCTGCCAATAGCGTTCGCCAACTCCTCGAGCGTCTTGTTTCTGCTGGTGCGAACCTTTCGCAGCTTTTCACCGAACTTTTCGGACATGCGATTCCTGGTCTCCTTATCTCTTGACCAAAGTATAGCGATTGTGGTACACATCACAAGTGTAGTTAAGGCTACACTTTTGTATATCATAAACCACGAGGGTTGAAATGACTGAAACTTGCATCGCCGACGGCGACACGTGGGCAATCTACAAGGATACCGCTGCCTATTGGCGGTGGCGGCGCACGGCGTCGAACGGACGGATTGTTGGCGCTTCCTCGGAAGGCTACACCAACAAATCCGACTGCGTGTCGAATGCGCGGCGCAACGGGATGACATGCACCCCGCGCTAAAATCAGCGAGGAGCGATCAGCCTTCTGGTCGTTCCTCGCTCAGTTACAATCGGACCGTCCATGGCAGTCATTCACCGAATTGAACTGAACGACTGCTTTGTTCGCATCTCGGACATGCCTCCTAGTCGACGCAATAGCTAGATCTGGCTGTTCTTAGTTCTTGCTGGATTCGCGCAGGCTTATGGGTGCAGGCCTTAATGGAAGTCGCGCGACTTGGGGATGATCCGCTGGTCGCGCGGTTAGCGGCCCACCGATCGGTTCGGTGACTGGCTCGGCGACCATGTGGATAATCTCGCCGTGCTTCCGGATCCGTCCCCGAATGAGGATCGGGCGGCTGGTCATGATCGCGCTTTCCATCTGGAGGGCCAATTGATCAGTGCGACCCCCGCAATCGCCGCGCAAAGTCCTATTGCGACCGGAAGCGTGAACGTCTCGCCCAGAACAAGGATGCCGAGGATGACACCGAGTCCTGCGCGCAGATAGGCTTGGCTTGCGACCCCCATCGACCCGAGCGTCCGAACCAGCCGGAAATAGACCAGAAGCGCGACACCCGTGCAGAGGATCGACAGAACGGCCGTCGCCGCCAAGGCTGTCGCGCCGGGAGCCAAAGTCCACGGCTGCTCCAAAACCAAGGCGAGTGGCACGAGGACGACCGTTGCCCAGATCATCGTTCCAGCGGCCGTTGCAACCGCGCTGATATGGCCAAAGCGTTTCCCGTAGATGGCGGCACCGGCATAGAGGGCCGCCCCGACGAGGCACGCGACCTGTCCAGCCACCTGGTCGCCAAGGCCGCGCAGCGTATCCACGCCGACGATCAGCACCACCCCGAACACGCCAAGGATGGCCCCTGCCAGCCTCCGGCCACCGAGCGTTTCGTGGCGGGTCGCAAGTGCCGTGATGAGAAAGACGAAGATCGGCGAGGTCGAGTTGAGAACGCTGGCGAGGCCGGACTCGACGTATTGCTGCCCCCAGGCCAGAACGGTCCATGCTGCGATGCTGTTGAGCATGGCCTGTAGCAGCAGCATCCGCCACGTCCGCAGATCGCGCGGCAGCTCCTCGGCGCGTGCGCCCATGACCAGCAACAGGAAAACGGCGGCGCCGAAGACGCGCAACGCGATCAGTGTGACCGGCGGTATCTCGGCCACGGCGACCTTGATGAACAGGTAGGATGAACCCCAGAGCAGCGCGAGAAGGGCCAGCAGGGGCAATTCGGTGCGCAGGTTGGCCGAACTCATGCCGCGTGCAGCTTTCGTCCGTCCGCCGGCTCGACCTCGAAATTCACCGCGATCACGCTCGGTCCCCGTGCGGCGCTGATGCGAGTTTCAGGAACGTCCGGTCTTCGCGGAGCAGGAACTTTTCCGTCTGGGCGAACGCGTAGTTTTCACGGCCCAGCGGGTCTGCCGCCAGGCGCGCGCGGTAAGCTTCGTAGTCTGCAAGGCTCGCCACGTTGTAGATGCCATAGGCGAGTGTCGAAGACCCTTCATGCGGCGCGTAGTAGCCGATCAGGTCGCCACCACAGCGTGGGATGGCTTGCCCCCAATTGCGTGCGTATTCTTCGAACTGGGCCTTCTTCGTCGGGTCGATGTGGTAGCGGATGACGCACGTCAGCATGGTTCCTCTTTCAATGGTGTCTTTCGGGCAAGCTAGAGCGTTGCGGGGCGTGAATGCTTCGATTACGATCGAAGTATGAAAGAAGGGCCTGATATTGCGTATGTCGCCACGCTGATCGGCGATCCCGCCCGCGCCAACATGCTGACCGCCCTGATGAGCGGGAAGGCCCTGACCGTGAGCGAACTGGCTGAAGAGGCCGGTGTCACGATCCAGACGGCCAGCTCGCATCTGTCCAAACTGAACGATGGCGGGTTGCTGCGGCCCCGCAAGCAAGGGCGGCACAAGTATTTCGCCCTCGCCAATGATGACGTGGCGCATGTTCTGGAAGGCTTGATGGGGCTCGCCGCCGGAACAGGGCATGTGCGGAAGCGCACTGGGCCCAGGGACGCCGAGCTGCGCCTGGCCCGCGTTTGCTACAACCATCTGGCCGGGGACATGGGAACGCAGATGTTCGACAGCCTGATGGCACAGGGACATCTGGTCCTCGACGGCGAAGAACTGGCGCTGACAGATAGGGGTGCGGCCTTTGCGGCAGATTTCGAGATCGACATAGACGGCTTGCGCAAGGCCCGCGCGCCGCTGTGCAGAGAATGCTTGGACTGGAGTGAACGCCGATCGCATTTGGCAGGAAGCCTCGGGCGCGCGTTCCTCAGCCGTTTCGAGGAACTGGCCTGGGCCAAGCGGGACCGGAAAACGCGCGTTGTCACGTTTTCACGAAGCGGGACGGAGGCGTTTAATGGGTTGTTTCCGGTGAACTGAAAATCCGTCTGGCTGCTTCAAAGCGGACGTTGATTGAAGGGCAGCCTCGACCACATCTCGTACATCCCTCTTAGGCGACGGGCGGCCGGCTGAGCGGTTGGGGGAGCGACTGGCCGGCCGGCTGTGGGCGGGGGTCGGCAGGTTCGGCACCGTCTCTTGCCCCTGCGGCGAATAGGGGTCGGCGCCGGGGCGGCGCACTTCGTCGGCACGGGCCAGGGGCGTCGGCGTGTCCATGCCGTTTCGTTTTCTCCTGCGTCATTGCGCAACTACCCGGCATTGAGTGTGGCAACTGATGGTGCGCTCCGCCGTTTCCACAGCATCACAACGATCGCCGTAATCACGACCTGGACCGCTGCGAAGACAACCATGGCTGACATGAGGCCGAGCATATCGGCCAAGGCGCCACTCCCAATCACGGGAAGCGAGAACCCGAGATACGCATAAACGAACAGACCCGCCGTCGCACGCGCCCGGTCCTCCGGCGCCCGCAACGAGACTTCTGCCAGTGAGGCGAGATAGGTGAAGCCGTAACTTGCCGCACTCGTGATGCAGGTGCCGATGAGAACCAATGCCAGACTCTTCAACCAGACACCGGCCAGAAGCACGACAAAGCCGAGAGGAATCAAGACGAACCCGAGGGCGAGTGCGTGGCCGTTGGTCATGCGTCGGGCAATTGGCTGGCAGAGAAAGCCCACGAAGATCGCCAAAAAGATGACGAGACCTGTCCATCCGCCGAGATCATTGGCGGCAAGCTCCAGAGGAACGACCGCGATGGTCATGCCGGTCGCGGACCAGGCGAGCGCCATCGCGACCCCGAACACCCAAGTGCCGGTCGGGAAGACGGGGAGCCGTAGAAGCGACACGGGTCGGGGCTTGTCAATGCGAGGCAGTCTGAGGGCAATCACGGCGAGCGCCGGAGCCGCCACAAACAGGGCGATGTAGCTGGCGGGCAGCAGCGTCGGCCCCTGCAGTCCGAGACTGACACCGGTCGCCAGAGCGCCGCCGCCAAAGCCGAGCGACGTCGCAGAGGTCACGATAAGGGCGGCCTTCTTCGCGTTATCCGTACCGAGAATCTCCGTCATGTAGGCCGTCCCCGCGGTCGTCGCGAGGCCTGTTCCGATCCCGAGCAGGAGGCGTGCGATCACGAGACTCGTCCAGCTTGGCGCCTGCACCAGCAGAGCCGTCGCCACGGCTCCAAGGATCAGCGCCAGCGCAATCGGGACCCGTCGACCGATTCGGTCCGAGAGCCCACCAAGCAACAACAGTGTCGGCATGAGACCACCAACATAGGCCGCGAACGCGACCGTTACCGCCGTCGCCCCGACATCGCTTTTCGCTGCATAGGCATCGTAAAGGGGAGCCTGAAGGTTCACGGCGAACGTCACTGTGAACAGACCAAGGGCGAGCAGCGAAACTGGGATCAGTCTGGGCATCGTGCGGACCTCGAAGACGGACTCGAGGATGGAGTGACACGAGATGTAAAATATGACAATTTTTATATTGTACTAGATACAGTGAGGCTATGAAGAAGGCTCGATACAAAGACCTTGCCGACAGGCTCTCGACCGCGATCCAGGAAGGTAAGCTGGCTCCGGGCACGAAACTGCCCACCCATCGCGCATTTGCGGAACAGTGCAACGTGGCCCTTGCTACGGCGACCCGCGCCTATGGAGAGCTGGAACGTAGGGGGATGATTGTCGGCGAAGCCGGTCGCGGCACGTTCGTGCGCGACCTCGGTCTGCCGCCAACGCTGGGTGTCCGTCAGACCGCCAACGATGGCCTCATCGACCTGGTGTTCAACATGCCGGGAGACGCGGCCGATGCAGATATGCTGCGCGCGGGGCTTCGGCGCATTGCTGCGGCGGGCGACCTTGAGGCGATGCTGCGCTACCAACCCCACGGCGGGCGGACGCATGAACGCCGCATCATTGCCGAGAGCCTTGCCTCACGTCTTGGTCCGATTGACCCCGAATGCCTTCTCGTCACCTCCGGCGGTCAGCACGGACTGGCGATCATCGCGCTCGGGCTCTTGCAACGCGGGGACGGTGTGGCGACCGACACCCTGACCTATCCCGGCTTCAAGTCGCTCGCCGCGCTGCAGGGTCTCGATCTCATTCCGGTGGAGGGTCAGGGCGGCGTCATGGACCCTGACGATCTTGAACGGCAGTGCCGTGCGCGCAAGCTGCAGGCACTCTATCTGATGCCGACTGTCCATAACCCTTTGGGTGCGGTCATGGACGAAGCGACACGCCTGCACCTGATCGAGATCGCGCGAAAGCATGACCTGCTGATCATCGAGGACGCTGCCTACGCTTTTTTGGAGCCGGACCCGCCGCCAAGCCTCGTCTCCCTTGCGCCGGAGCGAACGGTCCATGTGGGGAGCTTTTCCAAGAGCCTCGCGACAGGGCTGCGTCTTGGCTATGTGATCGCCCCCGCGATCCAAATCGACAGACTGCTTGAGGCGATCAGAGCAACGACCTGGAACGCCCCGGCGCTGATTTCCGGTCTGATCACGGGCTGGATAGAGGATGGCACTCTGGAGAACTCCGAAAAGAGCCGGAGACGGGACGGTACAGAGCGCCAGCGGCTCTGCCGAACCGCGTTGGGCGGGTCGTCCATCCTGTCGCATCGCAACGCGGGGTTTGCTTGGTTGCCGCTTGAAAAGGGTGTTCGGGCCGAACCAATCGTCACGCGCTTGAAGGAACGCGGCATCTCGGCATGCGGTGCAGAGCCTTTTGCAACCACCGTCGCAGTCCCACAGGCGTTGCGGCTCGCTTTCGGAGGTATTCCGAAAGATGAGCTGGGAGCGATTTTTCAAACAGTCCGCCAAGCCATCGCGGGGACTTCGATGTGCAGATAGATTCGTTAGCCGACCGTCGGGCAGGCGCGGCGAAAGTCGGAAAAGTCCCGCATCTCCGGCATCCCTCTTAGGCGACGCAATAGCTGGATCCGATTGTTCTGAGATCTTGCCGGATCAGCGCACGCTTGTGGGTACAGGCCCTAATGAAAATCGCGCGACTTGGGGATGATCCGCTGGTCGCGCGGGTGGCGGCCGGCTGACCGGTTGGGGGAGCGACTGGGCGGCCGGCTGTGGGCGGGGGTCGGCAGGTTGAGAACCGGCTCTTGTCCCTGCGGCGGATAGGGGTCCGCGCCGGGGCGCCGTACTTCGTCGGCACGGGCGAGGGGCGTCGGCGTGTCCAGGCCGTCCTCCGACAGCAGATCGAGCATCCAGGTGCGGTCCTCCAGGCGCTCGGCGACCACATGGATGATCTCGCCGTGCTTCTGGATCCGTCCCCGCACCAGGATGAGGCGGCTGGCCATGATGGCCTTGCGGTAGCGCTCCAGCGCCTTGGGCCAGACTACGGCATTGGCGACACCATGCTCGTCCTCGATGGTCATGAAGACCACGCCCTTGGCGCTGCCCGGGCGCTGGCGCACCAGCACCACGCCGGCGAGGGCCAGCTTGGCGCCGTCCTTGAGCTGCCGATGCTCCAGGGTCGAGCGGATGCCTTCCTGCTTAAGCTGCGCGCGCAGGAACTGCATGGGATGCGCCTTCAGCGACAGCCGCAGGGTCTGATAGTCTTGCACCACGTGCTCGGAGAGCGGCATCTCCGGCAGGGCGACGGCTGGGTCCTGCCCATTTTCTCTGGCCTCGGCATGGGCGAAGAGCGGCAGGGGCTTGTCGCGGGCGAGTGGCCGCACGGCCCATAGCGCCTGGCGCCGATCCAGCCCCAGGGAGCGGAAGGCATCGGCGGCCGCCAGCTTTTCCAGCGCCGGGACGGTGATGCCGCTGCGTTGGCGCAACTCCTCCACATCCCGGTAGTCGCAGTGGCGGGCGGCGAGCAGGCGGCCGGCCTGTTCCTCGGCGAGGCCATCGATCTGGCGCAGGCCGAGCCGCAGGGCCCAGCCTCCCGTCTCGTCCGGCTCCAGGGTGTTGTCCCAATCGCTGCGGTTGACGTCGGCCGGATGCACCGTGGCGCCATGCTCGCGGGCGTCGCGCACGATCTGCGCCGGGGCGTAGAAGCCCATGGGCTGGGCGTTGAGCAGGCCGCAGGCGAAGACCGCCGGGTAGTGGCACTTCAGCCAGGACGAGATGTAGACCAGGTGAGAGAAGCTCGCGGCGTGGGACTCGGGAAAGCCGTATTCGCCGAAGCCTTCGATCTGCTTGAAGCAGCGCTCGGCCAGCTCGGGCTCGTAGCCGCGCTCGATCATGCGGTTCACCATCTTGCTCCTCAGCGTCTCGATGGTGCCGCGGCGGCGAAAGGTGGCCATGGCATAGCGCAGCTGGTTGGCCTCGTCGGGCGTGAACTTTGCCGCCTCGATGGCGATGCGCATGGCCTGCTCCTGGAACAGCGGCACGCCGAGAGTCTTCTTCAGCACCCGCTCCAACTCGTCGGGTGGGCCGTGCTCCGGTGAGGGTGCCGGATAGGAGACCATCTCGATGCCGTCGCGCCGCCGCAGGTAGGGGTGCACCATGTCGCCCTGGATGGGGCCGGGGCGCACGATCGCCACCTCGATCACCAGGTCGTAGAAGCAGCGCGGCTTGAGGCGCGGCAGCATGTTCATCTGCGCCCGGCTTTCGACCTGGAAGACGCCGATGGAGTCGGCCCGGCAGAGCATGTCGTAGACCGCCGGGTCCTCGCGCGGCACGCTGGCCAGGGTGAGGGGGCGGTCGTAATGCGCCTCCAGCAGCGCGAAGCACTTGCGGATGCAGGTCAGCATGCCGAGCGCCAGCACGTCAACCTTCATGATGCCGAGCGCCTGGATGTCGTCCTTGTCCCACTCGATGAAGGTGCGCTCCGCCATGGCGGCATTGCCGATCGGCACCGTCTCGTTGAGCGGGCCCTGGGTCAGCACGAAGCCGCCGACGTGCTGCGAAAGATGGCGGGGGAAGCCGATCAGCTCCTCGGTCAGGGCGATGACGCGGGCGAGCTGCGGGTCGGAAAGGTCGAGTCCCGCTTCCGTGACCTGGCCTTCCGAGACGCCGCTGCCCCAGGAGCCCCAGATGGTGCTGGCCAGGGCGGCGACCGTGTCTTCGGAGAGGCCCATGGCCTTACCGACCTCGCGCACGGCGCTGCGCGCGCGATAGCTGATCACCGTGGCCGTCAGGCCGGCGCGCTCGCGGCCATAGCGCCGGTAGATGTACTGCATCACCTCCTCGCGTTTTTCATGCTCGAAATCCACGTCGATGTCCGGCGGCTCGTTGCGCTCGGCCGAAAGAAAACGCTCGAACAGCAGGTCGATGGTGCTGGGGTCGACGTTGGTGATGTTGAGGCAATAGCAGACGGCGGAGTTGGCGGCTGAGCCGCGACCCTGACAGAGAATGTCCTCGCTGCGCGCGAAACGCACGATGTCGTGCACGGTGAGGAAGTAGGGGGCATAGCTGAGCTCGCCGATGAGCTGGAGCTCGTGCTTCAGGCTGTCTTCCACCTTGGAGGGGATGCCCTCGGGATACCTCTCCGCCGCGCCGGCCCAGGTCAGGTCCTCGAGATGCTGCTGCGGGGTCTTGCCCGGCGGCACCGGCTCGTCCGGGTATTCGTAGCTGAGTTCGTCGAGCGAGAAGCGGCAGCGGTCGACGACCTCCAGGCTGCGCCCGACCGCCTCTTCCCAGCCCTTGAACAGCCGCGTCATTTCCTCGGCACTCTTCAGGTGGCGCTCGGCGTTGGCCAGAAGGCGATAGCCGGCCTCGCGAACCGTGCACTTCTCCCGAATGCAGGTCAGCACGTCCTGCAGCGGCCGCCGGGCAGGGCTGTGATAGAGCACGTCGTTGCTGGCGATCAGCGGCGTACCGCAGTCCTGCGCCAGCGCCGCCAGGCGGGCGAGGCGGGCACGGTCGTCGCCGCGGTAGAGATGTTGGGCGGCGAGGTAGAGCGGCGCGTCGAGGCGCTGCTCGATTGCGGCCAGCTCGGCGGCAAAGGCGGTGGCCGTCTCGTCGTTCAGGCGCTCCGGCGGCAAGGCGATAAAGACCTGTCCCGCCGCGTGGGCATAGACGTCGTCCAGGCCGATCTCGCAGTTGCCTTTCTCCGCCCGGCGCTGACCCAGGGTCAGAAGACGGCAGAGCCGGCCATAGGCGGCGCGGTCCTCGGGATAGCAGAGCAGGCTCGGCCCGTCGGTCAGGTCGAGCCGGGCGCCGACCAGCAGGCGCATGTCGTGGGCCTTGGCGGCGACATGGGCGCGGACCACGCCGGCCAGGCTGTTGCGGTCGGCGACGCCGATGGCGGCGAGGCCCAGGCCCTTGGCCATGGCGACCAGCTCCTGAGGGTGGGAGGCCCCGCGCAGGAAGCTGAAGTTGGTGGTCACCTGCAGCTCGGCATAGTCCATGGCCTGTCTCATGCGAAGAAGCCGTGCAGGTACCAGTTCGGCGCGCCGGGCATTTCCACATCGCCGTAGAGGCCGGCGCGGAACAGCCAATAGCGCCGGCCTTCGCCGTCCTCGACGCGGTAGTAGTCGCGCAGCAAGGTCCTATCGTCGGCGCGCTGCGCGGCGGAGTCCTGCGGCGGCGGGTCGAGCCACCACTCCGGCGCAATGCGCTCCGGCCCCTCGGCGCGGGCCACCCGGTGAACCTGATGGCGCCAAGTGAAGGACAGCGGCGGGCCCTCGGGAATCTCGGCGGTGACGGCGATGGGCTCGGGATGCGGTAAAAGGCGAAAGGGTCGCGGCGCGAGACTGCCGGGCGGTTCGGGGCAGGTGGCTTCGGCTTTTCTGGCCGCTGGCTTGCCGGTCTCCAGTGCCATGATGGCCGCCAGGTGGCGGACGGCGCGCTCGGGCAGATGGCTCTGGCGCAGTTCGGCCTGCTTGACGGCGGCGCGGCCCAGCCGGTTGGTCAGCCGGTCGACCAGCTGGGCGACGTCGCCCTTTGGCTGCGGGCTGGCGGCTTCGTCGAAGCTGCCTTGCCGTGCGGCGAGCAGCTCCGTCACGTCGGCCGACAGCACCAGGGTTTCGATGCCGAAGCCGGCGTCGATCTCTTCCAGGCGTTCGGCGAAAAGCCGCCGGCAGTGGGCCGGCTCCTGGCTCGGCCGGGCGAGGGCGATGGACTGCCGCGCCAGGCTGCCGTCGACCCGGTAGCAGGCAAGGCTCATCTGCCGCGCCCCCTGACCGTCCTTTTCCAGTGTGGCGCAAAGCTCCTGCAGCAAGTCGTCCAGCAGGCGGCCGAGGACCTCCAGGGTGACCAGCGGCTCCGCCAAGCTGACGCGGGCGCGATAGGCCGGAGCGGGCCGGAGCGGCGAGAGCGGCGCCTTGAGACGCCCCAAGGTTTCGTCCAGCCGTTGCAGCAGCGCCGCCTCGCCTGCGCTTTCGCCGGCACCGTGGAAACGGCGGCCGAGGGCCGTGCGCGGCAGGTCGTAGAGCTGACCGACCCGGCGCAGTCCGAGCCGCTGCAGCAGGCGCGCCGTGTCTTCCGAAAGACGCAGGGCTTCGACCGGCAAGGGCGCCAAGGCATCCCGCAGGCGCCCCGGCTCGGCCAGTCGGCAGGGCGCGCTCTCGTCGGTGGCATAGCGGGCCAGCGCCCAGGCGCCGCCCGGCGTTTCGGCCAGGCCGAGGCGGGCCTCGAAGCCGAGATCGGCGAGCCGCCGGTGAAGCTGCGCCATCAGGGTTTCTTCACCGCCGAAAAGATGGCTGCTGCCGCTGCTGTCGAGCCACAGACCGTCGGGCGGATCGCAGTTGGTCCAGGGGCTGAACTGGCCGCACCATTCGGCCAGCCGGAGGAGGGCGGCCGCATCCGCCTCCGGCTCCGCCGGGCGGGCGGCCAGGGAGGGCAGGATGGCGCGGGCATCGGCCAGGCGCATGCCGGGGAGCAGGCCGTGCTCTCGCGCGGCTTTGTTGGTCGCCGTAATGCGCAGGCCGCCCTGTCCGGACAGAGTCAGCGCCAGGGGCTGGGCAGGGCGCGCCCTCTTCGGTGGTGGGCGTCCGCGCCTGTCAGGCGACTCGGTGCATTCGGTGCGCCGCAGGCGGTCGATCGACCACTGCGGCAGCCAGATGGAAAGAATCCGTCTCATGGCTCCACTCCAGGGTCCAGGCAGCGGGCCGCCCTTGGGGACAGCGGACAAGCTCGGCCCGCCAA
Organism: Rhodovibrionaceae bacterium; assembly: GCA_028279885.1. Lineage (GTDB taxonomy): Bacteria > Pseudomonadota > Alphaproteobacteria > Kiloniellales > DSM-21159 > JANQMX01. Next base: position 57,794 of record JANQMX010000054.1, on the reverse strand, counting down.
CTGGGCCCGCCAGGGGCGCGCGGGTCGAGCGGGCCGGGACGGCTCGGCGCCCCGGCGATGTGCCAGCGGGTGCGTGCCGCGCTGGCGCCCCTATCGCCGTTCCGCAACAGCAGGCAGGGACAGCCGCTCTGCTGGGCGGCCAGTGCCAGGCGGCGCGTTGCCGTGAGGGAAGCGGCTCCGAGCCCGCCCGCCCCGAGCTCTCCCACGACGGCGGCAAGGGCGGCGCTGCGCAGACCCTCTTCCATGGCCCAGAGAATGTCCTTGCCGCGCGGCGCCTCGACCAGAAGCAGCCGGCCGGGGGCGAGCCCCCAGGGTACAAGTCCCGGCGGATAGAGCCGGCCGAAGTCCTTCGCCTCCATGGCCGTTTGGCACCAGAGCAATGGCAAGGCGGCCCTCTCCTCGGGTGCCTCCTCTTGGCTCTGCTTGTCGCCCTGCAGCAGTTGCCGGATCAGGGCCAAGGCAAACGCGGCCGCTGCAGGCCGGTCTTTGGCGCTTGCCGGCACAACCTCCTGAAAGGTCGCGGGTGCCAGGGCCGGAGGCTGCAGGGCGGGCTCTATGCCGGGGATATCGAGGGTCCGCGGCAAGCTCGCAGCATTGCCGTTACTCACCTTGTGGTCTTGCTCGATCTGCCGGACGCGGGCGCGCAGAGCGGCCAGTTCCGGCACCGTGGCGGCGGTGCCAGGGCGGCGACCCCCGAGTGATGAGGCTTTATGAAGAAGGCGTGTGGGTGGCATCGGTAGAGCAAGTCTGTTCACTCTTTGTTCTAGTAAAAAGAACACCAAAGATCAAGTCGGAGCTACGATAGAAGCGTGGGGGGCTTGCGGTGGTCCGCTTAGACTACCCTAAGAAAATCATGCGTTTACCATATTCAGCCCCATTCAAATTAAGCAAATCCTCACCCTGCGCACGCAGAGTCCCCCTTCGTAAAACCTCTAGCATTCCGGTACCGAGCGCCGACATGGACTGCCCCCTGTCGATTCTTCTCGTCGATCAAGACCAAAGTGACCTCCAGGCCACCAAGCGCCTGTTGGAGGAGATCTTTGGCGATGAGCTGATGCTGGATGTCGCCGCGGGCTGGGATGCGGGCCAAGCCAAGCTGCTTGCCCAGTCCTACGACATCGCCCTCATCGCTCACGGCTTGGGTGAACACAGCGGTACCGGCCTCATCTGCGAAGAGGCGCGCGCCGGTCATCAGACGCCTTGCATCTTGCTGACCAAGGAGAACCACCCGGACATCGACTATGCAGCGGCCTCAGCGGGCGCAGCCGCCTATCTGGTCAAAAGCGAGCTTGAACCCGAGATGCTTGAGCGAGCCATCCGCTATGCCATCTCGATCCATCGCCGCTACCTGACGCTCGCCGCCCAGGCCGAAGAACTCGAGGCGGCCCGCGACCGTCTGGAGGAGCAAAGCCGCTATCATCTGCGCCTGACCGAGCGCCTTTACTCCGCCCAAATGGAGCTTGAGGCGGCGCTCGACCGCGCCGAGCAGAGCGAGGAGCGCTATCGCCGGCTGGCCGAGCACGACGCGCTGACCGGCCTCGGCAACCGCAATCTCTTTCGCCAGAAGCTTTTTCTGGCGCTTCAGGAGGCCCGGCGGCGCCAGGGCTCTCTCGCCGTCGTCATCGTCGACCTGGACGGCTTCAAGAGCATCAACGACACACTCGGCCATCCCACCGGCGATACCTTGCTGCTGCAGGCCTCACAGAGGCTCTCCGGCCTGCTGCGGGTCGACGACGTGCTGGCGCGCCTGGGCGGCGACGAGTTTGCCGCCATCCTCACGGACTTTAACGATCTCGACGAGGTCACTCGCTTCGCCAAGCGGTCGTTGCAGACGCTCAGCCTGCCTTTCCAAATCAGCAACCGCGATCTCTTCACCTCTGCCAGCATCGGCATCGCGGTCATGGAAGGCGACAGCGATGAGCCGGGCACCCTTCTGAAAAACGCCAATGCGGCCCTGTCGCGCGCCAAGGCCAGCGGCAGCGGCGGCTATCATATCTATGACGAGGCGCTCGACGCCGAGTATCGCAACCGCACCGCCTTGGCCACCGACTTGCGCCGCGCGCTTGAGAGCGAAGAGTTCATCCTGCACTACCAGCCCAAGGTCTCGGCCGACAGCGGCGCGCTGATCGGTGTCGAGGCTCTGGTCCGTTGGGATCATCCGGAGCGTGGACGTCTCTCGCCGCTCGATTTCATCGACATCGCCGAGGTCAGCGGCCTGATGAAGGGCTTGGGCGAGTGGGTTCTGCGCACCGCCTGCCAGCAGTGCGTGGCCTGGCATGAAAGCGGCCTCGGTCCGCTGCAGATCTCCGTGAACATCTCCCCGACACAGATGCGGCAGGGCGGTCTGGCGGAATGCGTGCATGATATTCTGCTGGAGACCGGGCTCGAGCCGCAGTTCCTCGAGCTCGAGATCACCGAGAGCTTCATGATCGAGAATCTCGATCTGGCCATCAGGGAACTCACCGAACTGCGCAAGCTGGGGGTCACCGTCACGGTCGACGACTTCGGCACCGGCTATTCTTCTCTGGCCTATCTCAAGAAGCTGCCGGTCGACCGGGTCAAGATCGACCGTACCTTCATCAGCCAAGTGCCGGACGACGTTTGCGATACGGAGATCGTCAAGATGATCCTGGGGCTGGCGCAGCTGCTGTCGCTCCGGAGTATCGGCGAAGGCGTGGAGACGTCAGCCCAGGCTGCCTTTCTGCGCCGCCATGGTTGCCACGATCTGCAAGGCTTCTATTTCGCGCGGCCGATGCCGCCGGAAGCCCTGAAAGACTGGCTCGATCGCTATCGGCAACAGCACCAGCACCAAGCCCTCGCCGCCGGCGAGTAGAGCGCTATTCCCCTTCCGCAACGCCGGCGCCTGTCTGGGCGCGTTGCGGTTTCCATAGCATCGGCGTAGAGGATTGGCTCTCGAATCAAACCTAGAGCCAAGCCGGGAACGCATGCTGCCATGAGTCATGTCTTTCATCGTATGCCTGCCGATCGGCTGCCGACGGCTGTCGCGGGCGATGGTCCCTACCTGATCGACAGCGAGGGACGGCGCTACCTGGATGCCTCCGGCGGGGCGGCCGTGTCCTGCCTCGGTCACTCCCACGCCAGGGTGCGGGAGGCGATACAGGAGCAGGCCGGGCGCCTCGCCTTTGCCCACAGCGCCTTCTTCACCAACGAGCCCATGGAGCGTCTGGCCGATCATCTGGTCGACGCGGCGCCGGGCGACCTCGATCGCGTCTATTTCGTGACTGGCGGCTCCGAAGCCATCGAAGCGGCACTGAAGCTGGCGCATCAATACCACCAGGAAGCCGGTGAAGGGCATCGCCGCTATTTCATCGCGCGCCGTCAGAGCTATCACGGCAACACCCTCGGCGCGCTCGCGGTCGGCGGCAATCAGTGGCGGCGCAAGCAGTATAGCCCGATCCTGATGGACGTGGAGCACATCGACCCCTGCTACGCCTATCGCGAGCAGCAGCCGGAGGAGAGCGACGAGGCCTACGGCGAACGGGCCGCGGAGGCCTTGGAGGAGCGGATTGCGGCCGTCGGTGCCGACCAGGTGATCGCCTTCGTCGCCGAAACCGTGGTCGGGGCAACCCTCGGCGCGGTGCCGCCGGCGCCCGGTTACTTCAAGCGCGTGCGCGAGATCTGCGACCGCCACGGCATTCTCTTGATTCTCGACGAGGTGATGTGCGGCATGGGTCGCACGGGCACGCTCTTCGCCTGCGAGCAGGACGGCGTGGTGCCGGACATCGTCGCCATCGCCAAGGGGCTCGGCGCCGGCTATCAGCCGATCGGGGCCATGCTTTGCCGCCCGCCGATCTACGACCGCATCGTCGAGGGCAGCGGCTTCTTTCAACACGGCCATACCTACCTCGGCCATGCAACGGCCTGCGCCGGTGCGCTGGCGGTGCAGCAGACCATCGCCGAGGAGGATCTGCTGACCAACGTGCGGGACAAGGGCGCTCTGCTGCGCCAGCGCCTGGAGGCGCGCTTCGGCAACCATCCCTATATGGGGGATATTCGCGGCCGTGGCCTGTTCCTCGGCATCGAACTGGTGGCCGACCGGGGCAGCAAGGCGCCGCTCGACCCGGCCCTCAAGCTGCACGGGCGGGTCAAGCGCCAGGCCATGGAGGCCGGCCTGATCTGCTACCCCAACGGCGGCACCATCGACGGCCGCTTGGGCACCCACATTCTGCTCGCGCCGCCCTTCATCATCGATGACGACCACGTCGAGGAAATCGTCGACAAGCTGGATCAGGCCCTGACCGGCGCACTTGGCGAGGCCGGACTGTGACGGCCGAGGCGGTGGAGGCGGCGGCTTCGCCGCTCTTGATCGCGGTGGCGCCGAACGGGGCCCGCAAGACCAAGCTCGACCATCCGGCCCTGCCGATCTCTCCGGACGAGCTGGCGGAGACCGCAAGAGCGGCGCTGGACGCCGGGGCGGCGATGATCCATCTGCACGTGCGCGACGACGAAGAGCGCCACAGCCTCGATGTCGAACGCTATCGCGACGCCATCGCGGCCGTGCGCCAGGCGGTCGGCCCCGACATGATTGTCCAGGTCACCTCCGAAGCGGCCGGCATCTTCGGTTCGGCTGAGCAGATGGCTATGGTGCGCGGCTTGACGCCACAGGCCGTCTCTCTTGCCGTGCGGGAAATCATACCGGATGAGGCGGCAGAATCCGAGGGGGCGGCGTTCCTCGCCTGGATGGCGCAAGAGGGGATCCGCCCGCAGTACATTCTCTATTCGGCCGAGGACGTGACCCGGCTGTTCGAGCTGCGCTGCCGCGGCATCGTGCCCGATGAGCGGCCCTTCCTGCTGTTCGTGCTCGGTCGCTATACCGCCGGCCAGCGCTCTCAGCCCGCCGACCTGCTGCCGTTCCTGATGGCCGCCGAGGGGCAGCCCTGCGACTGGGCCATCTGCGCCTTCGGTCCGCTGGAAGGCGCCTCGGCACTGACGGCTGCGGCCTTGGGCGGCCATGTCCGCGTCGGTTTCGAGAACAACCTGTTTCTCGCCGACGGAACCGTTGCACCCGACAACGCGGCCCTGGTGCGGCAGGTTGCCGAAAGCGCGGCCTTGATGGGGCGCCGGGCAATGTCGCCGGTAGAGGCGCGCCGGTACTTCGCTATCGAGCGCGGATAAACGGCTTTTCCGTTCCTCTGCAAGGCGCGACGTCTTGCCGCAAAAAGCCCGCCTGTGCTACCGGCGAGAGGCCTTGTCGTGTTGACATAGGTGGGGGTTGCGTCCGCCGCTTGGTGCCGCCAACATACGCGCTTCTGGTGTAAAACCGGACAAGAAACGCGATTGCTCGGCGGCGGCAAAAGGCCGACAAGTCCTTTCGCAATCTAACGAAGTAAGACAGGAGGCAAACAACACATGCGGAAATTCCTCAGTGCCACGGCAGCGCTCGCCTTGATGGCGGGTCTTGGCCTTGCGGCCTCGCAGTCGGCATCTGCCGCCGAGCAGCGCTTCATCTCCATCGGCACCGGTGGTGTCACGGGTGTGTACTATCCCACCGGCGGCGCCATCTGCCGTTTGGTCAACAAGAACCGCAAGGAGCACGGCATTCGCTGCTCCGTCGAATCGACCGGCGGTTCGATCTACAACATCAACACCATTCGCGGCGGCGAGCTCGAGTTCGGCGTGGCCCAGTCCGACTGGCAGTACCACGCCTATAACGGCACCTCGAAGTTCGAGGACCAGGGCAAGTTCGAGAACCTGCGGTCGGTCTTCTCGGTTCATCCCGAGCCGGTGACCGTCTTGGCGCGGCGCGATGCCGACATCACGAACATCGATGACGTCAAGGGCAAGCGCCTCAACATCGGCAACCCCGGCTCCGGCACGCGCGGCACCTGGGATGTCATGGAGGCGGCCTTGGGCTGGAGCGGCGACGACCTCAAGCTGGCCTCAGAGCTCAAGTCGGCCGAAACCGGCCAGGCGCTCTGCGACAACAAGATCGATGCCTACTTCTGGCTGGTCGGTCACCCCTCCGCCCTGACGCAGGAGACCGTGTCGTCCTGCAATGCGGTGCTGGTCAACGTCACCGGGCCGGCGATCGACAAGCTGATCGAAGAGAATCCCTACTACCGCAAGGCCGTCATTCCCGGCGGCATGTATTCCGGCAATCCCGATGACGTGACGACCTTCGGTGTCGGCGCGACCTTCGTCACCTCGGCCGATGTGCCGGACGACGTGGTCTACATCCTGGCCAAGGCCGTCCTCGGCAATCTTGAGGACTTCAAGAAGCTCCATCCTGCCTTTGCCAACCTCAAGGCCGAAGAGATGATCGGTGATTCGCTTTCCGCGCCGCTTCATCCTGGTGCGGTCAAGGCCTACAAAGAACTGGGCCTGATGTAGTCCTGCGAGACTGGAACAGGGGAGCTCCGAAAAGAGCTCCCCTTCCTCCTTCAGGACCAAGAACAAGAAACACACGGCGTAAAGCCGAGCGCGCGGGGGGCCGCGCAGCACAGGGTGAGGCTTCGCGACTCCATGACGATTCAGAACGAACAGCAGCAGCGCGAGCTTGATGCCAAGCTCGAGGAGATGGTCGCCGCGAGCGACACCGGTGCGAGAAGCCCGGCCGGCGCGATCGGTAAGCTCATCGCCGGGCTCGCCCTCGTCTGGTCGCTCTTGCAACTCTATACGGCGTCACCCCTTGGCTTTACGCTGGCCGAGTATCTGGGCTCTTGGGTCGTTCTCGACTCGACCAAGCTGCGTCCTATCCACATGGCCTTCGCGCTGGTCTTGGCGGCGCTGGCCTATCCCTTGCTGAAGTCTTCGCCGCGCAACCGCATTCCCTGGTACGATTGGCTGCTGGCTGGGCTCGGCGCCCTGGCCTGCCTCTATCTCATTGTCTTTAGCGACGATATCGCCACCCGCGCAGGTCTGCCGACCACTGCCGATTTGGTCATGTCCACGATCGGTCTCGCGGTGCTGCTGATCGCGACCTACCGGGCCCTCGGCTTGCCGTTGGTTTTGGTTGCTTCCTTCTTCCTGGTCTACGTCTTCTTCGGCGATCGCTCCTTCATTCCGGAAGTGATCCAGTGGAAGGGTGCCTCCTACGGCAAGGCCATGTGGCACTTCTGGATGCAGACCGAAGGCGTCTTCGGCGTCGCCGTCGGCGTCTCGGCCTCGATGATCTTTCTCTTCGTCCTCTTCGGCGCCTGCCTCGAGAAGGCGGGCGCGGGCAACTACTTCGTGAAGGTGGCCTTTGCGCTCTTGGGCCATCTGCGTGGCGGCCCGGCCAAGGCGGCCGTGGTGTCCTCGGCCATGACCGGTCTCATCTCCGGCTCCTCCATCGCCAACACGGTGACCACGGGCACCTTCACCATCCCGCTGATGAAGCGGGTAGGCTTTTCCGCGGAGAAGTCCGGCTCCGTCGAGGTGGCGTCGTCCGTCAACGGCCAGCTCATGCCGCCGATCATGGGCGCGGCGGCCTTCCTGATGGTCGAGTACGTCGGCGTCACCTACATCGACGTGGTGCGCCATGCGGTGCTGCCGGCGGTCATCTCCTACATCGCGCTGCTCTATCTCGTGCATCTCGAGGCGGTGAAGGCCGGCATGGAAGGCCTGCCGAAGCCGGGCATCGCCAAGACCGCCCTGCAGCGGCTGATCGGTGTGCTGACCGGCTTCATCGTCGTCGCTGTGCTCGCGGGCGCGCTTCACTTCGGACTCGGCTGGACCAAGGCCGCCTTCGGCGATGCGACGATCATCGGCGTCAGCCTGCTGTTCATCATCGCCTATCTCGTGCTCACCTATCTTGCGGCCGGCTATCCGGACCTGGAACTCGACGATCCCAACGCGCCCGTGACGTCGCTGCCCGAGGTCAAGCCGACGGTGATGTCGGGCCTCTACTTCCTGCTGCCCATCGTGGTGCTGATCTGGTGCTTGATGATCGAGCGTTTCTCGCCCGGCCTGTCTGCCTTCTGGGCGACCATCGCCATGCTCTTCATCCAGATCACGCAGCACCCGCTGAAGAGCATGATGCGCCGGTCCCACGACTTCGCCGCCTCCTTTAGGCAGGGTTGGGACGAGCTGATCGACGGCCTGATCACCGGTGCGCGCAATATGATCGGCATCGCCGTCGCCACCGGGGCCGCCGGCATCATCGTCGGGACCGTGACGCTCACCGGCTTCCACCAGGTGATGGGCGAGTTCGTCGAGTTCCTCTCGGCCGGCAGCCTCATGCTGATGCTGGTGCTGGTCGCCTTCTTGAGTCTCATCCTCGGCATGGGCCTGCCGACGACGGCGAACTACATCGTCGTTTCCTCGCTGATGGCCAGCGTCGTGGTCGAGATCGGCGCCCAGAACGGGCTGATCGTGCCACTCATCGCCGTGCATCTCTTCGTCTTCTACTTCGGCATCATGGCGGACGTGACGCCACCGGTCGGCCTTGCCTCCTTTGCCGCCGCCGCCATCTCGGGCGGCGACCCGATCAAGACCGGCTTCACCGCCTTCTTCTACAGCCTGCGCACGGTGGTCCTGCCGTTCCTCTTCATCTTCAACACAGAGCTGCTGCTGATCGACGTCACCGTGACGGGGGCCATTTTCGTCTTTATCAAGGCGACCGTGGCGATATTGATCTTCGCCGCGGCGACCCAAGGCTACTTCTTCGCCCGTAACAAGATCTGGGAGTCGCTGGCGCTGTTGCTCGTGGCTTTCACGCTCTTCCGACCCGGCTTCTGGCTCGACCAGGTCGAGCCGCCCTTCGAGCAGCGACCGCCGAGCGAGGTCGTCAGCCTGGCGGCCGAGGCGCCGCCGGGGGCCGAACTGCGCGTTGTCGCCGAGGCGCCGGACTTCAACAATCCAGGCGGGCCGCCGCTGACCAAGACGATCGTGCTGCCGCTGGGCGAGGGTGCGGACGGCGAAACCCGTTTGTCCAACGGCAGCGGCCTTCTGGTTATGCTGGACGGTGATCAGGCGATACTGGAGGAGCCTTTCGACCCGGGCAGCATCGCGGGCCAGGCCATGCGCGACTTCGACTTCTATGGCGACGAGCCGGCCCGCATCGTCACCGTCGAGGTACCGGCCGACCGCCTGCCCAAGGAGGTCTTCTATATCCCGGCGCTGCTGCTGCTCGGCATCATCATCGTGCTGCAACGTCGGCGCACGGACGTTCCGCCCTTCTAGGCCCAGCCAGAGCCAATGGCGTTTCAAGGAATGAACTGATGTACAACGATATTCTTCTCGCCATCGACATCAACAATCCCAAGACCCAAGCGAAGGCGGTCGAGACGGCGGTACGCTTCGCGAAGATGGAGTCGGCGACCCTCCACGTGATCACGGTGGTGCCGAGCTTCGGGATGTCCATCGTCGGCTCCTACTTTCCGGAGGGATTTGAGACAAAAGCCATCGAATCGACCCGCCAGCACCTGCACGACTACACCGGGGCGCACATCCCGGCCGAGATACCGCTGCAGCACATCGTGGCGCACGGGACGATCTATGAAGAGATCTTGAAGGCCGCGCGCGCGCAGAATGTCGATCTGATCGTCATGGCCTCCCACCGGCCGGAGCTGAGCGACTACCTTCTGGGGCCCAACGCCGCGCGGGTGGTGCGCCACGCCGACTGCTCGGTGATGGTGGTGCGCGGCGACGAAGACTAGCTCTTTTCACCCGCCGGACGTGAAGAAAACACCTCTGCCGGGGATGTTCCGGCCTCTCGCCCCGTAAGTAAAAAACAGCACAGTTTTTCTTAAAATGCGCGGCTTTCAAGGCAAAGCTGTGACTGTTGTCCGCTTTTACATCCCATTAAGAGCGTTTGGGAGATCCTGTACGCGAGACAAGCGCTGAAAGGCGCAAAAGTACCCGAGAGGTGGAAAGATGGCTTTTATGGAAACGATCGAAGTACGGAGCGAGTTCGCTGGCCGCTTTGTCCTCTTCCAACGCGAGGTCTGGGGACGTGGCGTAGGTCAGCTTGGTCTTCACAGTCGGCAGGCCTATCGCCGTGTCGCTGACTGGTTGGAGGATTGGGAGCATGCTGATGGCGAGGCCGCCTGCATGGCCGGCTTCAGCGATCATCAGCTGGAGGACTGCGGCATCACACCGGTTGGCCGTGGCTAACTGACCGCGCGCCTGCCGGTAGGACGTTGCCCCCAAGACGTCTTACCCGGCTCCAAGCCTGAAAGCGGCCCTCTCTTCTGTTTCTCTCGTTCGGTGGCATGACCGGCCCCGATGGGAAGAGACAGGGGAGAGGGCCGCAGGCGTTTGCGCAACCGCCTCTTCTCGATAGACTTCGGCCTGGATACCAACCTGCCGAGATATGAGGGAGTGGCGCTATGGCTGGACAGACCGCAGACAACTACCAAGAACGCAGCTACGGCGCTGAGGAGATCGGCTTCGGCGGCAAGCCCGGCATCGTGGTGGTCGACTTCCAACTCGGCTTCACAGACGGGCAGTACGCCCTGGGCGGCGCGCCGCTGATCATGCGGGCGGTCGACAACACCGAGCGGCTGCTGGAGGTGGCGCGTCGCTGCAACGTTCCGGTGGCCAACTGCAACACGGCCTACATGAACGAGCGGGAGATGCCCTATTGGAAGGTCGGCGCAGTGCGGGAGACCTTCCTGCACGACCATCCCTCCGTCGTCCTCGACCCGCGCATCTACGATCCCGACTACGATCTCAAGATCTGCAAGACCGGCGCCTCGATCTTCTTCGACACCACGGTCGCCTCCTATTTCGTCAAGGAGCGGGTGGATACCGTCATCGTCACCGGCTGCGTCACCAGCGGCTGCATCCGCGCCACCACCATCGACAGCTTCAGCCACCGCTTCCGCACCATCGTGCCGGAGGACTGCGTCGGCGACCATGAGGAAGGCCCGCACCGGGACAATCTGCGCGACGTTGGCCGTCGCTACGCCGATATCTCCAGCGCCGACGCCTGCATCGACTACATCGAGGCTTGGCGCGGGCAAAACGAGGGCTAACTCTCAAAGCGTTCTAGGCGCGGGGCCGCTTTGGCATCGGGATGGTTGGAGCGGACGGCCCAGTCCTGGACCGGGCTGTTGCGCAGGCTGAACTTGGGGCTGTCGTCCAGGAAGTCGTGGGTGTGGACGATCACGCTGTCCTCGTCGATCAGCACCACGGCGTAGGCCGGCGGCTCGAAGCTGCCGGCGATCTCGCCTTGGTTGGCGAAGTCGAGCCAGCATTGGTGGTTGAGCGCGCGTAGGCTGGAGACCGGGATGCCGAGCCAGCTGCCCGAGAGCGGCCGGTGGATATGGCCGAAGAAGAGGTGGCGGATGCGGGTGGCGTGAGGCCCGACCACCTCGGCAAAGGTCTCGGGTTCTTGCAGGGAGATGCGGTCGAGCGGCGCCAGCCCAATCTTGAAGGGCGGGTGGTGCATGAAGAGGAAGACCGGCTCGTCGGCATTCGCCGCCGCTGCGAGCTGCTGCGCCAACCAGGCGCGCCTCGTTGCGCAGTACCAGCCGGCATGGGTGCCGGTGAGGTTGGTATCGAGGAACAGAAAGCGCCCGACGGGCGTCTGTTGCACCGACTGCACGAAGCCATCCGCGTCCAGCGGCTGGCCCGGGAAGTGCTCGGAAAAGACCTCTCGCTTGTCGTGATTGCCGATCAGCAGCTGGAGCGGCGGTTCGAGCGGCGCCAGGGTCTCGGTAAGCTGAGCGAAAGCTTCCGGCTCGCCCCAATGGGTCAAGTCGCCGGTGATGACCACCAAGTCGGCATCGGCGTGGTCTCGGTTGATGTCGGCCACGGCGGCGGCCAAGGCGACCTGCGGGTCGCGGCCATAGAGCGTTTCGCCGGCCGGCACGAAATGCGGGTCAGTCAAATGGATGAGTTTCACGGTTTGGGATCCTCTACGGCGCAAGCCTCTGCGCCTTAAATAGGACTGACGACCGGAAGCGCCACGCTTCCGGCCGCCAGAAGGAAAACTAGGCTGGATTAGGAACCGGCTGGCAGCAGCTCCTCGACTTCCTCCATCAGCTCTTCGCGCAGCTCCATCATGTCGTCGGACTCGCCGACGACGATGCTCTCGATGCCGTCATAGATGATTTGCGTGATGGCGAGGCCGTTGTCGCCCGGGTAGGCCTGCCAGTCGCGCAGCAGAGGGAGCTGGTCGACGGAAGTCTTCTTGTTTGGGTTCTGCTGATAGAAGTCCGCCAGGATGATCTCGTTGGCGGCTTTGTTCGGCGGCATATAGCCGGTGGTGCGGGCCACGTCGGCGGCACCTTCGCCGGAGGTGATGAACTTCAGCCACAGCCAGGCGGCCTCCAGCTCGCGCGGGTCCTCGGAGGTCGAGACCAGCATGGCGGAATTGCCGCCGGCCGGCAGGCCCTTCGGCGCACCCTCGATGCCCGGATAGGGGCCGGTCTTGAGCACGAAATCGCCTTGACCGCGTTCCACCGCGCCCAAAGCCGAGGTCGACCAGAACATCATGGCGATCTCACCGACGGAGAAGGACGAGAGGGCGGCCTTCCACTCCAGGTTCTTCATGTCGCACTCGCGGAAGATGCGGTGCATGGTCTCGAAGGCGGTCAGGCCCTCATCGCCGGCGACGTTGAACTTGCCGTCCTTCATGGTCGGCGTGTCCTGGCTCCACATCAGGGCCTGCAGGAACCAGTTGCCGGTGATGTTCCAGCCCCAGAACATGGGGTTCTCGACACCGGCGGCGCGCAGGGCCTTGCAGTTCTCGACCACGTCGTCCCAGGTCTTGGGCAGCTCGGTGATGCCGGCCTTGGCCATCAGGTCCATGTTGTAGTAGCCGACCGGCAGCGAGACCGAGAAGGGCAGGCCGTGCACGTCGCCGCCGAAGGTGCCGAGGTCCAGCATGGCCTTGTGGTAGCCGTCCTTCTCGAAGTCGGCTTCCTTGGCGATGAAGGGCTCGAGCGACTTGGCGATACCCTTCTCCACGAGGATGGCCTGGCGGTTGAGACCCTGCATGGTGACGTCCGGCAGGTCGCCTGAGACGGCCTCGCGCAGGATGGTGTTGGTGCCGTCCTCGTAGCTCTCGTAGGTCGCGCGGATATTCACCTCGATATGGGGATACTGCTCTTTGAACTTGGGCAGGATCCTTTCGTAGGTCACATCGAAGAGGTGCGAGTAGGGGTAGGCGAAATCGATGGTCACCTTTTCCTCGGCCTGGGCCGCTGGTACAAACGCCACCGCGAATACTGCGGCGAGGGCGAGTCTGCGTTTCATTGGTCTCTCCTTCGTTGCGCGGGTCCCGGTTGGTTTGGCGACGGACCGGGACCCATTCCTTCCGGCCTCCCGGCCGAAATCTCTCAGCTTCGCCCGGCCTATTTCATGCCGGACAGGGTGATGCCTTCGATGAAGCGTCGCTGCGCGATCAGGAAGGCGACGATCAGCGGCGTGACGATGATGGTGGCGGTGGCCATCATCGGGCCGAAGAAGCTGCCGTCGGCATCGCCCTTGAACTCGCGCAGGCCGAGCGGCGGCGTGAAGAGATCGCGGTTGCCCGTCACCACGATGCGCGGCCAGAAATAGTCGTTCCAGTGCGCCACCACCGAGAAGATGCCGAAGGCCAGGAGCGCCGGCACGGCGGTCGGCAGCATCACCTTCCAGACGATCGAGAACTCGCTCATGCCGTCCATGCGGGCGGCGTCGATCAGGTCGTCCGGCACCGTCATGAAGAACTGCCGCATCAGGAAGATGCCGAAGACCGAGATGGTCCAGGGGATGACCAGCGCCGCATAGCTGTTGGTCAGCCCCACCTTGGCCAGCATGATGTAGAGCGGCAGCGCGATGGCATGAACCGGAATGAGCAGGCAGAACAGCACCATGCCGAAGACGAACTCCCTGCCGAAGAAGCGCAGTTTGGCCAGGGCGTAAGCGCAGGGCAGGGCGACGACGATTTGGATGAGGAAGATCAAGACCGTGACGATCACGCCGTTCAGTAGATAGCGCAGCAGCGGCGCTTCCGAGAATGCCTTGGTGTAGTTGAAGATGATCGGCCGGGTGGAGCACTCGGTTTCGATCTCGCTGAGGAGGGACTGGTAGATCGCGCTGTCGGACTGGCCGGGAAAGCGCTCCCGCGCCTCGGCGATGGCCCTGCGGTCCGGCTCGAGCCGCTTCACGCAGCGCTCGTCCACCATCACCTCTTGAGCGCCGAAGAAACCGCCTTCGTTGCGCTCGATCTCGCCGGGGCTCTTCAGCGAGTAGCTGAGCATGACATAGAACGGCAGGATGACGACCAGGGAGCCCAGGATGAGGACCAGGTGCTTCCAGCCTTCGCCGATGAAGTGCGTCGCCGTCATGAGTAGTGCACCCGCCGTTCGACCAGGTAGCGCTGAACGAAGGTGATGACGAGGACGAAGGCCAGGAAGGCCACCGTCACCGCGGCGCCGATCCCCATCAGGTTCTGCTGAATGGCCTTCTCGTAGATCGCGTACATCATCACGTAGGTGGATTTCGAGGGGCCGCCCTGGGTCAATGCCTCGACCGTGTCGAAGACCTGGAAGGACCGAATGGAGCTGATGGTCACCACGAAGACGGTGGTCGGCCCCAGCATCGGCCAGGTGACCAGGCGAAAACGCTCCCAGGCGCTGCGTGCGCCGTCCATCTCGGCCGCCTGCACCAGCTCCCGCGGGATGGCGGTGAGCCCGGCGAGATAGAGCACCATGTTGAAGCCGAAGGCCTGCCAGATGCCGATGAAGCAGAGGGTCCAGAGTGCGTAGTCGCGGTCGCGCAGCCAGAGCGGAAACTGACCGTCTGCGCAGTGCCGGCCATACCAGGTCTGGCTGCCGTCGACGAAGGGCAGCCAGCCCCAGTCGAAGATCGCTTGCACGAAGGTGCCGCAGCCAGCCTCAAGGCTGTCGTTGACGATGCCGATGGTCGGATGCAGCGCGAACTCCCAGACGATGGCCATGGCGAGCAGCGCGGCCATGACCGGCAGGAAGAAGATCGTCTTGTAGAAGTCCTGGGCGACCTTCAGCGAGTTGATCAGCAGAGCAGCACCGAGCCCGAGCGCCACAGAGGCCGGCACCACGACCAGGACATAGATGATCGTGGCTGAGAACATCTTGAGGTACGTCGAGCGGCTGAGGATGCGGTCGTAGTTGTCGGTGCCGACCCAGTTGGCGCTGGTGTTGCCGAGGCTGTAGTCGGTGAAGGACAGCGCCGCGGCGATGAAGACCGGCACGATCAGGATGAGGATCATCAGCAGCACGGCCGGTCCGGCAAACCAATAGCCGGTGCCGCGGTGCTGCGCCGGCTTGGCGATTTTCGCCCGGACTTGGCCGACCGGTGCTGCGATCTCTGCGCTTGCCACGGCCATCGCTCAGGCCTCCATCAGGCGCATTCGGCGATGGTCGGCGCCGAAGGCCATGGCGGCACCTTCCGCTGCCGCAAGCAAGGTCTGTCCGCCGATCGGGATGGAAGAGGCTTCCGCCGGCGTGGCGCGAGCGACCACCCGCGTGCCCACACCGTTCATCTGGCCGTGGAGATAGAAGTCCGAGCCGAGGTTCTCCTTATGGCTCAAGGTGAAGGGCCAGACAGCGTTGGGGCTGCCGTCGGTGACGATCCGCAGGTGCTCGGGCCGGATGCCGATCTTGATCGCGCGCTGGCCCGGCGCGACGCGGCGGCGCAGCGGCACGCCGTGCACCACGACGTTCCCGTGCCCGTCCGCCTCTCCATCCAGCATGTTCATCTTGGGACTGCCGATGAACTCCGCGACGCGTCGGTCTTGCGGGTTGTGGTAGATCTCGTCCGGGCTGCCGAGTTGGAGGATGTTGCCCTCCATCATCACCGCCATGCGTGTCGACATGGTCAGCGCTTCGGCCTGGTCATGGGTGACGTAGATGAAGGTCGTCTCCAGCCGGCGGTGCAGCTCCGTGAGCTCCGCCCGCATATGCACGCGAAGTGCTGCGTCGAGGTTCGAGAGCGGCTCGTCCATCAGAAAGGCGAGGGGGCGGCGCACCATGGCGCGGCCCAGGGCAGCGCGCTGACGCTGGCCGCCGGAGAGCTGGCCCGGCTTGCGCGCCAGCAGCGGCTCGATCTTCAGAACCTCCGCCGTCTCGGCGACGATCTTGGCCATCTCTTTCTGGCGGCCCGAGGTCCCCGGCGCAAAGCGCCCGACCAGCGGCAGGCGCTGCAGCGCGCTCAGGTCGCGCAGCCTGAGCGGCGTCATCATGTTTTCTCTGACCGTCAGGTGCGGATAGAGGGCGTAGGATTGGAACACCATCGCCAGGTCGCGATCGCTGGCTCGCACGCCGTTGACCGATCGGCCGTCGATGGCCACGTCGCCGGCCGACTGCGCCTCGAGGCCGGCGATGATGCGCAGCAGGGTGGATTTCCCGCAGCCCGAGGGGCCGACCAAGGTCAGGAACTCACCAGCTTCCACCGCGAGGTCGATACCGTTCAGAACCGGTGTTGGCCCGAAGGCTTTTTCAATCCCGGTGAGGACGATGTTGGCCACCGGCGATCTCCCGCACTGCTTGCTGAGCCATGCCGGTCGTCTAACAAGAACGCTTGACACCGATGTGACGTACTATTAGCGGGGCTAATGTCTGAAACAGCCTGCGACCGCGTAGGGATAAGCACCTATGAAGCCCAGTCCGTATCAGATATCCGCCTTCACCCATGCGGCGCGGGAGCGCAGCTTTTCCAAGGCGGCAGCCGTTCTGGGGGTGACCCAGTCTTCCATCACGCAGCATGTCGCCAAGCTGGAACGCATTGTCGGGGCACAGCTTTTTCTGCGTCGCCGCGAAGGCCTGGAGCTGACGCGCGCCGGCCGTGAGCTTTTCGAAATCTCCGACCGTCTTCGAACTCTCGAGCAACTCATCGAGGAGAAGATCGACGACTACGGCGCGCTCTCGACCGGACACCTGCAGATCATCGCCAATGCGCCGCGCCCGGCTTTGCCCATCATCGCGCGTTACATCGCGCTTTATCCCCAAGTGCAGATCGAGTTCACGCTGTTCGGTTGGAAGGCGGTGATGGATCAATTGCGCGAGCGCGAGGTCGACATCGCCATTGTCGTCGAGCCGGAGGTTAGCGAGGGGCTCTATACGCGGGACATCGGGACGACGCGTTACAAAGCCTTCGTCTCTCCCGAGCATCGCTTGGCCAAGCGGCGCAGCATCTCTCTCAAGGATCTGCGTCAGGAGGTCGTCATCTTGCCTGAGGACGGCTCCTTGACGCAGCGCGTGGTCAAGGCCAAGGCGGCCAAGCTCGGCTTCGCCTTCTCCCGCATGATCAAGACGGCGACCTTTCCTGTGGTCAAAGAAGCCGTTCTGCATGGTGTCGGTGTCGGGTTCATGCTCGAAGGTGGCCAGTTCCCCTCTTCGAACTTGGTGACCATTGACGTCGAGGAGATGCCGGAGCGCTACCGCATTTGCCTGGTCACGCCCTCCGACAAGCGCGACCTGCGGCTGGTCAAGAGCTTCTGCGAAGTCGCCGCCGACGCCTCTTACGGTTAGAGCTTCTTTCTTTGCTGCGCCAGCCAGTCGCGCGGCCCGCAGCCGAACTGCCGCTGAAAAGCGCGGGCCAGAGCGGTGCTGCTCTTGTAGCCGGCGAGCGGCGCGACAGCCTTCAGCGGCCGCCCCTGCAGCAGAGCCTGCTTGGCCAAAGCCAGGCGCAGGCTGGTGAGGTAGTCGCCGGGCGACGTGCCCACGCCCTGCTTGAAGGCGGCGGCGAAATTGGAACGGGACATGCCGGCGATCTCCGCCAGCCGCTCGATGTTCAGCGGCGCGGCTGGCTGTTCATGCATGGCGGTAAGGGCTCGCGCGAGCTTGGGATCGGCCAGCCCGGCCAGCAGACCTTTCTCCGTCAGGCCTTCGGCGACGCAGTGCCGCAGCAGCATGACGAGCAGCAGCTCGACGATCAGGTCGACGGCGGCGCGATGGCCGAAGGCCGGCGTGAAGGCTTCGTCGAACAGCCGTTCGAGCACCGGGCCCAGGCCGGTCAGTGCGTCGAGCGGAACGACGAGTGGCTCCGGCATGCCAAGCAGCAGGAGGTCTGCTTCGGGACCGGCGAAGCTGAGGCGCGCGCAGACCAACTCGGCGCCTGGCTGCTCCTCGGCTTCCATGCGGTGATTCTGGGGGTGGGCGAAGAGGATGAGGCTCGGCCGCTCGACGCGCGTGACCGCCCCGCCGCGTGTTTGAAGAGACAGTGTGCCATGGCGCAGCAGGTGCAGATGGCCTTGGCCGTCCTCCGCGTCGTGGTCCGCACCCCCGCAAAGGGAGCCGGAGAAAAACACGCTGGCGCTGAGGCTGTGGCGGGTCAGCCAGGGAAAGTCGCTGGGGTCGTCGGACGAACTGCGTGTTTCTTCGGACAAAAGATCGAACCTGAGCACTTAGCTTTGAGTAAGAGCCGGACCGCGGCACCTGGCCGCAAGGCTCCGGCCCCACCCGTCAATGAACTCATTCGGAGGGAACTGCAATGTCGACTGTTATCAAAGCGCTTCGCACGCTCGTGCTATCTGCGGGTCTGGCGCTCGCGGCAGTGCTGGGAACGGCTCAGCTTGCCACGGCGGAGACCGAGATCAACATCGTCGAAGGCTATGCCGTGCATGGCTACGACGTTGTCGCCTACTTCAAGGAAGGTAAGCCGGTGATCGGCGACGACCGTTACACGGCAGAGCATGACGGCGCGACCTATCGCTTTGCCAGCGCCGACCATCTCGATGCCTTCAAAAAGAACCCGGACAAGTTCGCGCCGCAGTACGGCGGCTACTGCGCCTTCGGCGCCGCCATGGGCCGTAAGTTCGACGGCGACCCCAACGCCTGGGCCATCGTCGACGACAAGCTCTATCTGAACCTCAACCAGAAGGTTCAGGAGCGGTGGAAAGAGGACGTGCCTGGCTTCATCAAGGGCGCGGACAACAACTGGCCGCTGATCCGCAGCGTTGCCGACTCGAGCCTTGAAGCTTCTTCCCCGGCCGGCGTGACGATCGGAGCCCAATAGCCCCCCGGGCACCAATCTGATCTGCCAGTCCGTGTCATGCGGCGCCAAAGCGGCGTCGCATGACACGCGTTTTTTGCGCTCCAAGAATCGGCCATTCTCTATCTGATGATAATCGTCGTGCCGGACCCGATGCGGCGGCCGTGCCGGCGGTGCCATCGGTTGCCGTAGCGGCCGCCGTGATAGTAACTGCGGCCGACGAAGCCGCGCTGGCTGAAACGCTTGCGTTTCGAGACCTTGCGGTCGTGGTTCGGGTTGATGATCACGACCCGTTGGTTCTTGCCGGTTCTGAACGCTGGGGCGTGGATCGGTCCTCTGACACCGTTGCGGAAGACGATGATGCGGTCGTTCTTATGCGGCTTGGCGTAATGGCGCGTCCAGCCCTTGTGGTCGTGCTTGCCATGCCAGCCATGGTGTCCCTTGTGGTGATGCCCGTGTTTGTAGCCGCCGCCAGCGTCCGCCGGGCGCGGCATCGCAGCCATGCTTCCGAAAGCAAATGCCAGGGCAAAAGCGGTGACCGCTATGCGCAACCTCTGTGCCTTCATCCGATCTCCCCGCCCCTATTTGGAGCGGGCCTTTCTGTTGCCACTATGCCTGTGCTACGACTTCGGCGATTTCATGATCCCTGCGGAACCGCCGCGATACCCTTCACAATCCTGTCAGATGCGTCGGCATCCCGGCCCCTCACTGCCGGCGCTTGACCCGGCTTGCAGCCGTCGTGGAAGAAGATAAGGCGATAGAGAGGGCAGCCCTGTGTACGTCGTCACAGTCGCATTCGAGATCAGGCCGGAGGCCGCCGCGGCCTTTCTGCCCTTGATGCTTGAGAACGCGCGCAAATCGCTGGCCGAAGAACCGGGTTGCCTGCGCTTCGACGTGTGCGGCGAGGACGCGGGCAGCCGGGACGCGGCCGGCGATGCGCCGCCGGCTCGCATCTTCCTCTACGAAATCTACCGCGACCGGGGCGCTTTCGATGCGCACCTGGCCAGCGCCCACTTCCAGAGCTTCGATGCGGCGACGCGGTCGATGGTGGCCAGCAAGCAGGTTGCCAGCTGGCAGCTTCTGGCGCCGGAGCACGAGCCGGCAGAGCCATCGGAGCGGCCATGAGTATCGACAACGAGCTTCGCATTGCCGTGCTTCCGGGCGACGGCATCGGCCAGGAGATCACGTCGCCCTGTCTCGACCTGCTGACCGACCTGGCCGCCCGACTGGGCAGCTTCAGCTTCAAGTTCGAGTCTTTGCCGGCCGGCGCCGGCCTCTATCGCGAGACTGGCACGGCTCTGCCTGATGCGACCCTGCGCGCGGCAGAGAAGGCAGACGCCATCCTGCTCGCCGCCATGGGCCTGCCGGACGTGCGCTACCCGGACGGCCGGGAGATCGCCCCGCAGCTCGATCTGCGCGAAACCTTTCAGCTTTTCGCCGGAGTCCGACCGGTGCGCACCTTTCCGGGTTTGCCGCTACCGCTTGCCGATCCGCGGGCCGCGTCCCTGGATTTCGTGCTGATTCGCGAGTCGACGGAGGGGCTCTTCGCCGGGCGCGGCAAGACCGTGGTCGACGACGACAAGAGCGCGACCGACCAGCTTGTCATCACCCGCGTTGCCAGCGAACGCCTCTTCGACTTCGCCTTCGACCTGGCCCGGCGGCGCAAGACCCGAGGGCGGGAAGGGCGCGTCACCTGCGTCGACAAGGCGAACGTGCTCGGCGCCTTCGCCTTTTTCCGCGGCATCTTCGAAGAGCGGGCCAAGCGCCATCCCGACGTCTTGGCCGACTGTGCTTACGTCGATGCCGTGGCGCTCAACATGATCCGCAGCCCTTGGCAGTTCGACGTGCTGGTGACGGAGAACATGTTCGGCGACATCCTCTCCGATGCCGGGGCGGCGCTGATGGGCGGCATGGGCATGGCGCCCTCCGCCGACATCGGCGAAAGCCACGCCGTCTTCCAACCCTGCCATGGCACCGCTCCCGACATCGCCGGCAGCGGCAAGGCCAACCCGACGGCCATGTTCCTATCGGCCGCCATGATGCTCGACTGGCTGGCCGCCCGCTATGCGGCGGAGGCCTGTGCCGAGGCAGCGACCCTGCTGGAGGACGCGGTGCACGCCGCCTATGCCGCCGGCGGCTTGCGGCCCTACGAAATGGGCGGGGCCAGCGGGCTCGAAGAGATCACCGCCCACGTCCGTGCGCAGTTGGATATCTAGCGGGCTTCCTCGATGGCCCGGCGCAAGGCGGCGCGGGCTAGGAGGCGCGTCGAGTCCAGAGTTGGTAGCGGCGCGTTGCCGTCGTTCATGATCAGCGGAATCTCGGTGCAGCCGAGCACCACGGCGTCGCAGCCGGCCTGCTGCATGCGGCTCATGACCTCCTGGAAGGTGGCGATGGCTTCGGGTTTGAACTGCCCGTAGACCAGCTCCTCCATGATGATGCGGTCGATCTCGTCGCGCTCGGCATCGCTCGGGCGCAGTCCGTCGAGGCTCCGCGCGGCGAGCTTCTCCGGGTAGACGTCGCTGTCGACCAGCCAGCGCGTGCCCGTCAGGCCGAGCCGCTGGTAGCCGCGCTTCACGGCCTCGTCGGCGACCACCTCGGCGATGTGCAGCCAGGGGAGAGGTGAGCGCGACGCGACGAGATCGAAGGCTTGGTGGATGGTGTTGTCCGGGCAGATCAGAAAGTCGGCCCCGATCTTGGCCAGCTTGTCCGCCGAGGCGAGCATCAGCGTCGCGACACCCTCCAGATCTCCGGCGTCCAGGCAAGCCGTGTAGTCGGCCAGCGAGGGCGTATGCATGGAGACCTCGGGATGAGCGTGCGCGCGGCCGAGCAGTGCCGGCGCCTCCGTGCAGATCGTCGTATAGCAAAGGGCGGCGCCCTCGGCGGAGCAGCCGACGATTCCAATGTGCTGCGGCATGGGTACTCCCGGAGAAAGACGCTACGCGCTGTTGGCCACCGTGTACATATGCACGTCTTGCTGCGGGAAGGGGATCGAAATGCCCTCGGCGTCGAAGCGCTCCTTGAAGCGCTTGGTAAAGTCGAACTTGAGCGGCCAGTAGTCGTCCGCTCTGACCCAGATACGGACGACGATGTTAACCGAGCTGTCGGCCAGTTCGCCGACGACGATCTGGGCGGGTGGCTCGGCCAGAGGGCGCGGGTCGTCGGCGATCACGGATTCGATCACGGCGATCGCCTTGTCCATGTCGTCGCCGTAGCCGATGCCGAGGGTGAAGTCGACGCGGCGCGTGTCATGGTGCGAGTAGTTGACCACGGAGCTGCCCCAGATGGCGTTGTTGGGAATGATGATCTGAACGTTGTCCGGCGTCGCCAGCTCGGTGGTGAAAAGGTTGAGGTCGCGCACGGTGCCGGCCTGCCCGGCAACCTCGACGTACTGGCCGATGCGCAGGGGCCGGAAGATCAGCAGCATGACGCCGGCGGCGACGTTCGAGAGGGTGCCTTGCAAGGCCAGGCCGACCGCCAGGCCGGCGGCGCCGAAGATGGCGATCAGGCTGGCCGTCTGCACGCCGAACTGGTTGAGCACGGCAATGACGACGAAGACCAGGATGATGTAGCGCACCAAGCTGGAAAAGAAGGCGCGGAGGGTGGCGTCGACCTTGTCCGTCCGGCTCAGCACGCGTTGAACGGCGCGCTTGGCCCAGCCGGCGACCATCCAACCGAGGATGAGAATGAAAATGCCGCCTAGGACGCTCATGCCGTAGGTCGTGACCACGTCGATCAGCGCATCGATGTTGCGTTGATCCAACAGATTGTCTGTATCCATGCCTCTCCCTTTCTCTCTGTTAAGGCGCCCGTCGCCGCTATGGCGCTGGCGGCCGATCGACCGCTTGTCCCCACAGTCTTTTAATTCTCAGCCACCTGCTCAACTAGCACAGTGGTGATTTGGAAAAAGGGTAAAAAATCTGGGGCTTAGAGCCAGTGCGTCGGCAAGGCTTGGCCTTTGCCAAGCCGTAACAGCCCCATTCTGCGGGAGACGACCGACAAACCGAAAGATGGCTGGGGCGCCAGGATTCGAACCTGGGATCGCGGGACCAAAACCCGCTGCCTTACCGCTTGGCTACGCCCCATGCTGCCAGGCCAGCAAAGCGATTATCTACGCCCTGGCTCGTTGCCTCGCAAGCCTTCAGGTTCTGGGACTTACGGCGAAGCGCCCCGGCAGCGGCTCGCGGCCACCCACCAGGCGGGATAGGCGCGTGCGACGGCCTCGGCCGCCGCCTCCGCCTCGGCGAGCGTGGCGTAGATAGCGAAGCAAGTGGCGCCGCTGCCGCTCATACGGGCCAAGCGGCAGCCGGCTGTGCGACCGAGCGCCTCCAGAACCTCGCCGACGGCCGGACAGAGCCGGCGGGCCGGTTCCTCCAAGTCGTTGGCTTCCTGCGACAGCCAGTCGATCAGGGTGTCGAGCGCGGCGAAGGCCGAGGGTGGGGGCGTCGGCGTCGTAAAGGCCCCTTGGCGCGCGGCGAAGATCTCGGCGGTGGAGAGCGCTGCGCCGGGGTTGACCAGCAGCAGGGCGAAGTCGGGCAGGCGATCGAGCGGAAGGAGCGTCTCCCCGATGCCGCGCATCATGGCCGGCCGCTTGAGAAGGCAAACGGGAATGTCGGCGCCGAGCGGCAGAGCCAGGGCTTGCAGGGCGTCGAGGGAGCGTTTCAGACCCCACAAGTCGTTGAGAAGATGCAGGGCGGCGGCCGCATCGGCGGAGCCGCCGCCGATGCCCGAAGCGACCGGCAGGCGCTTGGTGAGCGTGAAGGCGGCTTGCGGGACGATCTGCGCGTCCTCGGCAAGGCGACGGGCCGCGCGCAGCACCAGGTTATCGGACTCTCCGTTCAAGGGCGCCGCAAAAGGCCCGTCGACGGCGAGGCTCAGCGCGGACTCGTCCGCGACGGGCGCGCGGACGCTCAGTTCGTCGCCCAGCTCGGTAAAGACCACCAGGCTGTCGAGCAGGTGATAGCCATCGGCCCGGCGGCCGGTCACCCGCAGGGTCAGGTTGATCTTGGCTGGAGCCGTAATGCTGAGCGCGGTGCCGGCAGCGGCCTCGGCGGCAAGGGACATCAGGGTCGCTTTACTGGGCGTCCGCTTCCGAGCGGTCGCTATCCTTGGCTTCGCTGCCGAGCGCCGGAAGGCCTTCGCGCAGCTTGCGTTCGATCTTCGGTATCTCCTCCGCGTCCGGATCCAGGCTCAAGGCACGGCTCCACTGGATTCGCGCCTCTCGCTTGCGACCGACCCGCCAGTAGGCATCGCCGAGATGGTCGTTGATCGTGGGATCCTGGGGCCTGAGCTCGATGGCGCGCTCAAGATAGGATACCGCTTCTTCAAAGCGCTCCAGCCGATAGTAGACCCAGCCCAGGGAGTCGACGATGTAGCCGTCGCGGGGCCGTCGATCGACTGCCTTGATCAGCATCTCTTCGGCTTGCTCGAGGTTGGTTTTCTGCTCCACCCAGGAGTAGGCAAGGTAGTTGAGCACGAAGGGCTGATCCGGCTCCAGCTCGAGCGCCGTCAGAAAATCCGCTTCGGCCGACGGCCATTCGTCCACCCGCTCGTGGGCGATGCCGCGGAAGTAGTAGAGCGTCCAGTGAAAGCGCTGCGGCGGGCCGGCGCGGGTGATGGCCTCGGTATAGGCTTCCGCGGCCAGCTCGAAGCGTTCCTGCTGTCGGCGCAGGTTGCCGATGCGGTACCAGGGCTCGAAGCGCTCCGGCCGTTCCGCCGCCAAGGCTCTCAGCTCACCGATGGCTTCGTCGGTGCGCTCCAGGTCGTCGAGCTGCTCTGCGATGCGGAGGCGTGCGGTCCAGGCGTAGGGCGAATTGGGTGGGACAGCGCGATAGGCCCCGATGGCGCTCCTTGGGCGCTCCTGACGTTCCAGCACCTCGCCGATCAGAATGTGCGCGACCTCCATGTCCGCGTCCAAGGCCAGCGCGACGTTGGCATAGAGCAGAACCAGTTGCTGCGCGCGGTCGGGCAGGGCGGAGGCCACGTCGAACAAGGCGGTGGCGAAGCCCTCGACCGGCGTGGTCACCAAGGGCTCGGCGGCCCCGGTTGCATCGAGGCGGGCCAGCGCGTCCTCGATCACGTCGTTGGAGAGGCCGCCGGACAAGACGTCCTGATAGAGCGCGCGGGCGCCGTCCGGATCGCCTTGGCGCTCCCGCAGATTGCCGGCGAAGAGGGCAAGGCGCGCGGAGTTGCGGTCCTGCCGTTCGATGGCGCGGTCGAAGGCGGCTTGGGCCTCTTCCGGGAGGCCGGCGACGTCGTAGATCAGCGCGCGGTGGAAGTCGGCGAGCTGCGCGGGGCCGGGTGCGGAGGCGAGCGAATCGAGCTCCTCCAGCGCGCCCTCCAGGTCGTCCATGGCGAAACGTACCCAGGCACGCTGCAACGGCGCCATGATGCCGACGATCTCGCCCTTGGGCAGCTTGTCGAGAAAGGCGATGGTCTCTGCGTACTTGCCGTCCCGCATCGCTTCGCCGGCCAAGAGCAGCGTCGCGACCGCGGTGCCTTGCTGGGTGGGCTCGATGCGCTCCGCCAGCTCAACGGCCCGCTCGAAACGCCCTTCCATGGCCATGAGAACCATGGTCGTCGCGATCAGCTCATGATTGTCGGGGTCGGCGGCCAGCGCGCGCGCCATCAGGTCGGCGGCGTTGTCGTAGTCCCGCTCCTGCTGGGCGAAGATGCCGGCGAGGTAGGCCCCCAGCGGTTCGTTGCTCGTGTGTTGGCCGTGCGGGCGGGGCGCGAGATTCTCCTGCTGCGCCCAAGACGGGCTTTGGCCCGCGACAAAAGCGAGGGCGAGCAGCGGCAAAACCGTTCTAGACAGGGCGCGTCGCCCGATCGAAGCAGCTCTCTCGATCACAAGGGGTCCTCGGACTGGTGTCGGCGCGGGCTGGCGATGCAATCGGTCACCCCGCAGTCCCACGTCAAGCTAAGCAGGTGGGAGGTTAAAATCCAGCAAGTCGGGCAAAATCGGCCCCCTGTACCATAGCAGATCGCGGACGCCGCCAGGGGCTTTGCAAGGAAATTCGGTTGCTGCGGCACAAGAGAGCGTCTATTGCTGGCGGGTGACAGTTTCACGGATAAGCAGGCAGCCGCTTTCGGCTGCTTGTCGGTTAGGTCTCCTCTTCCCGACAATTCTGTGAATGGCTTCACCCCGGCGCGCGGGTCGCGGGCTGGGCCCCATGCATGACAGGACGACACATACATGACTACCGGAACTGTGAAATTCTTCAACACCACCAAGGGCTACGGCTTCATCACGCCGGACGACGGCAGCAAGGATGTCTTCGTGCATGTCTCTGCGGTGGAGCGTTCGGGTATCGGCTACCTGAGCGAAGGCCAAAAGGTGAGCTTCGACATTCAACCGGACTCACGGGGCCCGAAGGCCGTCAATCTGCGTCCCGTCTGACGGCGTCGCCGACTTCCAAGCAGGACGGGCCGTCGCTTGCGACGGCCCGCTTCTTTTTCAGCCGGTGCCTGCGGCAGGTTTATGGCTGATTCATGTTTATTGAAGGCCGACCGGGTCGACGATGCCGCCGCTGCAGCCCGCACTACGCGCGCGCGCTGCAGCCATTCGCTCGCCGAGACGCGACTCGTCGTCCAGCGGTCCGCGAAGGTGGATCTGCAGCTCGGTGACCAGGCGGCGCCCAGCGTCGTCCCGGCAGCGGACCACGACTCTGTCGCCGGCTGCCGGGCCAAAGGCGGCGTCAAAACGCCTCCGCACCTCCTCCGCCGTGATGCGCTCACCGATGCTCTCCGCGAATAAGCGCTGCACCTCTGAGCCGTTGAGCTCGGCGAGCAGCATCAAGGCATGCCGGAAGTAGGTCTCGGGCTCGGCCGCGTAGCAGGTGCCGTGTTTCATCCATTGATGGCGTTGCAGGTTCGATTGCGTGCCGGGCATGTCGCGATCGAGCGCGCGGCGCGTTTCCGCGCTCAGCGGCACGGCTGGCAGCCGCGACCAGCGGCGGGCGCGCATCTCGTCCTGCTCCGCTTCGGAGAGGCCGCAGTAGGTGTTGCCGCGCGGCTGCGGCCAGAGGCCGTGCAAGGTGAAATGCTCGGCATCGAAGCGGGCCGGCGTTTGACTGCGGCACTCCGGTCGTTGCGGCCTGGTCTCGCAGAAGCTGGGCTGCCAGCTAACCGCAAGCACGAGTTCGCCCTCAAAGCTCGCTGCTGCGAGCCCGGGTAGGAACGCCAGGACGGTGCAGGCCAGCAGGAGGCGGATGGGGCTGCTGGTGCGACGTCCCAGCACGGCGCGCTTGCCTTACATATTCGGGTAGTTCGGGCCGCCGCCGCCTTCGGGCACCACCCAGTTGATGTTCTGCTCTGGGTCCTTGATGTCGCAGGTTTTGCAGTGGACGCAGTTCTGGGCGTTGATCTGGAAGCGCGGATCGCTGCCGTTCTCTCGCACCACCTCATAGACGCCGGCCGGGCAGTAGCGCTGGGCAGGCTCATCGTAGGTCGGCAGGTTCTTGGCGATCGGTATGCTGGCGTCGGCCAGAGTCAGATGGACCGGCTGATCTTCCTCATGGTTGGTGTTGGAGAAGAAGACGTTCGACAATCGGTCGAAGGTGATCACGCCGTCCGGCTTGGGATACTCGATGACGGGCATCTGGCTGGCCGGCTTGAGGCATTCGTGGTCCGGCTTGTGATGCTTCAAGGTCCAGGGCAGCTTGCCCCCAAAGAGCTTGAGGTCGAGGCCGCCGTAAAGGAAGCCGAGGCGGTTACCCCAGCGCGCTGCCGCCGGCCGCATATTGCGGGCGGCGTGCAGCTCCTCGTAGATCCATGACGTCTTGTAGGCCTCTTCGTAAGACTCGATGACGCCGTAGCCCTCGTCGCCGCCGATCAGGGCTTCGGCGACGCTCTCCGCCGCCAGCATGCCGGACTTCATGGCCGTGTGGCTGCCCTTGATCTTCGGCACGTTGAGGAAGCCAGCCTCGCAGCCGATGAAGGCGCCGCCGGGGAAGACCAGCTTCGGCACCGACTGCAATCCGCCCTCGTTCAGGGCGCGGGCGCCATAGGCGATGCGCTTGCCGCCTTCCAGCATCGGCTTGATGGCCGGATGCAGCTTGAAGCGCTGGAACTCCATGTAGGGGAAGAGGTGCGGGTTCTGGTAGTCCAGCCCGACGACATAGCCCACGTAAGCCTGGTTGTTCTCCAGGTGATAGATGAAGGAGCCGCCCCAGGTCTTGTCGTTCATGGGCCAGAGAGCCGTATGAATGACCAGGCCTTCCTGATGCTTGGACGGGTCGAGCTCCCAGAGCTCCTTCATGCCCAGGCCATAGGTTTGGAACTGGCAGTCCCGCCGCAGCTCGAAGCGCGCCTCGAGCTGCTTGCCCAGGCTGCCGCGGCAGCCCTCGGCAAAGAGGGTATATTTGGCCCGGAGCTCCATGCCCTGCTGGTAGCTGTCCTTGTGGTGGCCGTCCTTGGCGACACCCATGTCGCCCGTGGCCACGCCCATGACGGCGCCGGCGTCGTTGTAGAGCACCTCGGCGGCGGCAAAGCCGGGATAGATTTCGACGCCCATGGCCTCGGCTTGCTCCGCCATCCAGCGGCAGACGTTGCCGAGCGAGACGATGTAGTTACCCTTATTGTGGGTTTGTGCCGGCAGCATCCAAAGTGGCACCGACAGGCTGCCCTTTTCGGTCAGAAGCAGGAACTTCTCATCCTTGACCGGCGTGTTGAGCGGCGCGCCCTTGTCTTTCCAGTCCGGAATCAGCTCGTTGAGGGCCCGTGGCTCCAGCACCGCGCCGGACAGGATGTGGGCGCCGACTTCGGATCCCTTCTCCAGCACGCAGACGCTGATGTCGTGGCCCTTCTCCTCCGCGAGCTGACGCAGCCTGATCGCCGCGGCCAGGCCCGAGGGGCCGGCGCCGACGATAACCACGTCGTATTCCATGTACTCGCGTTCCATCACCACCTCCCACACTGCGGTTCCCGAATGAACCGACAACAGTTAACCCGCACGAAAGGTAACGCCCTTAAATCCTGACCGGGAGTCAAAGGCGTGCGGCAAAAGGTCATGCAAGACCAGCACGCCCTTGTGGAAATGCAGGAATATTGCCGCACCGGCTTTCGCGCAAGCGAACGACAATCCACGAGAACCGGCGCGGTGACAAACGGGCCGCCGGGAATCCGACCATGGATACGGTCACCAACCTCTTTGCCGCCTTTGCCGTTGTGATTGCAAGCCTCATGGTGGTTTCGCCTGTGGCCGCCGCTGGTTGCCAGAACCATCCTTGGGCCGAGCAGCCCTGCCCTGGCGTGGCAGAAAAGTGGGACCGCTTTCTCGCGCTTCAGGACCTGCATGCCTCCCTGGCGGCGGCCCGCAGCTTCGAAGCCTTCCTGGCTGGTCGTGACGAGGAGGCGCTGCACTTTCTCGCCATTGCCCGCGGCGAGGGACCGGCGCGGTCTTTGACCACCGGGCAGCAGGCTTCGCCGGAGGTCGCCCGCGTGCAGCGCCGGCGCGAGGCGGGCTGCATCGTCGACCCTTACGCCAGCACACCCTGCCTCGGCACCGCCGGCGCCTGGGAGAGCTATGCGGCCGAGCACGACCTGGAGGAGAGCTGGGAGAGCTCGCGCGACTTTGTCGCCACGCTGTCCGGTCGTCCGGCAGCCGAGGGGCGGCCGAGCGCGCGGGGCAGCGATCATAGCGAAGCTGCCAACGAGGAGAGCGTTGCTACCGAGCCCGGCGACTTGATCATCCGCGTTTATCCCGGCGCCCCATTCGAGGGGAGCTAGGCTCAAAGATGGCGCTGGCCTATCGCAGAACCGTTGCGGCGAGCATCGCGCCCGGCCATTCGGCCCTGGCGCCGCTGCTTTCGGTCTGCGGCCACGCGCTCATCCTGTCTCTCTTCTTCAGCGCCTCCTTTGCCGTGCGTGAGGTGCCACGCTTCGAGGACTTCGATCTCATGGGATTCTCTGGTGGGGAGGTTGTCGAGGCTGAGTTGGCCATGCCCGCTGAGCTCGCCGAAATCGATGACACACCCTCGGCGACGGCGCTTGAAGATGAAGTCTCCTTGGCCGAGGCGGTCGAGGACTACGCCGCTCTGGCCGAGACGCTGGAGGTTGACGCGCCGCTGGATGTCGCCGATGCGGCGCCGCTGGATGCCGTAAGCGAGCCACCGCTTGCTGCCGTGGCGGATCCGATCACCGCAGAGACGCAGGCCGTTGCCGCCGTCGACCCGGTGGAGGTGCCGCCCAGCCTTCAGCCCGTGGCGCTGCAGCAGGTCGTCGAGCCTGCGCTTTCAGCGCTAGCAAACACGGCAACGACACCCCTGGCCGCAGAACCTTACCCTCTGGCCGAACAGTTGGTCGCGGAAAGCGTTCCGATGGAGGAGGTTTTCGAGGCGATCGCCCCCGCGGCGGCCGAAGAACCTGTCGAGATGGCATCGCTGGTGATGGAGGACGCAACCCCGTCGGCAGAGGCGCCGGCTCGCGTGGAGGAGAGGCCTTCCGCAATACGCGATTTTGAGCGGCAGGACCGCGCCGCCATGCCGCGCACGGCCGCAGATCGCCAACTGGTTAAGACCAGTCCCGAGCTTTGGGCCGTCGTCTCGGCCTTGCGGGCACAGGTAGCGCGCTGCTGGGCTGGTGCGGACGGGCCGGGGGACGCGCCCGAGTTCATCGATGTCGAGGTCGCTTTCGACCGCTCCGGTCGTCTCGACATGGCGCGGGTGCGGGATGCCGGGCGCCTGTTGCGCGATGAGGTCTTTGGCCGGGAAGCGGGGCGGGCCCGCCGGGCCTTGCAGGCCTGCAGTCCCTTCGCGCTGCCTGACGAGCACCATGGTCTCTGGCAGCGCTTCACCATGCGCTTCGTCTTGGCGCCGTCATGAGCCGTTCGCACGGCTGACCCGAGCGCGGCTTCGTTTGCGCGCGTGTCGCCGCCGGGGCTAGGTTCCCATTGTGGAGCCGAGGGCAACATGAAGGTGGAGAGGGCGCAGCATGACGGATGACAGCGAAGCGGACGGCGCCGCGCCCGTCGCCCCTTTGCCGACCGAAGCGCTGCGCCGCCGTTGCGACCCCGCGCAGTTCTCCTTCAACACCTCCGAAGACCTTGATCTTATCGACGGACTGGTCGGCCAGGAGCGGGCGCTGGATGCGCTGACCTTCGGCGCGGAGATGCGCGGGCCGGGCTTCAACGTCTTCGTGCTCGGCATTCCCGGCTCCGGCAAGCACAACGCGGTCAAGGAGTTCCTGCGCGGCAAGGCCGAGCGGGCGCCCTCGCCGGACGACTGGGCCTATGTCCACAACTTTGCCGAGCCGCACCGGCCGACCGCACTGCGCTTGCCGCCCGGGCGTGCGCAGCGCCTGAACGACGGCATGCAAGCGCTGATCGACGGACTGCGCACGGCCTTTCCGGCGGTCTTCGAGAGCGACGACTACCAGGCCCGGCGCAAGGAGATCGACGCCGGATTTCAACGCCAGCAGCAGGCGGCGTTTTCCGAGCTGGCCGAGGATGCGGCCAAGCAGGGTATCGCGATCATGCGCACCCAGTCCGGCATGGCGATGGCGCCGATCCGCGGCGATAAGGCGCTGACGCCTGAAGAATTCAAGGCGCTGCCGGAGAAGGAGCAACAGGCGCTGCAAGAGAAGATGCAGCACTTGCAGGCGGCGCTGCAGGACATCATGGAGACCGTGCCGCGCTTGGATAAGGAGCGCCGCGAGCAAATCCGCGAGCTCGACCGGCGTCTTGCCACCCTGGCCGTACGACGTGCCATGAATGACCTGGTCGATAGCTTTGCCGACCTGCCCGCGGTCAAGGCCTACCTGGAAAACGTGCGGCAGGACCTGGTCGAGAACGCGCAGCTCTTTCTCTCCGCGCCGTCGGCGCCGATGGAGCTTGCGCCGGACGGCTCGACTGGCCAGCCAACGCCTCCGCCGCGGCCCACTGGCCCCGAAACCCGCTTTCGCCGCTATGAGGTGAATGTGATCGTGCGTCACAGCCTTGACGGTGAGGGGGCCGGCGCGCCCGTGGTGACCGACGATCATCCGGCGCTCGGTAACCTGCTGGGCCGGGTCGAACACATGGCCCAGATGGGCGCCCTGGTCACCGACTTCACCCTGATCAAGCCCGGTTCCCTGCACCGGGCCAACGGCGGCTATCTGCTGATCGATGCCATCAAGCTCTTGCAGCAGCCCTTTGCCTGGGATGCGCTGAAGCGGGCCCTGCGCAACAGCTGCGTCACCATCGAGTCTCCGGGCGCCTACATGAGTGTCGCCTCGACTGTGACCCTGGAGCCGGACCCCATCCCGCTCGACGTCAAAGTGGTGCTGTTCGGCGACCGCACTCTCTTCCACATCCTCTCGAGCCAGGAGCCCGACTTTCGCGAGCTCTTCAAAGTCGCGGCCGACTTCGAGGAGATCATCGTATGGGACGAGGCGAACGCCGCCCTGCTGGTGCGCCTGCTTGGCGGCATCTGCCGTAGCGAGGACCTGCTGCCGCTCGACCCGGAGGGTGCGGCCGCCATCGTCGAGCATGCCGCTCGCCTGGCCGGCGATTCGGAGCGCCTGTCCGTGCGGATCGGGCCGCTGGCCGACGTGCTGCGGGAGGCGAGCTATTGGGCCGGCAAGGCCGAGCACAAGGCCATCGGCGCCGGCGACGTCAAGCGGGCGGTCGATGAAGGCATCCGCCGCCTGGATCGGGCGCGCCAGCGTAGCCACGAGGCCATCCTGCGCGACACAATGATGATCGAGACCGACGGCGCCGAGGTCGGTCAGGTCAACGCCCTGAGCGTGCACGCCCTAGGGGCCATTTCCTTTGGCCGTCCCACCCGCATCACGGCGCGCGTGCGCATGGGCGCCGGCCGGGTGCTGGACATCGAGCGCGAGGCGAAGCTGGGCGGCAATCTGCACAGCAAGGGCGTGCTCATTCTTTCGGGCTTTCTCTCCTCCCGCTATGCCCTCAAGGCGCCGGTCGCTATGGCGGCGACCCTGGTGTTCGAGCAGTCCTATGGCGGGGTCGATGGTGACAGCGCCTCCTCCACCGAGCTCTATGCGCTGCTTTCCGCGCTCTCCGAGGTGCCGCTCAAGCAGTCGCTGGCGATCACTGGCTCGGTCAACCAACTCGGTGAGGTGCAGGCCATCGGCGGCGTGAACCAGAAGATCGAGGGCTTCTACGACATCTGTGCGGCGCGCGGCCTGACCGGCGAGCAGGGCGTTTTGATCCCCGCTTCGAACGTCAAGCATCTCATGTTGCGTGAGGATGTGGCGGAGGCCTGCCGCGACGGCCGTTTCCATGTCTATGCGATCTCTCATATCGACGAGGGGATTGCGCTCTTGACCGGGCGGGAAGCCGGCGCGCGTGGGGCCGACGGGCTATTCCCGGAAGGCTCGATCAATCGCCTGGTCGAGGACCGCCTGATCACCTTTGCCGAAAGCCGGCGCGACTTCGGGAGAGGCGGTCGGGGCAAGGGCCGCACGGCGGACAGCAACGCCAAGACCAACAACGACGAGAACAACGACCTGGATGGCAGTCGCGACGAGGACGGTCCCGAGCCAGAAACGCCAGAGGGGCCAGAATCGCCAGAGGCGAAGGAATAAAGAGGCAGCCCTGCCGTTGTCGCGCTGGTGGTGCATGGCTTGAGGCGTTAGTGTTCAAGCAGCCGCCACAGTGCTGACATCCCTGTGTCGTCAAACCCATTTTCTGCGTTCCAAGCAAAGCCAACGGAGAGTTGCGCCATGTCCATTCTCGCCAAGCGCCTGTCACGCATTAAGCCTTCGCCCACTATCGCGGTGACGCAAAAGGCTCGCGAGCTCAAGGCCGCCGGCCGCGATGTCATCAGCCTCGGCGCGGGAGAGCCCGACTTCGATACGCCGGATCACATCAAGAAGGCGGCGACCGACGCCATCGCGCGCGGCGAGACCAAGTACACCGCGGTCGACGGCATCCCGGAGCTGAAGCAGGCGATCTCGGACAAGTTCAAGCGCGATAACGGCCTCGACTACGCGCCGAACCAGATCACCGTCGGCACCGGCGGCAAGCAGATCCTCTACAACGCCTTGATGGCGACCATCGACGATGGCGACGAGGTGATCATCCCGGCACCCTATTGGGTTTCCTATCCCGACATGGTGCTGCTGGCCGGCGGCGAGCCGGTCTTCGTCACCTGCCCGCAGAACAACGGCTTCAAGCTCCGGCCAGAGGACCTGGAGGCGGCGATCACGCCGAAGACCAAGTGGCTGATCCTCAACAGCCCCTCGAACCCGACCGGCGCCGCCTATACCGCCGAGGACATGAAGGCGCTGACCGACGTGCTGAAGCGCCACCCGCATGTCTGGGTGATGACCGACGACATGTACGAGAAGCTGGTCTACGACGGCTTCACCTTCTGCACCCCGGCCGAGGTCGAGCCGGAGATCTACGACCGCACCCTGACGATCAACGGCGTCTCCAAGGCCTATGCCATGACCGGCTGGCGCATCGGCTTTGCCGGGGGCCCCGAGGCGCTGATCAAGGCCATGGCCAAGGTGCAGAGTCAGTCGACCTCCAACCCCTCGTCGATCAGCCAGTGGGCGGCGGTCGAGGCGCTCAGCGGCAGCCATCATTTCATTCCGACGAACAACGAGGTCTTCAAGGCGCGCCGTGATCTGGTGGTCAGCAAGCTCAACCAGTGTCCGGGGCTGCATTGCCCGACACCGGAGGGGGCCTTCTACGTCTATCCCTCCTGCGCCGGCACGATCGGCAAGACAACACCGGACGGGAAGACCATCGAGACGGATGAGGATTTCGTCACCTACCTGCTGGAAAGCGAAGGGGTCGCAGCGGTGCACGGCGCGGCCTTCGGCCAATCGCCGCACTTCCGTATCTCCTACGCGACCTCGACCGAGCTCTTGGAAGAGGCCTGCAACCGCATCAAGCGTGCTTGCGAAGCTCTGAGCTAGGCGCCGGAAAGAAAAGCGCCCCGGAGTTTCCTTCGGGGCGCAAGGTTGCGTTTGACAGGGTTAAATGGACTTCTGGCCCATCTGCTCGGCGATGTAATCGGCTTGGCGGATCGCCAACGTCACGATGGTGAGCGTCGGGTTCTCTGCCGCGCCGGTGGTGAACTGGCTGCCATCCGAGATGAAGAGGTTGGCCAGTTCGTGGGTCTGGCCCCACTTGTTGCAGACCCCGTCCTGCGGCTTTTCGCTCATGCGGCAGGTGCCGAGGTTGTGGGTCGAGGGGTAGGGTGGCGTTTCGTAGACGTTCGTCGCTCCCACCGCCTCGTAGACCGCGCTGCCTTGCTTGAAGGCATGGTTGCGCATGGCGATGTCGTTGGCGTGGTCGTCGAAGTTCACGTTCGGCACGGGCAGGCCGAACTGATCCGTCTCGGACTCATGCAGCGTGATGCGGTTCGACGCCTGCGGCATGTCCTCGCCGACCAGCCACATGCCGGCCATGTGATCGTAGCCTTCCATGGCTTCGGCAAAGCCGCGTCCCCAGGCCCCGGGGTCGAGGAAGGCCGCCATGAAAGGCAGGCCCAACGACAGGGTCTCCATCTCATAGCCGCCGACAAAGCCGCGGGCCGGGTCGTTGATCGACTCGTCGGTGATGATGCCGGCCATGGTGGTGCCGCGGTACATGTTCACCGGCTTGTCGAAGGTGGCGTAGACCGAGCCGGTCATGTGCCGCATGTAGTTGCGGCCCACCTGGCCCGACGAATTGGCGAGCCCGTCCGGGTGCTGGGCCGAGGCCGAGTTGAGCAGCAAGCGCGGCGTCTCTATGGAGTTGCCGGCGACGCAGATCACGCGGGCCTTCTGGAGCTGCCGATTGCCGTCCTTGTCGGCATAGAGCACGCCGCTGACCTTGCCGTCGGCATCGTGCTCGATCTGCAAGGCCTGCGCCTGGGTTCTGAGATCGAGCTTGCCGGTGGCTTCGGCGGCCGGAATCTCGGTCACCAGGGTCGACCACTTGGCGCCCGACTTGCAGCCCTGGAAGC
This sequence comes from Rhodovibrionaceae bacterium, assembly GCA_028279885.1. Classification (GTDB taxonomy): domain Bacteria; phylum Pseudomonadota; class Alphaproteobacteria; order Kiloniellales; family DSM-21159; genus JANQMX01. Next base: position 22,047 of record JANQMX010000054.1, on the reverse strand, counting down.
AAAAGCCGATCTGCTGGCAGGCGGGCCGGCCGTCCCGCGCCCGGCTGTTGATCGACATGCGCCCGGTGTTGACGTTCTTGTAGCCGAGGCGCTTGGCACCGGTGTACATGACCTTGAAGTTGTTGTTGCCCGGCAGGCCGGGAATGCCGTGGGTCCGGGTGGTCCCCATCTTGTCCTCGGCCTTGTCGTAGTAAGGCTCGAGGTCCTGCAGGGAGATCGGCCAGTCGAGCAGGGTCGCGCCCTCGACGTCGCCGTAGACGGTGCGTGTCTTGAACTCGTGCTCCTGGAAGCGCAGCGAGGCGCCGGCCCAGTGCACCGTGCTGCCGCCGACCGTCTTGCAGATCCAGGCCGGCAGGCCGGCGAAGTCCTTGGCGACGCGCCAAGTTCCTGAGGTCGTCCGTTTGTCGAGCCATGAGAGCTGCCCGAAGGAATCCCACTCGTCGTTGACGAAGTCGTTCTCGCCGTAGCGTTTGCCCGCCTCCAGCAGAACGACCTTGATGCCTTTCTGACAGAGCTCGTTGGCCAGGGTGCCGCCCCCGGCGCCGGAGCCGATGACCACGACGACGGAGTCGTCGGAAAGATCGTAGTTTGCCATGGTCTTTCCTCCTCTCCGTCAACCGGCTTTCGGGCTGGCATCGGCGGAGGGTTCGCCGACCCAGCGCAGGTCGTCGAAGCCTCGGTCGATGTAGCCGCCGTATTCGAAGGAGGGGCCTTCGTAGCCGAAATGCCGCCAGACCAGCGGATCGTTATAGAGAGCGACCACCGTGGTGCCGCGCACCTTCTGGAAGAAGGGGTCGCTCTCCATGGCTTCCAGGACGGCAAGGCGGTTGCCTTCCGACAGGTCGACGAAGTTGACGCCCATGGCGCCGTCGAGCTTGGCGACGCCGTCCTTGATCAGCCGGGCCGTGTCGTCGTTGCCGGCCGCTTCGGCGTCGAGCACCTCGACCACGACCATGTAGTAGAGATCGGCCAGGGTATCGTGGGGATAGAGATCCCGGGTCATCTTCAGCAGGGTGCGGCCACTGTGGTCGTCCAGCGCCTTGAGACCCATGCCTTGCGCCGCGGCACCGCTCGTGGCCGCCACGGTCGCGCCGGCCGCCAGGCTGCTGCTTTGCAGAAACTGGCGGCGGTTCATGCCTTTTGCAGACATCTCTCGCGTTTCCTCCTCTTTAAACTATTGTTTTATGTTGTTTTTTGGCATGCTGCCGGTTTGCCCGGCATGCCGCATCACTGGTAGCGGCCGTGCCGCTCCAAAACCTCGATCTTGTAGCCGTCGGGATCTTGAACGAAGAAGAAGCGGGCCATCAGCGAGCCGTTGCGATGGAACTCCTTCACGTCGTTCGGATTGAGCCCTGCCTCGGCAAAGCGCTCATGTTCGCTGGCGCAGTCTTCGACGCAGACGGCCAGGTGGCCGTAGCCGCTGCCGTGGGTGTAGGGCTCTTCCTGGCTGGCATTCCAGGTCAGCTCGACCTCGAAGTCGTTCTCCGGATTGCGGAGATAGACTAGCGTGAAGCCGTCGAAGTCGAAGCGCTCGGCGACTTTCAGGTCGAAGGCCGTATCGTAGAAGGCGATCGATTTATCCAGATCCGCGACGCGGATCATGGTGTGTATGGCTTTCGCCATAGAAGTCCTCCCGCTTTGTTCATTCCGTTGGTCTTTGGCCGAGTCTAGGGCCAAAGCCGCTCAGGATGGTGGTAGCGGGCTACTACACGCCGTTTTCTGTTCGCGCCGGCGGACGCGGTCGGGCGTTACTCGGCGGCGGCTGCCGCCAGCTCGCCTCTGGCGCGTTCCATGACGCCGGCGCGATCCAGCGTGTAGTTCAGGCAGGAGACCCGTAGAAGCGATGCGAAGTTGTGCATCTCCGGATTGATCTCCATGACCTCGTCGTACAGCAGCGAGAGGAACTTGGGCGTCGTCATGCCCTGCTCCTCGGCGATTTCATCCAGGATTTCCCAGAACTTGGCCTCCAGCCGGATCGAGGTGACGTGTCCGGCGAGACGCAGAGAGCGGGTGTGGCAGGCGTAGTTCGCGGGGTCCTGGCCAGCGAAAATGCGGCACATCTCTTGGGTGCCTCCCTTTTGTTCGTTCTTGCTTGTCGCAAAAGCATAACAGACTTTTGCGGCCGATTGCAGCGCCGATCGCTGTGCGTCTTTAGGCGACCAGCACCTCGGCGATGGTCGCCGCTGCCGTTTCGATCTCGCTGCGCGAGACGTCCAGGTGCGTCACGGCGCGGAAGCGGCTCGGGCCCATGCGGCTCACCTGCAGCCCGCGTTCGGCCAGCGCCGTCTGGAACTGCAACGGTTCGTGCCCGCTCTCTGAGATATCGAAATAGGCCATGTTGGTCTGCACGCTGCCCAGATCGACCGCAATGCCCGGCAACTCGGCCAGGCGCTCGGCCATCAGCTTGGCGTTTGCATGGTCTTCGGCCAGCCGCTCCACGTGGTGTTCCAGGGCATAGACCCCGGCGGCGGCGATGATGCCGGCCTGCCGCATGGCGCCGCCGATGCGCTGCTTCCAGAACCAGCAGGCCTCGATGAAGTCGGCGCTGCCGGCCATCACGGCGCCCACCGGGCAGCCGAGGCCCTTGCTGAGGTCGAGCCACACGGTGTCGCAGGGGTCGGCGAAGTCCGCCGCCGAGACGTTGCTGGCGACCACGGCGTTGAGCAGCCGGGCGCCGTCCATGTGGACGAGCAGGTCGCGCTCGTGGGCGGCGGCGGCAACCTCGGAAATGGTCGCGAGCGGCCAGATAGTGCCGCCCGCCAAGTTGGCCGTTTGCTCGATCTCGACCAGGCGGGTGCGGGGGGCGTAGCGGTTGCGTTCCCGCGTGGCCGCGATTGTTTGCTCGGCCGTGAAGACACCGTTGGTTCCTTCGAGCGGCGTCATGACCACGCCGGCCAGCGCCGCCGGCCCGCCGCCCTCGGCATGGATGATGTGGGAGGTCTTGTCGCAGAGAACCTCGTCCCCGGGGCGGCAATGCACCAGGATGGCGATCTCGTTGCACATGGTGCCCGACGGCAGGAAGACGGCTGCTTCCTTGCCCAGCAGCTCTGCCGACATCTCGCATAGCCGGTTGACGGTCGGGTCCTGGCCACGCTGCTCGTCGCCGACTTCGGCCTCGGCCATGGCCCGGCGCATGGCGGCGGTCGGCTTGGTCTGCGTGTCGCTGAAGAGATTGATCATGCCCGACCCTCAGTTTTGGTTGCTTGCCGGGACAGTTAAGCCAGCCCTTCAGCCGGCGCCAAGCGGAAAGGGCCGTGTCACTGCCAGCCATGCGCTCGGTTGACAGCCGGCGGCCGGTCCCCGATATCCCGGAGCATTCCAGGCAAGCGTTGTGAGAGGCGAAGGGTGCGCGTTCTTATCGTTGGCGCAGGGGGTGTCGGCGCCTATTTCGGCGCGCGATTGGCGCTGGACGGCAACGACGTGATGTTCGTCGCCCGCGGCGCACATCGGGAGGCCATGGAGCGTGAGGGCCTCAAGGTCTACTCGCCGCTCGGCGACATGCACCTGCCCGCCCCGCAGCTCTATGAAAGCGCCGACCAGGCGGGGCTGTTCGACGTCATCCTGGTCTGCACCAAGCTGTGGGACAGCGAGCCGGTGGCCGACCTGATCCGGCCGCTCCTGTCGCACGATACGGCCGTCATCTCGGTGCAGAACGGCATCGAGGCCGAGCCCCTGTTCGCCCGCCTACTCGGCGAGAAGCATGTGATGGGCGGCATCGCCCAGATCTCGGCCCACATCGAGGCGCCTGGCGTGGTGCGCCATCATTCGGAGACCGCGCGGTTTCTCTTCGGCGAGATGGACGGCAGCAAGAGCTGGCGCCAGGAGACCCTGCAAGCCGCCTGCAGCAGCGCCGGCCTGGAGGCCATCGTGCGCGACGATATCGAGGTCGCCTTGTGGGAGAAGTTCGTGGCGCTGGCGCCCAGCGCCGGGGCTTGCGCCTACTATCGCGCCACTATCGGCGAGGTGCACGGCGACGAGGAGAAGAGCGAGACCCTGAAGACCCTGATCCGCGAAGCCCTTGCGGTTGCGCGCGCCAAGGGCATTCCCTTCGAGGAAGGCAGGGAGGACACCTTCTTCAAGCGGATCGGAACGCTGCCCGGCACGATCAAACCCTCAATGCTGGTCGACCTGGAGCGCGGCAATCGCATGGAGCTCGATTGGCTGCTCGGTGCCGTGGTGCGTCTCGGCGAGGAGCTCGGCGTCGACACGCCGTTAAGCCAAGAAGTTTACATTGCGCTGCAGCCCCACGCGCTCGGCCGCGCGGCGAGCGGTTGAGCCGGTAGGGAAGGAAAGAGAATGGACGACAAGGCGACCACGGCGGCGGTCCGCAAGGAGCCGGGCTGGCTGAAGCCCGCCACCGACTATGTGCCGCTGATCGTCTTTCTCGTGGTCTACTACCGCGAGGGCATCCTCGATGCGACGGCGGCGCTGATCATCGCAGCCTTGGCGGCGCTGGTGGTGAGCTATCTGGTCAGCCGCCGCATCCCCTACCTGCCGCTGATCGCGGCCGGCCTGGTCGGGATTTTCGGGGGATTGACGCTCTACTTCGAGGACGAGTTCTGGATCAAGATCAAGCCGACCGTCCTGCAGCTCCTCTTCGCCGTGGTGATCTACGGCTCCTACCTGCTCGGCAAGCCGGTCCTGAAGATGCTGCTCAACACGGCCTTTCCCCTGCACGAGGTCGCCTGGCGCGGGCTGAGCTTGCGATTTGCGATCTTCTTCGTGGTCATGGCGCTGGCCAACGAGGTGGTCTGGCGCACCCAGGACACCGAGACCTGGGTCTGGTTCGACACCATCGGCCAGATGGCCATCACCTTCGTCTTCATCATGGCGCAAATCCCCTTCATGCTGAAGCACCGGGTCGAGGACGAGGAAGAGACGCAAGGCAGCGATTAACCGGCTCGAACCCTTGGGCGGCTGGGTCCGGCGATTGCCGTCTTCAACTGTTTTGCCGCCGACTGCATCGCACCCTCATCCGCCCCTGTGAAGCCGAGCAGAAGACCTTGCCGCGCGCGACTGCCGACGTAGTGCGGCGAGAGCGGGGTCAAGGCAAGCCCGGCATCTGCCGCGCGATCGCAAAGCTGCCTGTCACCGCACCGTGCCGTCAGGGCTGCGCGCAATTCGCAAACAACATGCATGCCGCCGTCCTGTGGGAGGGGCTCCAGAACGTCCGAGAAGGCCTCGGCCAGACTGCGCTGCAGGGTCTTCAGCCGCTCGGCGTAGAGCCGCCGGGTGCGGCGCAGGTGGGTCGCCAGATGTCCCTCCGCGATGAAGCTCGCCATGGCCGGTTGGGCGACGAGGGCGGCTTGCGGCCCGAGGTTGCTTTGCACCTTCGCGCAGGTCTCCACCAGGCTGTCCGGCACCACGAGAAAGCCGAGCCGCAGGCCGCGGAACATAACCTTCGAGAAGCTGCCCAGGTAGATGACCCGGCCGCTGCGGTCGAGGCTCATCAGCGCGTCCAGCGGCCGGCCGCTGTAGCGGTATTCGCTGTCGTAGTCGTCCTCGATAATCCAGGCGCCTTGCCGGTCGGCCCAGTCCAGCAGCGCCAGTCGCCGAGCCGCGCTGAGCGGCATGCCGAGTGGGTAGTGTCGGGAGGGGGTGACCAGTGCCATACCGGCGGCCCGAAAGGCCTCGCCCTCCGGGTCGACGGCCAGCCCCTGATCGTCCACGGGTACTGAGAGCACGTCATGGCCACGGGCGGCGAAGAGCTGCCGCGCCGCCTGGTAGCCCGGGTCTTCCATGATCACCCCGGCGCCTGGTGCGAGGAGTGCCTGGCAGAGCAGCTCCAGGGCCTCGCGCACGCCCGAGGTGATCAGGACCTGGCGCCCGTCGCAGGCCAGACCGCGGAAGTCGCGAAGGTGCCGGGCGATGGCCTGGCGCAGGGACGGCAGGCCGTTCGGGGCGGGCTCGCGCAGCAGGGCCGGCATGTCGCGCCGGGCGCTGCGCGCCAGAAGCTGCGACCAAAGCCGCGACGGAAAGGCCTCCGCGTCCGGTCGGCCGACCTCGAAGCTTCGGTCGAACGGTCGGTCCTCGGATGACTCTATGGCGTTGCGGCCTTTCTCGGCGCCCGCCTTGTGCTGGCGAATGGCGAGGTAGTCGTCCGGCAAATCCGCGGCGACATAGACCCCGGCGCCACGGCGGGACTGCACATAGCCTTCGGCGGCCAGCTCGTCGTATGCGGCGGTCGCCGTGGTGCGGGAGACGCCGAGCTGCTCGGCCAGTGCGCGGGAGGATGGCAGCCGCAGGCCGCCGGCCAGGCGCCGTTCCAGGATGAGGCGCCTGATCTGCTCGTGAATCTGCTGATAGGCCGGCACTTCCTCGCTGCGGCTTACGCCGAGCGACAGAAGGGCGATCTCCGGTGGGTTCTCTTGCTGCATGCTCCGACCCGGATTTGGCTTTCGCTAAATTGGTATGATCAAATAGAGCAGAATTGGCTCTTTTGAGAAAGCCAATAAGCAGGCAAACCCAGCCGATCAGGAACGATGACGGCTGAGTTGAAGCGAGAACACGCCATGAGCGGTACCCCTCCCTCCGCGCGGACCAAGGTCAAGCGGCTGCACCAGCGCGCGCAGTACGACAAGGAGTCCCTCTATCGGATCCTGGACGCCGGCCTGCTGTGCCATGTCGGCTACATCATCGATGGCGCGCCTTACGTGACCCCGACGCTCTATTGGCGCGAGGGCGACCATGTCTACTGGCACGGCTCATCGGCCAGCCGCATGCTGCGCAAGACTGCCGGCATGGAGGTCTGCCTGACCGTCAGCCACCTGGACGGCCTGGTCTTGGCCCGCTCCGGCTTCCACAGCAGCGTGAACTACCGTTCGGTGATGCTGTTCGGCACGGCCGAGAAGGTCGCGGACCCCAAGAGCAAGCTTGCCGGGCTGGAAGAGTTCATGGAGGGCATTCTGCCGGGGCGCTGGGCCGAGATCCGGCCGGTGACCGATCAGGAGCTGAAGGCCACCACCATGCTGTCGATGAAGGTCGACGAAGCCTCGGCCAAGGTGCGCGACGCACCGCCGGCCGACGACGAGGAAGACTACGCCCTGCCGGTTTGGGCCGGCGTCATTCCTTTCGTCACGGTGGTCGGCACGCCGAAGCCTTGCCCGCGGCTCGATCCCAAGACGCCGCTACCGGCCCATGTCACCGGCTATCGCTATGGCAGCAAGACGGTCAAGGAGGCGGCCGAGTGAGCGTCATGGAGATGGACCTGCCGGTCGGCCCGCAGGTGACGCCGCGCGACTGGCAGCCGCCGGCACGCAAGCCCATCGAGGGCCGCCTGGTCCGGCTTGAACCGATCGATCCGGCTCGCCACGGGGTGGCCTTGCATGCGGCCTCCCGGGAGGCGCCGGAGATCTGGACCTACATGCCCTACGGGCCCTTCGACGGCGCCGAGGCGCTGGTCGCCTGGCAGCAGTCCTTCTGCCTTGGCGACGACCCGCTGTTCTTCGCGGTCTGCGATGCAGAGAGCGGCGAACCGCGCGGCATGGTGAGCTTCCTGCGCATCGTGCCGGCGATGGGGGTTATCGAGATCGGCCATATCTGGTTCGCGCCGAGCCTGCAGCGTACGCCGATGGCAACGGAAGCCATCTTCCTCCTGATGCGCGAGGCCTTCGACGGACTGGGCTATCGCCGCCTTGAGTGGAAGTGCAACGACCTGAACGAAAAGTCCAAGGCGGCGGCGCTGCGGTTCGGCTTCAGCTTCGAAGGCGTCTTCCGCCAGCACTTGATCGTCAAGGGGCGCAACCGCGACAGCGCCTGGTTCGCCTTGCTGGACAAGGACTGGCCGCGGGTGAAGGCGAACTTCGAGCGCTGGCTGGACCCGGGCAACTTCGATGCGGCCGGTGACCAACGCGTCTCGTTGCGCAGCCTCAACGCGCCAGCCTGACGTAAGCCACCCGACTTCGCAAAGGTGCAGCAGGGTTGCGCGCCCGGTCCTACCGCCGGGTCATGACGGCGGCTAACATGCCCGTCCTTTCATCACGGGGACGAGCAGGGAGTGACCGGCATGAGCGCAGTGAGCGAGTTCGAATACCGCTACAACATGACCATCAAGGCTTTTCCGTCTCATGCCGAGCCGGATTTCGAGTCGCCTTCCCAGCAGAAGGAGATTTGGGGCCGGCAATGGGGCTGCGACAACGATGTCGGCCAGCTGCGCGTGGTGATGATGCACCGCCCCGGCGAGGAGCTGGGGATCATCGACCCCTCCAAACGCATCGAGCGCCTGGGCTCCTACGGCGACGAGGTGGGCGAGACCTGGTACTGGCGCGGCGATGTCATCCCCTCCCTGGAGGAGCAGCAGGCCCAGCACGATGCGCTCGCCGACATCCTGCGTGCCGAGGGGGTCGAGGTGGTTTACCTCAAGCGCTGCGCGCCGGGTAAGCACAAGTCCATCTACACCCGCGATTCCGCCGTCGCGGTGAAGGGCGGCGCCATCGTCACCCGGCTCGGTCCCATCGTACGCCGGGGCGAAGAGGCACCGGTCACCGAGACCATTGCGGCGCTCGGCATGCCAATCCTGCGCACTGTGCACGGTACCGGGCTGATGGAAGGCGGCAGCTTCGTCTGGCTCAATCCCCGCACGGCCGTGATCGGGCGCTCGAGCCGGGTCAACGAAGAGGGCTGCCGACAGGTCGAGGACGTTCTGAACGCCCAGGGTGTCGAGCTGCTGCGCTGCGACCTGACCGGCTATCGCCTGCACATCGACGGGGCGCTGGTGATGGTCGACGTCAACACCGCCATCATCAACCCGACCCAGCTTCCCTTCTGGTTCCTGGAGAAGCTGCAGGAGCTCGACATTCGGACAATCGAGATCCATCCCGACGATCCTTCCGGCACCGTCAACTGTCTCGCGGTGCGGCCCGGCCGGGTGATCATGCAGACGGGTCCCTCGCCGCGCACGGCCGAGGCGCTCGACAAGCTCGGCATCGATATCCTGCCGGTCGAGTACGAGAAGATCTTTCTCGGCGGAGGTGGCATTCATTGCTCGACCTGCCCGCTGGTGCGCGACACAATCGACTGATCACGTGCCGATAGGGTTGGCTGGGGGCGTCCGCTCGGGGGTGCCTTTCGATTGTGGGAAGGGACGTCATGCGCCGAAACCGAAAGCCCGGCTTCAACACCCGTGCCATCCATCACGGTCATGACCCCGCGGCGCATCAGGGCGCGCTCGAGCACCCGGTCTATATGACCTCGACCTATGTGTTCGACAGTGCGGAAGAGGCGGCGCAGACCTTCGCCGGCGAGCGGGAGGCATTTGCTTACGGCCGCACAAAGAACCCGACCCAGGCACTCCTGGAAGAGCGTATCGCCGAGCTGGAGGGGGCGGAGGCCGGGTTGGTCACCGCCTCCGGCATGGGCGCCATCGCCAGCTTGCTTTGGACTTACCTGCGCCCGGGCGATGGCCTGGTCGCTCATCACACCCTCTACGGCAACAGCTACACTTTGATCGCCAAGGAGCTGCCGGAGTTCGGCATCGACGTGCGGCTGGTCGATCTGACCGAACCCGCCAACCTCGCCGAAGCGCTGAGCGATACGACGCGCATGGTCTATTGCGAGACGCCGGCCAACCCAAACCTCGATATCGTGGATATCGGCCGGATCTCAGGTTTGGCACGCGAGGCCGGGGCAATCACCGTGGTCGACAACACCTTTGCCACACCGGCTGGCCAGCGGCCACTCGAGAGCGGCGCCGATGCCGTCATCCACAGCATGACCAAGTTTCTGGGCGGCCACAGCGATGTCTTGGCCGGCGCGCTGGTCGGGTCGAAAGCGCTGGTCAAGGACGTGCGCATGCGCGGCCTGCGCTATCTGACCGGCGCGGCGATCGCACCGCTCTCCGCCTTTCTCGTGCTGCGTGGCATGAAGACGCTCGGCGTGCGGCTTGAGCGGCACAGCGATAATGCCCTGGCCTTGGCCAAGATGCTGGAGAGCCACCCCAAGGTGCGCAAGGTACGCTATCCCGGTCTGCCGTCCCATCCGCAGCATGCGCTCTCCGAGCGGCAGATGAGCCTGCCCGGCGGTCTGCTGGCGTTCGAGCTGCGCGGCGGCCTGGAGGCCGGGCGGCGCTTTCTCGACAAGCTGACCCTGGCCAGTCGCGCCGTCAGCCTGGGCGGCTGCGAGACTCTGGCCCAGCATCCGGCGAGCATGACCCATACCAGCTATCGCGGTGACGCCCTGGCGCGCTTCGGCCTCAGTGAGGGTTTGATCCGCGTGTCCGTGGGTCTGGAAGACATCGAGGACCTCACCGACGACTTCGCCGGCGCGCTCGACCGCGCCTGAGCCTTTCGCAGATCCACCCTGCCTTACGAGTGCCTTGGGTCGCCGCCAGTATAGCTCGGCGAGCCGTTTCCCAGTGGCCGTCCGGCAATTGTTGGTTGCCATCGGCCCGCAAAGTCTGGGACCATGACGGCCAAGATCGAATGAAGTGGCTCGTCAAGAGCCAGGTGGACAGGGAGGTAAGATATGTCCAAGGCAGGCACTCCGGCACGCTGTGCTGCATTGGTCGGCAGCTATACAAGCGGCAAGACCACCCTGCTCGAGGCGATGCTCAAGGCCGCGGGCACACTTCAGCGCAAAGGCAGCGTCAACGACGGCAACAGCGTGGGCGACGCGGGCCCCGAGGCCCGTGCCCACGGCATGTCGGCCGAGCTCAACGTGGCCCATGCCGACTACCTCGGCGATCAGTGGTACTTCCTCGATTGCCCCGGCTCGATCGAGCTGGCGCAGGAGGCGCGGGACGCGCTGATGGCTGCCGACGTGGCCGTCATCGTTGCCGAGCCGGAGCTGGAAAAGGCCGTCGCGCTGTCGCCGCTGTTCCGCTTCCTGGAAGACCAGGGCATTCCGCACATGCTGTTCATCAACAAGATGGACAAGGCGACGGCGCGGGTGCGCGACATTCTGGCGGCCATCCAGGAGTATTCCTCGCGGCCGCTGGTGCTGCGACAGGTGCCCATGCGGGACGGTGAGGACGTTGTCGGCGCCGTCGACCTGGTGAGCGAGCGGGCCTGGCAGTATCAGGAGCACAAGCCTTCAAACCTGGTCGAGATGCCGGACTCGATGCGCGACCGGGAGAGCGAGGCGCGCCAGGAGATGCTGGAGGCCCTCGCCGATTTCGACGACGCGCTGTTGGAAGAGCTGCTGGAAGACAAGGTCCCGGCAAACGACGAGGTCTACGCGCAGCTGGAAAAGGATTTGGCCGAGGACCTGATCGTGCCGGTCTTCCTTGGCTCGGCGGAACACGACAACGGCATCCATCGGCTCTTGAAGGCCTTGCGCCACGAGGTGCCGGGACCGGACGCTGCGATGGAACGCCTTGGCCTGCCCAGCGCCCCCATGGTTGCCAGCATCGTCAAGACCTTCCACTTGCCACACACCGGCAAGGTCAGCGTCGCTCGCGTTTGGCGCGGCGAGATCAAGGAGGGCGCCAGCTTCGATGGCGAGCGAGCCTCGGCCTTGCTCCGCCTGCAAGGCGGGCACCAGGAGAAGGTGGCCAAGGCGTCTGCCGGAGAAATCGTGGGCCTCGGCCGGTTGGAGAGCCTGCGGACCGGCGACATCATCGGCGAAGGCGGCAAGCTCGGCGACCTGGAGCTGGAGCGCCCCGCGCCGCTGACCCCCGTCTATGCACTCGCCATTCAGCCGGTGAACCGTCAGGACGAGGTCAAGCTCACAGGCTCCCTGGCCAAGCTGATGGAAGAAGACCCCTCCCTGTCGGTGGAGCACAGCCCGGATACGCACCAGATGCTGCTCTGGGGCCAAGGCAACATCCACCTGCAGCTCGCCGCCGAGCGGCTGAAGAACAAGTACCATGTGGAGGTGGCGACCGAGCCGGCCCGCCCCGCCTACAAAGAGACTATCCGCCGCGGCACCAAGTACCATTCCCGCTACAAGCGGCAGACCGGCGGGCATGGTCAGTTCGCAGACATCCATGTCGAGATACAGCCGGTGCCGCGTGGCGAAGGCTTCGCCTTTCACGACAAGATCGTCGGCGGCGTGGTGCCGCGCCAGTACATCCCCGCGGTCGAACATGGCGTGAAAGAGTCCTTGCACCAAGGGCCGCTCGGTTTCCCGGTGGTGGACGTATCCGTGACGCTCTACGACGGCCAACACCATTCGGTGGACAGCTCGGAAATGGCCTTCAAGATCGCCGGCCGGCAGGCCATGAGCGATGCCTTGCCGGAGTGCCAGCCGGTTTTGCTGGAGCCGATCAGCGAGGTCACCATTGCCGTGCCCAATGCCTATACCAGCAAGGTTCACACCTTGATCTCAGGACGGCGCGGCCAGGTCTTGGGCTTCGATGCGCGCGCCGGCTGGCAGGGCTGGGACGAGGTCAAAGCCTTCCTGCCGCAGTCGGAAACGCTCGATCTCATTCTCGAGCTGCGGTCGCTCAGCCAGGGGGTCGGCACCTTCTCGGCCAAGTTCGATCACCTGCAAGAACTGACCGGAAAGCCGGCCGAGCGGGTGAAGGAGATGGTGCGCCAGGCCGCACAATAAGCGCTGCAGCGAGACAGTGGGCAATCCCGTCGAGGTCGCCGGGCGGCTGCTCGCTGCGCGGCGTGCCCAGACCCCCCTGACGGCCGGTCTGCATGAAAGCCTAAGGCCTCGCAGCCTGGCCGACGGCTATGCCATGCAACGAGCCTATGTGGAGGCGCACGGCGGGCGGCCCATCGGCTACAAGGTGGCGGCGACCAGCGATCGAGCCCAAGCGGCGCTGGGCACCGAAACGCCGTTCTATGGGCGCCTCTTCGACAGCACGAGCAGGCTCGACGGCGCGGCCGCCAGCTGGCCGGCTGAGCATTTCCTTGTCGGCCTCGTCGAGCCCGAGTTCGCGGTGCGGCTGGCCGCGGACCTTCCGGAACGGGCCAGCCCGTACGACCGAGAGACAGTGGCAGCGGCCGTCGGCTCTCTCCACCCGGCCTTCGAGATCATCGATTCCGCTTACGGCCGGGAGGACTGGATGTCGGCCGGAGCGGCCAACCTGATTGCTGACAATGCAGCCCACGGGGCCTTTCTTTTAGGCCCGGGGACCAGAGATTTCTCGGTCGAAGATATTGCCGAGCACCAGGTCAGCCTCATGGTCGATGACGCGTTGATCGGCTCGGGCACCGGCGCCAACGCGCTGGGACATCCCTTCAACGTGCTGGCGTGGCTGGCCAATGAGCTGATCGCTCAGGGGCAGTTTTTGCGCGCCGGCGACCTGGTCACCACTGGCGTTGTAACACCCTTCGTCTATTTGGAGTCGGGGCAGACGGCGCGCGCTGATTTCGGCGTGTTTGGCCAGATCAGTGTGACGCTCTCAGCCTGATTTCTTAAATTAGAATTATTCTAAAAAATGCTTGCATGACGCTGATTCAACACTAAATAATCTGTGAAAGATCATCGCTTCATAGGAGAGAAATGATGGAACCGAAGATCGGAGTGAGCGAGGAAGGCCGCAGGGCTGTCGCCGATGCCCTGTCCGGGATGCTGGCCGACACCTATACCTTGTATCTCAAGACGCAGAACTTCCACTGGAACGTGACCGGACCTCACTTCAAGCATTACCATGAGATGTTCGGCGAGCAGTACGAGGAGCTGGCCGATGCGAACGACGAGATTGCCGAGCGCATTCGGGCCCTTGGTTTCCACGCGCCGGGCAGTTTCAAGGCCTTCCTTGCCCTGAACGGCATCGATGAAGCCGGCGATAACATGCCCGACGCCGGTGAGATGGTCCGTCAGCTGATGGCCGACCACGAAGCCCTGTCCCTTCGCGCGCGCAAGGTGCTGGAGACCGCGCAGGGCGTCGGAGACGAGGTTACCGGCGACATGATGATCGAGCGCATGACGACGCACGACAAGACGTCCTGGATGCTGCGGGCCAGCTTGACCAATTAGCCTCTGGATTGCGCGGGATCGCGGCCTGATGCCGCGATCCCGCAAATCTTTTACTGGCTGTGAGCAGATGTCTCACTACGTTGTGAGCCAACCGCCAAAAAGCCGAGGGGCAAGCGATGCTGACGAAAGTCAAGAAAGGTTGGGAACTGCCGGAGAGTGCAGCGACCGATGAGAGCGTGTTTCGCTCTCGGCGGTCCTTGATACGGGGATTGGCGGCCGGCCCTATCTTGCTTGGCGCGCCGGCGTTGCTGATGGGATGCAAGGAAGACGGCGGCGCGGCATCCGCCGTCGTGGCCGAAGCGACCGCCAACGAAGTCGACCCCAGCGCCTCGCTCTATCCCGTCACGCGCAATCTGCGCTATCGGCTGGACCGGCCGATCACCGACGAAGAGCTGGCGACGACCTACAACAACTACTACGAATTCGGTTCTTCCAAGAACATCTGGAAGAAGGCGCAGGCCCTGCCGCTCAGGCCCTGGACCATCAAGATCCATGGCATGGTCGAAAAGCCCTTCGAGATCGGCATCGACGATCTCTTGCAGCAGGTCCAGCTCGAAGAACGCCTGTACCGTCATCGCTGCGTCGAGGCCTGGTCGATGGCGGTGCCCTGGTCGGGCTTTCAGATGAGCCAGCTGGTCGAGCTGGCCAAGCCGCTGAGCAGCGCCAAATACCTCCGCTTCGCCTCGTTCAACGACCCGGATGTGGCGGGCGGGCAAAGGGCCGGCTGGTATCCCTGGCCCTACATCGAAGGCGTGACCATGGAAGAGGCGATGAACGAGCTCGCGTTCATGGGAACGGGCCTCTACGGCAAGCCCATGCCGAAGCAGAACGGCGCCCCCCTACGGCTGGTCCTGCCCTGGAAGTACGGCTTCAAGTCGAGCAAGGGCATTGTCGAGGTGGAGTTCACCGACAAGCGGCCGATTTCCTTTTGGGAAGAGATACAGGGCGGTGAGTACGGCTTCTGGGCCAATGTGAACCCGGATGTGCCGCATCCGCGCTGGAGCCAAATGACCGAGCGCGTTCTAGGCAGCGATGAGCGGGTTCCGACCCTGCTCTACAACGGCTACGGCGAGTATGTCGCGGGGCTCTACAGCGGCCTCGAGGGCGAACGGCTATACATGTAGGACGCGCGGGCGGGATAGGCTCCCGCTTTGGCGGCTCTACTCGACTTTCCAAGGATGACCGAGGTAGCGGCGGCAGGGAACGCTCTGCCGATGCCGGTTGCATGCTGCGGCCCGCCACGCCGCAGTCTCGAGCGATCATTCACAAAAAAGAAAGCCGGGCCAAATTGGCCCGGCAAGTTGAACAGGGAGGCTTCACGTCTGGGAGACGTAGGACCAGCCAATATGTGGGCCGGCCCTTGTATCCGGAAGGTTCCGGATCTCTGTTGCCGAGGCGAAGCTCAGCGAAACTCGTCGTTGCTGCGTCGCAGCATCACGATTAGGCATATGCGCCTTTACCGCTATATTGTCTATTCACTTTGCCGCAGCAGAGCCATGCAGTTGCTGCATAACCATACTTTGTTGCAACTCTGCAACATAACTGCGCGTAGACCGGGAAGGTGTTTAGGGCGAACCGCCTGTTTCGACTTCACAGTGTTGTCTTGATGGCTGTACCGCCATCGCGCGGCTCAAACCCCGATTCTGTGTCGAATAGGTCACAGACTCGGCGATCCCGCCGAGCCGCTGCCCGCCACGCCGGTTGCTAGCTCTTCAGCAGCGACTCGGAGACCTCCTTGAGAAGGAAGTCCCGGAAGACTTCGACGCGTTGCGTCCGCCTGAGTTCCTCAGGGTAGACGAAGTAAGCGTCGATCGAGGGACCGCGCAGCGTATCCGGCAAAACGCTGACCAGATCCGTCTCTCCCTGCGCCATGAAGGCCGGCAAGGCGCCAATGCCGCAGCCTGAGAGGATGGCCTGCTTGATGGCATAGACGTTGTTGACCGTCATGGCCGGAATGCGCATCTCGCTGCTGTGCTTGCCGGCACGCAGCAGCCAGTTGACGTCCGGCACCGGTGGGCGGACGTCGTTGCCGTAGACGATGATCCGGTGGTCGTCGAGCTCGGTGACGCTCATGGGCAGGCCAAGGCGCTCGACATAGGCGCGCGACGCGTAGGCGTGAATGTCCACGGTGAAGAGGTGCCGCTGCACCAGGTCAGCCTGCTTGGGCGGGCTCATGCGGATGGCGATGTCGGCCTCGCGCATCGAGAGGTCCAGCTCGGCATCGGCCAGGATGAGATGCGCCTCGATCTCCGGATAGGATTCCAGGAAGATCCGCATACGCGGCGCCAGCCAGGTCGAGCCGAAGGAGATGGTCGTCGTGATCTTCAGCTGTCCGCGCGGCTGATTCTTGCTCTCCATCAGCAAGGCTTCGGTGATGGCAAGCTTACCGAAGACGTCGTGCGCCGTGTCGTAGAGCAGTTCGCCCTGCTCCGTCAGGATGAGGCCGCGGGCATGGCGATGGAACAGCGGGACCTTGAGGCTGTCTTCCAGCGCACTGATCTGACGGCTGACCGCCGACTGGCTGAGATTCAGCTTCTCGCCCGCATGCGTAAACGACCCTGCTTCGGCAACAGCATGAAAAATCCGAAGCTTATCCCAGTCCATAACGCCTCCACTGGTTCCTCCAACACGGGCGTGCTGCGCCGCGCCTGCGTCGTCACTCTTGTCGCCCACTATAGGTGAGGGAATAGGAGGAAACGAGGCTTTGAAACGGTCTCTTCTGTGCCCGCAGCGCCCAAATGATGGGCATAGCTTATCGCATTGTGCTGCAGGAAAGAAAGACGCCCGACCCCTTTGGTGACTATCCACCATCCGAGACCGGGCGTCCACAACTTTTAGAACAGAGGGTTGGCGGCGACGGCTACCCAAAAACGCCTTCGCTCATTTCCCGGAACATGCGGTCATAGAGCACCATGTAGGTGTCGTTGCCGGCGATGATCTCCTCCATCTTCTCCGGCTGCAGCGTGAGGTACTCGTCCAAGCAGTGCACCACATCGGTGGAGTGGTCGCCCTCGTTTTCCACGTGCGTCTTGACGTAGGTAAAGGCCTCCAGGTCCTCGGTCAGGCCATACTTGGGCGGCGTAAGGAAGGCGTGGTGAAAGCCGTAGGCTTCCTCGTAGCCGGTCACCTCAGAGGCCGTATGAACGCCAAGCCCGAAGGCGACTGGGGCGTTGCGATACCACTCGCGGAGACGGTCGCCGAGTTCGTTCGCTGCGGGCACCGCGTTTTCCGGCGCCATGATCTCCTCCTCGGTCAGCTCGAAGTAGAGCGCGAAGTCGCGCAGCAGCTCGGCATGCGGCTTTGTGCCGGTCAGGCCGTATTCGTCCATCGACGCATCGAGAATATGGGCTGCAATGCCATGGCAACGGTAAGGGACAAGCGGATAGAGCTCATCGGAAAGACGAACGGCCAAGGCGGGAATACCGGGCGTGATGTAGCGTACGAATGCCGTCATGCTGGCGAAGAAGACGAGTAGCCTGTCTCTGCCAAGCTCTTGTGCAGAAAGTTGCTCGGCAAAGCGGCGAAAGCTCTGCACGCCGCAATGCTCTTTGGCGCGCCGATAGACATCGGCGCCGTCGTAGGGTGGCGTGCGGCGGCCGACCCGGGCAGCAGCCCGACAGGAAGCAAGAGCTGTTATGGACATAAGTTTTCTCCCGAAAAGGTAGTGGTGCTTCGGAAGCTATCCACCGCCGGTGCGGCGAGCAATTGAAAATTACTTATACAGTATATTTTGCACGTAAAAGTTATTCGGCTGCAATCTCGCTGGCTTCCGTCATGGCCAGGTAGCGCTCGGCTTCCAAAGCCGCCATGCAGCCCATGCCGGCGGCTGTCACCGCCTGCCGGTAAACCTTGTCCCGGACATCGCCGGCTGCGAACACGCCGGGGATGTTGGTGGCAGTGGAATCCGGCGCCGTCAGGATGTAGCCGCCTGAGTCCATGTCGAGTTTTCCCTTGAACAGCTCCGTCGCCGGCTCGTGCCCGATGGCGATGAAGATGCCGTCGACCGGGCGCTCCTCGGACGCGTCGGTCTTGACGTTGCGCAGGCGCATGCGGGTGACGCCGAGCGGCTCGTCATCGCCGATCACCTCATCCAGCACATGGTCCCAGACAACCTCGATCTTCGGATTGCGGAACAGGCGGCCCTGCATGATCTTTTCGGCCCGCAAGCTGTCCCGCCGATGGACCAGAATCACCTTCTCGGCGAAGTTGGTCAGGAAGAGCGCCTCCTCGACTGCCGTGTTGCCGCCGCCGATGACCGCCACCGTCCGCCCGCGATAGAAGAAGCCGTCGCAGGTGGCACAGGCCGACACGCCGAAACCGCGGAACTTCTCTTCGCTCGGAAGGCCGAGCCAGCGGGCCTGGGCGCCGGTGCAAATGATCAGCGTATCGCCGCTGTAGGTGTCGCCCGAGTCGCCGCGGCAACGGAAGGGCCGCGCCGAGAGTGATACCTCGACGATGGTGTCCATGATCAGCTCGGTGCCGACATTGGCGGCCTGCGCGGCCATCTGCTCCATCAGCCACGGCCCCTGGATGGGGTCGGCGAACCCGGGGTAGTTCTCCACATCGGTGGTGATGGAGAGCTGCCCGCCGACTTGCAGCCCCTGGACCATCAAGGGCTTGAGGTTGGCCCGCGCGGCGTAGACAGCCGCCGTATAGCCGGCCGGGCCGGAGCCGAGGATGAGAACACTGCTGTGATGGTGCTGGGTCATGTCGAAGGGGTCCGCATCGCTGAAAATCACCGTTCCTCTTGCGAGAGTAGGCAGGCGGCCAATTCCCGACAAGGCGCGCTTGAGACAAGCACGCTCCGCGAGAATCGTCTATTGATGCCTGCCGAGTCTGCGAAATATAATTATCAAAGCGCTCGGCAGCGGCCGCGCCGGAGTTCGCCAAAAGAGGGGAGGGCGCCTGACGGGTCGCCATGGGACAAGAGAAACTCGACAAGATAGATCTGCGAATTCTGCGCGATCTGCAGGCCGAGGGGCGCATGACGAATGTCGAGCTCTCCCGCCGCGCCGGCATCTCGGCGCCGCCTTGTCTACGCCGCGTGCGCACGCTGGAAAACAGCGGGTACATTCGCGGCTACCATGCCGATATCGATGCCGAGGCGCTCGGCTTCGAGGTCCTGTTCTTCGCCCTGATCGGTCTCGACAACCAAAGCGATGCCGTCTTGAGCGCTTTCATGGACGAGGTCGGTGCTTGGCCCGAAGTGCGCGAATGCCACATGGCGCGCGGGCCGAACGACTTCGTGCTCAAGCTGGTGGCGCAGAACACGGCGCATGAGAACGACTTGACCCAACGCCTGACCGCGCTGCCGCACGTGGCGACGGTCCAAACGGTTCAAGTGATCAAGACCTCGACGGCGCGCCCGGGCGTGCCGATCGAAGTCGACTGACTGTTAGACGTACTGAACCTTCAGGATTTCGTAAGCTCGGGCACCCTTCGGGGTGGCCACCTCGATCGAGTCGCTCACCTGCTTGCCGATCAGGGCGCGGGCGATGGGTGAGGTCACGGCAATACGGCCGTTCTTCACATCGGCCTCCGCCTCACCGACGATCTGATAGGTCGTCTCTTCGTCGGTGTCCTCATCGACCACGGTCACCGTCGCGCCGAACTTGACTGTGTCGCCGGACAGCTTGCTCGGGTCGATGATCTGCGCTCTGGAGATCTTGTCCTCCAGCTCCGCCACACGGCCTTCGATAAAGGACTGCCGTTCGCGGGCAGCATGATACTCCGCATTTTCGGAGAGGTCGCCGTGTTCGCGCGCTTCCGCAATCGCCACGATCACGGCAGGGCGCTCGACACTCTTCAGATGCTTCAGCTCGTCCTGCAGCTGATCGTAGCCGTCAGCGGTCATTGGCACCTTGTCGGTCATAACTCCTGACCTCTTATCGCTTATGTCGTGGTGGAATTAGAGAATTTCGCTTCCGGCACCGCAATTTACCGGCTGCCGAACCCTGTGGTCAGAACAGACCGGTAAAGTAGGATTGCAGCGGACGGACTTCAAGATGGCCTTCTTTCCGGGCAGCGATGGCCTGAACGGCCGCATCCGCGCCGGCCACGGTGGTGTAATAGGGGATCGATTGGGTGAGCGCCGTGCGGCGGATGGAGAAGGAGTCGGCGATCGCCTGGGCACCCTCCGTGGTGTTGAAAACAAGCTGTATGTCACCTGACAGCATGCGGTCGACAATGTTCGGCCGGCCTTCGCGCACCTTCAGCACCCGTTCTACCGTAAAGCCCTGCTCTTCCAGGAATGACGCCGTGCCGCTGGTGGCGACCAGGGTAAAGTCCAGGTCGATCAGCTCGGCCGCCAGCTTCGCCATGGCGATCTTGTCGCTGTCCTTGACCGAGATGAAAACCCGCCCGCTGCTCGGCAGGCGCACGCCGGCGCTTTCCTGCGCCTTGAGAAAGGCGGGGGCGAAGTGACGGTCCAAGCCGATCACCTCCCCGGTAGACTTCATCTCCGGGCCCAGCACGACGTCGACGTTGGGGAAGCGCGCGAAAGGAAACACCGCTTCCTTGACCGCCACATGGCCCGCTGCGGTCGAGAGGTCGGGCAGGCTAAAGTCGGCCAGCTTGTCGCCCGCCATCACGCGGGCCGCGATCTTGGCGATGGGCACCCCGATCGCCTTGGCGACGAAGGGGACGGTGCGGGAGGCGCGCGGGTTGACCTCCAGCAAGAAGATCTCGCCGCCGCGCACCGCGAACTGAACGTTGATCAGCCCGACGACGCCAATCCGCTTGGCCAGCAAGCCGGTCTGGCGTTTGATCTCGTCGATGATCTCGGGCCCCAAGGAGTGCGGTGGCAGACAGCAAGCCGAGTCGCCCGAGTGGATGCCGGCTTCCTCGATATGCTCCATGACGCCGGCCACGTAGACCTGCTCGCCGTCGCAGATGGCATCGACGTCCACCTCCACGGCGTCGCGCAGATAGCTGTCGATCAACACCGGGTTCTTGCCTGACACCTGGACCGCCTCGTCGACGTATCGCTCTAGCGCTGCGTCGTCGTGGATGATCTCCATCGCACGACCACCCAGAACGTAGGACGGCCGGATGAGCACGGGGTAGCCGATCGCCTCGGCCGCCTTGCGCGCTTCCGCCAAGCTGGTGGCGATGCCGTTGGCCGGCTGCTTGAGACCCAGCGCGGCGAGCAGCTCCTGGAAGCGTTGCCTGTCCTCGGCAAGGTCGATGGCCTCCGGCTGGGTGCCCAGGATGGGGATGCCGGCCGCGGCCAGGCCCGCGGAGAGCTTGAGCGGGGTTTGCCCGCCGAACTGAACGATCACGCCCTCCAGAGTGCCCTTGGACTGCTCGATGCGTGCGATCTCCAGCACGCTCTCGGTGGTCAGGGGCTCGAAGTAGAGGCGGTCGGAGGTGTCGTAGTCGGTCGAGACCGTCTCCGGGTTGCAGTTGACCATGATGGTCTCGAAGCCGGACTCTTTCAGGGCATAGGCCGCGTGGACGCAGCAATAGTCGAACTCGATGCCCTGGCCGATGCGGTTGGGGCCGCCGCCCAGGATCATGACCTTGCGCCGCTCGCTCGGCTCCGCTTCGCACTCGGCCGGCGCCCAGCCGTCGCCTTCATAGGCGGAGTACATATAGGTGGTGGCGGAGGGGAACTCGGCGGCGCAGGAGTCGATGCGCTTGAACACCGGATGCACGCCGGCCAAGCGCCGGCGCTCTTCGAGGCTCGCCGGCGTCCCGCCGCTCAGCGTCGCGAGGCGCGCATCGGTGAAGCCGCATTTCTTGAGCTTCAGCAGGTCGAGAGGCTCCAGCGGCAGACCTTCGCTGCGCACCACGGCTTCGCGGTCGACCAGATCCTTGATCTGGCGTAGGAACCAGCGGTCGATCCAGGTGGCGGCAAAGACGTCTTCGATCGAGGCACCCTGCCGCAAGGCCTGGGCCACGCGCAGAATGCGGTCGGCGCGTGGCTGGGACAGTGCCGCCATCACCGTCTCGTGGTTCGGCGCCGTCTCGTCCGGGTCCCAGCCGAGGTCGACTTCGTCGAGCCCGCTCAAGCCCGTCTCCAGCGACGCCAGCGCTTTCTGCAACGACTCCTGGAAGGAGCCGCCGATGGCCATGGCTTCGCCGACCGACTTCATGGAGGTGGTGAGCAGCGGGTCCGTGCCCTTGAACTTCTCGAAGGTGAAGCGCGGGATCTTGGTGACCACGTAGTCGATGCTG
>JANQMX010000021.1 GCA_028279885.1 Rhodovibrionaceae bacterium | reverse complement strand
GCCCGCGTGTCCGGGCTCGCGATAGCGAGTTGCCGAAGGCATGGTTGGGCTGGGTATGAACTGCAGAAAAACGAGCACGACCGCTGCAACGCCCGCGCCTAATGACCTGATTCCACGCGGGCTGAAAAATGGACCCCGGCTCGGGGGCCGGGGTGACAGCTGGAGGTGCTGCGCCGTTCGCGGCCTTTTCTGAACGTCATACTTGGACGAGCCGCGAAGGGCTTTAAGCCCGAGAGGCGAGACCCGCCTGCGGGGCCGAAGCCCCTTCGGCGCGGCGAAGGCCCGAGTATCCAGCGGTAGGCACGGTTCGAGCTTGTGGCTGGACCCCGGCTCGCTGACGCGGCCGGGGTGACGAGAGGAGGGGCTGCACCGACGCCTTCAAATCAATGGGTCTCGGTGCCCCCACCCACGACAACGAAGAGCTCTAAAACGTAATACCCACGCCGATGCGCACCACGTGGCGGTCGAACTCGAACAGCGGGTTGTTCGACTCGCGCTCGGTGTACTCGTACTGGCCGCGCAGCTCGACCCCGTCGTAAACCCACTCGCTGAGGTCATAGGCCAGGTTCAAGTCGACCCGGTAGATCTGGTCGTCGCGCTTGATGCCGAGCGTCGGGTCCTCTTGGGCGTAGTCCGCATCGGTGAAGCGAAAGGCGCCGAAGAAGCTCAGCTCGTCTGTGATCTGCCCGTTCCAGGAAATCAGCGGCGTGATGTCGGAGTGGGTGAAGTCGCCGCGGCTGGCGTCTTCATAGACCACCTCGAATCCCGCTGCGACCGTGAAATCGGGGGTCACGAGGTATTCGAGCCCGGCCAGGGCACTGTAGCGATCGCCGTCCTGGGCGTCGCTGTTGCGAATGCTGCGCGAGAGATAGACGGCCTGGGCAAAGCCGCTGAAGCGGTCGTCGAACGGTTGGCTGATCCGCGACTGAAAGCCGACCTGCCAGAGCTGGTCTTCGTCATCGATGAAAGAGACGCTGCCCAGCGGGCCAAGGGTGAAGGTGGTGTCGTCGAACTGGAAGACGGGGCCGACGGAGGCGACGAAGACCATCTCGTCGAAGTCGTCGTCATCGTCGGTCAGATAACGATCGGTGGCCGCGAAGCCTTGGACCAGAATCGACACCGTCTCGTCCTGCGGAAAGAGCGCCGAGCCGGTGGCCTCCAGGTAATAGCCGGTGCCGCCCTCTTCCTCGCCGCCGATGACGTCGAACTCCAGGCCGCCGACGTCGATGACGCCGCCGCCCAGGCCGCTGTTGATGTTGCTGTCGTAGAGGAAGCCGCCTTCGAGATCGACACGCCAGAGGTCGGCGGCGCGCAGCTGGTTGACGATCGCCGCGAGGTTCTGGCCGATGATCGGCGGCGGGTTGCGCGTCAGGGCCCGCTGATAGGCCCGGCGGGCGTCCGAGGTGCGGCCGGCGCGCTGGTAGACGCCGCCGAGCTCGAGCGGAATGATGTATTCGCCGGGCGCGGTCTCCTCCAGCCGTTCGTAGGCGGCGATGGCGCCGTCGAAGTCGCCGGCCGCGTCGCGGCAACGGGCGAGCAGCAGCAACCCCTCCGGCTCCAGCGCCTCCATGGCAACATCGGCGTCGGACAGCACCTGACAGGCCTGGTCGAATTCGCCAAGCGCCATCAGGGCCATGGCACGGAAGGTCGGGGACAGCTGGTTCCGGTTGACGGCTTGCGCCAGCTGCGTGATGGCGCGCTGAGCCTCGGACGAGGGCGAGGTACCGGGCAGCCGGGTTTCCTGGTCGCGCCGGACGATGGCAACCAGGCGCGGTACATCCGCCCCATCGTCAATAGCGACCTCGTGGTTCGTTACCGTCTCTGTCGTCGCAACAGCGCCCGACAGCGGAAGCGCGCAAATCAAAGACCCAAGCACTGCGGCTGAAGTAAATCGAGCCCGAAGGCCAAATAAAGATTGCAACCTTTGAGCCCTCAGAGAAATACCTCACCGCTTTGGTGAACCATGGAACGCGTTGTTCTGTCGAGAGAACGCACGTGGTACTGTCAGTAATCACAAAGAAGACACCGGCACGGTGAGGACAGAGCCGGGTTATCCGGCAAAAGCCGGTCGGCCGTGCGGCAAGCGAGATCAGATTCAGTTGGTGACTTGGCCCAGCGCAGCGGCACCGGTGGACACGCGCGTGCCGCCGACGCTGATGTCGAAGCTGGAGACCGCGCCGTTCTCCGTCAGGATGCCGTTGACGTTGGCGCCCAGACCGTCGACGTCCGTCACCGTGACCGGCGAGAAACCCGGTATGGCGCTATCTTGAACCGATAGGTTTCCGGCGAAGCTCCCCGCATTGAACTGGTTGCCGGTGACGGCGAGATCGTTCGAATTGAGATCGATGTCGACCTGCGTCGATGAGTTGCCGTTCAAGCCGGTCGGGCCGAACAGGGCAGCATTAGCGCCGCTGCCGGCCACAATGCTGTAGCTGCCGCTCAAGTCCCCGTCGGCGCTGGCGTTCAGGGTCATCAGGTGGCCGGTATCGATGCGCACGTCGCCCAGCGCGCCGGCGAACGAGGGCTGACCGGCAATGGCGTTGACGTCGATGCTGCCGACGCCGGTGCCGACGTACTGCAGGGTGACGTTCGAAAGGTTGGCGATGGCCGCCGGGTCGGCGGCCCGGCCAAAGGCGGCGGCGATCACATCGCTCTGGATGATCGAAGCGCCTTCTTGCCGCTCGTTGAAGCCGAAGGCGATGACGCCGACCGAAAGATCGGCGGCCTGGCCCGGCAGATGCCCCGTCGTCTCCCGGAACTGACGGTCGAACTCAACCGCGGCGCTGGGGTCGAAAGGCGCATTGGGATCCGCCGCATAATAGAGCACCAGGGTCTCCCCGACGAAGTCCTCCGTGGTGCCCGTCGGGCCGGCTTCGTCCGCCGCGATGGTCAGCGCCATCGCGACGTTGAAGCGGTTGGCAATCGGTGCGCCAGGCACGGCCGTCAGGGTCGCACCGGCGGTGAAGCCGCAGACGTCGCCGGCCTCGCAACTCTGGACCGGCAGAGGAGGGGCAGGGTCGTCGACGTCCGGGCCGCCCGGCGTGCCGGTGCAGCTCTCTCCGTTCTCGCAGACGTCGACCGGCGGCAGGAAGGTCGGGGGAATGTCGCCGACCCCGGTTTCATCGCCGGCGCCCGGCTCGATCAACGCCAGATCGCAGCCGGCATTGATCATGTCCTCTTCAATGCTGCCGGTCAGCTCTTCGTTGAAAGCCGACTCGTTGACGGTGCCATCGTCCTCGAACAGGCCCTCGCGAAGATCGTCGAGCAGGTACCGGCAGCGATCGACATCCTCGTCCTTCTTGACCAGGAGCGGAATCAGGTAGTCCATCACGTTGTTGGCCTGCTCCGGCGTGAAGTTTTCTCGCAGCTGCTCGTAGAACGCATCGATATCGATCTTGCCGCCGCGAAACAGGTTCTGCAGCTCGCCGCCGAGCCAGTCGACGTTCTCGTCGAAGCTGGCCGCGCCGGACGGTGATGGCACAAAAGCCACGCTGGCGAGCAACAGCGTGCCCGCCGCGAGAACGCGCTTGATTCCCATGAGGAACCCCTTGCCTCAGTATGATCCACTGCCGACCGCGGCATCCGGCAAAGGCTGCCCACGACCCCCGTCTTCGCTGGGATGGTTCCGCTGACGACGGCGGCAAGAAACCATAAATTCTACACAAAGTCTTAAAGAAAATGACCGCTCCACCAAGAAAGAAAGTAAATTCCCGGAGTATTATTGGTATTAATCTTCCCGATTATTGAGAACTGCGAGAAGCAGTACTTAGGCAGCGGGATAAGCGTGACGTGGTAGCGAGAGGCATCGCCCCCGGTCCCAAGAGGCGAGCCAGCTCAGAACCTGCGGCGCCGGCATGGGCCTGCCGAGCAGGTAGCCTTGCGCCTGGCGACACCCCATGGCGCGCAGGTACTCGATCTGATCGCCTTGCTCGACTCCTTCGGCGATGACGCCGAGACCGAGGTTGAGCGCAAGGTCGACGATCGACTGGACCATGGCCGCGTTCCCGGAGTTCTGCGCCACGTCGCCGAGGAACGAACGGTCGATCTTCAGACTGTCGATCGGGAGGTCGCGCAGGCGGGAGAGCGAGGAGTAGCCGGTGCCGAAGTCGTCGATGGCGACGGTCACCCCCAGCGTGCGCAGCGCCGCGAGCTTGGCCGCCGCCTCGTCATCCGCCGACAGCCAGCCTTCGGTGATCTCGACCTCCAGCCAGTCGCTCGGCAGCGCGAACTCGGCCTGCGTCCGCCGCACCTGCTCGATCAGCGCGTTGCGCTTGAGCGACAAGGTCGAGACGTTCACGGCGACCCGGAGGTCTCGGTGACCCGCCGATCGCCAGGCGCAGTACTGGCGCGCGGCCTCCTGCAGCACGAAGTCGGTGAGTTCGTGAATGAGGTTGGAGTGCTCGGCCGCCGAGACCACCTGCTCAGGCGGGACATAGCCCCGCCGCGCGTGGTTCCAGCGCAAGAGGGCCTCGAAGCCCGTCGGGTCCAGGTTGCGCAGATCCACCTGCGGCTGGAAGAACAGCTCGAGCTGCCGCGCATCGAGGGCGGAGCGCAGATCCTGCTGCAGGCTCAGACGCTCGTTCACCTTGGCCTGCATCGCCGTGTCGAAGACGCGGAAGTCGTTCCGGCCGGCTTCCTTGACGGCATAGAGCGCCAGATCGGCATGACGGACCAGTGCGTCGACCTCGCTGTGATCGTGCGGAAAGACGGTGATTCCGATGCTGGTCGGGCAATGCACGATCTGTCCGTCGATCACCGCGGGCTTGCGCAGCGCTTCGACGATACGCTGGGCCAGCGGGACATAGTCTTCGCTGGTATCGAGATTGCTCGCGATGACGGCGAATTCGTCGCCCCCCAAGCGCGCGACCCGATCGGTGTTGCGCACGCAGTCCCGCAGCCGGTTGCTCATTTCGATCAGCAGCTTGTCGCCGGCCATGTGGCCGAGGCTGTCGTTCACGTCCTTGAAGTTGTCCAGGTCCATCATCATCAGGGCAACCGAGCGCCCGGTCCGCGTCGCCTGCTCGCAGGCGTCTCTCAGCCGCTCGCGAAAGCCGGCCCTGTTGGAGAAGCCGGTCAGCGGATCCTGCAACGCCATGGTCCGCACCTGCTGATCGGCGGCATGGCGTGCCGTCATGTCGATGTAGGTGGTCAGCAGGCCCCCATCGGGCAGCGGACTGCCGCGCACCTCCAGAACCAAGCCTGCCGCCGTGCGACGCTGGTAGCTGTGCTCGTGCAGCGGCAGCCGCGATTTCGCGCGCGCCATGCGCTCGGCGACGATGTCTTCGGCGGCGCCGGGGCCGTAGTCGCCCCGCCGTGCGCAGAAGCGGACGATCTCCTCCATGGGCAGCCCGTCCCGCACCAGCGTCGGCGGCAGGTCCAAGAGGATGAGCAGCTCGCGGCTCCACAGGCGCAGCCGGAGCTCTTTATCGAACAGAGCCAGCCCGACTTTCAGGTTGTCGGTCACGGCTTGGAGGGGCGCGGCGCGCAGGCTCTCCGGCGCGCAGGCGTTCAGATGCGGCGGCGCCGGGAAAAACCCCAGCGCTGTGCGCTCCGGCAGGTCTCGCTCGGCGGCGAGGGGTGTGTGCAGTTTGCTCGACAAGACGGCATCCGAATCCGAGGCGCGGTCGAACGCCAGGCCGGTCCGGTCCTGAGCGGAACCGAGCCGGCGCGCGATGCGCCAAGTTGCGCGCCTATCTTGATGGAGCGGTCGTTAAACGGCCTTAAATGCATACCTTTCGTGGTACGGGCGTCAGCCTTGCATCAGCTGGTAGACGATCAGCGCGAAAGCGACGATGCCGGCCACCACAAGGACCGGCAGCAGGACGCCGCGGCGCTCCGGCTCGCTCGGCTCGGCCCCGGCCGCCGCGGGTGTCGTTGCAGCCGCAGGTGCTTCTGCAGGGGCTTCCTCGGGTGCCGCCCCGGGTGCCTCTCCTGGCTCCTCGGGGGGCGTCGGTGCGACCAGCTCCGAGAAGCGGCTGAAGAAATCGTCGGCCATCTTCCTGGCCGTGCCGTCGATCAGGCGCGCGCCGAGCTGTGCCATCTTGCCGCCGACCTTGGCGTCCACGTCATAGCTCAGCAGCGTGCCCTCGCCGTCTTCGGCCAGGCTGACCTTGGCGCCGCCCTTGGCGAAGCCGGCAGCACCACCTTTGCCTTCGCCGGAGATGGTGTAGCTCTCCGGCGGGACGATGTCGCTCAGCGTGACCTGGCCGGTGAAGTTGGCCGAGACCGGGCCGACCTTGGCCCGCACCTTGGCGGCGAAGGCGTTGTCCCCCTCCTTGGTCAGCTCCTGGCATCCGGGGATGCACTGCTTGAGGACCTCGGGGTCGTTGAGCGCGGCCCAAACCGTCTCTCGCGCCGCCGCGATGCGCTGTTCGCCGCTCATCTCCATGGGCTCGCTCCTTCCGCAGTCACTGTCGTTTCCCCAGAGTCTTTCCCGGCACGAGACATAGCCCTTCCGACGGATGGGCAGCAAGTTTGGCGCCCTTCCGGCGGCCACTCTCAGAATGTCATACTTGGGCGAGCCTCGAAGGGCTTTAAGCCCAAGAGGCGAGACCCGCCTGCGGGGCCGAAGCCCTTCGGCGCGGCGAAGGCCCGAGTATCCAGCGGTAGGCACGGTCCGAGCTTGTGGCTGCCTTCGGCAACTCTCTACGCGAGCCCCGGCTCCCAAGGCTCGCAAGCCGGGACTGCAAGCAGTCCCGGGCTCGTCTAAGGGCCGGAGTGACGAGAGGGGGAGCGGCGCGCGCGAGCGCTATCACTCCCTTCGTCACCCCGGAGGAGCCTCGGGAGAGGCGACATCCGGGGTCCATCTCGACGCTGAGCGCAGGCCGAGGAATGGTTCCCGGCTCACAGTCTTCGCTAACGCGAAGCCTGTGTCCGGGATGACAGTTTGTGGAGTTGCACCGCCCGCTGGTCACACCCTCGCTTGACAGCCGCAAGCTGGCAGGCGTAAATGAGAATGCTTCGCATTCGCGTGGCCTGATCGCCCACCGGGCAAACCTGGAAGAGCTTTTGTAATGCCACACCCCCTCCGACACGCACTGATTGCTTTCGACGACGCGCCTGCCGAACCGGAGCCCTGCAACGGCCAGCCCCTGCGGCTCGGTCACTTGTGCGGCGCGGAGGCGCTGTTCCTGCGCAGCTTCCGGGGCTGGTCCCAAGGCAGAGAGTGCTGGTGCGAGGTTTGGAACGAGTATGCCAAGCGCTTCGGCGCGGCGGACGGGCGGCTGTTGCTGCATCTCTTCTGCCATTGCCACGGGGCCGTCCGGCAGGCCGCCTTGCGGCCCATTCTGCACCACCCACCCTACTGCCCCTATCTGGCGCCGGATGAAACGCGGCTGACCGCCATGCTCTCCGCCATCGCCTTGCAGCGGCCCGAGACGGCACGCTTCGCCGCCCACCTCTTGCTGGAGGCCGAGGGCATCTCCGCGGTGCAAGCGGCGATGACGAAGCTGGCCGGCGCCTACGCCGCCCGCGGTCTCTCGGTGGCCGGCAGCTCGCCGCTGATCGACTATGCGCACGAAGTCGTCGGGACCGCGTAGCGTCGCCCCGATGCCCGCCAGCCCGGCGTGCGTCGAGCCCCCCGGAGCCTGCGGACGGTGATTCGAGCCCTGCCGGCTCCTGGCGAATTTCGCTGCAATGCGGACCCGCTATATACGGGAACTATAATTATTAACAAGCACGCAATAATAGTGGGCTCTCACCCTCACAGATCTTCGACAATGTAGCGGCACAATCTCTGGCCGTTAACCTTTTCTTGGCCAGGGCGCTGTGGCGCAGAGAGAACTTATTGACAATAACAAGTGCCTTCTCGTAGCACTGCAACGGAAATTACACTTGAAGTTGGTTAACCTTTATTGCTATCGTTCGGTAAAACGAATACAGGCTGGTGGGGAGTCGATGGCATCGTTTAGTTTGACCGACAAGGAATTCGGTCTTCTGCAGCTCAGTATCGAAGTTCTGCAGCAGAAAATCGCCGCACTTGGTCTCAACTTGATTGTTGAGAAAGACTTCGAGAAACTCATAACAACTTTGCGGGCGAACAAAGCCGGCGTGATCAATCCCTCGATCGATCCGCGCCGCCACGCCATCGGGCCGGAGGACTTCTGGCTCAACCTCGTCGACCAGCACGGGCGGACGGTGGCCTGCATCGCCGCCCGCATCTACGAAACAGACAACTTCACCGATCTGGTCGTCAGCGGCCAGCTGTTCGATCGCAACGGCCTGCAGGCCTTCGTCGGCGACGAGCGGATCGAGGTGCTGGAGACCAGCCGCCGCATCAAGGGCAAGGTGAACTATGCGGCCGGCCTGTGGGTGCATAACAGTTGGCGGCGCAAGGGGCTGTCGCTGATCTTGCCGTATCTCAGTCGCTCACTGGCGATCCGGAACTACGGCGCCGACTATAGCTGCGGCTATCATCTGAGCAGCCTGGCGCTGTCGCGGCTGCCGATCGACATCTACGGCTACGCCCATCAGGAGCTGTCCTACAAAGGCTATTATCCGCCGGCGAACGGCTATGAGGAGATGCACCTGGGCTACGTCGACATCGAGGAAAGCCTGGACCGGATCCGCACCCTTCCGGAGCATGAGATCTATCCCATCCCCATGTCCCGTACGCCGGACTTGAAGATCATCGACCCCCTGCCGATGGTCGTGACGGCGTAATACCGAGGGTCATTGAGAACGACCCTCGTATTGCGTTCAAGCGCCACGCAGGCTGCGCTCCCACTTGGTCGCTAGTCCTTGTTTTCATAAGGCCTTCCGGCCTTATGAAAACGGCGTCCAACAAAGCACAATGAGTCGTGCTCATTGCGGCCTGCTATACGGCAGCAAGCCCTGATCTAAAGCGGCAGATCCGGCGTGTCGCGGTGGAAGACGCAGCTCATCAGGTTGTCGACGCTGCGCCCGTCGTCGGCGAAGGGCAGCACGATCCGCGAATAGTGATAGGCCACCCAATCGACGCGGATCGCGATTTCATGATACATCGGCGCGCCGGTGAACTTCACCGCACCGTAGTCTTGCAACAGCATGTCGCGATAGGGCGGCCAAGGGCAGTCTGAAATCTTGTCCCGGCCGCAGCCCCATTGCCAGGTCTGCGGCACCACGGCGCCGACGACCCGGAAGCACCAATCCTCGGTCTTGTCGCTGGACACGTCGATCAAGTGCGTATGCTTGATGATCTTGGTGATTTCCAAGATGTCGATGTCGTTGCGCGACGGCAGCAGCCCTTGGCGGCGCTTCGAATGCCAATAGTGATACGCGGTATCCAGCACCTCGTCGTGGGTCGGCAGGGCCTCGATCGGAAGCTGACGACGCTTCACCACATTGGGCGTGGCGCCGGTGTTCCACGACGCCTCTTCGATCCGCGAGGTGCGGGAGCCGAATATTCTAGCCAGCATGTGTTCCTGGCTCCAAAATACAACTCCTGCGTTCAAATATTAATCGCTGTCGCTTCCGCCCCATCAAAGGCCTAAAGCGTGAACTTTCAGTAAAGTATCTTTCCCTAGTCACAGCGGCCGCGCTTATGGCAGCGGCTTGTTTAGCTGTTATTCAGGCACAATTTGCTAAGCGCCCGGTTGTATTAAAGAAAGCAAAGCTCTTTGTCGGTAGCTTACCCCACACCCTGCCCAGTGCCTAGGTCAATTCGTCGGAGCCGCAGTTCTTGAACCGCTTGGGACACAGCGCACATGCCCTGCCGCTCGGCGCGCGCTATGCCGTCCTGTTCGTGCTGCTCAGCGGCTTCCTCAACAGCTTCGGCGGCCTGATCCTGCGCAACATCCAGGACGCCTCTGAGTGGCAAATCGTGGTCTTCCGCACCGGCTCGCTGTCCTTGGCCTTGCTGATCATGATGCTGATGCGAAAGCCGGGCGATTTTCTGGCCAGCATCGCCCGTATCGGCAGTTGGGGCCTGGTCGCCGCCCTGCTCTTCGCCACCATGCAGACCCTCTTCGTCTTCTCGCTCAGCAACACCACCGTCGCCAACACGGTCTTCATTCTCTCGAGCGGGCCCATCATCACCGCCGTCCTCGCCCGGCTGGTGCTCGGCGAGCGGGTCGACATGGCGACCTGGGGCATCCTGCTGCTCGCTTTGGTCGGCATCGCCCTGATGGTCGGCGACGGCCTCTCCACGGGCTCCATTCTCGGCAACCTGGCAGCCGTGGGCGGCGCGGTCAGCTTTGCCGGCTTCGTCGTCATCTTCCGCGCCAAGCGGCAGGTCGACATGATGCCCTCGGTGGTGATCGGCGGCTTCATGGCCATGGCCGTCGCCGCAGTCATGACCAGCGGCCAGCTCAGCATCCCCCTGCCCGACCTGGCGCTCAGCGTCTTCTGGGGCGGCATCATCTCCGCGGCGGTGCTCGCCCTCTTCACCGTCGCCTCGCGCCACCTGAGCGGCGCGGAGCTGACGCTCCTGCTCATGCTCGAATACTTCCTCGGCCCCTTCTGGGTCTGGCTCTTCATCAACGAGGTGCCCTCGATGATGACCCTGGTCGGCGGCGCCATCGTGCTGAGCGGCGTGCTCGCCCAAGCCTACCTCTCCAGCGCCCGCCCGAAGATGGCGTGAGAGCAGCGGCGGCTGGAGCAAAGCTCAAAATCGATGGACAATCCCCCTGGGTTGCAGTTTTGGGGAAGTTGACGTCATTGACTACATTTATATCATGAACGGCGTCTTTATGATGGTGATGCCATGCCCGGAAGCCTGCAGGTTCGCAACCTGGACGACGATTTGATCCGACGCCTCAAACAGAGGGCGGCCCGACACGGCCGTTCCACGGAGGCCGA
This sequence comes from Rhodovibrionaceae bacterium, assembly GCA_028279885.1. Lineage (GTDB taxonomy): Bacteria > Pseudomonadota > Alphaproteobacteria > Kiloniellales > DSM-21159 > JANQMX01. The sequence continues at coordinate 28,359 of JANQMX010000021.1, read as the reverse complement.
GCACCGCGAGATCCTGCGTCAGGCGCTCGCCAGCGAAGTCGAGCCCTCCTTCATGGATTTGGCGGCTGAACTCAGGGCTTTGACTAAGGGTCGCCGTCACACTCCCTCAGAAGAGTTGCTGCGGGAAGGCCGCGATGAACGGTGAGCCGGCTTGTCATCGATGCCAGCGTCGCGGTCAAATGGGTCGTTGAAGAAAGCGGAACCGCCGAAGCGCTCAGTCTGCTCGAACGGGGAGCTTTGTCAGCGCCCGACCTGCTGATGGCTGAGTGCGCCAACATCCTGTGGAAGAAGATCAAACGAGGCGAGCTAGCCGAACAGGAGGCCCGCTTGGCTGGTGAGCTCATTCAGCGTGCCGATCTCGACATTCAGCCGACTCGCCCCCTTATGCCGCGGGCATTGGACTTGGCCATCAGTCTCGACCATCCCGCCTATGACTGCATCTATCTCGCACTGGCTATCGAGAACGCCTGGCGTTTCATCACTGCGGACGAGCGTCTGGTCCGCAAGCTCGCCAAGGCGAGGGACGCCGAGCTTGCAGGCAAAGTCTTGCCGCTCGGCGAAGTGAAGCGTCTGTCACCCCTGTCTTAGGTACAAACTGTTACCTATGTCTCCGGGTCGGACCCAGCGAAGGGTGGTGCCGCAGGACGGATTTGAACCATCGACCTACTGATTACGAATCAGTTGCTCTACCCCTGAGCTACTGCGGCACGGCCTGAGAAGCGGCGTCGGCGGCGCACTGCCGTCGGGCCATCTTCTTCCATAAGGCGAGACTGCGCTACCTAGTCGAAAGCCCGGCTGCGGTCAACCGAGGTGGCTGCTCTCTCGGCTCCAGCCCACACCCAATGGATCTTTCTGGGGCGCGCCTTCGCCTTCAAAGCTCGCTGTCGAATTACAGAGGCGCGCCGCACTGTTCCGTCCCACTCCCCCACCCGGCCGCCCACGGAATTCTGGACAGTGGGGCGGCCGGGTGGGGGAGTGGGACGGAACAGAGTCCCGACAGGGAAAGAAAAATCAGCGCGCGCTACGTACGCGCGCCGCCACCCGCCGGCACCACCCCGCCGGCCTGGGCGGCGACGGGGACGCCGGCCGTGGCCTTGTCCTTCGTCTCGTCCTTGGCTTCGGGTGCGGCAGCGCCGTCGCTGTCGTTGGCGGGGGCAGGTGCCGGCTTGTCCGCCGCGTCCTTGTTGGCAGCCTCCGTGTTCGCCTCGCCGGGAGGGACCACCTGGGCGTCGGTCACTTCACCGCTCTCCAGCGCCTTGGTTGGCGCCGTCATGCTGACCAGCGCCGCCGCGGTGGTGCCGCTGCCGATGTAGGGCGGCCGGCGCCACTCCAGGCTGTCGAACACGCCCGACGCCGGGCAACGCGGGTACCAGCGCTCAACCACCACGCCGGAGACCTTGCAGACCCAGGCCGGGTCCGGCGGCGCCGCCTCGGCCCGCAGCATCCAGGCGTCGGCGGCCTGCTCGTCGCTGTTCTCCCGCCGCTCCAGCTCGGCCATCAAGAGGCAGGCGCTGCGGCTCAAGGGCTCGCCGCCGTGGATGCGCAGGTACTGGCGCACCTCCGCCCAGATCTCGGCTTCCAGGGCCGCCGCGGCCAGCGCCAGGCGGGCGGCCTCGTGGCCGGCACGCTCGGCGGTCAGCTTGCGCAGCCGGCGCAGCCAGTCCATCGGCGGCTCGACCGGGACCAGGGACTTGTAGGCCGCGACCAGATCCGGATGCGGCGCCCACTTCCAGCCCTTCTCCAGCGCCCGGGCCGCCCGGCGATGCGCGCCGCGGGCCAGATGCACCTTGGCCAGGAGCGCCGCGCCGGGAGCCAGCTCCGGCGCCAGGCGGTAGCAGGTCTTGGCCTCTTTCAGGGCTTTGTCGAGATCGCCGGCCTCCAGGGCCTCCTCGGCGCGCTCGTAAGCCAGCACCGCGCGCTTGCGGTTGGCGGCCGGGCGCTCGATCTGATCGTGGCGCAGCTGCATGAGCACCGCGTCCTCGGCCTCGTCCAGCGCATGCGCCTTCTCCGAAGACTCGAAGAGCTGCTCCAGCACCCAGGGGGTCTGCGGACGCATGGCATAAGCCTCGCGGGCATACTCCAGGGCGCGCTCGTCGTTGTCCTCGCGCACCGCTTGCGTCACCAGGCCGCGCAGGCCGAGCAGCCGTGTGTCCTCCTGCTCCAGCATACCGGCGAACATGGCGGTCGCGGCCTCGTGGTCGCCCTTGAGCTGCGCGGTTTGCGCCGTCAAGAGGCGGGTCAAGGGCTCGTCCGAGGCCAGTCGCTTGGCTCGGCGGGTCCATTCCTCGGCCGCCTCGATGTCGCCGGCGGCGGCGGCGAGGATGCCGCGCGAGACGGCTTCGTGGCCGCGCCGCGAGCGGCTGGCCTTCATCTTACCGCCCATGATCCAAGGGAAGCGCCAGATGAGCCGCAGAAGGGCGTAACCCAGCGCGAAGATCACCACCAGCAGAGCGACGGCCAAGAGGAAGATACCGACGCTCGACTCGATTTCGTAGCCGAGCCAGGTGAGCTGCATGGTGCCGGGGTTTTCGGTCAGGAAGACGCCGACCGCGACCAGGACGGCGACCAGCAGGAGATAGAGAAGGGCGCGGATGTAAAGCATGGCTTGGCCCCTCGTCAGTTGCTCGACGCGTCGCCGCCGGCGGCCGCGTCGTCGTTGGCAGGCGCAGCAGCCGTGCCCTGTGTGTCGCCTGTGGCCGGTGCCGCGGTCGTTGCTGCTGTGTCGTCCGTGGCCGGCGCCACAGGGGTCATGGCGTCCCCAGTGGCGGGAGCCGCGGCCGGTGCGGCGGTCGTCGTTGCCGCATCGTCTGCGGCGGGCGCTGCGGTCGTTGCGGCCGTATCGTCGGTCGCCGGCGCATTGGTTGTGGCCGCATCGTCTGCGGCAGGTGGCGCGCTTGCGTCCTGCGTGTCGTCCGTGCTCGCCGCATCGCCTGTCGCCGGCGCAGCGGCTGTTGACGCGTCATCTGCGGCGGGAGCGGCACTGGTATCTTGCGCGCCGCCATCCTGCGTGGAGTCGGGCGCCGGCGCGCTGTTCTTGCTCGCGGCCGCGCTCGCTCTGGGCGCGGCGTCCGTGGCGTCGAGCGCCTTGGCCAGCGCCGTGAGCGCCGAGTCGATGGCCAGCCGGGCCTTGGCGTCGGCCAGCCAGCTCGCCGCCACCTGGGCCGGCGGGCCCTCCAGGCTCTCCACCTCGCTCACCGCGCCGGCCAGGTTGCCGGCCTCGAGGGCGGCTTCGCTCCTGGCGACCACGCCGTTCGCCCCTGGGTCGTTCGGGTCGCGCGAGCGCACGATGACCAGCTTCGAGAGGTTGCGCACCACGTCGCCGAACAGGCCTTCGTCCGCCGTTGCGTCGTAGTCGGCCGCGACGATGGCATCGCCCGTGTCTTTGAAGCGCACGCGCAGCGCGCTCAAGGTCGTGACGCCGGAGGTTGCGTGGCTCTGCAGGATGGCCATGGCCGCGGCCGGCGCGCGGTCATCGGCATAGCTGCTCATCAATGACAGAGATTGCGCGTAGGGCTGCCCTGCTGCCACCGCGTCGTCGAGCTGGCCCAGCGCCAGCAGCATGGCGTTGCGCTCGGCGGCCACCTGGCCGCGCACCTGGCCCTCGACCGTGTTGAGCCGGGTGTCGAGGGAGTCGAGCTTGGTGGAAAGCGCGGCGGTGCTGCTGCGCAGGTCGTCGACGCCCAGGCCCGCCACCTGGCCCGAGACCGTGCGCACCTCGTTGGTCAGGTTGGCGACGCCGGCCTCGTTCCTGGCCGTCGCGACGGCCAGGCCGTCCGCCTTGCTGGTCAGGTCGCTCACCTTGCTCTCCAGGCCACCGTCACCGGTGATGGCCTTCAGCGCGCTGTCGATCGATGCCAGGTCCTGGGCGCGCTTTTCGCCCGCCGCCTGCAGAGACTGCACCGAACTCTGCAGCGCCGTGATATCGGCCGGGCTACCGCCCTGCTGGCCCGACAGGCCCGAGATGGACGACTCGAGCGAGTCCGCCTTCTGGCTCAGCGCGGCGGTCTGCTGCTTCACCGTGTCGAGCTCGCTGGCGAGGCTCTGCACCTGCTGCTGGAGCTGGCTCGTGTCGCCAGCCGGCGTCTGGGTGCCGGCAACCAGGGGCATCCAGCTGTCGCGCAAAGCGACGGCGGCGACCGCGCCACCGACAATCAGCAGAGCGCCGACCAAGAGGCCCGGCAGGAAGCCGCCCCCGCGCCGCTGAGCGGCTTCCGGGGCCGCGTGCGCCGCAGCCGCCGGCGGGGCGGCCTGCGCCGTAGCGGTCGCCTCCTTCGGCTTTTCGTCTGCTTTTTCTGCTGCTTTCGCCGCATCGCTCGGCGCTGGCGGCTTGGCCGCATCCTCCTTGCCGTCGGCGCCCGGGCGCTGACCGGTCGCGGGCAGCGGGCTGCGTGCCTTGGCTTCGGCACCCTTGGCCTGAGCGGCTGCAGCCGGCGCAGGATCGGATGGCGCTGGCTCAGTTGGGGCGTCACCGGCCGCCTCGCCTGGCGGCAGCAGGTCGGCGGCGCTCACGGCGATGTTGTGTTCCTTGGCCGCTTTGAGGACCTCCGCATGGCGCTGCTCGGGGATATGACCGCGGATCTTCCAGCCTTGGACCGTCGAGACCGCCAGGTCGAGCTTGTTCGCCATCGGCCGCAGGCCGCCGAACTTGGCGATGATCGCCTCGACGTTGCCGCGCTCGTCTTGTTGCTGGCCCGATTGCGGTCCTGCGGGAGACGCCGGCGCAGCGTCCTGTGGCGCGGGCGGCTTGGAGGGCCCCCCAGTGGATAAGGTGGTGGATAAGGTGGTGGATGAGGTGGTGGACGCTGTGGTGGATGGGCTGGTGGAGGGTGTTGGTGAAGCTGCACCGGAGGACGGCGCTGGCGATTCGCTGGGCGCCTTAGATGGCTCCTTGGTCACCTCCGCCGGTTTGGGTTGCTGATCTGGTTTGCGCTCTTCCGCCATTGCCCCCTTGCCTCCCTCAAGGCCTCCCTCAAGCAGCTTGATCATGGCGGGTACGTCGGGTCTTTCTGCCACGCGTACAGCCTGCCACGGCAAGTCCGCACCACTTCGAACGGCGTCCGACAAGCAGTACGCGATGACCTGCTTTGCCCCACTTGCCAGATCGGCGTCCATTAACAGTGTAGCAAAGGTCTTTGCACTACGGGGAGAGAAAAGCAACACGCCGTCAATGTGTCCCTCTGCCCAAGCCTGCCGTACTTCCGGCGCCAGGGCGGGCACGGGCAAGGTCTCGTAGAGCACCTGCTCACGCACGGTGAACCCGGCTTTTCGTAAGGCTCCCGCCACGTCATAGGCCACCGCGGCACCCCGTGCGTGCAGCACGGCGCCGGCCAAGGGCGACAGGGCGTCGCGCACCGCCTCGACCAGGGCGCGGCCATCGCCGCCGCCCTCGCGCACAGCCAGGAAGCCCTTGGCGCGCGCTTCCTCTGCGGTGCCCGGCCCGACGACATACACCGGGATGGCCCGCTCGGGCGATCGATCGGCGAAGATGCGTACGGCGTTTCGGCTGGTGAAGCAGATCACCTGTACACCGGCCAGGTCGATGGCCTGCTCCTCGCGCGGCACCACCGTCAGCATGGGTGCGACCAGCACCTCGTGACCCAGGCCGCGCAGCCGTTCGGCCAGCGCTTCCGCGTCAGGGTCCGGTCTGGTAACGAGCAGGCGCACGGGAGCTATCCGCTTCGAATGTCGTTCAACAGCTCGGGGCCGGCCTTGGCCTTGATCTCTTCACCGATCGAACGACCGAGCGCCACCGCGTCCTCGGCCTCGGCCCGGCCCTCGGCGCGGATGACCGTGGTTCCATCGGGGGCTGCGATGAGCCCGCGCAGCCAGAGCTCGAAGCCCTCCAGCCGCGCCAAGGCGGCAATCGGTGTCCGGCAGGAGCCGTCCAGCACCGCCAGGCAAGCCCGTTCGGCCGTGACTTCCTTGCTGCTCCGCAGATCCGTCAGGGCCGCGAGCCAGGTCAAGGTCGGCTCGTCATCGGCCCGAGCCTCCAGGCCGATGGCACCTTGGGCGACCGCCGGCAACATCTCCTCCGGCTCCAGGACGTGATCGACACGCTCGGCCATGCCGAGGCGCCGCAGGCCCGCCAACGCCAGCAAGGTGGCGTCGACCTGCCCCTCCTCCAGCTTGCGCAGGCGGGTGCCGACGTTACCGCGCAGCGGCACCACGGTGAGATCGGGGCGCGCCGCCAACACCTGGGCCTGCCGCCGCAGGCTGGCGGTGCCGACCACCGCACCCGACGGCAGGCCGGCCAAGCCGCCGATCTCCCCGCCGTTGCGCAGAAAGAGCGCATCCCGCGGGTCTTCGCGCGGCAGAATGGAGACGATTTCCAGGCCGTCGGGCAGGAAGGTCGGCACGTCCTTCATGGAATGCACGGCGAGATCGATCTCCCCGGCGACCAGCGCTTCTTCGATCTCCTTGGTGAACAGCCCCTTGCCGCCGATCTCCGAGAGGGTGCGGTCCTGGATCTTATCGCCGGTGGTCGTGATGATCTTGATTTCGATGGCCCCCTCCCCGGCCAGCGCCGGGTGCGCCTGGCGCAGCCGGCCGGCCACTTCTTCCGCCTGCGCCAGAGCCAGGGCGCTGCCGCGCGTGCCGATCTTGAGAGGGATGCCGCTTTTCATGGCCGCAGGATGGTGGCCCCCAGGGCGGCTGGCAAGCGCCTTGGCGTCGCGCCCGGGGCTTGATCGCGTCTTTTCTCTCTGCGGGGTGGGCTTTCGTTTCTCTATGGTCTTAATAAGGTGACAGTGCGGTAACTCAGACTATCGCGCCTGGGGCTGGACCCTCGGGTCGCATCGCTGCGCGATGCGCCCAAGGGTGACATTCCGAAAAGGGCTGCGGACGGCGCAGCACCTCGTACTGTCACCCCGGCCCCCGAGCCGGGGTCCATCCATCAGCCTGCGCTAAACCTCACCATGGACCCCGGATGTCGCCTCTGGCGAGGCTCCTCCGGAGTGACGAAGGAGGTAAAGTCGCGCCGGCTGTGCCGTACCCCTGACTGTCACCCTTGGGCGCATCGCGCAGCGGTGCGACCCGAGGGTCCAGACTTAGCCACAGACGAGCATTATCGCCGAGTTAAGTCGCTCAGATCCGACGGCCACCCACTCGACGCGGCCTTGGGTGAGTCCTAAAACATCGCCAAATGGTGTTGTGATGATTGTCCTTGGCATCGAATCCTCTTGCGACGAGACGGCGGCCGCGCTGGTCGACGACGGGCGTCGGCTGCGCGCCAACCTGGTCCTCTCCCAGTTCGACGAGCACCGCCGCTTCGGCGGCGTGGTGCCGGAGATTGCCGCGCGCAGCCACCTGACTCATCTCGATGGCCTGATTGCCGAGGCGCTGGAGACGGCAGGCCTCGGCCTCGGCGATCTCGACGGCGTCGCCGCCACCTGCGGGCCGGGCCTGATCGGCGGCCTGATGGTGGGTGCGGTGACCGGCAAGGCCATCGCCGCCGTGCAGGGCCTGCCCTTCATCGCCGTCAATCACCTGGAAGGCCACGCGCTGACGCCGCGGCTGACCGACGACCTGCCCTTCCCCTATCTCCTGCTGCTGGTCTCCGGCGGGCACTGTCAGCTACTCGCTGTCGAAGGGGTCGGCCGCTATCGCCGGCTCGGCGGCACGGTCGACGATGCTATCGGCGAGGCCTTCGACAAGACGGCGAAGCTGCTCGACCTCGGCTATCCCGGCGGCCCGGCGGTCGAGGCCGCGGCACGGGAGGGGGACGCAAAGCGCTTCCGCCTGCCCCGCCCCATGGTCGGGCGCCCCGGCTGCGACTTCTCCTTCTCCGGGCTCAAGACCGCGCTGCGCCAGATTGCCGAGACGCTCGACTATCCCTTGAGCCGGCGCGACAAGGCCGACTTGGCCGCCGCCTTCCAGGCCGCCGTCGGCGATGTGCTGGCCGACCGCTGCCGCCACGGCCTCGCCCGCTTCCAGGAGCTGACCGGCGCCAAGGGGCCGCTGGTCGTCGCCGGCGGCGTCGCCGCCAATCAGGCCTTGCGGCAGAGGCTCGAAAGCCTGGCGGCGGACCAGGGCGTCCGCCTGGTGGTGCCGCCGCCGAAGCTCTGCACCGACAACGCGGCGATGATCGCCTGGGCCGGGCTGGAGCGCTTGCGGCTCGGCGCCCGCGACCCCCTGGACACGCCGGCCCGGCCACGTTGGCCGCTGGATGAGCTGACGCCGCCAAGCCCCGATGCCCCATCGCAGGAGCCCGTTTCGCCATGACCGAGCTGCAGCAGCGCGTGCAGGTGATGCAGATTTTCGCCACCCCGGTGGCGGTGACCGAGCTTCCGGAAGCGGCCAGCCTGAACCCGGAGCTGAAAGCCGCCATCCTGAAGCGCGAGCAGGAGACGCCGAGCACGGCCCATTCCAATCTCGGTGGCTGGCAGTCGGACTGGGAGATGGATAGCTGGGGCGGGCCGGCCTTCGCCCGCCTGATGGAGCGGGCCAAGGGCATCGCGACACAGCTCACCGCCGACCGCGAGGGCCGCCCGGTGACCGTCGACTGGAGCTACAACGCCTGGGCCAACGTCAACCGCAGCGGCCACGGCAACGAGAGCCATACCCACCCCGGCGCCTACTGGTCCGGCGTCTACTACGTGGACGACGGCGGGGTCGGCAGCGACCCGAGCCTGGGCGGCGAGTTCGAGGCCCACGACCCACGCGGCGTGGCACCGGCCATGTACGCCCCCCAGCTCGCCTTCGCCATGCCGCAGGGCCAGTCGGCCGGCGCTTCCGAGATCGTCCGGCCCAAGAGCGGCATGATGGTGCTCTTCCCGAGCTGGCTGAGCCACGCGGTGCGCCCCTACCACGGCCAGGCGACCCGCATCTCCATCGCCTTTAACCTGAGCCTTTGATGACGATGGCTGGTGACGCATTGCTGTCCGGTTCCGTTCAGAAGCGCGTTCTCTTGTCCGCTCCGCGGACACCCCCCCACCCTAACCCTCCCCCTCGCTGGGGCAGGGGAATCGCACATGAGTAATGAATTCCTTGTGCTTGAGTGGGCCGTAGATTCTGTAAGGTCTTCTGACATGTGGGGAGGCCTAAATGGAAGAATTCCAAGTCATCTTTTCGGATCTACCCGACCCGCGCGACTTCACGGCCCAGCACGATTTGACGGAGATCTTGGTGATTGCCTTGGCGGCGAGCTTGTGCGGGGCGCAGAACTGCTCGGAGATGGCCGAATTCGGAGCGGCCAAGGAACCGCTGCTGCGTCGTTTCCTGACCCTGAAGCATGGCATCCCCAGCCACGACACCTTCAACCGGGTCTTTCGCCTGCTCGACCCTCAGGCCTTCGCCGAAAGCTTTCAGCGTTTCATGGCGGCCTTCGCGGCGGCGGCAGGCTTGGCGGCCCCTTCTGGCGTGGTGGCGCTCGATGGCAAGAGCTTGAAAGGCGCCTACGAGGCCGGGCAGGCACACATGCCCAAGATGATGGTCGCAGCCTGGGGGGTGCAGACCCGTATGGTGCTGGCCCAAAGCGAAGCGCCCAACGGCAACGAGGTGGCCGGCGCATTGGAGGTTCTGAATTTGCTGACGCTGGAGGGCTGCGTGGTGACCGCCGACGCCCTGCACTGCCATCGCAGCATGGCCAAGGCGGTCCGCGGGGCCAAGGCCGACTATGCTTTGAAGCTGAAGGCCAACCAACCGGGCTTGCTGGCCGATGCCGAGGCCGCGCTGGCGGCGGCGGGCGAGGCTGCGAGCCGGGCGGAGACCAGCGATCGGGCGCATGGCCGCAGCGAGCGGCGCCGCGCGGTCGTGGTCGCGCTGCCGCTTGCCCGCAAGCATCGCTTCGCAGGGTTGGCCGCCGTGGCCCGCATCGAGGCCTGGCGCAGCCAGGGCGGCAAGAGCAGTCATCGGGTCTACCACGTGCTCTTATCCAAGCGCTTCTCGGCCAAGACGGTCCTGCAGGTGGTGCGCGAGCACTGGAGCATTGAAAACCAGCTGCATTGGCCGCTCGATGTGGTCTTCCAAGAGGATCTCTCCCGCGTCAGAAAAGACAACGCACCGCGAAACCTGTCCACATTGCGCCATATGGCTTTGAACATCTTGCGCAGTCACCCCAAGAAGAGCTCTCTCAACTTGAAACGACGACGCGCCGGATGGGACGATACTTTCCTCCTCAAACTCATGACTCATGTGCGTTAGCCCTGCTCGCTGGGGGGAGGGAATCGTAACTTCGATGTTGTCCTTTCCACCTCTCCCCTTGAGTGGGAGGTGGGCGCGAAGCGCCGGGAGGGGGGTCTTCGGTCTCTGCACCGATCCCGCCGCCGCTCCTCTTGTCACCCCGGCCTTGAGCCGGGGTCCATCTCGACGCCAGGCGCGGGCTGGTGAATGGATCCCGGCTCAAGGCCGGGATGACGGTCCGTGGGGTTGTGCCGTTAGGCGCGCCTTTTCCCGTCCAGCGAGGCTCCCGCAATGAAACGCATAGCAGTGCTTGGTGGCGGTGCCTGGGGCACGGCCTTGGCCGAGCTGGCCGTGCGGCAGGGCTGCCAGACCCGGCTCTGGGCCCGCAATCCGGCGGTGGTGGCCGACATCCTGGAGCGGCGGGAGAACGGCCTCTATCTCCCCGGCCAGCGCCTGTCGCCGGCGCTGGCGCCAACAGGAGACCTGAGCGAAGCCCTGGCCGAGGCCGAGGCGGCGCTGGTCGCCATACCGACCCAGTACCTGCGCGATGGTCTGGCCAAAGCGGCCCCTCATCTGCCCAATGACTGCCTGACCGTGCTCTGCTGCAAAGGGATCGAGCTCGACAGAGGGCTACTACCGCAGCAGGTGATGACGGAGGCGCTCGGCCCGCAGCCCAGCGCCACCCTGTCCGGCCCGACCTTCGCCCGCGAGGTGGCGGCCGGCCTGCCCGCCGCCGCAACCCTGGCCAGCCAGCATCGCGAGGCGGCGCTGGCTCTCGGCGAGGCGCTCGGCGGCGGCAACTTCCGCCCCTACTTCTCCCGCGACCTGATCGGCGTCGAGCTCGGCGGCGCGCTCAAGAACGTGGTCGCCATTGCCTGCGGCATCGTCGAAGGTTTGGGCTTGGGCGAGAACGCCAAGGCCGCTTTGCTGACCCGCGGCTTGGCCGAGATGGCCCGCCTCGCCGCCGCCATGGGGGCGGAACGGGAGACGCTGATGGGACTCTCAGGCATCGGCGATCTGGCGCTCACCTGCGGCAGCGCCGCCTCCCGCAACTTCTCCTTCGGCCTGGCGCTGGGCGGCGGCCGCACCGCCGCCGAGATCTTGGACTCCCGCAGCGCGGTGACCGAGGGTGCTGCGACCTGTGCCGCGGCGCTCACCCTGGCCGGCCGCCACGACGTCGAGATGCCCATCGCCGCCGCGGTCGATGCGGTGGTCAACAAGGACGCCGCGCTGGAAGCCTGCATCGAAGACTTGCTCCGCCGCCCCCTGCGTGCGGAAAAAGAGTAGCGAAAAACAAGGAGAACCAATCCTCTATGCTCTACGCCATTCTCTGCACCGACAAGCCGGGCCATCAGCAGCTTCGCGCCGACAACCGCCCCGCCCATCTGGATTATCTCGAAGCGCATGCCGCGCAGATCCTGATCGCCGGACCGCTGCCCACCGAGGACGGAAGTGCTGTGACCGGCAGCCTGCTGGTGCTCGACTTTCCCGACCGCGCCGCAGCCGAAGCCTTCGCCGAACAGGACCCCTACGCCCAGGCCGGGCTGTTCGAGGGCGTGGTCATCACGCCCTTCCGCAAGGTCTTCCCGAAAGACTAGGGGTTGTCGTTCAGGGGCGGATAGCGCCAGCTCGTATCCACTCTGCGTCCAGACTGTCGCATCTGCGACAAGCCTATGAATTACTTAACAAATTCCCCACCTCAGCCATGCTGAGGTAACATGCATGCGGTGCAGGAGCAGCATTGGCGTCGGCGCCCGTTAAGACTTAGATCGCCGGAAAGTCGCATACTGTGACGCGACCGGCGGAGGACAGGAGGTACCCGCCGGCCCAACCACCTCCCGGAGCATCAGGCCATGAGCAGCATTGCCTTCACCGCCGATCGAACGATTCCCGGCCTGAGCGCGAGCGACCTCGTTCGTCGCGCTTCGGATGGGCTCAGCGGTTTTCTGTCCAGCTTCAGCCAGGAAGCCCGCAGCGCCCGACGGGAGGCCGAGATCGCCAGGGACCTCAAGGGTCTCGATGCGCGTCAGCTGCGTGACATCGGTTTGCTGCAGTAGAACCGAAAGGCAGCAGAGATTTGAGGAGGCCGGTCCCGTTTGGGGCCGGCCTTCATCTTTGCGCAACGCCTGCTCTAATACCAGGCCGCGATGAGCAAGACTCATCCCGGCCTGTATGGCGTTCAGGCGCCACGCAGGCTTTCCTCGCTTCGCTGCGGACGCGCAGTCGCGCTTGCCAAGCTGCGATGAGCGTTGCTCATCGCAGCTTGGTGTGACGAGCTCCCGAGTCGAGACACTAGCCGCGGAAAGGCCCTTCGTGCGAGACTGCGGCCTCGCGGCCAGGCCGCGCGAACGCGGAAAGCAATATCGCGGCACAATAACTCGGCAGTGGAGACGTGCGTGCCCCAGGTTCCCCTCGACGATCTCTCGCGCTTTGCCGAGGCCATTCTGACGGCCACCGGCATGCCCGCGACGACCGCTCGGCAGATCGCCGAGCATCTGGTCGATTCCGAGCGCAAGGGCGTCACCTCCCACGGCCTTTCGCGCATCCCGCGCTATGTCGAGCAGATCGAGAGCGGCGGCGTGGACCCGCGGGCGCGGGTCACCGTGCCCCACGAGGACGGCGCCTGGGCCGAGGTCAACGGCGGCGGGGGCTTCGGCATCCCGGCGGCGCAGCGCGCGGTCGAGGTTGCCTTGCGCAAGGCACGCGGCACCACCGTCGCCGTCTGCGGCCTGGTCAACTGCGGCCACACCGGCCGCCTCGGCCGCTATGTCGAGCAGGCGGCCGAGCACGGATTCATGGCCATCATGTTCGGCGGCGGCGGCGGGCTGAACGGCTATCGCCAGGTGGCGCCCCACGGCGGCGCCAAGGCGATCTGGGGCACCAACCCCTACGCCTTCGCCATGCCCGGCGGGCGCTATGGGCCGATCGTCGTCGACTTCGCCACCGCCGTGGCGGCACAGGGCAAGCTTGCCGTGCACCGCACCACGGGCGAGGCGCTGCCGCCGGGCTGGATCATCGACGCCGAGGGCCGCCCGAGCCAGCACCCGGAGGACTTCTACCAGGGCGGCGCGCTTCTGCCCGCCGCCGGCCCCAAAGGCTCAGGCCTCGGCCTCATCGCCGAGCTGGTCGGCGGCGCCCTGCTCGGCCCGCCCAAGGACTTCAACTGGATGCTCTTCGTCCTGAGCGCCGCTTCGCTCCGGACCCCGGCCGACTACGCCCATGCGGCGGAGGCCATCCTCGACTCGGTGAAGGCCTGCCCGCCGCAGGACGGCGTCGAGTCCGTCATGCTGCCCGGCGAGATCGAGCGCGCGCGGGCGGCCGCCGTGCCACCCGGCGGCCTGGAGATCCCCCAGGCCATCTGGGACGAGGTCTGCGAGACGGCGGAACGCCTGGGCGTTCACGAGCAGCCCGAGGCCCGTTCGAGCGCGGCGGAGTAAGGAAGAGCAACGGCTTCAGGTGCGCTTCCTGAAAAGGACGAAAGCAACGAAGGCGCGCCGGTCTTTGATCGGGGCCTTCTGAAAGCGCGTTATTGCGCTTTCTACGTCGGCGAGATCTCTCTCAACGGCTGACTTGTAGAAACGCTCAGAGGGATCATAGTCGGCTCTGTGCCGCTTTTCCTGCATGGAAGTGAAAGCGTTGGCGAAATCTTCCACTGCCTTCGGAAACGATTTTAAGACAGTCTGATTTCGGCAGGCATTCTTCGTCGAGCCGTGCTCCAAGGCGCGATAGACCTGTGTCCAAGCAGGTTCACTCCGGTTTGCGCCGGAGCCGCCAACTAGCAAATCGGCGCCAGACTTTGCCAAGCAATGGAACATGGCGTAGTACGCCGTGCTCGTCGCTCTTCGCAGATTTGATTGCCTGGGCTTTCCACCTCTAGAGGCCAGCAGATCCCGGGCGGTTCTTACCAAATCATCCGGTTTCAGCTTTCACTCTCTCCAGTTCGGATTTAGCGACAAACGAGAAGATGGGGAACCCATCCTCCCCGATCTCGTTGAGCTTCGGCAGCACGCGGCGTGCAAGCCCGACGGTCTCTTTGGACTCAAATCGCCGCCAGTCGCCATCGATAATCACCGTGATCAACAGAATTCTATCGCCGTCTTGATCCAGCGAGGGCTTGACGGAAAGCGCCCAATCGATGCCCGAGAGCCGTTCCTTCAGAACCTGCTCAATGATATCCGTCGCGCTCTTTTTCTTTTTTGCCATTGTGGCACCGCGTTTGATTCAAAGACAGTCTATAGAGCTTCGCTTGAGTTGTGAATCTCCCTCGGCAATAGGGCATCAGGTTGACAACTCGGCGGCGCCCCTAATCCTCCCCCATCCTGAGCGCAGCGATAAAGGCCGACTGCGGGATTTCCACATTGCCGACCTGGCGCATGCGCTTCTTGCCCGCCTTCTGCTTCTCCAAGAGCTTCTTCTTGCGGGTGATGTCGCCGCCGTAGCACTTGGCGGTGACGTCCTTGCGCATGGCGCTGACCGTCTCCCGCGCGATCACCTTGCCGCCGATGGCGGCCTGGATGGCGACCTTGAAGAGCTGCCGCGGGATGAGCTCCTTGAGCTTGGTGCAGAGGGCGCGGCCGCGGGACTCCGACTGGCTGCGGTGCACGATGAGCGAGAGCGCGTCGACCGGCTCCTGATTGACCAGGATGGAGAGCTTGACCAGGTCGCCCTCGCGATACTCTTCGAGCTGATAGTCGAAGGAAGCGTAACCGCGGCTGACCGACTTCAGCCGGTCGTAGAAATCGAAGACCACCTCGTTGAGCGGCAGCTTGTAGACCACCATGGCGCGGCTGCCGGCGTAGGTCAGCTCGACCTGCTCGCCGCGCCGCTCCTCGCAGAGCTTCAGCACTGCGCCCAGGTAGTCGTCGGGCACCAGGATGGTGGCCTTGATCCAAGGCTCCTCGATGCGCTCGATCTTGGTCGGGTCCGGCATGTCGGTCGGATTGTGCAGCTCCACCGTCTCCCCGCTGCGCAGATAGAGGCGGTAGACCACCGAGGGGGCGGTGGTGATGAGGTCGAGGTTGAACTCGCGCTCCAGCCGCTCCTGCACGATCTCCAGGTGAAGCAGGCCGAGGAAGCCGCAGCGGAAGCCGAAGCCCAGCGCCGGCGAAACCTCCGGCTCGAAGAGGAAGGAGCTGTCGTTGAGCGCCAGGCGCCCGAGGCTCTCGCGCAGTTCCTCGTACTCGGCGGCATCGGCCGGGAAGAGGCCGCAGAAGACCACCGGCACCGAGGGCTGGAAGCCGGCCAAGGGCTCGGCGCAGCGGCGCTTCTCTTCGGTGATGGTGTCGCCCACCTTGGTGTCGGCGATCGACTTGATGCTGGCGATCAGATAGCCGATCTCGCCGGGTCCCAGGCGGTCGAGCTTGGTCTTGCGCGGGGAGAAGACGCCGATCTCGGTGACGTCATGGACCGAGGCGGTGCCCATCATGCGCACCTTCATGCCGGACCTCAGCTCACCGTCGACGATGCGCACCAGCACCACCACGCCGAGGTAGGAGTCGTACCAGGAGTCGACCAGGAGCGCCTTGAGCGGCGCATCGGCCTCGCCCTTGGGCGGCGGCAGGCGCTCGACGATGGCCTCCAGCACCTCGGTCACGCCCTCACCGGTCTTGGCCGAGATGGGCAGCGCCTCGGTGGCGTCGATGCCGACCACCTCCTCGATCTGCTCCATGATGCGCTCGGGCTCGGCCGCCGGCAGGTCGATCTTGTTGAGCACCGGCACGACCTCGTGATCGTTGTCGATGGCGAGATAGACGTTGGCCAGGGTCTGCGCCTCGACGCCCTGGCTGGCGTCGACCAGCAGCAGAGAGCCTTCGCAGGCCTTGAGCGAGCGGCTGACCTCGTAGGAGAAGTCCACGTGCCCCGGCGTGTCGATCAGGTTGAGGACGTAGGACTCGCCGTTCTTGGCGGTGTACTCCAGGCGCACGGTCTGCGCCTTGATGGTGATGCCCCGCTCGCGCTCCAGCTCCATGGAGTCGAGCACCTGCTCTTTCATCTCGCGCTCGGTCAGGCCGCCGCAGAGCTGGATCATGCGGTCGGCCAGGGTCGACTTGCCGTGGTCGATGTGGGCGATGATCGCAAAGTTGCGGATGTGGGAAAGGTCGGTGCTCATGCTCTGCGGATGAAGTGTCTGATGGGCCGCCGCGGGCGGCGTCATGCGGCGGAACATAAGGTCGGCGGGACGGCCCGGCAATGGCGATCGCGGCCTTGCACGGTCGGTGTGACGCTAAGCGTCAGGCCGGCGCCGGCTCCCCCTCCTCCTCGCCGCGGGCGCGGCGCCGAGCCTTCCGAACCAAATGCGGCAGCAAGAGCCGGGGCGGCATGCGCAGGGCGTGGCCGCGGACGTAGAGCGCGAAGAGCGCCGGCTCTCGGGTCCAGGGCTCGCCGGCCGGCTCCGACGGGTTCAGCGCCGCGGTGAAGAGCGCCGAGAGCGCGCCGCGCACCAGGCGGCTCGGCGCCTGCGCCATGACGCCGTCCAGCGCCTCCGCCGGGATCGGCGTTTCGAAGTAGGCACGGCAGAGGCCGACCGCGTAAGCGAGGCTGCTGCCGAGGCCGAGTGCCTTGGCCCGTGCCAGCAGGCTTGGCCAGAAGTCGTCCTGTTGGCTGAAGGCCCGGAACAGCAGGTCGAGGTCGCTGAGATCGCGCAGGCCGGCGTCGAATTCGCTGTCGTTGAAAAGGTGCACGGCGCTGTGCAGCACCAGGTCGGCCAGCATGGGCAGGCCGATCAAGGGGTGACCGGTCGGCCCGCCGAACACGGCCCGCTCGAAGATGCGCGCGCCCTCCACCGCCATGGCCGAGGTCGGCGGGGTGACGGTGTGGTGCACGTCGAGGGCACTGTGCCGGTCGATGTGCATCATCGGCGGCAGCTCGTGCATCCAGCGCCGATAATACTCCTGATCGTAGGGGTCGCGGTTGGCGTAGATCCAGCCGGCGGCCTCCAGCCGCTCCTCGACCACCGGGATGTCCTCCTTGCGCACCAGGATGTCGATGTCCGACAGGGTCCGCCCCTGGCTGGCCGCGAAGCCGCCGACGATATAGGCGCCGCCCTTGAGCAGCAGGAAGGGCAGGTCGTGCTCGGCGAGCGCCTCGGTCAGCGCCGCCAGCTCCACTGCCACGGCGCGGTGCTGGCTGTCGGCGAGCAGGCGGGCGAGGTCCAGGTGGTAGCCGGCGCGCTCGGGCACGATGTCGGCCAGGCCGGCCGCATCGATCTGCGCCGCCACACGCGGGGTCAGATCGCTGGCGCCGGCCTCGTAGATCAGCCGCTCCCAGTCGCGGGCGCTGGCCTGCTTGAGACAGGCGGGGTCGCGCAGGGCCTTGATCAGCATGCTGGCTGCCATCGGGTCACGGCGCTGCGGCCGCGCTTCGCGCGACAGGGTCGGCTAGGGTCGTTGCCTCCTCCACCAGGGCCAAGGCCTGCTCGAGCGAGGCATAGCCGAGCGCCAGGCAGTCGCAGGCCTCGACCAGGCCGCAAAGCGCTTCGAAGCCCTGCCGGCCCAGCACATGGTAGTTGAAGGCCTGGCCGCTCAGGTAGAAGGCCATCTTGGCCCGCTCGACGCGCAGGGCCTGCGGCGTGGCGTCGGGCTCGAAGCGCGGCGCCAGGATCCAGCGCGGCACGGCCGCCTTGCCGATCAGGACGCTGCCTTCGGGAGGACTTAGAAGACCGACCGTGCCCTTGCGGGTGCCGGAGACCACCTCGCTGATCTCGGCCGTCGGAAAGTGGCGCCGGACGACGGCGATGGACTCGTTCTTCAGGCTGATCGGCCGGCCGAGCCCGTAGAGCGCCTGGCCGTCGAGCGAGATCAGCGCGAACTCGTCGGACAGCAAACGCCAGCCATTGTGCACCAGGGCGGCGCAGAGCGTGCTCTTGCCGGAGCCGGAGTAGGCCGGCAGCACGATCGCCTGCCCGTCCCGCTCGACCGTAGCGGCGTGGAGCATCAGGAAGCGGGTCGCCTGAGCGCCGATGGCCCAGTTGAAACCCCACTCGAAGGCGTGCTTGGCCTGGTCGAGCGGCAAGGGGCTGAAGGGCTCGTAGGACTGATAGCGGAAGCGCACCTGCCGCCGGTACCAGCGCCGCAGCCCCCCGGGGGTCGAGAGCGTGAGCTGGAAATCGGCCATCTCATCGGGCGGGACCAACGGATAGTCCGCGTAGTACTTCAGCAGGTGATCGCTCAGTGCGAGAATGTTGGAGCGGATACGGGCGCGAAAAGGCCCGACCTCGACGGCAAGCGCACCAGCGGCCAGCGCAGCGCTGAGACGGCCGGGGGCAAGGCTGCCGAGAGGATCCATGGAACGTCCGTGTTGCCGGTTGGCCGCAAGATGCCGAAGTTTGTACTAAGGCCTCGGTTAACAGCCCGCTTCCGAAGGCGATCTTGGGGAAGTTAACCGGCGGGGACGTCCACGTCCACGTCTCGGCCGGCCCCTGGGTGGACGCCTTCGCGGACGAGGCCCATGCGGTGCAAATCGCTCAAGGGGCTATCGTCATCATCGCTTGGCTGGCCCGGCGGCGGCCCCGGGGGTTGCTCGGCACGGGCCAGCTGCTGGAGCAGTGCCAGATCGTCCGGCGCGAGATAGTGCGTATGACCGCTGTCACAAAGGTAAAGCAGCGCGGCACTTTCGCCCGCGCTGCGATAAATGTCGCAATCCTCGATGACCGGGTGGCCGCGGAAGCCGTCTATCGGCAGACCTTCCCGGCGCAAGGGCTCAGCCGTATAAGGACTCGAACCGGCTTCTCGCCGAGTTCAGCAGATGCGTGCAGGTGTCGACCTGCATCTCGCATTCCTTCAGGCTCCCCGGTGCGACCACCACGTCCCAGGCGTCCCGGAAGTCGTACTCGACGTCCCTGGTGGTCAGCGCATAGTTCGGGTCGAACTTCGCCGCGTTCAGCATGTTGGCCACCACAGCCCGGCCGCATCTGCCCAAGGCTCGGTCATAGCGGCGCAGCATCGCATCGTCGAGGTCCGCCAGGTAGGGATTCCAGCCCGTCGGCCTGACCGGCCTCGCCCGCCTTCGCAGTACGTCGATAAGCTTGCCGTCGAAGGCCGGCGCGGCCCTGCAGACATTGTGGAACTTGTCGCTCCGGCGGAAGCCGGTCGGCCAGTATTTAGAGTTCGACTTCCTGCTCCAGTAACCGTGCGGCAGGCCCTTACACTTCAATTTCTTGCCCTGCATCATGGAATGCATGGCACTGTGATTCCAGGATCCGCCGCAGTGCATCTTGCCGCCGCCAGCCAGCGCACTGCGCGACATCAGAGTGGCCGTGGCCGCCGTTCCGACGGTGAGCCATGCAAAACGACGGCGCCCGAGATCAATCTCGGGACCTGTGCGGTGTTCCGACTGCGCAGAGCCCCCGCCCGGCTCAGCGGTATTGTCGTCGATTGTGCTCATGAAACCCCAAAAATAGTTCGTCGTTAGACGATACACATCACCCTTGCGGAACCTTCTATATCACAGCTTTGCGAAAAAACCTAGTGATCTGAATGGCTGAATGAAAGATTCTCCGCTCCCGCAGCGGTGCAAATCCGCCAAATCGGCAAGCCGCTAACGAAATTGTGTAGAAAAGGGGTGAATCTGGGCTTCTTCCCTACCTAGGGAGTCTTTCTAGGGCGCGCCGTCACCTTCAAAGCTCAGTGTCTCCTCTCGGAGGCGCCCAACAAAACAGCACGTCACGCCCTCCGCCAACTACCGTGCCCCACCTCTGGACCCTCGGGCCTTCGCCGCGCCGAAGGGCTTCGGCCCGCAGGCGGGTCTCGGCCTAGCGGCCTCGCCCAAGGGTGACGAAAGAGTGGAGCGAGGGAACGGGGGGCGAATTGCGCGTCCAGCGCTTCATCGCGGGCGTTGAAAACAAAGCACTTTCGTCAGCCACTCCCCAGATCGTCACCCTTGGGCGAGCCGCCTTGCGGCGAGACCCGCCTGCGGGCCGAAGCCCTTCGGCGCGGCGAAGGCCCGAGGGTCCAGCCATTGGGCAGAGTGGTTCGAGGGGACAAAAACCCCTACAAAATAAACTTGCTGAGGTCGGCGTTCTTGGCCAGCTCGCCGACCTGCTCCTGCACCATGGAGGCATCGATGGTGACGGTTTCCCCGCCGCGGTCGCTGGCGGTGAAGGAGATCTCCTCCAACAGCTTCTCCATCACCGTGTGCAGCCGCCGGGCGCCGATGTTCTCGACGCTGGCGTTGATCTCCGCCGCCAGATCGGCCAGGGCGTCGATCGCCTCCTCGGTGAAGACCAGATCGAGCTCTTCGGTCGCCATCAGCGCCTTGTACTGGCGAATGAGGGAGTTCTCCGGCTCGGTCAGGATGCGCTTGAAGTCGGAGCGGCTGAGCGCCTGCAGCTCGACCCGGATGGGCAGGCGGCCCTGCAGCTCCGGCAGCATGTCGGCCGGCTTGGCCACGTGGAAGGCACCGGAGGCGATGAAGAGGATATGGTCGGTCTGCACCTGGCCGTGCTTGGTGGCCACCGTGGTGCCCTCGATCAACGGCAGGAGGTCGCGCTGCACGCCCTCGCGGGAGACGTCGGCGCCCATCCGCTCGCTGCGCGCGGTGATCTTGTCGATCTCGTCTAGGAAGACGATGCCGTTCTGCTCGACCGCCGTGATGCTCTGCGCCACCACCTGCTCCTGGTCGAGCAGCTTGTCGCTCTCCTCGGCCATCAGCACCTCGTAGGACTGGCCGACGGTCATGCGCCGCTTCTTGGTGCGCTGGCCGAAGGCTTTGCCGAGCATGTCGTTGAGGTTCAGCATGCCCATCTGGGCGCCCGGCATGCCGGGGATGTCGAAGGTCGGCATGCCGCCCATGCCGCTGTCGGCGACCTCCAGCTCGACCTCGCGGTCGGCGAGCTGACCGCTGCGCAGCAGGCGGCGGAACTTCTCCCGCGTCTCGGCGCTGGCGGTGGAGCCGACCAGGGCATCGAGCAGCCGGTCCTCGGCGTTGAGCTCGGCCTGGGCCATGACCTCCTTGCGCAGGCGCTCGCGGGTCATGTGGATGGAGACCTCGAGCAGATCGCGGACGATGGACTCCACGTCGCGGCCGACATAGCCGACCTCGGTGAACTTGGTCGCCTCGATCTTGATGAAGGGCGCCTGCGCCAGCTTGGCGAGGCGGCGGGCGATCTCGGTCTTGCCGACGCCGGTCGGCCCGATCATCAGGATGTTCTTTGGCAGCACCTCGTCGCGCAGGTCTTCGGCGAGCTGCTGCCGCCGCCAGCGGTTGCGCAGGGCGATGGCCACCGCCCGCTTGGCGTCCTGCTGGGCGATGATATAGCGGTCGAGCTCGGAGACGATCTCCCGCGGGCTGAAGGCCGACGCAGTGGAGCTCGAAGAGGGTTCTGGTTTGGCAGCAACGGCGGCTGCCATCGGGCTGTCTGTCATCTTCTAAAGGCTTTCGATCACGACGGAGTCGTTCGTATAGACGCAAATGTCGGCGGCCACGGCCATGGCCTTGCGGGCGATCTCCTCGGCGCTGAGCTCGTCGCGGTCGATCAGCGCCCGCGCCGCGGCCAGCGCGTAGTTGCCGCCGGAGCCAATGCCGATCAGGCCGTCCTCCGGCTCCAGCACGTCGCCGGTGCCGGTCAGCACCAGGGAAACCTTCTTATCGGCCACCGCCATCATGGCTTCCAGGCGGCGCAGGTAACGGTCGGTGCGCCAGTCCTTGGCCAGCTCGACGCAAGCCCGGGTGAGTTGGCCGGGGTAGCTTTCCAGCTTGCTTTCCAGGCGCTCGAACAGGGTGAAGGCGTCGGCTGTTGCGCCGGCGAAGCCGGCGATCACCGCGCTGCCGTCGCTGCCCTTGGACTCCAGGCGCCGCACCTTGCGCGCGTTGGATTTGATCACCGTCTGTCCCAGGCTGACCTGGCCGTCACCGGCCAGCACCACCTGGTCATCCTTGCGCACCGACAAAATCGTGGTGCCGTGCCACTCAAGGCTCTGCTCGTTTGCCATCCGCCAGAGATGGCGCAGGCACGGCGGGCGTTCAAGCGGCAAGAAATTGCGGTTGATGTGCCCAAAACTGGCGCATAGCGGCCGAGGCTGCTAGAAGGCGGCCTCGTTTCACAGTGTTAGCCGTAAGGATAGCGCCTATGCGCAGCGCCACGCTTGAGCGCAAGACCAGCGAGACCAGCATCGACGTGACCGTCGAGCTCGACGGCGAAGGCCGCTACGAGATCGACACCGGCCTCGGCTTTCTCGATCACATGCTGGCGCAGCTTTCCCGCCACAGCCTGATCGACATCCGTCTCAAGGCCGAGGGGGATCTGCACATCGACGGCCACCACACGACCGAGGACACCGGCATCGCGCTGGGTCAGGCGGTCAGCCAGGCGCTGGGCGAGCGCAAGGGCATCGTCCGCTATGGCGATGCGCTGATTCCCATGGACGAGACCCTGACCCGGGTGGCGCTCGACATCTCCAACCGGCCCTACCTGATCTGGAAGGTGGACTTCACCCGCGACAAGCTGGGCGAGATGGACACGGAGCTGTTCCGCGAGTGGTTTCAGGCCTTCGCCTTCAACGCCGGCCTGACCCTGCACGTCGAAAACCTCTACGGCCTCAACAACCATCATATCGTCGAGTCGAGCTACAAGGGCCTGGCCCGCGCCCTGCGCCAGGCCATCGAGATCGACCCGCGCAAGGCCGACGCCATCCCCTCCACCAAAGGGACGCTTTAGTGTTTTACGGCTCCAGCCCACACCCCCGCCCGACCAACCCATGGCATGGTACCCTAGTGGGTTGGCCGGGCGGGGGTGTGGGCTGGAGCCGAGAGAAAAAGGTCATCGCGGTGGGGGTGGGAAGCATGCCAACCGCGTCTCTGGCAGAACGCCGCCCCGCCCGACCCCAGCAGCGCCGACATTAAGCGATGAAAGTGCTGGTGATCGACTACGGCTCGGGCAACCTGCGCTCGGCCGCCAAGGCGCTGGAGCGGGCGGCACGGGAGTCCGGCGTACCCGCCGAGGTGGTGGTGACGGGCGAGGCCGCTGCGGTGGCCGGCGCCGACCGGCTGCTGCTGCCGGGGGTCGGCGCCTTCGGCGACTGCCGCGAAGGCCTGCTGGCTCGGCCGGGATTGTGGGAAGCGCTGGTGGACTTCGCCATCGAGCGCCAGCGGCCCTTCCTCGGCATCTGCGTCGGCATGCAGCTGATGGCCACCCGCGGGCTGGAGCACGGCAACCACCCCGGCTTCGATTGGATTCCGGGCGAGGTGGTGCCCATCGAGCCCGACCTGCCGAATGCGAAAATCCCCCATATGGGCTGGAACGAGCTGGCCATCGAGTCGCCCGGTCACCCCCTCCTGGCGGGCCTCGAAAGCGGCGATCATGCCTATTTTGTCCACAGCTATCATCTACGCCCGGCGGTGCCGGATAACCGCTTGGCAACTGTGGATTATGGCGGCCCGGTGACGGCGGTTATCGGCCGTGACAACCTGGTCGGGACCCAATTTCATCCCGAAAAAAGCCAGGCTGCCGGTTTGCGTTTATTGGCGAATTTTCTTAAATGGCAACCATGACCCTACAGGAAACGAGAGCCCCTTCGACCGCCGTCGAACGGCTGACGCAGTTCGGCGGACCGGACCTCGACGACCTCTGCGATGCGGCGGAATCGGCCATCGAAGCCGACGGCGGCTTCGGCTGGCTGTCGCCGCCGCCGCGCGAGATCATGGAGAGCTATTGGCGCGGCGTCCTCCTGGTGCCGCAGCGCGAGCTTTTCGTCGCGCGGCTGGACGGCACCGTCGCCGGCTCGGCCCAACTGGCGCTGCCGGCGCGCAACAACGAGTCGCAAGCCAAGACCGGCACCATCAGCTCGGTCTTCATGGCGCCCTGGGCGCGCGGCTACGGCCTCGCCCGCATGCTGATGACCGCGATCGAGGAGGCTGCGCTGGAGCGTGGCCTAGAGGTGCTCTACCTTGACGTGCGCGAGAGCCAGCTGCGCGCCATCGAGCTTTACGAGGCCATGGGCTACGTCCGCTGGGGCACCAACCCCTACTACGCCCAGGTCGAGGGCCGCTGGCTGGCCGGGCACTTCTTCTACAAGCTGCTGCAGCCGGCGAAGCGGTAGACTTAGGGTCTGTGGTAGAAGCGGTAGACTTAGGGTCTGTGGTAAGGGTCAACCTGGATTACCACGTCCGTCGCGGAACGTGCTCTGCTACAATGAGGCGCGAAGCCGACAGGAACGACGACAGCATGGCGCTCCCACGTGCGATACTCATCCCAGACTGTCATCCTTGGGCGAGCCGCGAAGCGGCGAGTTCCGAGGATCCACGGGAGAGTTCCGTGCGGGCCGATGAGTGGATGCTTAGGCCTTCGCCAAGGCTTCGGCCCACAGGCGGAACTCGGCCCTGGGCCTTACGGCCCAGTGGGCCTCGCCCAAGCATGACAAGAGAGATGGCTGAAGGGCCGCAGGCTCGCGAGCACCAAGAATCATGATCCTCTTTCCGGCCATCGACCTGAAGGACGGCCAGGCGGTGCGCCTGATCAAGGGCGATATGGAGCGGGCCACCGTCTTCAACCTCGACCCGGCCAATCAGGCGCGGCAGTTCTTCGCCCAGGGCTTCGAATGGCTGCACCTGGTCGACCTCAACGGCGCCATCGAGGGCCGCCCGGTCAACGGCGAAGCGGTCGAGGCCATTCTCGGCGCAACCGAACTGCCGGTGCAGCTCGGCGGCGGCATCCGGGATATGCACACGATAGAGCATTGGCTGGCGCTCGGCGTCGAACGGGTCATCCTCGGCACCGCCGCCGTGCGCAACCCGACGCTGGTGCGGGAGGCCTGCGGCGCCTATCCCGGCCGGGTCGCCGTCGGCATCGACGCCCGCGGCGGCAAGGTGGCCGTGGAAGGCTGGGTCGAGGACAGCGGCATGCCGGCCCTGGAGCTGGCGCGGCGCTTCGAGGACTGCGGCGCGGCCGCCATCATCTACACCGATATCGAGCGCGACGGCGCCCTGGAGGGCCCCAACGTCGCCGAAACCGTGGCCCTGGCCGAGGCCATCTCCGTGCCGGTGATCGCCTCGGGCGGCGTCTCCTCTATCGAGGACCTGCGCGCCCTGCTGCCCCACGAGGACAAAGGTATCGCCGGCGTGATCTCCGGCCGCGCGCTCTACGACGGGCGCATCGAGCCCGCCGCCGCCCTCGCCCTCTTCGCCCCGGCGCTGGAGCCTATGGAGCCTCTCAAGCTGTGCTGAAGGTGCGGGTCATCCCCTGCCTGGACGTCAAGGACGGCCGGGTGGTCAAAGGCGTCAACTTCGTCGACCTGAAGGACGCCGGCGACCCGGTCGAGCAGGCCCGGCTCTACGACGCCGCCGGTGCCGACGAGCTTTGCTTCCTCGACATCACCGCAAGCCACGAGAAGCGCGACATCATCCTCGACGTGGTGCGCGCCACCGCCGAGCAGTGCTTCATGCCGCTCACCGTGGGCGGCGGGGTGCGCAGCCTGGAGGACATACGCCGTCTCTTGCTGGCCGGCGCCGACAAGGTCTCGATCAACACCGCCGCGGTGAAGGACCCGGAGCTGGTGCGCCGGGCGGGCGAGAAGTTCGGCAGCCAGTGCATCGTCGTCGCCGTCGATGCCAAGCGGGTCGAGGGCGAAGACGGCAAAACCCGCTTCGAGGTCTTCACCCACGGCGGCCGCGAGCCCACGGGTCTGGAGGCCGTCGCCTGGGCCTGGCGCATGGCCGAGCTGGGCGCCGGCGAAATCCTGCTGACCTCCATGGACCGGGACGGCACCAAGATCGGCTTCGACATCGAATTGACCCGGGCCATCGCCGATGCTGTCCCCATCCCTGTCATCGCCTCGGGCGGCGTCGGCACCCTCGATCACCTGGTCGAAGGCGTGCGCGACGGCCACGCCAGCGCCGTCCTGGCCGCCTCGATCTTTCATTTCGGCCAAGAAACGATCGCCGGCGCCAAGGCCCATATGGCTGCCGCCGGCCTCCCCGTCCGGCCGGTCTAACGCATCAGTCGTTTCGCTTCCGCAACAAGCCCCGGTTTGCAAGGACATGTCATCGCCTGACGCCCGCATTCTCGACGACCTCTATGCCGTGCTGCTCTCCCGCAAGGACGCGGATCCCGAGACCTCCTACACCGCCAAGCTCTTCGCCAAGGGCGAGACCAAGATCGCCCAGAAGCTGGGCGAGGAAGCCGTCGAGACGGTGATCGAGGCTCTGCGCGGCGACAACGCCGCCCTTGCCGCGGAAAGCGCCGATCTGCTTTATCACCTGCTGGCGCTCTGGGCGGCGCGTGGCGTAACACCCGAGGAGGTCTGGGCCGCGCTGGAGGCGCGGCAGGGTACCTCGGGTCTCGCTGAGAAGGCGGCCAGAGGCGAAGGGAAGTAACGTTTTGCGGTGGCCGCTCTTTTTTGTTACGCGCTAGCGCGCCGTGCGGCACCAGCCCGCACCCCCGCCCGACCAACCCACTAGGGTACCATGCCATGGGTTGGTCGGGCGGGGGTGCGGGCCGGCACCGAGCAACGAACGAGGACGACGCAGTCGGACGAGGGGAGCGGACAGTGAGCTACGACGAGAACAACATCTTCGCCAAGATCCTCCGCGGCGAGATCCCCTGCGACAAGGTCTATGAGGACGAGCACGCCCTCGCCTTCCGCGACATCGCTCCGCAGACCCCGACCCACGTGCTGGTGGTGCCCAAGGGCCCTTACGTCTCCTCCGACGACTTCGCCGAGAAGGCCAGCGACGCCGAGATCGCCGGCTTCGTCCGCGCCGTCGGCAAGGTGGCCCGCGACCTGGGCCTGGTCGCGCCCGGCTACCGCATCTTGGCCAACCACGGCGCGGACGCCCACCAGGAGGTCCCGCACTTCCACATCCACATCTTCGGCGGCAAAGACCTCGGCCGCATGATCAAGCCGGCGGATAAGTAGGGGCGCAGCTGACGCTCTCGCCGGGGCGACGCAATAGTACCACTGAGCTTTCACCCCGTGGTGCGGCGGACGTTTGCGACTCCGGCGAGGTCAGCGAGCTTACGGACGACGCGCAGCACTCGGTGGCAGCCACAGGCCGAGAAGAGACAGGAGGATGCTGACTAATGTGGGCTTTTCAGCGCGGTGTCGACCGATGAGCAGGAGGTTGTGGCTGCCGGATGCACCGGATCTCAGCTGGAGCCGAGGCACAGAAAGCTAGCTAGCGACACTCTTTCGCATAGGCGACGTTGAGACTTAGTCTCGATCTAGTTGGTCAACAGAAAGTTGTTGTAGCGCTCGCAAACGCAATTTAGCTATATTACCCTTTTGGGCGAGCCGGGACATGCCCACTCCGAAGCTCCTCATCAAGACCATGCGCATCTTGCCACAGTCTTCGCGGGCCTTTTCAAAGCGAAAGCTTTTCTCTGAGGGGGGAAATCGAAAATGGAACCAATGATCGTCATGTCGTTGATAGCCAGCGGGCTAGGTCTTGTTGATCAATTCTATGATTTAGCTAAGAAGATCCAAGGACAAAGCGTGCGCCCACACTCTGTGCAAGCGAAACCGGAAGAAGATAAGTTAGTTATCACTGACGAAGGGCGTGTCCAGGAAATCACCGCTTCGGAGCTTCAATTGGGCCAATTCGATCAAGTGCGCCACGATACGCTCTGGACACGACTGGATATCAACTGGAGGCGTTACAACGGGCTAGATGCGCAAAGGGCGACAGCGTCGGCGGACGAGAAAGTGCGATTGGAAATTCAGATGGAGCAATTAAAGAGCGAGCTTTGCCCAGATTTCAAAGAACTCGTTGCAATGTATCAAAGAACTCTAAATCGCGGCCTACCGGATCACTATTCATTGCATGATGTTTGTAGCTAAGATAGTTGCGAGGTTGGTTCGATGGGTGCAAGGCGCTTCTCTCAGCATGTTGCTGGGACCAGCCAGCAAGAAACAACACTAAGAGGTTGTCGCCGCCTCGTCCGACGGCATCCCGCCGAACACGGCCATTGAGCCGAGGGCGATGGGCAGATCGAAGTGGCTGCCCATCGTTAAGAGTCCGTCGGGCGCCCGGTTAACGGTGATGCGCTTGGGTGGCAGCGTGTGGCGGTCGGCCCGCGACCCGAGCCTGGTTGCGCCTGGCCAACGCATCCTGGCCATCCACGACCGCAATGCCCATCAGGAGGTGCCCCACTTCCACATCCACATCTTCGGCGGCAAGGACCTCGGCCGCATGATCAAGCCGGCCGATAAATAGTCGTCCGTGAAGAATCCCCAAGCTGCTGATTGGTAGGGATTATCAGTCTCGGGCAAGTGATCGAGATTGCAAGAAAGTGCTGTGCTGGCGGCGGCT
>JANQMX010000107.1 GCA_028279885.1 Rhodovibrionaceae bacterium | reverse complement strand
AAAGGGCCTTTTGACAGCGGCCCGTCGGGCATCAGACGAATGCCGCCGCGCAGATTGCGGTAGTCCAGTGCCAGGTGATCGACGGGGTTTGGTCCGGGTGCCGCGACCACGATCACCTCTTCGGCAATGGGCTGGAAATGAGCGCGGAAGTGTACCGACGACTTTAGTCCGAGGATGGCGCAGTCGCTTGGCTCCAGACCGAGATGACGGAACATTTCCTGGTCGCCGGCCTGCACCTTCTTGGAGGCGATCAGCACGTCGACCGCACCGATGCGGAGACGCGCCATGGCCCCCAAGTCCATCCGGGCGCCAAGGTAGAACGGCCCGGTGCAGGTGAAGCGCCCATCGCCCACGGCAGCGACCTTGGCACGCACCTTGAACGGCTCGTGTCCCGGCAAGCCCGATTGGCTGCCCAGCGCGAAATCACCCTCAGCGCCAACGCCGAGCTGATGGGCCTGCACGGCCGCCGCCTGGTCGTAGAGCAGTGCCAAGGCTGCACCCGCCGCCTCTTGCCGCACCAGCTCGGCCAAGAGCCCAACCGTATCGCCGTTGCCGCCGGCCCCGGGATTGTCCTGGGTGTCAGCCAACACGACGGGACGATTGGCGCCGGTTGCCCTGCCCTTGGCGTAAGCGACGCCATCCGCAGCGTTCATGATGTCCCCGGCGAAAGCAGCCTCTTGAGCCAGAATCGAGGCGGCCAGGCCATCGGCCACCGCATCGACCGCTGTCTGGTCACTGCCGAAGACGGTCACCGTCGGTCCAGCGTGATGAATATCTGCCGGCGAGAAGCCTGCGTTGAAAGAGACGCTGTCGACACCGTCAATCTCCAGGCTGTCGAGGCTGTCGTAGATTGCCTTCGCCGGCTCGATGAGCGAGCAACCACTGGTCAGCGGAATGAGAAAGGGCAGCTGCCGGAAGGCGCTGGCGAACGCTCGGCCGCCGCGCTCGACCCAAAGATCAAGCAGACGCGCTGCACGCTTGCCGGTGACCGCCTGATCGACGTGCGGATAGGTGCGGTACGACACGAGCGCGGTCGCAAGTGCCATCATCTCAGGGGTGACGTTGGCGTGGAGATCCAGGCTAACCAAGATTGGAATGTCAGGGCCGAGTAGGTTCCGCACGCGGCGCAGCAGCTCGCCCTCCCCGTCCTCATGGCTTTCGGTGACCATGGCGCCGTGCAGGTCGAGGTAGACCGCATCCAGGCTGCCGGCATGCTCCAGCCCGTCGAGCGTATAACCTGCGATGGTCTCAAAGGCTTCGTCGGTGACGTAGGATGAGGGCGTCGCGCCGGCCCAAGCCAGCGGCACTGGTGTCCAGCCCCGCTCCCGCGCCGCTTCAACGAAGCCGGCGGCCGGAAGATTGACGCCGGCAATGCTGCCGAACATCGCCTCCCCCCGGCTGAGGGGCGGCCAGCCGCCGCCCTTTGTGAAGTCCTCGAGTTCGGCCTTGGAAGGCGCGAAGGTGTTGGTCTCGTGCTGAAATCCACCGACGGCGATGCGCATGCTGCTAAGCCCCTGTTTCGCTGTTTTGTTACGTGCCCCGGCGCAGCATAACCAGCGAGTGCAGCAATACCACACCGAGGATGATGCCCCCGCCCAGGAGCGTGGCGACGGTCGGCACCTCGCCAACGCCGATCCAAACCCAGAATGGTCCCAAGACCAATTGTAGGCGACCGAGCAGTGCCACCTCGGCAGCCGGGACGCGCCGCACCCCATAGGTGATCAGCACGTATTGGAAGCCGAGTTGGACCACGCCCAGCAGGATAGCCATGAGCAGGTCGTTGGCGCTGATGGCCAAGGTCGGCGCGAGAATGGCCGATGCCACCATGGCGACCACGCCAGCCAGGAAAACGGCGGGCAACATATCCTCGCCCTTCTTGACCCGGAAGCACACCAAGGTCACCGCGTAGCCGAGCACCGGTATGAAGGCGAGCAGCAGGCCCAGCATGCTGCCTTCGGCCAAGCCCTCCCCTACCATTATAGAGATGCCCAGCAGTGCGCCGACCATGGCAAGCAGTGTTGTCGGCCCCAAGCGCTCCCGCAGGACCAACCACGCCAAGGCCGCAGCGACGAAGGGCGACGTACCGCCGATGAAAACGACGCGCGCCACGCTGGTCTCCATCAACGCGAGGATGAAGCTCATGAAGGCGATGCCGAGGGCCAATGCCACAACCAGGCCTGGCCAACCGATGGCGCGAAAGGCGTCTGCCGTGCGGCCACGATAGCGAAAACCAAGAAACACGGCCATGAAGAGCACGAACGCGAGCGAGCGATAGAACAGCAGGGTAAAGCCCTCCGCGTCCTCAGTCAGGCGTACGAAGATCCCGGCCAATGAGGTGAAGAAGGACGCAGCGATGACGCTCGCGAGGCCGAGCGCATAGAGTCTGCGCTCGATCCGCTCTCTTTCCTGAAGCTGTGCGTCGGCCGTGGTTGGCTCCATACCCCCCGCTCATCGCCAGTCGCGCAGCCGTGGCGCGCGCAAAGCGCGACCATAGCGGCCGCGACCGCATGCGGCAGGCACAAAGTCCCATGGTTGGCGCAGGGCAGCACTGCCAACCTCGCATGCAGGCAGCGCCACGGTGGCCGGTGTAGGGGCTTGGTCTCACCGCCCGACAGTATTACGTTACGCTTTGCAGTCAGGCTGGGGTGCCGGGCCTGTTCCGGCTGAGAACACACCCACCGAACCTGATCTGGGTCATGCCAGCGCAGGGAGCCTTCGATGAAAGAGAAAACCGCACCCACCCATTCCTCCCGACCCAAGGTTGCCATCATCGGGGCCGGAGTCTGCGGCCTTGGTGTCGCCTGGCGCCTGGCGCAACAGGGCTGCGCCGTCACTGTCTTCGAGCGTGGCGAGGTTGGCCGCGGCGCCTCCTGGGCCGCCGCCGGCATGCTGGCCGCCAACGTAGAGAGCGAGCCGGGCGAAGAAGCGCTGCTCTCGCTGACCTTGGAAGCACAGCGCCAGTGGCCCGCCTTCGCCGCCGAGTTGGAGGCCGCCAGCGGCCGTGAGATCGGCTACCGCGAAGACGGCACCTTGTTCGCCGCCGTGCTGCAGGACGATGTGGAACGCCTGCGCTTCACCTACGACTATCAGCGCAGCCTTGGCCTCGACCTGGCTTGGATGAGCGGACGCGAGGCGCGCGCCAAGGAGCCCGCCCTCTCGCCGCAGGTTTCGGGCGCGGTCTGGAGCCCCAACGACCATCAGGTCGACAACCGCTTCCTGGCCCTCGCCCTGGCCGAGGCCGCCACCCGCGCCGGCGCGGACATTCGCTGCGGTCAGCGCGTCGAAAAAGTCGTAGTCGAGCAGGATCACTGCCGCGGCGTCGAGACGACGAGCGGATTTCATGCCGCCGATGCGGTGCTTCTGGCGGCTGGCGCCTGGTCGCGCGACGTTTCCGGCTTGCCGGAGAACCTGGCCCCGCCGGTCCGACCACTCAAAGGCCAGGCGCTGGCGCTGGGCATGGACACGCAGGCACCCCTGCTAAAGTCTGTGCTCTGGGGTCCGCGCGGCCTCTATGCCGTGCCCCGTGAAGACGGCCGTCTGATCGTCGGCGCCACGGTGGAGGAGAAGGGCTGGGACGACGCACTGACCGCCGGCGGCCTCATGCATCTCTTGTGGGAGCTATGGCAGCTCTTGCCGGGAACCGAGGAGCTGCCGGTGGAGGAAACCTGGGTCGGCCACCGACCGAGCAGCCGCGATGACGCCCCAATACTGGGGCCCAGCGGCATCTCCGGTCTGCATTTCGCCACCGGCCATCACCGCAACGGCATCCTACTCGCCCCCCTGACCGCCGATCTGGTGGCGGAGGGGATTCTGCACGACCGTGCGCCAGAGCAGATTGCCGCCTTCGGCCCCGACCGTTTTGCTGCGGCTCCCTCCCCGGTCGCTAGGACCGCGGCGCAATGAGCATCACCCTGCAGCTCAACGGCGATGAGCAGACCGTTGCCGTCGCGACGCTCGGCGAGTTGATGGCGGAGATTTTAGCCGGCAAGCCGACGGGCTTTGTGGCCGTGGCGCGCAACGGCGCGGTGGTGCCGCGCGCCCAGTGGGCGGATACGCCACTCAGCGAGGGCGACGAGCTGGAAGTGGTGCGCCCCGTCCCGGGCGGCTGAGGAAAGACAGGAACGATGAACGCACCCGACAGCGATCCTTTGATCATCGCCGGCACACCGGTCGGCTCGCGCCTGATGGTGGGAAGCTCCGGCTATCCAAACCAGCAGGTGATGCTGGATGCCATAAGGGCGAGCGGCGCGGAGATTGTCACCGTAGCCGTGCGCCGCCTCAACATGGAGGCGGGCGCCGAAAGTCCGCTGGACCTGCTCAGCGGCCGCTACCGCATTCTCCCGAATACTGCTGGCTGCTTTACCGCTAAGGACGCCGTCCTCACGGCACAGCTGGCGCGTGAGGCGCTCGACACCGACTGGCTTAAGCTCGAGGTCATCGGCGATCGCGACAGCCTTTACCCCGACGTGGAAGAGCTGCTGCAAGCCGCCGACACCCTGGTCCGCGACGGCTTCAAGGTTCTGGCCTACAGCAGCGACGACCCGGTCACCTGCCGCAAGCTGGCGGACCTCGGCTGCGTCGCTGTCATGCCGCTCGGCGCCCCCATCGGCTCCGGCATGGGCGTTCTCAACCCCTACAACATTCAGATGATCCGGGCGCAGGTCGACCTGCCGCTGATCGTCGATGCCGGCATCGGCACGGCCTCCGACGCCGCTTTGGCCATGGAGCTCGGCTGCGACGGCGTGCTACTGGCCACGGCCATCTCCGGTGCGCGGGATCCTGTCGCCATGGCGGCCGCCATGCGGCACGGCGTCGCCGGCGGACGCTTGGCCTTCAAGGCGGGACGCATTCCCAAGCGCAGCAACGCGCAGGCTTCGAGCCCCTTCGCCGGCCGCATCCGCACGTAAGGTCTGCTTTGTGAGCCTTCCCGACCCGCCGCTTCTACTGATCACCGATCGCAGCCAAGCGCTTCTGCCGTTGCATGAGATCGTGCGCCAAGCGCTCGAGGCCGGCTGCCGATGGCTGCTGCTGCGGGAGAAAGACCTGGACAGCGAGACCCTCGCCGCCTTCGGCAAGCCCTTGGCTAAAGCCGCGCGCGACGCCGGGGCCAAGTTCCTGGTCTCCGCCGACGTGGACGCGGCGGTCGCGCTCGAAGCAGACGGAGTTCATCTGCCGCGCCGACGGGCCTTCGCCGATGCGGTCACCGAGGTGCGCAACGCCCTCGGTCCGGACGCCCTGGTCGGTGTCTCGACCCACAATCCCGCCGAGATTCGCGAAGCCAACGAGCTCGCCGTCGACTACATGACCTTGAGTCCGATCTATCCCAGCATCAGCAAGGCGGGTTACGGCTCCGGCCTCGGCGCCGAGACTCTACGTCAGTACTGCGCGCTCGCGACGAAGCCGGTCATCGGACTTGGCGGCATCACCCCAGAGCGTCTCGCCGATGCCTTGGCTTGCGGGCTGGCCGGGCTTGCCGTGCTCGGCGCGGTGATGCAGTCGGTAGAGCCGGCAAACGAGGTCGCGGCAATGGTCACCGGCATGCAGGCAGCGCACGCCGGCTAGAGGGCTCGGCCAGCAGCAGCATAAGAGGGAGCATCGTGACGGCGCTGCGCTTTTCTTGCGCTTATGGTGCTCTCTTCCTCATGATCGGCGTCTTCATGCCGTTCTGGCCGCTCTGGCTGGCCGACCGGGGATTGGGCGCGGAGCAGATCGCTTGGCTGCTCGCTATCGCGTCCTGGGTGCGTATCGCCACCACGCCGGCGCTCTGCCGCGCCTATGACCGTGGTGGCTGGCTCCACCACTTGCCGATCGTTCTGGTGCTGGTCACGATGGCAGGTTACGCGCTCTTCGCCTTTGCGGAGGGCTTCTGGATCTTCCTGCTCATCCAGATCTTCACCGCCATCGCCTTTCAGCCGCTGATGCCCATCGTCGACAGCCGCGCCATGGCCGAGGTCAGGGCCGAGCGCCTGGACTACGGCCGCAGCCGCCTCTGGGGCTCGCTCACCTTCATTCTGGCGACCCTTGGCACCGGCTACCTGCTGGAGTGGCAGCCGGTCTCGATCGTACTCTGGCTCTTGCTCTCCGCCCTGTTCCTGACTCTGCTGGCCATCGCCACCTTGCCGAAAGCCTCGGCAAGCAAAACGGTGGAGCACACCGCAAAGGAGCACAGCAAGGTCCGCCTCGCCGAGATCTTCGCCAAGCGCCCGCTGGTGGTCTGCCTCGTCGTCGGCGCCCTAATCCAAGGCAGCCACGGCATGTACTACGCCCTCGGCAGCCTGCACTGGAAATCAGCCGGTCTGTCGAGCGAGACCATCGGGTGGCTCTGGAGCCTCGGCGTCATCGCCGAAATCCTGCTCTTCATCCGCGGCAGCCTGCTCTTGCGCCAGCTCGGTCCCAGCGGCCTGCTGGTCGCCGCAGGACTCGCGGGCACGCTGCGCTGGGTGATCCTCGGCACGACCACGGCGCTTCTGCCGGTGCTCTTCGCTCAAACGCTGCACGCCTTCACCTTCGCGGCGACCCATCTCGCCTTGATGCACGCCATCTCCGTCTACGCCCCGCCGCGTCTGGCCAGCACCACTCAGGCACTCAATACGTCGGTCGGCTACGGAGTCGCCATCGGCGGCGCCATGCTGGCAAGCGGTGCGCTCTACGAACGCTTCGACGGCGAGACTTATTTCGCTATGGCCGGGCTTTGTCTGCTGGCCCTAGCCGTCTTGGCGTTGTCCCGACGCTGGGCACCCTAATCACAGCAATCCGCTTCTCGCGGCTAGGCGCAGGCGCTATGGTCGTCGCGTCCATGCGGTCGGAGGGCAGAGCATGTCGCAAACGGAGGCCTTGCAGGCAGAGCTGACGGGAAGTCTCCGGCTGCTCGATCATCCGCTGATCCAACACAAGCTGAGCCTGCTGCGCGACCGCGACACCCCGCCCGGCCAGTTCCGCCAGCTGCTACGCGAGATCACCCTGTTGATGGGCTATGAGATCACCAAGGATCTCGGCCTCGGCGAGCGCACGGTGGAGACGCCGCGCGCCAGCGTCCAAGCGCACAAGGTCACGGAAGAAGTCACCATTGTTTCTATCTTGCGCGCCGGGCTGGGCATGTCGGAGAGCCTGCGTGAGCTGCTGCCCTTCGCCAAGGAAGGACACATCGGCGTCTTCCGCGACCCCGACACCAAGAAGCCTAAGGAGTACTTCGTGCGCCTTCCGGACGAACCGGGCCGTGTGCTGCTGGTCGATCCCATGATGGCCACAGGCGGCTCGGCGGTGCATGCCGTCGATGTGCTCAAGCGCCATGGGGTTGCCCCTGACGACATCCGCATTCTCGCCCTCGTGGTCGCGCCGGAGGGCCTGACCGCCTTCGCCGCGGCCCATCCCGGCGTTAAGGTTTTCGCTGCCGCCCTGGACAGCCATTTGGACGAAAACGCCTTCATCGTGCCGGGCCTGGGCGATGCCGGCGACAGGATTTTCGGCACCGATACCGAGGAATAGCCCGATTTCCCGGGCCTCGGCGGTAGGTCTGGGCGCTAAATAAGACCGATTTAGTCCGACATAGTGCTTGATTTTCCCGGTTAAGCCGATACATGAAATCCTACTGGCTTAGTCAGATATCGAGGCTTTCATGTTTCGGCTCAACCGCCTGACGGACTACGCCGTCGTCGTCATGGCCCAAATGTCGTTCTCGGAAGCGCGGACCAACAGCGCCGCGCATCTCGCTGAAGCGACCGGTATTCCTTTGCCGACCGTCGCCAAGCTTATGAACGCCCTGGCGCGCTCGGACCTGGTGGTCTCCCATCGCGGCGCCGGCGGCGGCTACAGCCTGGCCCGTCCTGCGCACAGTATCACTGTTGCCGACATCATTCAGGCTATCGAGGGGCCAATCTCCATAGCCGCCTGTGTCGAGGGCTCAGTGGAGCACTGTGAGTCGGAGAAGCTCTGCCCCATGCGCGGCAATTGGCAGCGGGTCAACGATGCGATCCGCGAGGCATTGCACAGCGTAAGTCTGAGCGAAATGTCCATGTTCGAACTGCCGCTGCCGGCGACCCAAGGCTTGGGTCAGGTGGCGGAACAACCGGCAATGACGGCCGCTCCGGCCACCATGAACCGTCGTTAAATAAGAGGTTAGCTATGGCTGCGACAGCTGAAACGGTCGAGAAGGTCCAGTCGCTCAGCGAGCGCTACAAGTACGGTTTCGTAACCGACATCGAAACCGATATGGCGCCCAAGGGGCTGAGCGAGGACATCGTCCGCTTCATCTCCGCCAAGAAGAACGAGCCCGAGTGGCTGCTCGAATGGCGCCTCAAGGCCTATCGCCATTGGCTCGAAATGCCGGAGCCCAAGTGGGCCAAGGTCGACTTTCCGGAGATCGACTATCAGGACGCCTACTACTATGCGGCGCCCAAGATGAAGGACCAGCCAAAGTCACTGGACGAGGTCGACCCGAAGCTCTTGGAGACCTACGAGAAGCTCGGCATTCCCCTGCGCGAGCAGGAGATTCTCGCCGGCGTCGCGGTCGATGCGGTGTTCGACAGCGTCTCCGTCGCGACCACCTTCAAGCACAAGCTGGAAGAGGTCGGCGTCATCTTCTGCTCGATCTCGGAAGCGCTGCAGGAGCATCCGGAGCTGGTGCGCAAGTACCTTGGCACCGTGGTGCCCTATGCCGACAACAAGCACGCCTGCCTGAACTCGGCTGTCTTCACCGACGGCTCCTTCGTCTACATCCCGCCCGGCGTGCGCTGCCCGATGGAGCTCTCGACCTACTTCCGAATCAACGAGCAGAACACCGGCCAGTTCGAGCGCACCCTGATCATCGCCGACGAGGGCTCCTACGTCAGCTATCTGGAAGGCTGCACCGCGCCGATGCGCGACGAGAACCAGCTGCACGCCGCCGTGGTCGAGCTGATCGCCCTGAAGGACGCCGAAATCAAGTACTCGACGGTGCAGAACTGGTACCCCGGGGACGAGGACGGCAAGGGCGGCATCTACAACTTCGTCACCAAGCGGGGCGACTGCCGCGGCGACAACTCCAAGATCTCCTGGACCCAGGTCGAGACCGGGTCGGCGATCACCTGGAAGTACCCAAGCTGCCTGCTGCGCGGGGATAACTCAGTGGGCGAGTTCTATTCCATCGCCATCACAAACAACCGGCAGCAGGCCGACACCGGCACCAAGATGGTGCACCTGGGCCGCAACACGAAGAGCCGGATCATCTCTAAGGGCATCTCGGCCGGCCGCTCGCAGCAGACCTATCGCGGTCTGGTGCGCATGGGCGCCAAGGCCGAGGGCGCGCGCAACTACACCCAGTGCGACTCGCTCCTGATCGGCGAGAGCTGCGGCGCGCACACCGTGCCCTACATCGAAAGCAAGAACCGCAGCGCCCAGGTCGAGCATGAAGCGACGACCTCGCGCATCAGCGAAGATCAGCTCTTCTACTGCCGCCAGCGCGGCATCCCCGAGGAGGACGCCGTGGCCCTGGTGGTCAACGGCTTCTGCCGCGAGGTGCTGCAGCAGCTGCCCATGGAGTTCGCCGTGGAAGCGCAGAAGCTGGTCGGCATCAGCCTGGAAGGCAGCGTGGGCTAACAACCGCCCTCCAACACGGCCAAGACACGGAAAGACAAGAATGCTCGAAATCAAGAACCTGCACGCCACGGTCGAAGACAAGCCCATTCTCAAGGGGCTCGACCTCACGCTGCGCCCCGGCGAGGTGCACGCCATCATGGGCCCGAACGGCGCCGGCAAGTCGACCCTGTCCTACATTCTCTCGGGCCGTGACGGCTATGAGGTGACCGAGGGCGAAGTGCTCTTCGAAGGCAAGGACCTGATGGAGCTGGAGCCCGAGGAGCGGGCCGGCGAAGGCATCTTCCTGGCCTTCCAGTATCCGGTCGAGATCCCCGGCGTGCCGAACTCCACCTTCCTCAAGGAAGCGGTCAACGCCGTGCGCAAGTACAAGGGCGAACCGGAGATCGACGCCCTGGCTTTCATGAAGGGCCTGCGCGAGACCTGCGCCAAGCTGGGCATCGACAAGGAGTTCCTCAAGCGCTCCGTCAATACGGGCTTCTCGGGCGGCGAGAAGAAGCGCAACGAGATGCTTCAGCTTTCGGTGCTGCAGCCGAAACTCGCAATCCTCGACGAGACGGACTCCGGCCTCGACATCGACGCGCTGCGCACGGTGGCAGACGGCGTCAACGCCATGCGCAGCCCGGACCGCGCCATGCTGATCATCACCCACTACCAGCGGCTGCTCGACTACATCGTGCCCGACCACGTCCACGTACTGTCCGGCGGACGCATCGCGGCTTCGGGCGGACCGGAGCTGGCGCACAAGCTGGAAGCCGAGGGCTACGCCGACTTCGTTGCGAAGGACGCCGCGTAATGGCCAAGAGTCTGGTTTCCACCGAGCCCTACGCGGCACAGTTCGAAGCGCTGCAGGCAGCTCTGCCCGAGGGCCCGCTCGCCGAGCGTCGGCTGCAGGCCCTAGCCCGCTTCCGCGAGCTTGGCTTCCCGACCACGCGGCACGAGAGCTGGAAGTACACCGCCCTGCGCAGCCTGGCGGGCTTGACCCCGGCTGCCGCGACGAAGTCCCCGAGCCTGGACCGGGCGCCGGCCTTGCTGGCCGACACGCCCGCGCATCGCTTGGTCTTCGTCAACGGCCTCTTTCGGGCCGAGCTCAGCGATCTCGGCAAGCTGCCGCAAGGCGCGTTCATCGCGCCGCTGACCGAGGCTCTGGACGACGAAACACTGATCTCGGACGAAGAGAGCGGTGCTTTCGCTCTGCTCAACCAGGCCCTTTTCCAAGACGGCGCGCTGATCGCCTTGGAGCGCGGCGTCGTGCTGGACCAGCCGATCATCCTCACCTTCGTCTCCATCGACGAGGCGGACGGCCGCTCGACCCACCCGCGTTTGGCGATCCGTCTCGGCGAGAACAGCCAAGCCACGGTGATCGAGCATCACATGGGCTACGGCGAGGCGCTCGGCCTCTCCAACCTGGTCTCCTCAGTCGATCTCGCCGCCGGCGCCAAGCTCGACCATGTTGTGCTGCAGACCGAGCAAGCTCAGGTGCAGCACATCGCCAGCCGCCGGGTGACGGTGGGTCGTGACGCGACCTACGACAGCTTCGGCGTCACCCTCGGCGCCGGCCTGTCGCGCAACGAGATCGAGGTCAGCCTCGAAGGCACCGGCGCCTCTTGCGCGCTGGACGGCACCTATCTCTTGGCCGGCACGCAGCACGGCGACCTGACGAGCACCATCCATCACCGGGCCGAGCACACCACCAGCCGCGAGACGGTGAAGGGGGCTCTAGCCGGCAAGGCGCGCGGCGTCTTCCAGGGGAAGATCGTGGTCGAGCCGGGTGCCCAGAAGACCGACGGCCGCATGATGAACAAGACGCTGCTACTCTCCGACAAGGCGGAGATCGACAGCAAGCCGGAGTTGGAGATCTTCGCCGACGACGTGCAGTGCGCCCATGGTGCGACAGCGGGCGAGCTCGATGCCGACGCGCTGTTCTACCTCCGTGCCCGCGGCATCCCGGAGGAACGCGCCCGGGCCCTTTTGGTCGAGGCCTTCCTGGCCGACGTGATCGAGCTCTGCCCGGTCGAAGCTTTGCGCGATGAGCTGCGCGACCGCGCCGGCCGCTGGCTGGCAGAAGCAAGTCAAGAGGAGGCGGCTGCGTGACCCTGCAGGCTGAACCCAGCGTGCAGGTCGACAACGACCGCACTCGCGTCACAGAGTGGCGCTTCGCGCCTGGAGCCGAGACCGGCTGGCACCGGCACGAGCACGACTACGTCATCGTGCCCATGCTGGACGGAAGCCTGAAGATCGCGCAGCCTGATGGCTCCGAGACCCTCGCGCCGCTCAACGCCGGCCAGTCCTACTTCCGCCAGGCCGGCGTCGAGCACAACGTGATCAATGCAAACGACTTCGCGTTCGCCTTCGTGGAGATCGAGTTCAAGTAACCAACCGGCGCACCAACGATGCCGGAGGAGACGACAGAGACCAGCGAGAGGAAGGGTTTGAGAAGCCGATGTTGAAAACGGCGATAGCGCCTGCGGGCGACAACTCCATGGCAGCCTTCGATGTCGAACGGCTGCGCGAAGATTTTCCGATCCTGAGCCGGACGGTGAATGGCAAGCCGCTGGTCTATCTCGACAACGGCGCCAGTGCCCAGAAGCCGCGCCAAGTGATCGAGGCGATGACCGCCTGCTACGAGGGCTACTACTCCAACGTCCACCGCGGCGTGCATACCCTGAGCCAGGAGTCGACCGAAGCCTTCGAAAAGGGCCGCGAGAAGGTGGCCAGCTTCATCAACGCGGCCAGCCCTGACGAGGTCGTCTTCACCCGGGGCACCACGGAAGCCATCAACCTGGTGGCCGGCACCTTCGGCCCCGCCTTCATGCGCGAGGGCGACGAGGTCATCCTCTCGGTGATGGAGCACCACTCCAACATCATTCCCTGGCAGCTGCTGCGCGATCGCCTCGGCATCGTCATCAAGGTCGTGCCCATCGACGACGCCGGGAACTTCGATCTCGAGGCCTACAAGGGCTTGCTCGGCGAGCGCACCAAGCTGGTGGCCCTGACACACATCTCCAACGCGCTGGGCACCATTGTGCCGGTGGAAGAGGTTATCCGCCTGGCCCACAGCGTCGGCGCCAAGGTGCTGCTGGACGGCGCCCAGGCAGCACCCCATGCCGGGATCGATATGCAGGCGCTGGGCGTCGACTTCTACGCCTTCTCCGGCCACAAGCTCTATGGCCCGACGGGGATCGGCGTGCTCTACGGACGGCAAGAGATTTTGGCCGAGCTGCCCCCCTACCAGGGCGGCGGCGAGATGATCTCCCGCGTTACCTTCGAGAAAAGCACTTACAAGGCGCCGCCGCACCGCTTCGAGGCCGGCACCCCAGCCATCGCCGAGGTCATCGGCCTGGGCGCTGCGGTCGACTATGTCTCGGCCATCGGCGTCGAGGCCATCCAGGCACACGAGGACGGCCTCCTGGCCTACGCAACGGAGCTGCTGTCAGACATCGAGGGTCTGACCATCCATGGCCAGGCGCGGGAGAAGGTCTCCATCCTCTCCTTCACCATGGCCGGATGCCACGCCCACGACATCGGCACGGTACTCGACCAGTCGGGCATCGCCGTGCGCGCCGGCCACCACTGCGCCCAGCCTTTGATGGACCGCCTGGGCGTGCCAGCCACCGCACGCGCCGCTTTCGGGCTTTACAACACGCGTGCTGAGGTCGATGCCCTCGCCGCCGCCTGCCATAAGGTCAAGGACTTCTTCGGGTGATTGCCATGATGGACTTGGACAAGAAAGACGAGAGCCGCCCCAACGATCAGGAGCCCGACTCCGACATCGTCATGGGCCAGCACTACAACCCCTACCTCTGGGCCGGCGCCATGGGCGACGGCGCCGAGGAAGGGACCAAGGCCCGTGCCGGCACACCGAAGGAGGCGGAGGTGCCGGTCGCCAGCGAAGAGGCGGTGATCGAAGCGTTGCGCCGTGTCCACGACCCGGAGATTCCGGTCAATATCTACGACCTGGGCCTGATCTACGAGCACGACATCGACGCCGAGGGCAATGTGGCGATCACCATGACCCTGACCGCCCCCGCCTGCCCCGTGGCCGGCGAAATGCCGGGCCAGGTGGCGCAGGAGGTTGCCAAGGTGGAGGGCGTCGGCGAGGCCGTGGTCACCCTGACCTGGGAGCCGGCCTGGAACCCCTCCAAGATGAGCGAGGATGCCAAGCTCGCGCTGGGAATTTTCTAACGAAGCCCTGCTATGCAGGATGAGGCTTCTCAGAAGCGCGCAAATCGCTTATATTAAGCTGAGGCTTTAGAAAGAGACCTACACCATGACCATGCCCCAGATGCTGACTCTGACCGAACGCGCCGCCGAGCGTGTGCGCCAGCTTGTCGACAAGGGCGGCGAAGGCGTTCTCGGCCTGCGCGTCGGCGTCAAGACGCAAGGCTGCTCCGGCATGAGCTACTTCGTGGAGTACGCCAAGGAGCAGAAGAAGTTCGAGGACGTGATCGAGGACAAGGGCGTCAAGCTCTTCATCGACCCCACGGCGGTTATGTTCATCCTGGGCAGCGAGATGGACTACGAGGAAGACAAGTTCCAGACCGGCTTCGTCTTCAACAATCCCAATGAAAAGAGCCGCTGCGGCTGCGGCGAGAGCTTCATGGTCTAGCCACCGGCTAGACCCCGTGACCTATCCACTCTTCCCCGCAGACGCCCTAAGCGGCAAGCGCGTGGTCATCACTGGCGCGGCGCGCGGCCTTGGGCGAACGCTGGCGCTCGTCTTGAACGACCTTGGGGCCGAACTGGTGCTGGCCGCCCGCAATAAGGCGCGCCTCGCCGAAACCGCCGACGTGCTGGCTGCGCGCAGCGGCCGCAAGCCGGCGCTGCACGGCCTTGACCTCGCCGACCCGCAAGCGGTGGTCGGCGTCTGCGAAGACATCCTCTCTGCCCACGGCAGCATCGACATTCTGATCAACAACGGCGCCCTTTGGCTGCCCGGCTCCATAGAGGAGACCGGCGTTGCCGAGATCGTCACCGCCATCAATTCGGCGGTCACCGGGTCGGTGCTCATGACCAAAGGGCTGCTGCCCGGCCTGGAACGCTCGGGCGCCGGCGACGTGGTCACCATCGTCTCCGTCTGTGGCCTGGCCCGTGAGCCACGCGACCAAGCCTCCGCCGCCTTCCACGCCGCCAAGCACGGCCAGGCCGGCTTCTCCGACCTGCTGCGCCAGGAACTGCGCGGCAAGGGCATTCGGGTGATGGCGCTCTATCCGCCCGACTTCGACGACGTCGCGCCGGGCGAGCCGGAATGGGAC
This sequence comes from Rhodovibrionaceae bacterium, assembly GCA_028279885.1. Taxonomy (GTDB): domain Bacteria; phylum Pseudomonadota; class Alphaproteobacteria; order Kiloniellales; family DSM-21159; genus JANQMX01. The sequence goes on along the minus strand of JANQMX010000107.1, from coordinate 48,751 downwards.
GCCACGCCCGCCCGCGCCGCCGGTGAAACCATGACCGCGCGCGAGGTCACCGAAGGCGTGCTCTTCGCCCTCACCCGCCCCCGCTCCTGCACCGTCGACTCCATCGTCTTCGGCAATACGCGGGAGGGGTAGCTGCCACTAGGTGGCCTAGAGTCGCTTCTTCGCTTTCCAGAAATTCAAGCACTGGCCGTCGCCGAGGTCGCGGGAGCGCTCTTCGATGATCTCGTAGCCGAGGCCTTCGTAGAAGCGTTTGGAAGGCAGCGAGACGCTAAGGACAGACTCGGTGACACCAGCGGTACGCGCGTCCTCCTCCAGCCGTTCCATCAGCGCCTTGCCAAGCCCCACACCCTGCCGGTCGGGATGGACGAAGACGGCGAAGATCTCACCTTCCAGCAGGCTGCCAGTGGCGATCGGCGCGTCGTTTGCCTCGGCGACTAGCACGGTCCCGCGCTGCGCCCGCTCCCGGACTTTCTCCTCGGCGTGGAAGGCCTTGAAGAAGTCCAGCGCCTTTGGCGGGTAGACCGGCGCATAGCTGACGTCGATGGTCTCGCAGATCAGCCGACGGAGGGCGGCCACGTCTGACTCTTCGAAGGCACGGATATAGATCTGCGGCGACTGGTTCATGCCCACAGGCTATGTGGGGCGGCGCAGCCCGGCAACGTGCGGAAACAGCCGAGCAGGTCTACACCGAACGCGTGATGCCGCCGTCGACCCGGATGTTCTGGCCGGTGATGTAGCCGGCGCCGTCAGACGCCAGGAAGGCGACCACGGCGGCGATCTCGTCGTAGGACTGGCCGTAACGGCGCATGGGGATGCGCGCGCGGAACTCTTCCTTTTCCGGCAGGCTGTCGATGAAGCCGGGCAGCACGTTGTTCATACGGATATTGTCCGCCGCATACTTGTCGGCGAAGAGCTTGGTGAAGGCGGCAAGGCCGGCCCGGAACACGCCCGAAGTCGGGAAGACCGGGTCGGGCTCGAAGGCAGCGAAGGTCGAGATGTTGACGATCGAGCCACCCTTCTGCTGCTGCATAACGGGCGTGACCAGCCGGGTCGGACGCACCGCGTTCATAAAGTAGACGTCCATGCCGGTATGCCAGTCCTCGTCGGTCAGCTCGAGCACCGGCGCCCGCGGGCCGTGCCCGGCGCTGTTGACCAGCACATCGACGCGGCCCCAGCGCTCCATAGCGCCGTCCACCAGGCGCTTGAGGTCGTCGTTCGACTGGTTCGAGCCGGTGACGCCAAAGCCACCCAGCTCTTCGGCCAAGGCTTCGCCCTTGCCGGACGAGGAGAGGATGGCGACTTTGAAGCCGTCCGCCGCCAGGCGCCGTGCCGCATCTGCCCCCATGCCGCTGCCGCCTGCCGATACGATGGCTACTTTCTCACCTGCCATATGATCCTCCTGAGTTTGGATATCTTGCGCTGGCCGCCCAACTCGCCAACGACGTCTGCGCCTTCTGCACGACGTGCGCAATCTCTGGCTAGCACTTTTGAAAGAGCTCGGATTGTCGGGCGAGCAAGACTTCTATTTCCTCGCCCGCCGGGCGCTGCAGCGTCCGGCGGGCGTCACCGCAATCCGACAGCGGCTGATTTCGCGGCGCGACGAAAGCGAGAAACAGTCAATCTCACTAAAACCGTAAGGCCGTTCATCTAAAACGCGATAAAATGTCACGCCAGCAGCAAGAATAGCACGCAAAATTTGTAGGATTTATTATATTTTTATATCACAGCGTGCATCACTTGGTCAATGACGCTCGATGCCTTGGCGAGGGCTCAGGTTGTACCAAAAGAAGGGATGCTTCAATGAGTTCACAGAATTCGACCAGAACACAACGGCTTAGCTTCTTCAAGCTGGACGAGGAAGCGTCCGTTGGCTTGACGAAATGCTGGGAGATCATCGAGCCAGTCCTGCCGGACGCCATGGACGACTTTTACGCGCATGTCATGGCACAACCGGAACTCTCTGCCATTATCGGTAGCCATCAGCGGATACCTCAATTGAAATCGGCGCAGACGAAGCACTGGGAGGGATTGTTCAGCGGCCGGTTCGATGAGGCCTACTTTGCAAAAACCGTGAACATCGGTGAAGCGCACCAGAGAATTGGACTGAACCCGAGCTTCTACATCGGCGGCTACGCGCTGATGTTCACGAAGATCATCGAGGCCATCCTGAAGGCCAATCGAAGAAAGCCGGAGAAGGCGAAGGAAGCGCTGACCGCTGCAGCCAAGGCCATCTTTCTCGATATGGATATGGCCATCTCCGTCTACATCGAGGCTGGCGAGTCCACTTTGAACCAGGAAATGCAGCAGCTTGCCGACAAGCTCGAGTCGGAGGTCAACACCATCGTGTCCGACGTGGTGGAGCGCAGCGAAACCCTGCGTGGCGCTTCGGAGCACCTGAGCAATTCCGCCAACACGGTCAGCGAACGCTCGACCAGCGTCGCATCGGCTTCGGAGGAAGCGACGGTCAACGTGGAAACCGTAGCCTCGGCGACCGAGGAGATGACGGCTTCCGTGGCCGGCATCGGCGGTCAAATCGAACAAGGGAAGTCGGCGACTGTCCGGGCCGTCAAACAGTCGGAGCAGACAAGCGAAGTGGTCGGCGGACTATCGCAGAGCGCAACGGAGATCGGGGAAATCGTCAAAATGATTTCCGACATTGCGGATCAGACAAACCTCTTGGCCCTCAATGCGACAATCGAAGCCGCAAGAGCCGGAGAAGCGGGTAAGGGCTTTGCCGTCGTCGCCGCAGAGGTGAAGAGCCTTGCGAAGCAGACCGCTTCTGCGACCGACGATATTCGCGGTCAGATCGGCCGTATACAGGACGCGACCGACAATGCCGTAACGGCGATCAGCGAAATCGGCACGGTCATCGGTGACCTCGAACAGATCTATGCGGAAATCGAGAGCACCGTCGGTGAGCAAACCTCCGCGACCGAAGAAATCAGCCGGAGCATCCAAGAAGCCGCCACCGGAAACCGTGAGGTTTCCCGCCAAATCACGGAAATCAGCGGCGAGACGAGTTCGCTCGACAACACGGCCAAGGATCTGCGGGAGGTCTCCGACGGCATGGATCAAACGATCGACACGCTTCAGCAGCGCGTTCATGGAATCCTGGGTCAGCTCAGATCCCACAAGGTCTTCGACCGCCGTGCCAACAAGCGCTTTGACGTCTCCATCGACTGTACGATCCTCGCTGCGACTGGGCAGGTGGGCTGCCGCACTCGCAACCTTTCCCTGACTGGCGTGGAGCTGGATAAGCCCATCCAGGCCAACATGGGGGAGACGGTCAAAGTCTCGCTTCCGCAGGCAGGCATTCGGGATCTCAGCGCAGAAGTCGTGCGCGTCACCGACAAGTCCACCTCGCTGAACTTTGCGCACGACACCGACTCGACAGAAACCCTGACCGCATGGCTGAACCAGAGCCACGAGATGGCTGCTTAATCCATCTGCGCGACAAGAAGAGCCCGAGGCCAAGGCCTCGGGCTTTTCAGTTAGGAGAGAAAGTGGGGATCAGGCGCTGCCCGAACCCCTACTTTACGGCCTTGATGGCCGCTCCGTTGGCCGAGCGCGCCGTGCGGACGTCGGCAACCATGCTCGGCGCGACCTTTGTGAAGCGTCTCGAATCGATCGAATTTATGTAATTAGATTAATTCTAATTGCAAGAGATTCGCAATAAGAGATCGTCAATTTCGCGAAACCGGGAGGCCGAGGCAAACCACTTCGCTGACGCGGCGTTGCAAGACTAGCGATAAAAAGCCCGCGAACTTAGTCGCCAGACGGTTTGCCCATTGCCCGCTCCATCACATCGCGGCCGTCGAGGATATGGCGCCTCACAAGCTCGACGGCTCGCGCCGTGTCGCGAGCCCGGCAGGCGTCGACCATCGCCCGATGTTCCCGGTCCGAGGGACCGCGATAGTCGAGCCCGGCTGCTGCGGCACGCAGGTAGCGGTCGGCCGCGCGCCCTAAAGACTCAATATGAGCGAGCAACCGCGGCCGCCCGCAAGGCCGATAGAACGCCAAGTGAAAGGCCGTGTTGAGCCGGGCGAACTCGCTGACAGGCGCTTGCTCCAGGTCCGAGGCCACGGCTTCGGCCCGGTCGATATCGCGCTCTGTCATGTTCGGAATGGCTTTCTCCACGGCCAAAGCCTCAGCCAGCGCTCGCATCTCGAAGATCTCGATCATCTCCTCGACCAAGAGAGGCGCCACCCGCGCGCTATGGTTGGCGGGGAAGATCACGAAGCCCTGGTTCTCCAGCTCGCGCAGGGCCTCGCGCACGGGCATGCGGCTGACGCCGAAGCGGGCCGCCAGAGCCTCCTGCCGCAGTTGCGCATCGGGCGGCAAACGACCGGCAATGATCTCCGCTCGCAAGACCTCGACGATGCCTTGCACTTGTTGGCCGCGTGCAACGGAAGGAACGCTCTTACCGCTCATGGGCCGCAGCATAGCCGCAAGATGCGATTGACAGCCAGATCATTTTGTATCCAATCTATATTATTGTATCCAATATTTCGAGATCAATATGACGCCTTCCTTGGTCCTCTCCGCCATCGTTGCAGTGATCGTCGGCTTCGGCGGATCGGTTGCCGTGGTGCTTGCTGCGGCCGAGGGCGTTGGCGCCACGCCGCTGCAGACCGGGTCATGGGTTGCTGCCCTCTGCATCTCCATGGCGGTCACCACCGGGATTCTAAGCGTCAGCCAGCGCCTGCCCATCGTCACGGCCTGGTCGACGCCGGGCGCAGCCCTGATCGCGACCAGCAGCGGCGTCTCCATCGAGCAGGCGGTCGGCGCCTTTCTGCTCTGCGCACTGCTGATCTTGGCAACCGCCTTTATCAAGCCGCTCAGCGCTCTCGTCGCGAAGATCCCAGGCTCCGTTGCCGCGGCCGTCTTGGCGGGCGTGGTTTTCCCCTTCGTCGTCTCGGTGTTCGACAGTCTGGTCAGCGCCCCCCTGCTCACCGGCAGCATGGCGCTCTGCTTCATCATCATCCGACTGTTCTCCGCCGCCTGGGCCGTGATCGGCGCGTTGGCTGTCGGGATTGCCCTCTCCGTCTTCACCGGACAGGTGGCGCCACTCGCCCCGCTCAGGGTTTCCGAGTTCGTATGGGTCGCTCCGGCCTTCGAGCCGGCGGTACTGATCGGCCTCGGCCTGCCGCTCTACCTCGTCACCATGGCTTCGCAGAATCTGCCCGGCTTCGCCGTCCTGCACGCCGACGGCTACCAGGTGCCGAGCCGGCCCATCCTCGGCGTCACCGGCCTTGCCTCCTTCGCCACGGCCTTCGCCGGCGCGCACACCACCAGCCTTGCCGCCATCTCGGCTTCGATCTGCACCGGCCCGGACGCCCATCCCGACCCAGAGAAGCGCTGGCTGGGTGGCCCAGTCTACGCGCTCTGCTATGCCCTGCTCGCCTTGGGTGCCGCTTCCATCGTCGGCCTTTTTGCCAGCTTTCCGCCGGAGTTGCTGCTGGTCACCGCCGGGCTTGCTTTGGCCGGCCCCTTGACCAACGCGCTGCGAGGCAGCCTAGCCAACGAGGGCGATCACTTCCCGGCCGTCATCACCTTCGTGCTGACAGCCTCCGGCGTCGCCTTCTTCGGCATTGGCTCGGCCTTCTGGGGCCTCTGCGCCGGCTTGCTGTTGACCTCGCTGGCTTACCTGCGCACCCGCACAGCGAAGGCTTAAGCTGCAGCACACTCGTTCAGCGCCTGATCGAAGATCGCAACGGCCTTGTCGACCTGCTCACGGGTCGCGGTCAAAGGCGGCGCGATGCGGAAAACGCTGGCTGCGCCGCGGCGCCCGATGTTGAGGCAAGCGCCCAGCTCCAGGCAGCGCGCGCTCACCGCCATGCCGAAGTCGGAGGCTGGCGCCTTGCTCTGGCGGTCGGTCACCAGTTCGACCCCGAGCAGCAGGCCGCGTCCCCGCACATCGCCGATGGCCGCATGGCGCTGCTGCAGATCGCAGAGCCGGTCCTTGAGATAGGCACCCAATTCTCGGGCCCGGTCAGCCAAGCGGTCACGTTGCACGATCTCCACCACCTTGCTGCCGACCGCCGCCGGCAGCGGGTCGGCGGCATGGGTCGTGTAGAACAAGTAGCCTTTGTCGTAGCAGGCCTGCTCGATTTCGGCGGTGGTGACCGTTGCAGACAGCGGCAGACCGGCCCCCAGGGTTTTTGAGAGGGTAAGAATGTCCGGCACCACGCCGTCGCGCTCGAAGGCGAAGTTGTGGCCGGTGCGGGCCATGCCGGTTTGCGCTTCGTCGAGGATGAGGAGCATGCCCCGCTCCCGCGCCTTCTCCTTGAGCGCAGCCAGGTAGCCCTCAGGCAACTCGATGATTCCGCCGGAGCTGAGAATCGGCTCGATGATGACGGCGGCCATTTGACCGGTGCTCTGGCGGTCGATGATCTCCCAGCCGTATTCGAACTCGGCACGCCAGTCGTAGGTCCCGTTGCGATTGAAGGGCGAGCGGTAGGCGTGAGGTGTCGGCAAGGTCAACACACCAGGCAAGGTCGGGCCATGGCCCCGGCGGCCACCTGAGTAGGTCGTGGCGGCAGCACCGCCCGTGACGCCATGCCAAGAACGGTCGAAAGCCACCACCTCAAAGCCGCCGGTGTAGGTCTTGGCGATGCGCAAGGCCGACTCGTTGGACTCACCTCCGGTGGAAAGCGGCAATACACGGTTGAGCGAGGCAGGCAGCATGGCCGCCAGCGCTTCCGCAAACGCCACCACGGGATCGGAAAGAAACCCGCTATGCAGATGGTCGAGGGTGCCGGCCATCTCCTCCACCACCGAAACGATCTCGGGGTGGCTATGGCCGAGAATGCCGCTCATCTGGCCGGAGGTGAAATCGAGGATCTCACGCCCCTCCGCATCGTAGATGTACGAGCCTTTGGCTCTTACGATGCGGTGGTCTGCGAAGTCACCGCCGTATCGGAAGACCTTGCCACGTCCCTTGCCGCTCATCGCCGTTGCTCCGCTGCAGTGATAAGGGACAGACTAGACGGCGCTCCTCGCTGAGCGATGCGGAAAGAATGCAAAGCCCTCATCCGTCAGGACCGCCTCAGCCAAGCGCTCGATCTCGCTGCCCAGGGGCCGGTCCGCTTCCAGCGGCGGGACCAGGGCGCGGACTTGGCCGTGCAGAGCTTCCAAGGCTGGCGGCAGAGCGGCGAGGTCGCGGAGCTCAGCCGCCTGGCAGGCCACGATCAGCTCGATAGCGACCAACCTCCGCGCAGCAGCAAGCAGCTTCCACAAGTTCTTCGCCGCAAGCGGCGCGTTGGTCAGGCTGTCTTCGACACCGTCGGCATTGAGGCTGGGCCAGATCGCCACGGGTTGGGCCAGATGAGCAATCTCGGCGACCAGGGCCTCCGCCACCTTCATCAGCGGCGCGAAACCGTTGGAGTGAGAACCAGGCGTGGCCAGGAAAAGCGGCAGGTCGCTGAAACGCTGCGACAGCAGCTTGGACAACCGCGCCGCTTGCGCCACGGCGACCTGCAGCAGGGCCCGTGACAGGCTCTCCAATGCCAGGGTCAAGAGCGGCGTATGATAACCGCCGCCGGAAATCATCTGTCCCTCTTCCAGCAGCACCACCGGATTGTCGCTGGAGCCGTTGATTTCCTGCTCCGCTGCCTCCTTGGCCCAGGCCAAGGCTGTCAGGGCCGCGCCATGGATCTGCGCCACGTTGCGCAAGGAGAGCGGATCTTGCAGGCGTCGGGACACACCGGGCTGCAGCAGCGTGCTCCCGGCGAGCAGTTGGTGAAGCTGCACCGCAGCTTCCGCCTGCCCCGCCTGGGGCCGCGCGGCCAGAATTGCCGGATCCAGCGGCGAGAGGTTGGCGCGAAAAGCTTCCAGCGACAGTGCGGTTGCCGCCTGCAGGGCACCGATCAATCGGGTTGCCTCCGCGACCGCAAGACCGGCCAGTCCGGCGGTCATGCCTGAATTGTTTGCCAGCGCCAGACCATCCTTCGGCCCCAGGACCAGCGGCGACAGTCCGGCCGTGCGAAGCACTTCGCCGGCGGGGGCGCACCGCCCAGCAGCGTCCTGCATCTCCCCTTCGCCGATCAGCGCGCGGGCCAGACTTGCCATCCAGCAAAGGTCACCAGCCCCGATCGAGGCAGTCTCTCCGACCAGCGGTGTCACACGGGCATTGAGGCAATCGCGCAAGCCGTGAGCAATTGAGGGCGAGACACCGGACGCGCCTTTGAGGAAGCCATTGAGGCGCGCCAGCATGGCGGCGCGTACGACTTCGGTTGGCAAGGGCGCACCCAGAGCCTGTGCCCGGCCGCGGATGGTTTGGTAGGAGAAGGCGCGCAGTGCCTCGTCCGTTAGGCGTTCGCCGGCACGGGCACCGAGCCCGGTGTTGAGACCATAGACCGGCTCCCCGGCAGCCAAAGCCCGCTCCACCACCTGGCGTGCGGCCTTGAGGCGTGCTTCGCCGTCTGGGGCAATGGCGACCGGGTGCCCGCCGCGCGCGACCGCCGCCAGGCCCTCTACGGAGAGCCCTTCGCCCGTCAGCAGCAGCGGCGCCGGTTCGGCTTTGTCCATGGTGCCGCTCGAAGAAACCGGCTCAGGCCGCGACGAGGCCGGACAGCAGGCTGCGATAGGCCGCGAAGTTTGGCACCTCACGCCCGACGACCTTGCCCATATCGTCCCAGCGGCGCAGGGACACAGCCTCTTCCCAGCCCGGTTGCGCGCGGAAGGCAGCGACCTCTTCCTCGCTCATGGGGCCGCCCTGCTTCTCCAGGGAGTGAACGGACGCTGGGGAAAGGCAGCCGAAGTACGCGTCCTCTACGGCGCAGAGATAGCGCTTAGCGTCGACATGGAGGCGCACCGGTTCGGTCACCTCCGGGCCAAAGTGCCGAGCCAGATAAGCGGCGCCCGAGCGGTTGTGGCGGTGGATCCCGAACTCGTCGTCCTTCTCCAGCTCGATCAGGTGGCCAATGTCGTGCAGCAGAGCGGCTGCAATCAACGACTCTTGTGCACCGGCCGCCTTGGCTTCATAGGCGCACTGCAAGGCGTGCTCGATCTGCGAAACGCCCTCGCCGTAGTGCTCCTGCCCGTGCTTCTCAAAGATCTCTTCGATTTCCGCGACAACAGAGTTCATGGTCCGGTCTCCGCTTTGCCCGGGTTGGTATCCAGCAACGGCACGCTCACGAAAACGGGATAGGAGTCACGCCGCAGCCAAGCGGGTGACCGCCGCCTCCAGCTTGCCAACCATGAGCGCCGCTTCCTCGCGCCGCTCGCGATTCTCCTCCACCACCTCGACCGGTGCCTTGGCAATGAACTGCTCATTGCCGAGCTTGCGGTCGATCTTCGTGAGTTCCTGGCGCGCTTTCTCAAGCTCGCGCTCCAGCCGGCCGCGCTCCGCCGAGATGTCAATCACGTCAGCCAAGGGCAGCAGGAAGGTTGCTTCACCGAGTAGAATCTGCAGCGTCCCGGCCGCATCGCCGTCACCGCTGTCGCTCTGACGCTTCACCCGTGCGAGGCGAGAGATCAAGGCTTCATGGGTATCCAAGCGCTTGCGGCTGACGGCATCCGCGTCACGAACGGCCAGCGGCACGATCGCAGCTGGCGGCACGTTCATCTCGGCCCGCACGGCCCGCACCTCGCTGATCAGGCGGATAACCCAGTCGATCTCCTCAGCCGCCTCGCGGTCCACGATTGCCTCATCGAACTCGGGCAGCTCGGCAGAGATCAACTCGGGCGCGTTGGCGCCGCGGAAGTGCTCCCAAAGGGCCGAGGTGACGAAGGGCATGAAGGGGTGCAGCAGGCGCAGCAGATGATTGAGCGCCCAACCGGTGGTGCGCCGGACCTCGTCCGCTGCGGCCTCGTCGGGGCCGGTCAGGATGGGCTTGGAGAGCTCGATGTACCAGTCGCAGAACTCAGCCCAGGTGAAGTGATAGAGCTGAGATGCCGCATCGTTGAGGCGGTAGGCGGAGATGGAGGCATCCAAGCCCTTGCGCAGGGCGACCACCTTGCCGACCAGCCAGCGGTTCAAGGTCTGCTCAAGCGCTTCGGGCTTGAGCGCTTCGTCCACCTTAGCTTGGTTCATCAGGCAGAAGCGGGCCGCGTTCCACAGCTTGGTGGTAAAGTTGCGATAGCCCTCGACACGGTCGGCCGAGAGCTTGATGTCGCGCCCAGGCACCGCGAGCGACGCCAGGGTGAAGCGCAGGGCGTCGCTGCCGTAGCTGTCGATCAATTCCAAGGGATCGATGATGTTGCCCTTGGACTTGGACATCTTCTGTCCGTGCTGATCGCGCACCAGGGCGTGGATGTAGACGTCGCGGAAGGGCACATCGCCCATGAAGTGCATGCCCATCATCATCATCCGGGCGACCCAGAAGAAGATGATGTCGAAGCCGGTGACCAGCACGGAGCCGGGATAGTAGCGCTCCAGGTCGTGCTGCACGGCTTCGTCCTTGGACGGCCAGCCCAAGGTGGAAAAGGGCCAGAGCGCCGAGGAAAACCAAGTGTCGAGCACGTCGCCGTCGCGCTCCAAGGTCGTCGGGCGACCATAGTGTGTTTCGGCCGCCTTCAGCGCCTCCTCTTCCGTCTCTTCGACGAAGACCTGGCCGTCGGGACCGTACCAAGCCGGGATCTGATGGCCCCACCAGAGCTGACGCGAGATGCACCAGGGCTGGATGTTGCGCATCCACTCGAAGTAGGTGTTTTCCCACTGCTTGGGCACAAAGCGCGTGCGGCCATCCTCCACCGCTTTGATGCAGGGTTCGGCCAGGGTCTTGGCATCGCAGTACCACTGGTCGGTCAGCCAAGGCTCGATGACCACACCGGAGCGGTCGCCGTGCGGCACGCTGTGAGTGTGATCCTCAACCTGGTCCAGCAGGCCCAGCGCCTCGATATCGGCCACAACCTTCTCGCGAGCGGCGAAGCGGTCCATCCCACGGTAGGCGGCGGGCACCTCGTCGTTGAGGCAGGCGTTCTCATCAAAGATGTTGATGAAGGTCAGGTCGTGTCGCCGGCCGACCTCGAAGTCGTTGAAGTCGTGCGCCGGGGTGATCTTCACGGCACCGCTGCCCGCCTCCGGGTCGGCGTGGAGATCGGCGACGATCGGCATGCGCCGTCCGACCAGCGGCAGCACGCAGTGGCGGCCGACCAGATCCTTGTAGCGCTCATCGTCCGGATGCACGGCAACCGCGGTATCGCCTAGCATGGTCTCGGGTCGCGTGGTGGCCACCACGATGTAGCGGCCCTCTTCCCCTTCAATGGGATAGCGGAAGTGCCAAAGCTTACCCTTGACCTCCTTCTGCTGCACCTCGAGGTCGGAGATAGCCGTGTGCAGCTTCGGGTCCCAGTTGACCAACCGCTTATCGCGATAAATCAGCCCTTCCTTGAAGAGCTGCACGAAGACCTTGCGCACGGCCTCTGACAAGCCGTCGTCCATGGTAAAGCGTTCGCGCGCCCAGTCGGCCGAGGCGCCCAGGCGGCGCAGCTGGCGTGTGATGGTGCCGCCCGACTCCTCCTTCCACTGCCAGACACGCTCGACGAAGGCCTCGCGGCCCATGTCCCGGCGATGCAGGTCCTGCTCGGCAAGCTGCCGCTCGACCACCATCTGGGTGGCGATGCCGGCGTGGTCCATGCCCGGTTGCCAGAAGGCATCCTGCCCCGACATGCGATGCCAGCGAATCAGCACGTCCTGAATGGTGAAGGTCAGCGCATGCCCCATGTGCAGACTGCCCGTCACATTGGGCGGCGGCATCATGATCACATAGGGGCGTGCGTTGGACTGCGGATCGCAGGCAAAGGCGCCGCTCTCTTCCCAGAAAGCGTAGTAGCGCTCTTCCACCTCTTTCGGGTGGTATGTCTTGTCCAGCTCGCTCATCGCCGGAACGGCCTCTCGTAAAGATTAGATGCAGTGGGCCGCCGGCCGGTCGCGGCGCCGGCCCCAGGAGATGTTAGGCGGCGTCAGTTGTCCTCGGCGCGGCGGACCATGCGGCGGACTTCTTCCTGTACCACCCGCTCGACCAGGGAAGGCAAATTCTCGTCCAACCAAGCGCTGAGGTGCGGCGCCATGGCGTCGCGAACGACCGCCTCAAGGGTTTTCTGGCCGCCAATGATGGTCTGCGGCTCCAATGGGCGATTGTTTGCGACGGCGCGGGGGACCTCGGTCAGGGCTGCGACGGCTGCGGCCGTCGTTGCTGCGGACACCAAGTTGTCGTCGATGGTTTCGGGCATGGCGGCGGGCTCTTCCATCTGTTCCTCGTTGCGCTCGTCAATGTCGTCGACCAGATCGATGACCGTGTCTTGCGCCGGCTCCTCTTCATCGGCCGTTTCCAGCTCTTCCGGCATATCCGTCACGTTAACTTCTTCCTGTGTCGGTTCCATTTCGGCTTCGGGCTCCGACCCGATTTCCGGCTCCAATTCCTGCTCGAGTTCGGGCTCAGGCTCGGGTTCCAACTCCGCCTCCGAGTCCACCTCAGGTTCCGGCTCAACCTCCGGCTCCAACTCGGGCTCCGATTCGAACTCGGGCTCCGGCTCGCTCTCCTGTTCAGAGTGGTCGTCTGCCGGTTCGACCTCTTCACGCGCCTGGTCGATCACCTCGGTCAGGACCAGCACATCAGCGTCGTCTTCCGCCTGTTCGCCGTCCGCGTCTTCAGCATCCTTGCGAGCCTCGGGCGTCTCGTCCTCGGAGATAATCCGGCGGATTGACGCCAGAATCTCCTCCATCGAGGGTTCTTTCTCGCTTTCAGTCGTGCTCATCGGAGACCTAACAGTCTGCGCCCCGGCAAACAGGGCATCGATTACCAATCGAATTGGTGCAGTATAGCCGGTCAGGGAGTCAACCGAAAGGACCGAGACGGCCTCTTGGCCCGATAGCGGTAGGGACGCCGAGGCTGCTATTGATCGTCGGCGGGAATGTCCCAGCCATACCACGCATCGCGCACTTCCAGATAGTCGCGCTCTTCGTCGTAGTATTCGACCGGCAAACCAATGTCGCGCGCGCGGAGCCGGCCGATGGCGGCAAGCAAGGCATAGGCGGCCACAACCTCGTCCCGCCGCGCAGTCACCAAATCGATCTCCGAGTCGAGAAGCTCTTGTTCGGCGTCCAGAACGTCCAAGGTCGTCCGCGAGCCCACGGCGTTCTCCTGCCGGACGCCTTCCAGGGCAATCTCGTTCGCTTCGACCTGAGCGGTGAAGGAGTCGATCTGTGCTTGCGACGCGACAAGCGCCTCCCATGTCTGGATGGCGAACTGCTCCGAGTCTCGGCGCGCTTCCTCGAGCAGCAACCGGCGCTCGCTCGCCAGTTGCTTGGTTTGGCGGATTTGGCTGGAGACGAAGCCGGCCTGATACAGGGGCACTCTAAGCTCGGCAAACACGCTGGCACTTTCCGTGCGCTGCCGGGTGGAGCCTACGTTCTCGCTGCGGCGAACCTGCCCCTCGAGGGACAGCTCCGGCAGTAATTCGCCGATCGCCTCGCGCACGGCCTCACGCGCTGAAATCTCCAAAAACTGATTGGAAACGACGCTGGGGTTGTTCTGAACCGCGATGGTGATGGCTTGCTCTAGCGAAGGCGGCAGTCCAACGACACTTTCGGGAGCATCGAGCGTGCCCGGCGGGCGACCGATGATCTCCTCGTAGGTCGCACGACTCGTCTTGAGGTCGCTTTCCGCTTCGATACGACCGGATGTGGCTCCGGACAGCCGCGCCTCCGACTGTGCCACATCTGTACGGGTGATTTCGCCGACCTCGAAACGGTCGCGGCTCGCCTCCAACTGGCGCGCCAGAACCTGCTCGTTGTTGATGTTGAGGCGCAAGATCGCTTCGTCGCGCCAGACATCCATGTACGACTGTACAGCGTCGAGCAGCAACTGCTGCTCCGTATCGGCAAGCAACGCGCGCTCGGCCTGGACCTCGGCCTCGGCTTGTCGGGTCGCCGCGACGGTGCGCCCACCGCGATAGAGCGACTGGGACACCGTCAAATCGACTTCATTCGGATTCAAGGTCTCGAAACTACCTTCACCGGTACGCGAGTTTTGACGGTCTACGCCAACACTCCCGTTCAAAGTCACCGTCGGACGCCAGTCGGAGAGGGCCTGGGGAACGCCTTCATTCACCGCACGGAGCGACGCTTGCGCAGCGGCTAAGGTCGGGCTGGTGAGATAGGCTGTCGCAAGAGCTTCCTCCAGGCTTTCCGCCAGAGCGAGCGACGGCGCAGCGGCTACAGCCGTCGCGATCAGCCCCGCATTCAGAAACCGGCACACAAAACGCATTGCTTGTCCCCGAGAGGCTGTTTCGCCTTGCGGCGAAGCAATAGGACCCGAATCATCCCGCCCTTTAACCACAATTACGTCCCCCGGTAAAAGGCAGATTAACACCTTCTTACGCCGGACAATTTCATAAAGCGTCCGCGTTCTTGCGCTTGTTGCATAAGACTTGCCTCAGAAGACGAAGCTGGGTGGACGAGCGAAACCTGCAAGTGGGCGCACCGATGCATCGAAGAGGCTGCGCTGGGAAACAACCTCACCATCGCGCCGAAACAAGGTGCCGCGCCCCACACCGTCCTCGCCTACCATGACGGTCGCTAGGCGACCGCCGTCAGCCAGTTGATCGATCAAAGCCTGAGAAACGAGTTCGACCGCACCTTCAACGAGAATGAAGTCGTACGGCCCGTGCTGCGGTGCTCCAGCTGTCAGATCCCCTTCGAGGACCACCGCATTGGTGATGTCCAAGTCACGCAACAATCGGCTGCCCTTCTGGACGAGGGACGCGTCGCTCTCGATCCCGATCACCGTAGCCGCCAAGTTGGCCAAGACAGCGCAGGCGTAACCGCTGCCGCAGGCGACATCGAGCGCGATATCGCTTGGCTCGACCAGGGCTTCTTGTATCAAGCGGGCCAGCACCAGCGGCTCGAGCATGTAGCGTTGGCTGGTGAGCGCCAGATCTTCGTCGATGTAGGCAAAGCCTTGCGCGGCCTCGGGTACGAAGCGTTCCCGCGGCAAGCTTTCGAAAGCCGAGAGAATCCGCTGATCGTTGACCTTATTGGTCCGCAACTGGCCTTCCACCATGTTGTGGCGTGCTCGCTGGTAATCGACCATCGAAGTTTTCGACCCCGCTCTTCCTAACGCGACCCGGTCTCACCGGGTTTACCGCTGTCGCGCGGTGGCTGCGTTTATAGTGCTGCCGCCATCAGCAGACAACGCGGCTTCGTCGCCCCTGCCCAGAGTCGCGGTCAAGCGTCCTTGCCCCACTCGCAAACCAGGATGAGGCAGCCGGTTTCGCTGCGCGAGTTGTGCCGTGTGCCGGGGGCATAGCTGACGCAGTCGCCCGGCTGGAGGCGCGTGCCGTCGCTTTCAACCAGATCCCCTTCCAGGATCATGAAGTCTTCCGTTCCCTCGTGCTCATGCGGCACGGTGACCGCGCCTGGCTGCATCCGCATCAAATAGGTGCCGTTGCCACTTTCTCTATCGTAGCTGAGCGGCAGCCAGGTGATATCGTCCTGAAGCGGCCCATCGAGGTCATAGGGTAGAAAGCTGTCCTTTGCGGCGTTGACGATCTGTCGCGGCGGCTTTTGCATCGTTTTCCCCGGTTATGACGTCCGGCGCGCGGCCAGCAGGTACTCGCGGTTGCCGCGCGGACCCTGCAATGGACTATCGGCCACGCCGAGGATGTCCCAGCCCCGTTCACCCAACCAAGCCATGGTTTCGTCGCAGGCACGTCGCCGCAAGCTCTCACTGCGGACCACGCCGTGCTTGCCGACACCCGCCTGACCGACCTCGAATTGCGGCTTGACCAGAACCAGCAGCCAACAGTCGGGTGCCGCCAGGGCCAGAGCCGGGTCGAGCACTTTGCGCGCCGAGATGAAGCTGACATCGCAGACGATTGCAGCCACCGGCTCGGTGACCAGAGAGCCGTCCAGGTTGCGGGCGTTGACGCCCTCCAAGGAAATCACGCGAGGGTCGGCGCTCAACGCCGGTGCCAGCTGATCGTGTCCGACATCCACGGCATAGACACGGGCCGCGCCTTCCGCCAACAGCACCTCGGTAAAGCCACCCGTGGACGCACCGAGATCGAGGCAGACGCGCCCCTGCGGTGACAGGGCAAAACGTCGCAGGGCTTCGCTCAGCTTGACGCCGCCGCGCGAGACCCATGGGTGGTCTGGTGCCACCAGGTCAAGCTCGGCGTCCCCCGGTAGAAGTTCACCAGCTTTGCCGACGACGCGGCCGGCGCAGCGCAGTTTCCCCATACGTATGATTGCCTGGGCGCGACTGCGACTCGGCGCTAAGCCGCGCTCCACCGCCAACAGGTCGGCCCGCTGCAAGTCTTGCCGCGGGTCCTCCCGCTGGCCGCCACCCATCAGGCGCGGGCCGGCTGGCTCGCCACCTCGTTGTAGCCGAGCGCCTGCAGGGCCGTTGCCACGATATGCTGGGAGTCCAGGCCGGCCTCGACGATCTGGTCGGCCGGCTTACCGTGATCGACGAAGAAGTCAGGCAGGTACATGGGCCGAACTTTTGCACCGCCATCGAGCAGGCCCTCGCGGGCCAGCTGCTCGAAGCACTGGCTTGCAAAGCCGCCAATGGCGCCCTCTTCCAGGGTGATCAACACTTCGTGCTCGCTGGCCAGCCGACGCAGGAGGTCATGGTCTAGCGGTTTGGCGAAGCGGGCATCGGCAACGGTGGTTGAGAGACCGCGCGCGCCTAACTCTTCGGCAGCCTTCAAGGCGTCGCCGAGGCGCGAGCCATACGAGAAGATGGCAACCTTGGTGCCCTCACGCAGGACCCGGCCCTTGCCGATCTCCAGCGGCGCGCCCTTTTCCGGCAGCTCGACGCCAATGCCCTCACCACGCGCATAGCGGAGCGCCGAGGGGCGGTCGTCGATGGCCACCTGGGTCGCCACCATGTGCATCAGCTCCGCCTCGTCGGCCGCTGCCATGAGGACGAAACCAGGCAGGCAACCGAGATAGGCGATGTCATAAGAGCCTTGGTGGGTCACACCGTCGGCCCCGACCATGCCGGCCCGGTCGATGGCGAAGCGCACGGGCAAGCGCTGAATGGCGATATCGTGCACCACCTGATCATAGCCGCGCTGCAGGAAGGTAGAATAGATCGTTGCAAAGGGCTTGTAGCCGGCGCAGGCCAGCCCGCCACAGAAGGTCACCGCGTGCTGCTCGGCGATACCGACGTCGAAGCAGCGGTCCGGGAAGTGGTCGCCGAACGTGTTGAGGCCGGTGCCGGACGGCATGGCGGCCGTGACGGCCACCACCTTGTCATCCACTTCGGCTTCTTTGATCAGCGCCTTGGCGAAGACGGAGGTATAGCTTGGCGCCTTGGGCTCACCCTTGGACTGCTTGCCGGTGATGACGTCAAACTTGGCGACGCCATGATACTTGTCGGCCGCCTGCTCGGCGGGCTCGTAACCCTTGCCCTTCTGGGTCACCGCATGGATCAGCACCGGGCCGTCGAAGTCGCTTTCGCGCACATTCTTCAAGATGGGCAGTAGGTGGTCGAGGTTATGCCCGTCGACTGGCCCGATGTAGTAGAAACCCATTTCCTCGAAGAGAGTACCGCCAGTCAGCATACCACGGGCGAACTCATCGGCCCGTGCGGCCGCCGTCTTGATCGGTCGCGGAAAGTGGCTGGCGACTTCCTTGCCGAGATGTCGCAAACTCTGGAAGGAACGGGAAGACAGGAGCTGGGAGAGATACGCGCTCATGGCGCCGACCGGCGGCGCGATCGACATGTCGTTGTCGTTGAGGATGACGACGAGTCGGCTGTTGCGCGCGCCGGCGTTGTTCATCGCCTCATAGGCCATTCCGGCCGACATGGCACCGTCGCCGATCACGGCAATAACGTTGTTGTCTTTCCCTTCCAGATCGCGCGCCACGGCAAAACCCAAAGCGGCAGAGATCGAGGTCGAGGAATGTGCTGCGCCAAAGGGATCGTATTCGCTTTCCTTACGGCTGGTGAAGCCGGACAGGCCGCCCCCCTGACGCAGGGTGCGAATGCGATCGCGGCGGCCGGTGAGGATCTTGTGCGGATAGCACTGATGGCTGACGTCCCAAATCAGAATGTCGTCCGGCGTATCGAAGGCATAGTGGATGGCCACCGTCAGCTCAACGACGCCGAGACCGGCTCCGAGGTGACCACCGGTCACAGAGACGGCATCAATCAATTCTGCCCGCAGCTCATCCGCTAATTGCCGGAGTTCACTCGGCTTCAACTGGCGCAGATCCGCAGGCGTCGCCACCTTGTCGAGCAGCGGTGTCTCCAGTTTCCTCTTGCTCATCGACTTCTCCCTGTCCCCCGACCGTCCCGCGTCCCTGTCACGGCGGCGGTCAGCCCTTTCGTTCCACAACATAGCGGGCCAACGCCTGCAGCGCTCCCGCCCTCGGACCAAAAGACGCCATCCGGCTGGCAGCCCGCTCGGCAAGCTCGCCGGCGCGTCGCCGCGCCTCCTCCGCGCCCAGCAGCGAAACGAATGTCGCCTTGCCGAGCGCCGCGTCCTGTCCGACCGGCTTGCCGAGATCTTCGGCACTGGCCTCCGCGTCAAGCAGATCATCTGCAATCTGAAAAGCCAAGCCTAGATCCCTGCCGTAGTGGTCCAATGTAGCAACTATGTCACTGTTTTGCGTTGCAAGTATACCGCCAAAACGAGCCGCCACCCGAATGAGCGCCCCGGTCTTGAGGCTCTCCATGTCAGAGATCTGCGCCAGAGTCATAGGATGACCCTCGCCCAGAACATCCATCATCTGGCCACCCACCATACCTGCCTGGCCCGCCGCCTCGGCCAGCTCAGCCACCAAACGACAGCGGACGGCCGGGTCCCTGTGGGTCGCCTCGTCCGCCAATACGGCGAAGGCTTCCGTCAAGAGACCGTCGCCGGCCAGGATAGCCGTGGCCTCGTCAAAGGCCTTGTGGGCGGATGGCCGGCCCCGGCGTAGGTCGCTGTCGTCCATTGCCGGCAGATCGTCATGGATCAGGCTGTAACAATGGATCATCTCAAGGGCCGCCGCCGCACGTTCCGCAGCCTCTGCCGGAACGTCGAACAAAGACGCGGTCTCAATCACCAAAAAGGGGCGCAAGCGCTTGCCGCCACCCAAAGCGGAATAGCGCATAGCCTCCACCACACGCCCGCGGTCGCCCTCGGCCGGTGCCAACAAGGCGTCGAGCCGCGCCTCAACGCGCGCGCCAATGCGCTGCATCTCGGCCTTCAGATCAACGGCTTCGATATCAATGGTTGTCGGCATATTCAGTCGCTATCGAAGGGCTCGGTCCCGGTTGGGGCACCGTCCGAGCCGATGTTGACCTTTTCGATCTTGGCCTTGGCTTCACGCAGCTTGGCCTCGCAATGGGATTTCAGCAGCGCGCCACGCTCGTAGGCTGCGATGGCCTGATCGAGCTTGCTTTCACCGCTTTCGAGACTACCGACCAGCAACTTCAGCTCTTCCAGGGCCTCCTCGAAGGAAAGAACCTTGATGTCGTCGGGTATAGGGTCGGTCTGGGGCATCGCTGTGCTATTCACTCTCGTCTGCCTGCGCGTTTTAGGCGTGGCGGCCGGTGCTCAGGGCTCAAGCAGGGCCAGAACATGCTGCGTGGCGCTTTCCGCAAGAGCCTCAAGGTCGTAACCACCTTCTAGAGTCGAGACAACCCGCCCTTCCGCACAACCCTCCGCCAGCGCGCAGAGCTCGCGCGTCGCCCAATGGTAGTCGGAAGCCTCCAGGTTGAGGTTGGCCAGAGGGTCGGCCCGGTGCGCATCAAAGCCTGCCGAAACCAAGATGAGCTCTGGCCCGTAGTCGCTAAGCGCCGGTAGTACCTGCTCGGCGAAGACCTCGCGGAAAGCGGTACTTCCCGCGCCGGGCGGCAGGGTTGCATTGAGGATGTTGCCAGCTCGGCCACGCTCATTCGGCTGCCCGGTGCCCGGGTACAATGGAGACTGATGGGTGGACGCGAAGAACAGCCCGCCATCGTCCCAAAAGGCCGCTTGTGTACCGTTGCCGTGATGCACGTCGAAATCGACCACGGCGACCCGCTGCATCCCATGCACACTGCGCGCCTCTTCGGCGGCGATCGCAACGTTGTTGAAGAGGCAAAAGCCCATGGCGTGCTGGGGTTCGGCATGGTGGCCGGGCGGCCGGACTGCGCAGAACGCCCGCGTCGCTTCGCCGGAGGCCACGGCAGTGACGGCTGCACAGGCTGCCCCAGCCGCCCGTAGAGCGGCATTCCAGGAGCCTGGCGAGACCGGCGTGTCGCCGTCAAGATAGGCATGCCCGTCCGTTGGGATGGCCTCTTGAACGGCCTCTATGTAGTCCTCCAGGTGCACTCGGGCGATTTGCTCTATGCTGGCAAGGGGCGCCTCGCGCCACTCTGCTCCCGGCAGCTCTATCTCCTTCAGGGCATTGAGGATCGCGGCTAAGCGCTGCGCTCGCTCAGGATGCATCGAACCCGTGTCGTGGGCAAAACAGTCCTTATGGGTGTAGAGGATCGCTTTCATCGGCCCTAATCTGAACGCCTCGCCGGCTGTTGCGGCGTCGGAGTCTGCGTCGGCGGCCGCCTTCGGGCAAGAGGTCGTTTGACAGCGCGGCGTCGCACGCGCAGACGGTTCCGATAGAACTGACGCCAAGCCATCCCGCCACAGGGACTCCGCTATGGAACCCAGAGCTTTGACGCAAGACAGCGGCATCCTTCCGGCCCAAGACATCCATGAGTTGATTGACGCGGGGCATATCCGCTCTTCGGCCACCGGCCTCGACGCGTTGGTTCAGCCTGCCAGCCTCGATCTGACGCTCGGGCCCGTCGCCTACCGTGTCCGAGCGAGCTTCCTCCCCGGCAAGGGGGTAACGGTGGCTGACCGGGTCGCAGCCTTGAATATGCACAGCCTCGACCTGACGAGCGACACGGTGCTGGAAGTCGGCTGCGTCTATATTGTGCCTTTGTCGGAAAGCTTGGCGCTGCCGAGCGACGTATGGGGTTTGGCCAACCCCAAGAGTTCGACTGGCCGGCTCAATGTCTTCACCCGGCTGATCGCCGATGGCACCACGGTGTTCGACCGGGTGCCGGCTGGCTACGACGGGCCCCTCTATGCCGAGATTGCACCCAATGCCTTCAGTATAAAGGTGCGCCAGGGCGACCGTCTCAACCAGCTCCGTTTCAAGCGCGGCTCTCAAGTTCTCTCCGATCCGGCCCATCGGCGATTGGACCGGGAGCATCAAGTCTTCTCGACGCCGGAGGGCGGCGAAGCGGAGGTTCGTGAAGGGCTGGTCTTCACCGTCGATCTTTCGGGTGACAATGCCTCGGGCTTGGCGGGCTTTCGCGCCAAGCGTCACGCCGGCGTCATCGACATCGCACGCATCGGTGCCTACGACCCGCGCGAGTTTTGGGATCCCATCGCCCCGACAGAGCGGCGCGACCTCATCCTCGACCCCAACGAATTCTACATTTTGGCTTCACGGGAGTTCGTGCGTATTCCGCCGGATTGTGCAGCCGAAATGGTGCCTTACGATGTCCAGGTCGGTGAATTCAGGGTTCATTACGCCGGCTTCTTCGACCCCGGGTTCGGCTGGGACCCGAACGGCGGACCGGGCACCAAGGCGGTCCTGGAAGTCCGTTCCCACGAGGTCCCCTTCTTGCTGGAGCACGGCCAAGCGGTCGGCAGGCTGGTCTATGACCGCTTGGTAGCCATTCCGAATCAGCTCTATGGCAGCGGCATCGGCTCGTCCTATCACGGTCAAAGTCTTACTCTGAGCAAGCATTTTCGGCCCTGGACCGGCTGAAAAGTGCTAAGAAATCCAGGTACGTGACAGCTTTCACAGTCGCGTGGGGCGCCTGCCGACAGGATTGACTTGCCTGTTGGAGGGGTCCACATCCGACAGGGTGCCGCAGAGGTCTAGGGCGACCTTAAGGCACAGGTGACGAGGAGTTCGGACAAAGTGCAGCTCAAGGCGCGCTGGATGAAGATCCTGCCGGGCATTCTGCTGTTGCTGGCCGCATACGGCGCAGCGGCGCAGGAGGCGGCCGTGGTGCGCGTCGATATGGTGCGCAATGAGCCGCTGTTGCAGACCGCGCCGACCATCGGCCGCCTGGTTCCAGAGCAGTCGGGCATGGTTTCGGCCCGGGTCGACGGCCCTATCCAGGAATACTCGGTCCAAGTGGGTGACCACGTCCTTGCTGGCCAAGCCATTGCCAAGCTCGACCAGGCCCTATTGCAGGCGCAGCGAGATGCCGCCTACGCCAGCTTGCTGGAAGCCCAAGCTATTCTCGCAACCCAAAGAGAGGAATTGGCTTTGGCCGAGCAGGAGCTGCGGCGCCTGCAGCGCCTGCGCCAGTCGGCCGCGTTCAGCCAGGCCCGTTACGATGACCAGGTCCGCCAAGTGGCCATCTCGACCAGCAAGTTGGTGGAGTCGGAGGGGCGCATTGCCGTCGCACAGGCCGACTTGCAGCTGGCCGAGACCAACCTCGGCTATGCCGACATTGTGGCCCCCTACGACGGTGTGATCACACGGCGGATGAGCGAAGCGGGTGCCTTCGTGTCTGCCGGTCAAGCCATTGTCGAGATGCTGTCGGACAGCCAGCTGGAGATCGAGGTCGACGTCCCCTACCAGCGCATTATCGGCATGATTCCCGGCGCTGAGATAGAGTTCCTGCTCGGCGACGGCACGCGCCACACGGCCTCCGTGCGCGCCGTCATTCCCGATCAGAACCCGCGCACCGAGACCCGGCCGGTACGCCTGATCCCCCTCTTCAACGACATCGAGC
Source organism: Rhodovibrionaceae bacterium (assembly GCA_028279885.1). GTDB lineage: Bacteria > Pseudomonadota > Alphaproteobacteria > Kiloniellales > DSM-21159 > JANQMX01. The sequence goes on along the minus strand of JANQMX010000107.1, from coordinate 26,060 downwards.
GTCCGCTGGCCGCCGGCCAAAGCGTCACCGTCCTGGTTCCTGTCGGGGCACCGCGCGAAGTCCTAACGGTTCACAAGGATGGCATCGTCGTCCAGCCTGGCGGCACCCAGGTCTATGTCGTGGAGGACGGCGCCGTGAGCCCGCGCCTCATCATTACCGGCGAAGCCGTGGGCAATCGCCTGGAGGTTGTTCGGGGCTTGAAGGAAGGTGACGCAGTGGTGACCCGCGGCAATGAGCGCTTGCGCCCGGGCCAGGCTGTGCGCATCCTCGAAGACGACTCCGAACAGGAGGGCAGCGCCGCCAAGGACGGCGGCGAGCAAGCCGGATGAACCTGATCCGCCTCTGCATCGAGCGACCCATCGCCGTGGTCGCCGCCATGATCATGGTGGTGCTTTTCGGTCTGGTCGCGCTGCAGAACATTCCCATTCAGCTTACGCCCGACGTCAACCGCCCGGTCATCAGTGTAACCACGATCTGGCCCGGGGCCGCCCCGGCCGAAATCGAGCGGGAGATCACCAACCTGCAGGAGGACAAGCTCCGCGGGTTGGAGAGCTTGGAGGAGATGACCTCGACCTCCGAGACCGGGCAGGCGCGCATCACGCTGGAATTCCAGGTCGGCACCAACATGGACCGCGCGCTGTTGCAGGTTTCCAACCGGCTCGATCAGGTCACCGGTTATCCCGAAGAGGCCGACGAGCCGACAATCGATACCTCGGGCAGCGACGATCAGCCGATCGCCTGGTTCCGCATCTACCACGCCGAAGGCAACGACCGCCCCATCCACGAGTACGGCGACTTCATGGACGACGTCGTCAAGGAAAGGGTCGAGCGCGTGCCGGGCGTCGCCAAGGTCAATGTGTACGGCGGCAGCGAGCGGCGTATCGAGGTCATCGTCGAAGCCGAGTTGATGGCGCGCTTCGGCCTGACCGTAAGCGAGGTCCTGGCAACGCTGCGCGCCGCCAACGCCAGCTTCTCGGCCGGAGATGTGAAAGAGCTCAAGCGCCGCTACGTGGTGCGGACGGAAGGCGAACTCGATTCGCTGGAGTCGATCCGCGAGGTGGTGCTGCGCTCCTCTCAAGATGAGTCTTCGGGCCGCTTCGGCCGCGTCACCATGGGCGACATCGCCACCGTTCAGTACGGCTACTCCGAGCCGACGGCCCGCATCCGCATCAACGGCGAGCCAGCGCTGGCCATGAACGCCATCCGCGAAACCGGCGCTAACGTCATCGCAACCATGGACGGCATTCGCCAGGCAGTCGACGAGCTCAACGACTTCGCCTTGCCGAACGAAGGCCTGAGAATGGTTCAGGTCTACGACGAGACGGTCTACATCAACTCCTCTGTCGACCTGGTGCAGCAGAACATCTGGGTCGGTGGCCTCTTGGCGGCGACCATCCTGGTCATCTTTCTGCGGTCCTTCCGCGCCACCCTGGTGATCTCGATCGCCATTCCGGTCTCGGTGATCGGCGCCTTCGTCGCCATGGCAGCGCTGGGCCGCTCGATCAACGTGATCTCCCTGGCCGGTCTAGCCTTCGCCATCGGCATGGTCGTCGACGCGGCCATCGTTGTGCTTGAGAACATCTACCGCCTGCGCGAACAGGGCATGAGCCGGCGCGAGGCGGCCTATCGGGGTGCGTCCGAGGTTTGGGGCGCGGTCTTCGTTTCGGCCCTGACCACGGTCATGGTCTTCATCCCCATCCTGATCATGGAGCTGGAGGTCGGACAGCTGTTCCGCGATATCGCGGTCGCCATCTCCACCGCGGTCATGCTGTCGCTCGTGGTCTCCATCACCGTCATCCCTGCCCTCTCGAGCCGTTTGCTGGGAGAGGCAGGGCGCAACGAGGGCAGCGAAGCCGCGAAGCGGGTCCGCCTGCCGTTGATCGACGGTTTCGCCCGCGGCTTCGTCGCCGCTGCCATGGGCTGGAGCCGCTTTGTCGTGCGTCGCAAAATCGTCGGGCTGGCCGTCGTGCTGGTCGTGACGGCCACCGCGGCCACCGGCACCTACCTCTTCCTTCCCAAGCTCGAATACCTGCCGGAAGGCAACAAGAACCTGGTTTTCGGTTTCATCATCCTGCCGCCAGGCTACAACCTCGATACGACCTCCGAGGTTGCCGACGGTCTGGAGGGGCGCCTGAGCGATAACTTCGCGTTTCTGACGGGCCCCGAACGGGTGGAAGACGGCCCGCCGAAGATCCAGCGGATTTTCTTCGTCGCCTTCCGTGGCCGCACGATCGCCGGCGTCATTTCGCAGGAGCCGGATAGCGCCGGAGAGTTGGTTCCGGTGCTGAGCGACGCCATGCAAGGCGAACCCGGTGCCTTCAGCTTCGCCAATCAAGCCTCGATCTTCGCGCGCGGACTCTCGGGTGGACGCCGAATCGATCTGGACATCATGGGGCGCGACCTGGAGGTCGTGATACCCGTCGCCCAGGAGGTCTTCGGCCGCATCTACCAGACCTTCGGTCCGCAGGAGCTTAGCAGCCTGATCCCTGTGCCTGGCCTAGAACTCGGGGTGCCGGAAATCCGCGTCCTTCCCGACCGCCTAAAGCTGGCTGACAACGGCGTCTCGGCGCGGGAGCTTGGCGAAACCATCGATGTCTTCAACGACGGGCTGCGAGTCGCCGAGGTTACCGAGAGCACGCAGCAGATTGATTTGGTGCTCAAGGGCCCAGACAAGGAGCAGGAACAGACGCAGGACATCGGCCAGATCCCGGTGGTGACCAGCGAAGGGCGTATTTTGCCCGCCAGCTCCTTGAGCGACATTCGCCTCGAGGCCGGGCCCGTCTCGATACGCCATCGCTCTCAGTTGCGTGCGGTCACCCTCGAACTAACCCCTCATCCTGATTTCCCCTTGGAAGCCGCCGTCGAGAAGCTCCAGGCGGAGGTTATCCAGCCGATGCAGCAGGAAGGCCTTCCGCCGGGCGTGCGTCTTGGAATATCCGGCACCGCCGACAAGCTGGCGCAAACCTGGGATGCCATGGTCTGGGACCTGCTGCTGGCGCTGGTCATCGTCTACCTGGTCATGACGGTGCTGTTCGAAAGCTTCATCTATCCGCTGATCATCATGCTGGCGGTGCCGATCGCCGGCGCGGGGGGCGTGGCAGGATTGGCCGCCCTCAATCTCTATGTCTTCCAACCCCTCGACATGCTGACGCTGCTCGGCTTCGTCATCCTGATCGGCATCGTGGTCAACAACGCCATCCTGCTGGTGCATCAGACCTTGCATCACATCAGGGCAGAGGGCATGGCACCGAACGACGCCATCCTGGAAGCCACGCGCAACCGCATCCGGCCGATCTTCATGTCCACCCTGACCTCAGTCGTCGGCATGATGCCGCTGGTGCTGTTCCCTGGCGCCGGCTCCGAACTCTACCGCGGTCTCGGTTCGGTGGTGGTTGGCGGACTGTCCATGTCCGCAGTGCTGACCTTGCTGCTCATCCCGCCCATGCTTGCGCTCACCGTTGGCGTGATGGAGCGCAGCAAACACCCGCAGCCGGCAGGGGGTGGGCGTGCCATGCCGGTGCCCGGCGAATAGCCGGCGAGACATCTTCCCCGGCGGCTACATCTTCCCAGGCGGCTATTGCGCCTTGCGCAGCTGATAGATGTAGGTCTCGCCCTCCTGGCGGGACACCAGCAGCTCATGCCCGGTGGTTTCGCAAAAGCTTCGGAAGTCCTCGACCGAGCTGGGATCGGTGGCGTGCACCTCCAGCACAGCACCAACAGGCATCGGCTTCAACGCCTTGCGCGCCTTGAGCACCGGCAGCGGGCACTTGAGCCCAGATGTGTCGAGCAGCTGATCGGCCAAAACTACCGTCTCCTTCTAAACGCCTCAGCGACGAGACACGCCCATCCGAGCAAAAACGCCCCGCCGCCGAACGGCACCACGGGCCGCAGCGCCAGCATGTCCGCCAGACCCATGAGATAGAGAGAGCCGCTGAAGAGCAAAAGGCCCAGCACGGTGAAACCGGCGGCAAGTTGCGACAACCGACTCCCAGGGTGTCCTTCCATCCAAAGCGCAAGAAAAAGCAGCAACAAGCTGTGCGCCATGTGGTAGCGCCAAGCCACCTCTATCCAATGGGTTGCCTGAGCCGCTTGCGCGCTGCTTCCTTCGCCCGGCCCGCCGTGCGCGGCATAGGCCCCAAGCCCAACCGCAGCCAGACCCGAAAGGGCTGCAATCCCCAACCAAAGCCGCATTCCTGCTGGTCCCCTTCCCTCTTATGCAACTGCCGCCTAGCCAAGTCGCACCGAGCCGACTAACACTTATCGATTGCTGGTATTGCAGGGACACGTGGGGGGCCACAAGGCCATGCGGCAATGAGGGGCTTAGTGCGAGCTAGCTGCTGCCATCTGGTGGCGGCGATGGCCCTCGCTGTCCTGCTCGAGCAGGCAGCGAGCGATGCGCAGGCGCAAGGTCAAGGCTTGTCCGCCGACGGAGCACCGGCAGTCCCGACCCGAGGCTACAGCGGCGGTGGGATCACCTTCGCAACAGCGCCCGCCAGAAGCCGGCAGACAGTGCCCTATACTGCGGCCCCCGTGCCCCACGCCGACGGCACCACCATAATCACGTCACATGGCGTCTATGATACTGGCGCCCCGCCAGTCGCTCTGCCGCCTCCACCACCTCCACCCCGTACACCTTTGCCCCTTGCGGCGTCACCTCCCCCGGCTCGATCGTCCATGCCTTCACCTGCCGCAGCGGCAGTCGTGCAGGCTGCCCCCGCGGCCGGCACGTCACGCAGCACTGACGGCGGCTATGGCCAGGGCATTCTCTCCGAGGCACGTATCGGCGCCTCGCTGCACGACATCGGCGCCTTCAGCGGCAGCGACGAAGGTGGCATCGACGTCGACCTGGAGCTGCTCTTCGGCAGCCCAGCGCTCCTATCGTATATCGGAGCGCCGCGGCCCCACATCGGCGGAAAAATCAACACCTCGGGCGACACCAGCCTGGGTTACTTCGGCCTGACCTGGGATTGGCTGGCGCAAGGCTGGTTTATCGTCGAGGCGGCCCTTGGCGGCGCCGTTCACACGGGTGATCTGAACGAGGATACCGAGAAGGATCTGGGCTGCCGGGTCCTTTTCCGCGGCGCTGTCGGGGTCGGCGCCCAGTTTGCCGAGCGGCACCGTGTCCTGGTCGCCTTTGACAGTACCAACAACCTGGGAATCTGCAGCGACTTCCAATCGCTCGATGGCCTGGGTATTCGCTACGGCTTCTTGTTCTAGGGTACGGCTTCGGCTAGCCAGCCCGGCATGCAACTGTCTGATTTCGACTTTCCGCTTCCACCCGAGCGCATTGCTCAGCACCCCATCGAGCCCCGCGATGCGGCCCGCCTTTTGCATGTGATAGCGCAGGGGGTGCATGACCGCGGTGTCCGCGACTTGCCGGCCCTGCTGCGGCCTGGCGACCTTCTGGTTGTCAACGACACCAAGGTCATTCCGGCCCGCCTGACCGGCCGCCTGCGTCGCCCTGGCGCGGCACAGGAAAGCGGCGCCAGGATCGAGCTGACCTTGCACATGCGGCTCGACACTCTGGAGGGATGCTGCCGTTGGCGCGCCTTCGCACGGCCGGCCAAGAAGCTGAACACTGGCAGCGAGATCATCTTCGCCGAAGGCTTCCGCTGCACGGTGGAGGCCAAGCATGACGCCGGCGAAGTCACGCTCGCCTTTCCCATGGCGGAAGAGGCCTTCGCCGCGGCGCTCGCCGAGCAGGGCAGCATGCCTCTGCCGCCCTACATCAAACGTGCAGCCCCAGAGGCCAGCGACCGCCAAGACTATCAGACGGTCTTCGCCGAGAAAGAGGGCGCCGTGGCCGCTCCCACAGCCGGGCTCCATTTCACGCCGGCCTTACTGGCCGCGCTGGCGGAGGCCGACATCGGCTTGGCCCGCCTCACCCTGCACGTTGGGGCAGGCACCTTCCTGCCAGTGAAGACCGAGGACGTCGCCCGACATCGCATGCACAGCGAGATCGGCATCATCGAAGAAGAGACCGCCCGCCGCATCAATCAGGTGCGAGCCGCTGGGGGGCGCGTCGTCGCCGTCGGCACCACGCCATTGCGACTGTTGGAAAGCGCCGCCGAGGACGACGGCCAGGTCATGCCCTTTCGCGGTGAAACCGACCTCTTCATCCTGCCGGGCTACCGCTTCAAGGCCGTTGATCTGCTGGTGACCAACTTCCATCTGCCCAAATCCACGCTCTTCATGCTGGTCAGCGCCTTTTCCGGCCTCAACCGCATGAAGGCGGCCTACGCTCACGCGATCGATGCAGGCTACCGCTTCTTCTCTTATGGCGATGCCTGTCTACTGGAGCGTTCGGAGGCCGGAGAATGACCCCCTTCGGTTTTCAACTGCTGGCGGAGGACGGCTCTGCACGGCGCGGCCGCCTGACCACGGCGCACGGCACGGTGGAAACCCCCGCCTTCATGACCGTCGGCACCGCAGGCACAGTCAAAGGCCTGCAGCCGCAGGAGGTCGCGGCGACCGGCGCGGAGATCATCCTCGGCAACACCTATCACCTGATGCTGCGTCCTGGCGCCGAGCGCATTGCTCGCCTCGGCGGCCTGCATGACTTCATGCGCTGGCCAGGCCCTATCCTGACTGACAGCGGCGGCTTCCAGGTGATGTCTCTCTCCAAGCTCCGACGCCTAGAGGAAGAGGGAGTCACCTTTCGCTCCCATATCGACGGCAGCTATCATCAATTGACGCCAGAGCGCGCCATGGAAATCCAGCATCTGCTGGACAGCGACATCACCATGGCACTGGACGAGTGCACGCCCTACCCCGCCGACCACGCAACGGCCGAGCAGTCCATGGAGCTCTCCATGCGCTGGGCCAAGCGTTGCAAGGCGGCCTTCGTCGAACGGCCCGGCTACGCCCTCGTGGGTATCGTCCAAGGCAGCGTCTATCCTGACCTGCGCGCGCGCTCGGTGGCGGCCCTCACCGAGATCGGCTTCCCCGGCTACGCCATCGGTGGCCTCGCTGTCGGCGAAGGGCAAGAGCAGATGTTAGAGACCTTGGAAGCGACGACGCCGCTCCTGCCCAGGGACAAGCCACGCTACCTTATGGGCGTTGGCAAGCCGGACGATTTGGTGAAGGCGGTGCTGCGCGGCGTCGACATGTTCGACTGCGTGCTGCCGACACGCTCGGGCCGCACCGGTCAGGCCTTCACCAGCCGCGGCGCGGTCAACATCCGCAACGCCCGCCACCAGGACGACCCGCGCCCTCTCGACGAAGAAACGCCGAGCCCAGCTTCGGAGTACAGCCGCGCCTACCTGCACCATCTCTTCCGGGCGAGCGAAATGCTGGGGCCCATCCTGCTGACCCTGCACAATCTCTGCTTCTATCAACAACTGATGACCCGCATGCGCCGGGCGGTGGAAGACCAGCAGATGGACGAGATGGCAAAGGCCTTCTTCGCCGAGCAGGCGCGCGGCGACATACCGCCTCTCTGCTAACTGGCCTTTGCCTCGGTCAAGCGATCCAAGCGCAGGCGGTGACGTTCGTCGGTCAGGCGCCAGGTGCCACCGATAACGGCCAGCACCACACCCAGACTGGTAGCGCCTGCAATCATGAACATGATCAGCAGCTGGTAGCGGACCGCCTCTTCCGGGTCGACACCGGCGAGGATCTGCCCCGTCATCATACCTGGCAGCGCGATCACGCCCGTCGCCATCATGGCGTTGATGATCGGCATCATGCCACTGCGCATAGCCTTGCGGACGATGGGCCGGCAGGCCTCCCAGCGGGTGCCGCCGAGCAGCAGCCGTGCCTCGACGGCCGCAACGTCGCGCTTCATCGCGCTGGTCAGGGTGTCGAGCCCCAGGCTGACGCCGGTCATGGCGTTGCCCAGGATCATGCCGACCATGGGAATGGCATAGCGCGGGTCGTACCATGGTTCGGGCTGCACGAAGGCGGTCACCGCCAGCACCGTCATCAATGGGCCAACAAGCAGCATCGTCGAGGCGCCGAGGCCATAGGACCACCAGCCGGCCAAGCGGTTGGCCTGCCGCTGCCGCACCTCGTAGCCGGCCAAGAGCGCCATGGCGACGATAACCAGAGCTGTCAGCCAGGGCGCGGTGATAGCGAAGATCAGCTTGAGCAGCAGACCGATCAGCAGGAGCTGCGCCGTCATGCGCACCGCAGCCCAGACAATCTGCCTGGCTAAGCCCAATTGCAGCAGCAACGAAGCGAGCGTCGCCGCCAACAGCAGGCCGGAAGCCAGCACCAAGTCCAGGACGGAAAGCTGGATATAGCCGCTCATGACGCTGCCGCCTCATGTCTAGGCTCCTCCTGCAGCACGCCCTTCTCCATACGGAAGCGGCGTTGCGTCAGGCGGTCTGCCTGCGCCGGGTCATGCGTCACCATAAGGATTGAGACGCCGCGCTCCAACTCTTCCCTCAGCAGGGCCTCAACCTTCGCTGTCCCCTCGCCGTCCAGGCCTGAGGTCGGCTCATCAAGCAGCAGAACCTTCGGTTCACGGGCAAGCGCGCGCAGCAGGGCCAGGCGCTGACGCTCCCCAGTGGAGAGACGCGCGACCAGCCACTGTCCAGCCGCAGCTGGCAAGCCTAACGCAGCTAGCCCGGCCGCCGACAGACGACCGTCCGGAAAATGGGGTGCCACCCGCTCGTCCCACCAGCCGCTTTCCGCCGGCACGTAGGCAACTGCATGGCGCCAATCAGGCGCAGCGAAGGTCCCCCGCGAGCGGCCATCCAGCCCCACCTGCCCTTCGTTGGGATCGAGGTCGACGATCGCGCGGAGCAACCGAGACTTGCCGGAGCCGGAGGCCCCCATGACGGCGACGCACTCTCCAGCTGCCACGTCCAAGCGCGGCGCCGCCACGACCTGCGCACGCAGGTCACGCAAGCTCAACCGCATCGGTGGCGGCGTGGACTGTTCTCTGGTCGGCACGAAGTTTCTTCTTCGTTGGGACCGTCCCTTCATAGCCCCCAGACCATTTCACTCCAATGGCCACGGCAGCAGAGAGGGCGGTTGCAGCGCGGGCACAGGGCGGCTAGCCATTTCGAACTGCCGACCAGTGCCAGGAGACCGCCCATGACCGCCCCACAATCCTTGCTGCAGATGACCGGCGCCGACCTGACGCCGGCGAAGCTATCGGAAGCCGTCCTGGTCATGATCGATTTCCAGAACGAGTACCTGACCGGAGCCCTACCGCTGAACGGCGTCGAGGACGCGCTCACCGAAGGGGCTCGCCTGCTGGCAAGGGCCCGCCGGGAAGACACGCCGATCATCCACATCGCGCACGCCGGGCGCCCCGGTGGGGCCTTCGACCGAAGCCAAGATCGCGGCCAGATCATCGGCGTGGTTGCGCCTCTGGAGGGAGAGCCGGTGATCGAGAAGCCGCGGCCCAATGCCTTCTCCAGCACAACTCTGCAGGAAAGCCTGGAAACCCTTGGAAAACAGGAGGTGATTCTGGCTGGCTTCATGACCCACATGTGCGTCAGTTCGACGGCACGCGCGGCCTTGGACCTGGGATACCGCACCACCATCGTCGCCGCGGCGACGGCAACCCGCGACCTGCCTGGCCCGGACGGTACGCCCGTCGAGGCGTCAGCATTGCAGAGAGCCTCGCTCGCCGCCTTGGCCGATCGATTCGCCATTCTGGCATCGACAACGGATGAGCTCCCCGAGTAGTCGGCTCCGCTTGATCTGGCGTCATCCGGTCGATACCTTTGCCGCGCTCTTCGCACACGCAACATAAAGCCCGTTATGTCCCAGCGCGTCGGCCGCAAGAAGGCCGCCAATCCCGAAACCTGTTTCCAAGGCCTGATCCTGAAGCTTCAGGACTACTGGGCACGGCAAGGCTGCGTCATCCTGCAGCCCTACGACATGGAGGTCGGTGCCGGCACTTTTCATCCGGCCACCACTTTGCGCGCGCTCGGCCCCGACCGCATCTGGCGCTGTGCCTACGTACAGCCCTCCCGACGCCCGACCGACGGACGCTATGGCGAGAACCCAAATCGGCTGCAGCACTATTACCAGTACCAGGTGCTACTGAAGCCCAGCCCGCCGGACTCTCAGGACCTTTACCTCGGCTCCCTACGCGCCATCGGCATCGACCCCATGGCCCACGATATTCGCTTCGTCGAAGACGACTGGGAGAGTCCGACCCTCGGCGCTTGGGGCCTAGGCTGGGAGGTCTGGTGCGACGGGATGGAGGTGACCCAGTACACCTATTTCCAGCAAGTCGGCGGCATCGATTGCGACCCAGTGCCGGTCGAGCTGACGTACGGGCTAGAACGCCTCATTATGTACGTGCAGGGCGTCGACAACGTCTATGACCTCGATTGGGACGGTGTCCCGACCGAGCAGGGCGGCAAGAGCTATGGCGACGTCTTTTTGCAGGCCGAGCGCGAGTTTTCCGCCTTCAACTTCGAGCATGCGGAGACGGAACGTCTGTTTCGCCAGTTCGAGGACGCCGAGGCGCAGGGCCAGCAGCTCTTGCAGGCGCGCCTGCCGCTACCCGCTTATGACCAGTGCATGAAGGCGAGCCATATCTTCAATCTATTGGATGCACGCGGCGTGATTTCGGTGACCGAACGTCAGGCCTACATCGCGCGCGTCCGAGCTCTTGCCAAAGGCGCTTGCGAGGCCTGGGTGGCGACTTTCGGGGCGAACGGCGATGCCTGAGCTGCTGATCGAACTCTTCTCGGAAGAGATTCCAGCACGTATGCAGGCCCGCGCCAGCGCCGACCTGAAGCGACTGGTGACAACCGGCCTCGACAAGGCCGGTCTCAGCCACGGCGAAGCCCACGCCTATGCCACGCCGCGCCGCCTTACCGTGGTGGTCGAGGACCTGCCCGACAAACAGCCGGATGTCACCGAGGAGAAGAAGGGCCCCAAGGTCGGCGCGCCGGAGCAAGCCATCCAGGGCTTTATGAAGGCCAACGGCCTCAGCGACATCGCCGAGGCCGAAACCCGGGAAAGCAACAAGGGCACGTTCTATTTCCTGGTGCGCCATATTACCGGGCGGCCGAGCAAGGAGGTGCTGCCCGAGGTCATCGAAGAGGCGGTGCGTGCGCTGAGCTGGCCTAACTCAATGCGTTGGGCCGAACACACTTTTCGGTGGGTGCGCCCGCTGCACAGCATCATTGCGGTGTTCGACGGAGAAGCTCTGCCTGGCGGCCTTGATCTTGGCGGTCCTCAGGGCAACGGCAGCTACATTCACTTCGAGCATTTCACGCAGGGGCACCGCTTTCTCTCCGAGAAGATGCTGCATGTGGACTCCTTCGCGGACTACCAGGCGAAGCTGGCGGCAAGCCATGTCATCTTAGACCCGGCCGAGCGGCAGAAGCGTATTCTGGAGCAAGCAGACGCACTCTGCGCCGATGCAGGTCTGGAGCTGCTGCCCGACGACGCATTGCTCGCCGAGGTCGCCGGCCTTGTCGAATGGCCTTGCGTTCTGATGGGCCGCATCGACGAGGTCTACATGGCCCTGCCGCCCGAGGTGCTCGCCACCTCCATGCGCAGCCATCAGAAGTACTTTTCCACCCGCGCGCCGGACGGCCGTTTCGGCGATCGCTTTCTGCTCGCCTCCAACATGGACGCACCGGCCGGCTCGGAACTTGCCACCACGATTGTCGCCGGCAATGAGCGGGTGCTGCGCGCACGTCTGGCCGACGCTCAGTTCTTCTGGGAACAGGATAGAAAGCAGCCACTCTCGAGCCGGACCACCGAGCTCAAGGACATCGTCTTTCATGCCAAGCTCGGCAGTTTGGATGACAAGGTCGACCGGGTGCAGGCGTTAGCCGTCGCGATCGCCCGCCGTATAGAGGGCGCCGACCTGGACCGGGTGCGCTCCGCGGCGCGCCTCGCCAAAGCCGATCTGGTGACCGGCATGGTCGGCGAGTTTCCTGAGCTGCAAGGCCTGATGGGCCGCTACTATGCACTCAACGACGGTGAGCACGAAGACGTCGCGGACGCGATACGCGACCATTACAAGCCGCTCGGGCCCAGCGACGCCTGCCCCTCCGCACCAGTCAGCGTTTGTGTCGCCCTGGCCGACAAGATCGATACCTTGGTCGGCTTCTGGGCCATCGACGAGAAGCCGACCGGCTCCAAAGACCCCTTCGCCCTGCGCCGCGCGGCGCTCGGCGTTGTCCGTCTGATCGTCGAGAACAGGCTGCGACTGCCACTGTTCACCCTCTTCCGCAGCAGTTGGGATAGCTTCGAGGGCATTGGGGCGGACGCACGGCGCGACGAGATTCTGACCGACCTCATGGTCTTCTTTGCGGACCGCCTGAAGGTTACTTTGCGTGAGCAGGGTGTGCGCCACGACCTGATCACCGCGGTCTTCGCGCTTGGCGGTGAAGACGATCTTGTCCGCCTGCTAGCGCGCGTCGAGGCACTCGATGCATTCCTGGCCAGCGAGGATGGCGCCAACCTGCTGACCGCCTATCGCCGCGCCGCCAACATCGTCCGCATCGAAGAGAAGAAGGATGGCCGCAGCCACGGCGGCGAGGCCGAAGAGGCGCTGCTTCAGGCCGGTGAAGAGACAGCCCTGCACGCTGCTTTGGCCCATGCCAGCCACGCCGCAGGGGAGACCTTGGCGCGGGAGGACTTCGCCGCCGCCATGCGGGATCTCTCCGGCCTTCGCCAACCGGTCGACGCCTTTTTCGACGAGGTCTTAGTCAACGTGGAGGAACCGGCCGTGCGGGAGAACCGTCTGAAGCTGCTCTCTCAAATCGTCGGCACGCTCGACCGGGTGGCCGACTTCTCCCAAATCGAGGGCGCCTGAGATGACCGAAGCATCACGCGAGACTGGCGGTCTCAGCTTTTCAGAGAGCGCCCGAAAGACGGCCGGTGCCGAGTGGGACGCCGCCTGCAATCATCCCTTCACCGTCGCCCTGGGCAATGCCGCCCTGCCGAAGGAGGCCATGGCAGCCTATCTGGTGCAGGACTACGCCTTCGTGGAGACTCTGGTCTCCATGGTCGGCTACGCCGTTGGCAAGGCACCGAGCATGCCCGCGATGGCCCGGCTCTCGACGTTCCTTGCCGCCGTCACCTCTGACGAAAACACCTATTTCCAACGCAGCTTCGAAGCGCTTGGCGTCGCGCCGGCAGACTACACCGCACCGCCGCTGCACCCCGTCACCCGGCAGTTTCTCGAGGCGATGGCGGATGCGGGGCGCAACGGCAGCTATGGCGAGATCTTGGCGACCCTGCTGCCGGCGGAATGGATCTATCTCACCTGGGGTGAAGCGCAGGCGGCTAAGGCGCCCGAGCCCTTCTATTTCGGCGAGTGGGTCACCCTGCACGCAAACCCGGACTTCCGAGCTTTCGTCATGTGGCTGAAAGACGAGACGGATCGGGCGGCGGCCGAGAGCGATGAGGCCGACCGAGAAGCCATGTCCAAGCGCTTTGCGGAGATGGTGCGGTTGGAAGTCGCTTTCTTTGATGTATTCTGCTCGCCCTGAACCTCTCGCGGGCAATGGCTCGGCACGAAACGGATAGGCGATCATGAGCAAGTGGGTCTACACCTTTGGCGGCGGTGCCCGTGAGGGCCGCGCGGACATGCGCAACCTGCTTGGCGGCAAGGGTGCCAATCTCGCAGAGATGGCAGCCATTGGCCTGCCGGTGCCGCCAGGCTTCACCGTCACCACCGAAACCTGCACCCGCTTTACCCAGATGGGTGCCTATCCCGACGATCTGGACGAGCAGATCACGCAGGGCCTGACCCACATCGAGAAAACCACCGGGCACGGTTTTGGCAATCCTGCCGATCCGCTGCTCGTGTCCGTCCGTTCGGGCGCACGGGTCTCCATGCCCGGCATGATGGACACGGTGCTCAACCTCGGCCTTAACGACGAAACGGTCGAGGGCCTGGTAAAGAAGAGTGGCGACCCCCGCTTCGCCTATGACAGCTATCGTCGCTTCATCCAGATGTTCGGCGACGTCGTGCTCGGCGTCGAGCACTATAGCTTCGAGGAAATCCTGGAGCTGGAGAAGGAGGAGCGCGGCCTCACGCTCGATACCGAGCTGACGGCCGAACACTGGCTCGAGGTCATCGCCCGCTATAAGGCGAAGGTGGAGGAGGCTACCGGTCAACCCTTTCCGCAGGAACCGCGCGCGCAGCTTTGGGCGGCCATGGACGCGGTCTTCAAGTCCTGGACTAACCAGCGGGCCAAGACCTATCGCAAGCTGCACCATATCCCCGAATCCTGGGGCACGGCGGTCAACATTCAGGCCATGGTCTTCGGCAACATGGGCGAGGACTGCGCCACCGGCGTGGCCTTCACCCGCAACCCCTCGTCCGGAGAGAACGCCTTCTATGGCGAGTATCTGGTTAATGCCCAGGGCGAGGACGTGGTGGCCGGCATCCGCACGCCGCAGAACATCACCATAAAGGGCAAGGAGGACAACAACTCCGACCTGCCGGCGATGGAAGAGGTGATGCCGGAGGTCTTCAGCCAGCTCATGGAGGTGCGCGAGACTCTGGAGCGCCACTACCGCGACATGCAGGATATCGAGTTCACGGTTGAGGCCGGCACGCTCTACATGCTGCAGACCCGAAACGGAAAGCGCACCGCCAAGGCCGCGCTGAAGGTCGCCGTCGACATGGTGGACGAAGGGCTGATCGAACCACAGGAGGCGGTCAAGCGCATCGACCCGGCTTCGTTAGACCAATTGCTGCACCCGACCCTGGATCCCGACGCCGAGCGAAAAACTATTGCCCGTGGCCTGCCCGCCTCACCCGGCGCGGCTTCGGGCAAGATCGTCTTCACGGCCGACGAAGCTGAGAAGCTGGCGCAGAATGGAGAAAAAGTGCTGCTCTGCCGGGTAGAGACCTCGCCGGAAGACATTCACGGTATGCACGCCGCCCAAGGCATTCTGACCACCCGCGGCGGTATGACCAGCCACGCCGCCGTGGTTGCCCGCGGCATGGGCCGGCCCTGTGTCGCCGGCGCCGCGGAGCTGCGCATCGACCACAAGACCGGCGTCATGCGGGTGCGCGAGATGGAGCTCACTGCAGGCGACGTGATCACCATCGACGGCACAACCGGCGAGGTCATGCTGGGCGAGGTGCCGACGATCGAAGCGGAGCTCACCGGCGACTTCGGCCGCATCATGGCTTGGGCCGACAGCGAGCGCCGCATGAGGGTGCGCACCAACGCGGAGACGCCTGAGGACTGCCGCACAGCCCGGCGCTTCGGCGCCGAGGGCGTCGGGCTTTGCCGCACGGAACACATGTTCTTCGATGCCGACCGCATCGTCGCCGTACGCGAGATGATCCTGGCCAAGGACGAGGCTGGCCGACGACACGCCCTGGACAAGATCCTGCCCATGCAACGGCAGGACTTCGTGGAGATCTTCCACATTATGGCCGGCTTGCCGGTGACCATCCGCCTGCTCGACCCGCCGCTGCACGAGTTCTTGCCGCGTGAAGAGAAGGAAATGGCTGAGGTCGGCGCGGCCGCCGGCCTGGATGTGGAGCAGGTGCGCACCCGTGTGCTCAAGCTTGAAGAGACAAACCCCATGCTGGGCCACAGGGGCTGCCGCCTCGGCATCACCTACCCCGAGATCTACGAAATGCAGGTGCGGGCCATCTTTGAGGCGGCCGTTGTCGTGCAGCAGGACAAGGGAGAAACGGTCCATCCGGAGGTTATGGTCCCGCTGGTCGCCTGGAAGCGGGAGCTGGAAATCCTGCGAGAGATGATCGAGCGCGTGGCCAGCGAAATCGCCAGCGAGGCTGGCGTCACTATCGAGTACACGATCGGTACCATGATCGAGCTGCCGCGCGCAGCCTTGCAGGCAAAGGAGATTGCCGAGGCAGCCGAGTTCTTCTCTTTCGGCACGAACGATCTAACTCAAACGACCTTCGGCCTGAGCCGCGACGACGCCGGCAACTTCCTTCCGGCCTACGAAGCGCATGGCATCGTCGAGCACGACCCCTTCGTCACTCTCGACACCTCCGGCGTCGGCGAGTTGCTTGACATCGCAGCAGAGCGGGGACGCATGAGTCGCAGCGACATCAAGCTCGGCATCTGCGGCGAGCACGGGGGCGACCCGGCGACCATCCACTTTTGCGAGGACATTGGGCTGGACTATGTCTCCTGCTCGCCCTTCCGGGTGCCAATTGCGCGACTCGCTGCCGCCCAAGCCTCTGCGAAGGACCCGAGTGCCACTTCGGAAGAAGACCCGGCAATGGCCACCGCCTAGAACTCGGAATCCGCCCATTCGACCCGAACACTAGGGTCGGATTCCTCAGGCATTTTGGCCACCCGCAAGGCTGCAAACGCCTCCGCCGGCAGCAATTGAGCCAAAGCCCACACCGCCATGGCCCGCACGAGCGGCGAGGCATCGTCCGCCAGGCGCTCCAGCAGCGGGGCATGCGCGGCATCCCCGCTGTTGCCGATAGCGATCAAGACGTTGCGGACGAAGCGATCACGACCGATGCGCTTGATGGGGCTGCCCGAAAAGACCTGACGAAAGCCCGCGTCATCGAGGGCAGCGAGATCGGCCAGCCGCGGCGCAGTCAGTTCGGCTCGCGGCAGAAAGGCCGCCTCCTGCGAGGCCTCGGCGAATTTGTTCCAAGGACAGACCGCCAGGCAATCGTCGCAACCGTAGATTCGGTTGCCCATAGGTCGACGGAACTCCCGCGCGATATGCCCCTTGTGCTCGATGGTCAGGTAGGAAATGCAGCGCCGAGCATCCAGGTGGTACGGCGCCGGAAAAGCATCCGTCGGACAGACATCGAGGCAGGCACGGCAGGAGCCGCAGTGGTCTACCTCTGGCGTGTCGGGCGCCAGTTCGAGCGTGGTGAAGACCTCCCCCAGGAACAGCCAGGAGCCAAGCTCGCGCGACACCAGGTTGGTATGCTTGCCTTGCCAGCCAAGCCCGGCCGCCTGCGCCAAGGGTTTCTCCATCACCGGCGCCGTATCGACGAAGACCTTCACCTCGCAGGCGAACCGCTCGACCAGCCAGCGCGCCAAGGCCTTGAGGCGGGATTTGACGACATCGTGGTAATCCCGCCCCTGGGCGTAGCAGGAGATGATGCCGCGCTCTCTCTCTTCCAACAGCGCCATGGGATCGCCTGCAGGGCCGTAGTTGAGGCCAAGCACGACGACGCTGCGACAGTCGGGCCAAAGCGCCTGGGGGCTTGCGCGACGCTCGGCCGTGTCGGCCAGCCAACCCATGTCTCCCTGGTGGCCAGCGGCGAGAAACTCTGTGAGGCCCTCTTTCGCGGCGTGGCTTGCTTCCGCCGAAGCGAAGCCGGCGGCGTCGAAACCTAGCGCCAGCGCCTTATCACGGATGAGCGCCCGCGCCTTCGCCGAGCTCTCTCCTGTGAGAACCTCAGCCACGGCCCCGGTAGGGTGCGACACCGATGTCCGGCAGCCACAAACCCTCGGGCGGCGGACCGGACTGATAGAAGACATCGATCGGGATACCGCCGCGCGGATACCAGCAGCCGGCAATGCGGAGCCAAATCGGTTCGATGGCGTCGATCACCCGCTTGGCGACCATCACCGTACAATCCTCGTGGAAGGCGCCGTGGTTGCGAAAGGAGCCGAGGAAGAGCTTTAGGGACTTGCTCTCCACCAGAGCCGCCTCGGGCACGAAGTCGATCACCAGGTGGGCGAAGTCGGGCTGCCCCGTGACGGGACAGATGGAGGTGAACTCCGGGCAGGTAAAACGCACGAGATAAAGCGTGCCCGGGTGCGGGTTGGGTACAGCATCGAGGATGGCTTCCTCCGGGGAAGCCGGCAGCGTGTTGCCTGCGCCAAGTTGGGTCAGCCGAAGATCATGGGTCTCGCTGGTCATAGCTGCCACCCTCCCGCAGCGTCGGACGCTTCAAGCGGTTAATAGGGGCACTCGGCTCGCCCGCAATTGGCGGCACCATGCCCAGCCACATAGGCACCGCAAACCCGGCAAGGCTCCATATCTTCGGAATCCGCCTTGGACTTCACAGGCTCCGGCGCCGCCGCACCAGCAGGTTTGGGAGGCTGGGCCGTCCGCTGCAACCGGCCTTCCTCCTTGCGCTGCTTGTCGAGCCGCCCGACCAGCTTGAAGCCATACCAAACGGCCGCAATCACGGCAGCGAGCACCAGGAGCTTGGTGAAGGAAGGTAAACCGAACATGACGTCACTGATAGGAGGCGCTGTTGAGAGGGTCAAGCTGGCTCCCCGCGGAGAAGCCGCACCGCCAGCCTTCCAAAGGACTTGGGAACTCCGCTGGCTGTTTCCAAAGAGAAAGACAAGAGGCGTGCATGGCAAAATGTCACCAAAAGCAGAAACGGCGGCGACTGTGCGTCACCACCGCTTCCGTTCGAGACTTGCGCCGTCTTGGAGAGACCGCTGACCAGGCGACCGTTCCGACGCCACCAATGCAAAGTACCCAAGGAAAGACGTACGCTTGCTACCAATAAACCTCGATTGCTTGCTCCGACTGAAACTCATCGACGTTTTTGAGCAACAGTGCGGCTGCTGAATTCTGCATAGACTTTATGCGCAAGCTTGCAATAAGTCAAATACAATCATTTATCTTTTATAGTAATTTTTTATAAAATCCTATTTATTAACCAAATTAAATCCCGTTTCTGTTGCGTCTTCAGACAAACACCGGCGTTTTTTCAACTGAGAATCAACAACTGGACACCTCTACTCTTCTCGTGCCCGGTGCTGCGTGCCAAGGCCCGCGGTGATGAAGAGCGCCGTCGCTTCGCCCTCGACGTCCACTGTATGCCAGGTGCCGGGCGGGTTAATGGCGAACTGACCGGGCACAAGCGTGACTGTCGCCCTGGAACCGTCGCTGTGCTCTTGATGAAGCGTCAGGCTCCCATTTGTGCAGACCACCACTTCGCTGCCCTCAGGGTGCATTTCCCAGGCGTCCCAGGAGTCCTTGAAGGTGTAGAGCGAAACGAGGCGCCCTTCGACGCCGTCATTGCTGTGGCGCGCCAGATAAGCCTCATACCAGGCCATATCGTTGGTGAAGCCGGGCTCAACCTCTGCCGTGGCGCCGAGACCGAGATGGATCGGACGGCTGGCAAGATCGTACGGTCCCATGAGTGGCTCCCTGCTATCCTGCTTCGTGGAGGTCGGCATTCCGGATTGGCCAATCAAGCCCAAGTGCTAATAACTCATGGGCTGTGAACTTTCTGTGCACCGTTAAGTCGGTCATAGCGAGACGCATCGGAGGCAGCTATCACGGCGCCTTTGTGGAATTGCTTTGCAAACGAGACTGTCCATGCCGAACAGCAATGAGCTTCGCCACATCGAGAACCGTCCGGTGCCAGCCGACTGCCGCGCCAACAGCCGGCTGGAGGTGTGGGAAGCCAATGGCAAGCGTTTCTTCGTGCTGGCCCAAAAGGGTCGCTTCGCCGACCTCTGCTATGACCACGGGCGGCTGCTCGCCCGAGAGCTGGAAGACGGCGTCTTTCCGGAGATCCTCTCGACCATCGCCCATGACGTGGATGCCAGCCGGGACCTCAAGACGCGGCTGGCTGATCGCATCCTGGGCTCCTTCTTCAACCGCCTGAGCAACGATGTGCTGCGCGCAACCAGCGACGAGTTCCGCCGCGGCGTCGAAGCGCTAGAGCGCGGCTATTTCGCTGGCTTGGACGATGCCTTGTTCGACGGCACAGCAGTTGCGCACGCCTGTGTCGCGATCGACACCGGCAACGTCGCCACCGGCTTCGACCACATCCGCACGTTCCGCAGCGGCAGCAAGCTCTACAGCCGTTGGCGCGACTACGCGGTCAGTGCGCGGCTGTGGTACCGCTGGGGGCGGTCATACGGCCCCGATGCGGAAAGTGCCGTTCAAGAGGAAAGCGCACTAAACGACTGGCTTGAGGGAGCGCGCGGTACCAGCGGTTTGCGGCGCGCCGGTATGGGCTGCACTGGCTTCTGGGCCGCGCCGGGCATGACGACGGACGGTTTGGGCCTGCATGCGCGTAATTTCGACGGGGCATTCTTTGCTTGGAACCGCTATCCAGTCCTTTCCCTGATCGACGAAACGCCGACGAACCCGGCCTGGCAACGCTATGCCGCAGTCGGCACGGCCGGGCTGATCTATCCGGGCGGCATCAGCGGCATGAACGAAGCCGGCCTTGCGGTTTCTCTACATCAGATGTCCACG
Source organism: Rhodovibrionaceae bacterium (assembly GCA_028279885.1). Classification (GTDB taxonomy): domain Bacteria; phylum Pseudomonadota; class Alphaproteobacteria; order Kiloniellales; family DSM-21159; genus JANQMX01. The sequence goes on along the minus strand of JANQMX010000107.1, from coordinate 5,978 downwards.
GTCAACTTCACCGTCGGCGACGGCAGCGGCGACTTCGATCTTGCCCCCTACGTTCAGCAACGCATCCTGCGCGAAGCACGCAACCTCGACGAAGCGGTGGACATCGCGCGCGCGCGCAAACACTTCGCCGCCTGGACCATCCTTGTGAGCCACGCGCCGTCGGGTCAGGCGCTGCGTATCGAGCTCAGCGGCAGCGAGGACGGCAAAGGCGATGATGTTCAGCGCGTCGACGCTAGTCCGCCAGCCAACAGGATGATCCAGACCAACCATTTTCTCGCGGATGCCCTCAAGGAGCGGCACGACTTCTTCAAGGACGCGCACTTCACCAAGACAGTCGGCAAATGGGCTGAGACTCGCGCCCGATTCGCGACCGCCGAGGCAAAGCTGAGCGAGGCGATCGGTCAGCAGGCACTTGCTACAGAGCACGCCCTCGCACTGCTCGCCGACCATGCCGACAGCGCGCTGAACGGTGAGCGACGCAGCTTCGGGCGCACTATCTGCAAGGCCTACAGCCTGATGAGCAGCATTGCCCGGGCCCACCCCGACCGGACCCCTGGCAAGGACGAGCTTTGGTTCACCCTTGGCGAGAGCTTGCCGGGGCCACATTCAACGCTCGTCGGTTTTAAGATCGATTGGTCGGGCCTGTCGGCTGAAGCTGCCGGCTTGCACAAGGCAGAGACGGTGCCGCCCGAGTTCCTCGCCGCCATGCAGGCCTACATTGAGGCCTTCGCCATCTACGAGCGCCCGCAGCGGCCCGACAAAGGCTACTTCCGACGCCGGCCGACCGGGCAAGAGATGCAGGGCATAAGGCAAGCTGCTCTGGACAAGCTCGACCATGCCGTCACCACGGCCGAGGGCACCGGCGTACAGGAGCCGGTCTTCCGCTATATCCGCGCACGTCTTGCGCACGAAGCGGCCTTGGCGCAACCGGAGATCGATCGGGACAGCAGGCTAGATGCAGCCGCGCGCGACTGGACCACCCTGCGCACCTGGGCTGAAAGCGGCGCCGTCGCTATGACAGACTGGGAGCGTGCCCTGATCTACATCCTCTCCGCCGCGACAGAGGCGGCTCGCGAAGAGCGGGCTCAGCTCAGCGCCGGCGATCTCCTCGACCAGGGCCGAACGTTGCTGGAGAAGGTGGCCAGCGACGACTTCGAACCTAACGCCCTGCACCAGGACATCAAAGCTTGGCGCAAGGTGGTCGCGGCCATCGACTCGGAAGCCGCCCATGCCGAACTACCTGAGATCGACTTCGTGACGGTCGAATAGTATTTCCACCCCCCGTGCCGCCCGCTTAGAGGGTCGGCACATCCATGCGTCTGGTCATACGCATCTGGAGATCGAATTGCGGCTTGTCCGGACGCCTTATTGAGCCTTCGATCACTCCGTCCTTGATCGCCCCTTCGATCTCCAGCTCGAACTCCTCATTGGCTTCACCGAACATGGTGCGCGGCGGGCCGAAGTACTCGACCTTGAGCGTCGCCTCCATCGTCTCGCCCGACTGACGGTATTGGCCGAAGGAATAGTGACGGTTGCCGCCGCCCAGAATGCGGCCTCGCTCCAAGACCAGAACGCCATGGTTCTCCCAGCCGAATGGGCCGTAGACCTCACTGGTCCAGATACCGTCGATTGTCATGGCGTCTCCCCCCGCCTGCCGCAGAGCCTGTCGGACCTTGTACTTTAGCAACCGGCCCTAGGATTGCACACAAATTAGGGCTATTATCCAGGCGCCGTTTTGGAAAACACAACAAGCGGCGGCTGGTCACAGCGACCATCGCAGAGGGAACAGCGGATGGCAAAGAAGGCGCACTCCAAGGACGCCAAACTGACGGTGTTGGATGCCGCGCCGGCCGAGACGACGCCAGCCACTCACGCTGCCGAAGGGAACAGTGCCGCGCACAAGCTCACGACCAAAGTCTACGAGGCAGAACTGGCCAAGCTGCAGATCGAGCTCGTCAAGCTGCAGGAGTGGATCAAAGCCAAAGGTCTGAAGGTCGTGGTGATCTTCGAAGGGCGCGATGCCGCCGGCAAAGGCGGTGTCATCAAACGCATCGCCGAGAGCTTGAATCCGAGGGTCTGTCGCATCGTCGCGCTCGGAACCCCGACCGAGCGCGAGAAGACCCAGTGGTACTTCCAGCGCTATGTGCCGAATCTGCCGGCCGCGGGCGAGATGGTTCTGTTCGACCGCTCCTGGTACAACCGCGCCGGCGTCGAGCGGGTGATGGGTTTCTGCACTGAAGACGAGTATCAGGAGTTCATGCGCAGCTGCCCCGAGTTTGAGCGCATGCTGATCCGCTCCGGCATCATCCTTATCAAATACTGGTTCTCGGTTAGCGACGAGGAGCAGGAGCGCCGCTTCCACAGCCGCATCGACGACCCGGTCAAGCGCTGGAAGCTCTCGCCCATGGACCTGGAATCGCGCAAACGCTGGATCGAGTATTCGAAAGCCAAGGACGTGATGTTCGCCCATACGGACATCAAGCAGGCGCCTTGGTACGTTGTGAATGCCGATAGCAAGAAACGGGCGCGGCTCAATTGCATCAAGCATCTCTTGAGCATGATCCCTTACCAGGATCTCACGCCGCAGCCTATCGAACTACCGCCGCGCCAGGATGCAGCCGGCTATGTGCGTCCGCCGATGACCGACCAGACCTTCGTGCCGGAAGAGTATTAGATGCGCACTAAAGTCCGAGGCGGCTCCAGTGAGCGCGCTCTTCCAGCTTGGAAATCAGGGCATCAGCGATATCACCGCCGTCAATCGCCGGAACGTTGAGCGTCGGTGCCCGCCCGCCGAAGCGTAGCAGGCGGCGCCAGCCGCGGTCCGTCTCGATCAGCCGCAGATCCACATCCTCGCCATAACGGCGGCGCATCTCAGGGCGCAGGTAGCCGATGCCGTCGATCAGGCCGAGCTCCAGGGCCCGCTTGCCGGTCCAAAACTCACCGGTGAAGAGCGCCTCTGGCTCAGCCTTGAGGCGGTCGCCACGGCGCGCCAGCACGAAGGTGTTAAAAGCTTCGTGGATATCGCTCTGCAACTCCTTAAGCCGCGTGACGTCGTCTTCTTTCTCTGCCTCGAAAGGGTCGAGAATGGCTTTCTTGTCGCCGGACGTGTGGACTCGGCGCTCGATGCCCAGGCGCTTAATCAGGGCTGGAAATCCGAAGCCCGCGGATATCACGCCGATGGAACCGACGATGGACGACTCGTCGGCGTAGATTTCATCGGCGGAACACGCCAGCCAATAGCCGCCGGAGGCTGCCGCGTCCTCGCAAAACGCAATGACGGGCAGATCGTTTTCCTCCGCCAACTCGCGAATGCGTGCTGCGATCAGCGCCGACTGCACCGGCGAGCCGCCAGGTGAATTGATGATAAGCGCCACCGCCTTGAGGCGCGGCAGCTTGAACAGCGCCTCGATGTTCTCGGCCAAGCCGGCCAAGCTCAGCCCGCGCGAGAACTGGCCAGCGCTGCCGATGACCCCAGAGAGTCGCAGCACACCCACCACTGGCCCGCCCTCTTTCACGAAGGGCAGCCAATTGAAGAACTTTCGCCATTTCATGGCGGGCTTGATAGAAGATGTCGGGGCGTCTGCCAATGGCTGCTTACGCGTTGAGCGGCAGGGGGGCGCCCTCTTCCAAGGCCGAGAGGGCCTCGGCGGTGTAGCCACCGTCGCTATCGTGCAGCACAAGCCCAGGCAAGAGATGGCTACTGCCCTTGACGCCCTTGCGTGCGGAAAGGATGACGCGCTTTGCCGGACGCCCCGCCTTAGGCCAAAGCGGAAAGATTGTGGCCTCGCCAAAGCCATCGAGTGCGGCCAGGATCTCCGCTAGGACATCGGCCCGGTGCACCAGAGTGAGGCGCCCCTTGTGCTTCAGCGCCTCCCGTGCGCTTGCCACGGCCACTGCGAGCCCTGCCTCAGGCCCTAGGTTTGCTGCGGCTTTGATGGGATTGGGCGACGGCCGGTGGCGGGCAGGATCATGATAGGGCGGGTTGATGGCGACTTGGTCGAATTGACCATGCCATCGCTCAGGTAGCTCGGCGTAATCGCCCTGTTGCACCCGGAAACGATCGGACAGCCCGTTGGCTGCGGCGTTCTCGCTGGCGAGAGCCGCCAGCGCGGGTTGCCGCTCGATGCCATCAACATACAAATCCGGCTCTCGTGCCAGCAAACAGAGGGCGACCGCCCCGACGCCACAGCCCAAATCGAGCACCCGTTCTCCAGGTTTGAGCGGGAGAGCAGCGGCAAGCAGAACGCTGTCCATCGCGACGCGGTAACCGTCCCGCGGTTGCTTTAGAACAAGCCGCCCGCGCAGCAAGCGATCCTCCGTCACCTCCTGAGGCGCTGAATGGGTGGTCGGCTCCTTGGCCTCGGCAGTGACCACGATGTTCACCACGCCGATGGTTCGCTCACGCTCTCCCCCGCCGCTTCTAGCAAGTTCTTGGCCGACTCGTAATCGTCGCTGCCGACCATCAGGCGGCGCGGAATGGCAATAGCCGAGCCCTCCAGTACCGAAGTGTGACCATCGAGCACCACAGAAGGGATCTGGGAATCGGTCAACAGAGCCTGCAGCCAGGACAGCCGCACGAGATCGTTGGTTCGCAAGAGCTCTTTCATGGCGCGTTACCTGACCCGGCTGTTCAGTTCCACAATAGATCAAAGGACATTTCGCCGCTGTTCCTTGACCCCCCGCCGCACCAACTTATGCTGCGAGCGAGATAGAAAAGGTGCAAGTCCGGCTTTCGCTAGCAGGATTTAGGGCCGGAACAATGGCAATTCATCCGAAGGGAACGAAAGCGTGACCGCAGCGGCCGAGTTCGGCGCGGCGCAAGAGGTGGACAGAAAGGCCGGCTTGGAACCCCTTACTGCCTACACCCAGGATGACCTGGCACGCGTCAATCGCCTCATCGTCGAGTACATGCAGTCCCCGGTTGCGCTCATTCCGCAACTTGCCGGGCATATTGTCGCCGCTGGGGGCAAACGGCTGCGCCCTATGCTGACCTTGGCTTCGGCACGACTCTGTGGCTACAAAGGCGAACGCCATATCGGCCTCGCCGCCTGCGTGGAATTCATCCACACGGCCACGCTGCTGCACGACGACGTGGTCGACGACAGCAAGCTGAGACGTGGCCTCGATACGGCCAACGCTCTGTTCGGCAACAAAGCCAGTGTGCTGGTCGGCGACTTTCTGTTCAGCCGCTCTTTCCAGCTGATGGTAGCCGACGGCTCGCTCGCCGTACTGCGCGTGCTCTCCAATGCATCGGCTACCATTGCCGAGGGCGAAGTGCTTCAGCTCATGACCAGCAACAACACCGCGACGACCGAAGCGGAGTACTTGGAGGTGGTCAGCGGCAAGACGGCAGCGCTCTTCGCCGCTGCCTGCGAGGTCGGCGCCCTGGTGGCCGACCGCTCGGAGGATGAGTGCAAGGCTCTCTCCGAGTTTGGCATGTCTTTGGGAATCGCCTTCCAGCTGATCGACGACCTGCTGGACTACACGGCCGACGAGACCGTGCTTGGCAAGGCCATCGGCGACGACTTCCGGGAGGGCAAAATCACTTTGCCGATCGTCCTGGCCTTCGAACGGGGTGACGACGTCGAACGCGCCTTTTGGCGCCGTTGTCTGGAGGACATGGAGCAGGACGACGGCGACCTGCGCCGGGCTGTCGAGCTGATGAAAGCGCACCGAGCGCTGGAAGACACCCGTGCACGGGCCGAAGAGCACGGCCGCCGCGCCTTGGAACGCCTTGAAGGATTCCCCGACGGCCCTGCCAAAAGCGCCCTCTCAGACACCTTGGTTTTCAACTTGGGCCGCGATGCCTGATTGCTAAGGACGCTGGCTGCAAAGACAGTGCGCCAAGCTGGCGGGCCGTCTTTACTCTCGGGAAAAGCTGGTCGGGGAGAGAGGATTCGAACCTCCGGCCCCTACGTCCCGAACGTAGTGCTCTACCAGGCTGAGCTACTCCCCGACAGCGCCGGCCGTGCATTGCC